>CAXBJY010000005.1:0-150100 GCA_963976285.1 uncultured Gammaproteobacteria bacterium
AGCGGCTGCTGCAACGCCTGCCGTTGCGTCTGCTGCTGGCGCATTCGGGCTGGCAGGGCGAGTAATGTCGACACCGCCGACAACGCCGAGCGCCCGCAGCCTCGTACTGGACGCCGAGCAGCGGTTCGTCGACGCCGGACTCGTTTTCGGCCACGGCACGGACAATGCGCGCGACGAAGCGGTATTTCTCGTGTTCGACGCACTGGGTCTTGCGTTCGACTGCGCGCCCGAGATGCTTGACGAAAGTCTCGACCCGGCGGCCGTTGCGCGGGTTGCCGACGTGATCACGCAACGCATAGAAACGCGGCGCCCGGCCGCCTATATCACGGGCCGTATGTGGTTTGCCGGGCACGAATTCGTCGTCGATGAGCGCGTACTGATTCCGCGTTCGCCGTTGGCCGAACTGATCGGGGCTGAATTCGCGCCGTGGCTCGAGCCGGCCGGGCTGCGTCAGATCATCGAAATCGGGACCGGTAGCGGTTGTATCGCGATCGCCTGCGCGCTCGCGCTGCCACATGCACACGTCACCGCGACGGATATTTCGTCGGCCGCGCTCGCGGTTGCACGGCAAAACGCGGCCGCGCACGCGCTCGGCGACGACCGCGTGCGCTTCGAACTCGTCGATCTGTTTCCGTCGACGCCTGCGCAGTGCGACCTGATCATCACGAATCCGCCGTATGTTCCGCGCGCCACCGTCGACGCGCTGCCGCCCGAATATGCGCATGAACCACGCCTCGCCCTCGATGCGGGTGATGACGGTCTCGACTGCGTGCGCCGTATTTGCGCCGGTGCGCGCGCGCACCTCGCTGACGGGGGCGCGCTCATCGTCGATGTCGGCGAAATGGCCGGCGACATCGATCGCGCACTGCCATGGGTGAATTTCACCTGGGTCGAACTCGAGCACGGCGGCGAAGGCATCGGCATCGCCTGCAAATCGGATATCGGCACGCCGCCGTAGTCGGGCCGCGCGCACCGGCGGCTCCCGATAGGTGGGCGGGACGTTCCTGACGAGCCGTCTGTATTACAATGCCGCGATGTCTGGTAATACATTCGGAACACTGTTCACGCTGACGACCTGTGGCGAGAGTCACGGTTACGGCTATCTTGGAATTGTCGATGGCTGCCCGCCCGGTATCGAACTCGACGAAGCGGATCTGCAGCGCGACCTCGACCGCCGCAAGCCGGGCCAGAGTCGCCACACGACGCAACGTCGTGAAGACGATCAGGTGCGCATCGTGGCCGGCGTTTTCGAGGGCAGAACGACCGGTACACCAATCGGACTCGTGATCGAAAACGGCGATCAGAAATCGAAGGATTATTCGAATATCGCGGACAAGTATCGTCCCGGTCACGCGGATTACACCTACATACAGAAATACGGCGTGCGCGATTACCGTGGCGGCGGTCGCTCGTCCGCGCGGGAAACGTGCATGCGTGTCGCCGCCGCCGGGATCGCGAAGAAATATCTCGCCACGACGTACGGAATCCGGATCCGCGGCTACCTCGCGCAGCTCGGAGAGCTCGAGATCGGGTTCGGTCAATGGGACGGCGTGGACGATAACCCGTTTTTCTGCTCGGTGCCGTCCCGCGTGGCGGACCTCGAGGCCTATATGGATCGCCTGCGCAAGTCCGGCGATTCGATCGGCGCCCGGGTCAACGTCGTCGCAAGCGGCGTGCCGCCGGGACTCGGTGAACCGATCTTCGATCGGCTCGATGCGGATATCGCGAAGGCGATGATGAGCATCAACGCGGTCAAGGGCGTCGAAATCGGCGACGGTTTCGCGGTGATTACGCAGCACGGCACGGAGCATCGCGATGAACTGACCCCGGAGGGTTTCGTCGGCAATTCGGCCGGCGGAATACTCGGCGGGATCAGCAGCGGCCAGGATATTGCCGTGAGCATCGCCCTGAAACCGACTTCGAGCATCCGGATTTCCGGCAACACGATCGATCGCGCAGGCCACGCGACGGATATTGCGACGCTCGGGCGCCACGATCCCTGTGTCGGGATCCGGGCGACGCCGATAGCCGAAGCGATGCTCGCGCTCGTACTGATGGATCACACGCTGCGCCAACGCGGACAGAACGGTGGCGTTGCGATCCCGACGGTGCCGATTCCGCCGCGTCGCGGCGGCGACTGATGCAATCGATGTCGGGACGTGGCGCGACACCGGGCGACGCGGCGGGCGCGCTCGAAGCGTTTACCGAACAAATCAAGCGCGCGCGCGAAACCGCCGGTGCGCTGAACATCGTCGGCGGCGGCACGAAATCGTTTTACGGCCGTCCGGGCGTCGGCGAGCCGCTCGCGACCGGGCACTTCCACGGCATCGTCGAATACGAACCGGCCGAACTCGTCGTCACGGTTCTCGCCGGCACGCGCCTCGACGCACTGGCAACCGCACTCGCGAACGAACGGCAGATGCTCGCATTCGAGCCGCCGTCGTTTGGCGCCGCGAGCACCGTCGGTGGCGTGGTTGCCGCCGGTTTGTCGGGGCCGCGACGACCGTATGCGGGCGCCGTACGCGACTCCGTGCTCGGGGTGGAAATGATGACGGCTGATGCCGAGGTGTTGCGCTTCGGCGGACAGGTCATGAAGAACGTTGCCGGCTACGATGTGTCGCGCGTGATGGCGGGTTCGCTCGGGACGCTCGGACTGCTGCTTACGCTGTCGCTGAAAGTTCTGCCGCTGCCGGAGTACGAGCGCACCCTCGTGTGGCAGCGACGTGCCGGGGAGGCGCGTCGATTAATGCTCGATATCGCGCGCAAGCCATGGCCGGTCAGTGCCATGGCCTACGCCGCGCGGACGCTGCGTGTGCGTTTGTCGGGCAGCGCCGACGGGGTCGAGGAGGCTGCCGCCGCGCTTGCCGCGGATGGCAGTGAGGACGGCAGCTTCTGGGGTGAACTGAACGGGCAGCGACTCGACTTCTTCGATGACCCGGCGCCGTTGTGGCGTTTGTCCGTGCCGCCGGCCGCTGAACGCATCGACCTGCCCGGCGCCTGGCTGTGTGACTGGGGCGGTGCGTTGCGCTGGCTGAAATCCACGGCACCGGCGTCCGTCGTTCGCGCGCATGCGCAGGCCGCGGGCGGGCACGCCAGCCTGTTTCGCGGGCACGACGAACTGCCGTTCACCCCGCTCGACAAAGTGAATTCGACGATCCACCGGCGCCTGAAGGCGGCATTCGATCCGCACCGGATATTCAACCCCGGGCGGTTGTACGCCGATTTGTGATGCCGGTTTCGCCGCGACTCAACTCACCCCGCGAGCGCACGCCGGCACGCGGTCGGCCGCGTTCGCGACAGGAGAACTGAATGCGCGCGAAATTTTCCGATGCGGTCCTCGAGTCGGCGCACGGGCGCGAAATGACGTCGATACTACGCGCCTGCGTGCACTGCGGATTTTGCAATGCGACTTGTCCGACCTACCAACTCACCGGTGATGAACTCGACGGGCCACGGGGACGCATCTATCTGATCAAGTCGATGCTCGAGGAGTCCGAGGTTGGCGCAGCAACGCAAACCCACCTCGATCGGTGTCTCACGTGCCGCGCCTGCGAGACGACGTGTCCGTCCGGCGTGCAGTACAGTCGCCTGCTCGATGCCGCGCGTCCGCTCGTCGATGCGAAGGTTCCGCGCAAGCCCGGCGACCGGCTGCAGCGCTGGCTGCTGCGCAGGATAGTGCCGTACCCGGCGCGATTTCGCTGGCTCGCGGCTGCCGGGCGTCTCGTCAAATCGCTCGCACCGCGCGCACTGGCCGAACTGATACCGGCGCGCCCACACGGGTTTCGCGTCGCTACGGTGCGTAACCATGCGCGTCGTATGCTCCTGCTGGAAGGTTGTGTGCAGTCGGCCGTGTCGCCGGCGATCAACGAAGCCGCGCGCGAAATTTTCGACGAACTCGGCATCGCCCTCGTGACCCCGCCCGCCGGCGGCTGCTGTGGCGCGGTTGCCTACCACCTCGGTGAGGCGGACGAGGCGCGCACCTTTGCCCGGCGCAATATCGATGCCTGGACCGCGGCGCTCGATGATGGCGCCGAGGCCGTGCTCGCGACGTCGAGCGGCTGTGCCGTCATGTTGCGCGAATACGGTGAGCTGCTGCGCGACGATCCGATCTACGCCGAACGCGCGGCGCGGGTGGCCGCGCTCGTGTGCGATCCGGCTGCCGTGATCGACCCGGCGCAGCTGGCCGCGGCCTACCACGTGCCGGCCGCCACGCGCATTGCGTTCCAGTCGCCGTGCACGCTGCGCCATGGTTTGCGGGGGGCGGACGCGGTGGAGTCATTGCTCGTCGCGACCGGGTTTGAGCTGACGGACGTGCCGGATCCGCACTTGTGTTGCGGATCGGCAGGCAGTTATTCGCTGCTGCAGCCCGACCTTTCGGGGCGGCTGCTGGATAACAAGCTCGCGGCGCTCGAAAGCGGGGCGCCCGAGGTTTACGTAAGCGCGAACATCGGGTGTCTCATGCACCTGCAGCGCCGGGCCGAGCGGCCCGTAAAGCACTGGCTGGAAATGATCAGGCCCCATCGCGTGGGGCCTGAACGGACGTCGGATTAAGCGCTCGGATCAGTACACTTTGAGGATGGCCGAGTCGCCCTCGCCGTCGAGATATTCATCGAATCCGTCGCCGGGCGGGTTGCCGTCGTAGATCTTGAATTCGCGCTGCTGACGATACGCTTCACGCACGAACGTATACGGGTCGAGCGCAGCCTGGTCGCGGATGTTCGTGGCCTCGAGCAGATTCGCGCGGGTATTCACGGCGTTGACCACGTTCAGCGGAATGTTCACCACCGGGTTCAGGTAGGTCAGCGGGTTCGTAAATATCGCCGCCACGAGGCCCGGAGCGTCACGCACGGAACTCGGTCCGCCGAGCGGCAGGTTCAGGTACGCGCCTTCTCCCGCACCCCAGACGCCGAAGGTCTGGCCGAGATCCTCGTCGTGGGCGACGAGGCCCATTTCGCGGGCCGGGTCGAACAAACCGCCGAGGCCAAACGTGCTGTTCACGACGAAACGGCCGGAATCGCTGAGAAACTGCATGCCCTTGCCCTGCAGCAGGTCGTTCGCGATGACGTTCAGATACCCGGCATTGGCGAAGAAATTCGTGAAACCCGTGCGGACCGGTTTCGGGGTCACGTCGACATAGCCGCGTGCGACCGGTTGCAGCACATTGCGGTCAATCGCGTCGTTGAAGTTGTAGATCTTGCGGTTCGCCGATTCGTACGGGTCGCCCGGATCGCCGCCCGGGTTTGATGCGCATCCCGTGATCAGACTTAACAACAAAACGAGCGCAGCGATGTGCGCCATTGTTCCTTCATGCTGCATTTTGGTTGTCCCGATGAGTAAATTGAATCAGCGTTTGTTCTTGCTATGTTGTTATTTGGCCACGCCCGAAAGCGTTCGCGGGGCTCGCTAGCGCCCGCTCTCTCCGTAGCTCGTTACTTTACCATTTAATTGGGTAATGAGTGAGTTAAAACCTTCATTTTTGATAACGGCCGTGTAGTCCGCACGCTTGAGCGACAGGTCGGAAACGCCTTCGGCGATAACGTTAACAATTCGCCACAGTCCGTCGCTTTTGCGCAGCAGGTAATCGAGCGTGACTTTGTCGCCGTCAGCCTTCACGAGTACGGTCTTGACGAGCATGTTGTCGCGTTTCGCCTCGCTCGACAGCGTCTCGAATCGCTCGCCACTGAAGCTGCTGAAATTCGAGGCGTAAGTGGCTGCGCTCAGGCGCGCGAACAGCGCGGTGAACTCGCTTCGCCGGGTCGCGTCCAGCTCGTTCCAGGCGCGCCCCGTGACAATGCGTGAAATGGTCTCGAAATCGAAACTCCGGTTGAGCACCGGCGCGATCGTGTCGACCCGTCCGCTGTAGCCGAGCGTGTCGGCGTCCTGCATGATTTTCAGCAGCGTGGCGTGCAGCGATTCGACGACCGCCGCCGCCGGTGTCTCATCCGCCGCTGCGAACGATTGCGTCCCGAGAAAAAAGATCAGCGCGAAGGCTGCCGCGTTCACTGTCTTCATATCAGATCATTCCTGTGTCGTCCGTGTGTCTTGGATCGAGCCCACGGGCGGAGTTTAGTTCATGGCATTTTTGCGCCGTGTGTCCCGTCAGCCGCTCATGCGGTTCCGTAGGAGCGGTTTTTCCACCGCGAGCGTTCGCCTCGCGTGTAGCGCACGGCCGAGGTCCAGGTCATCGCGAGAAACAGCGTTGCCGCCAGTGGCAACGTCGCGATCCAACCGGGGCCGAGCCCGTAGTACCGAATTGTCGGCGCGTACGAGGCGAACATTGTCGCCAGCGCAATCACGGCGAGCACAACGGCGGCGGGTACGCCGCTGAACAACGCCACGATCGGCACGATGTAGCCGAGCACGAGCAGCACGGTGCACACGGCAAGCCAGATCGGCGAGTAATGCAATTGGGTGTATGCGGTGCGCGCGACCATGTTCCAGATATT
Organism: uncultured Gammaproteobacteria bacterium; assembly: GCA_963976285.1. Lineage (GTDB taxonomy): Bacteria > Pseudomonadota > Gammaproteobacteria > UBA11873. The sequence goes on from CAXBJY010000005.1 coordinate 6,447, forward strand.
GGTCAGCGTGCCGTACGGGCGCAAGGCGCGCGCGTCGTTCGACAGACCGATCCAGATCCGACCGGGCCGCTGCTTGATCTTTTTCGCCAGCGTGCAGTCGTCGATGATCGCTTCGCGCAGGCTGTCGAAACCGCCGATTTCGGCGAGCGCCGTTCGGCGCAGGAGTACGCACCCGCCGGCCCCGGCGGCGACGAACGAACGCTCGCTGTTCGCCAGTGCAAACGGGTAGATCAGCTTGAAGAAATACACGAACGGTGGCAGCAGCAGGCGCTCCCAGAAATTACGCATGTGCAGGTTCGCCATGATGGAAATCATGTCGAGTTGTTCGAGTTCGAGGCGCTTGAGCATACTCGCCACGACCCCGGGTTCGAGGCCGATGTCCGCGTCGAGCAGCAGCACGTAGGGCGACTCGCAATGCTGCAGCCCCTGGCGCAAGGCCCACAACTTGCCGCTCCATCCGGGTTCCGGGCCGCTGCCGGACAGTACCGTCAGATTGTCGAGGCCGGTACCGCGAGCAATATCGCCGGTTCCGTCGCTGCTTTGATCGTCGATCACGACCACGCGTCTGAAGCGCCCCTGACGGGCGAGTCGGGCGAGCGTTTCGCCGATACAGGACGCTTCGTCGCGCGCGGGGATGAGTACGCTGATGCTGTCGAAATCCGATGCGGCGTCCGGATCGATGACAAGGCGCTCGCGCGTGCTCCAGGGGCGCCACGGCAACAGCAGCAAGCCTGCCCACATACACGCCGCGCCTGCAGCGAGCCATGTGATCACACCGGAACCGCCGTCAGTCGTGGCACGGTAAGACGTCGTGGGTAGCGGTCAGGCGACCTGTTTTTCGTTCGTGGATTTTTCGACGTCGGTACTCGCCACGAGCAGCGGTTTCGCCGGCACCGCTTCGTCGTCGTAGTGGAACGGCACTTCCGGTGCCATCTCGCCATCCGTGCGCGGGCCGCGCAGGAACACCGACAGCGCTTTCCACGGCCGCGCCACGGTATCGTTTACCGCCGTCGCCTCGTAGCCGCTGTGTACCATGCAATCGGCACACTTCGGGTTGACGCCGGTACCGTACTTGTCCCATTCCGTCGCTTCGAGCAATTCGCTGAACGTCTTCGCATAACCTTCGCCAACGAGCAGATAGCACGGTTTTTGCCACCCGAAGACATTGCGCGTCGGGTTGCCCCACGGCGTGCAGTGGTAGGTCTGGTTACCGGCGAGGAAATCGAGGTACAGCGACGACTGGTTGAAGCGCCATTTGCGGCCGCGGCCAAGCTTGAAGATATCGCGGAACAACTGGCGGCTGCCCTTGCGTTTGAGAAAAACATCCTGCCGCGGTGCGCGTTCGTAGTTGTAGCCGGGAGAAATCGTTACGCCCTCGACACCGAGCGCCATCATCGTGTCCATGAATTCCGCGACTTCTTCCGGCGATTCCCCCTGGAACAGGGTGCAATTGACGGTGACCCGGAATCCCCGCGCGAGCGCCTTTTTGATCACGGCGGTGCATTTCTCGTACACGCCCGTCCGGCACACCGAGGCGTCGTGACGATCCCGGTTACCGTCGAGGTGAATCGAGAACGTGAGGTACGGGGACGGGCTGTAGTCGTCCATGCGGCGGTCGAGCAGCAGCGCATTCGTGCACAGGTAGACGAATTTCTTGCGCGCGATGTAGCCCTCGACTATCTGAGGCATCTCTTTGTGGATCAGCGGCTCACCGCCGGCAATCGACACGATCGGGGCGCCGCATTCATCCACCGCGCCAAGCGCGTCTTCGACGCTGAGGCGTTTGTCGAGGATATTTTCGGGATAGTCGATCTTGCCACAGCCCGAGCAGGCGAGATTGCAGCGGAACAGCGGCTCGAGCATGAGCACAAGCGGGTAGCGTTTTACACCTTTGAGCTTCTGACTGAGTATGTAACGACCTACGCGGTATTGCTGAATCAGCGGTACGCCCATGATGTGCCTCTGGAAGATGTTGGTTTAGCGACTGATTGTGCCGGTTTGATCGTCTTGCGACTGCCAGCCGAATGGGGCGCTAAGATACTGTAATGATTCTGTAAAGTACAGGCTTTGCGCTGCACCATCCGGGATTCCCCGGTGATTCGCGCTAAGGAATTTCGCCGTCGTGCACGCTAAAACGATAGCGCCATTTTCGGCGTGTAACCCGGGGCCGGGGTGCTCGCGTCGCTTGCCCGGATCGCTGACGGGCCGTTTGCTAGCGGTTGCTGCGCGAATCAAGGATAATGCCGCCGCTCGGTGCTTCCCCCTTTTGATGCCTTTATATTTGCGCGACCATGACCCGTAAAACGAATTATCCATTGCTTGATAACCTGAACTCGCCGGAAGATTTGCGGCAACTGCCGGAATCGTCACTGGAGCAGGTCGCGCGTGAATTGCGTCAATTCCTGCTCGCTTCGGTCAGTCAAAGCGGTGGCCACTTCGCTGCCGGGCTCGGCACCGTCGAACTGACCGTCGCGCTGCATTACCTCTACAACACGCCCGAGGATCGGATCGTTTGGGACGTAGGCCACCAGGCCTACCCGCACAAGATCCTGACGGGGCGCCGGGACCGGATCCACACGGTACGCCAGAAAGGCGGTGTGGCACCGTTTCCGAAGCGCGACGAGAGCGCATACGACACGTTCGGGGTCGGCCATTCGAGTACATCGATAAGCGCCGCGCTCGGTATGGCACTCGCGGCGAAGACCACGGGTACGGGGCGCCGCGCGGTCGCCGTGATCGGCGATGGCGGGCTGACCGCCGGGATGGCATTCGAGGCACTGAACCATGCCGGTGACTGCGGCGTCGACATGCTCGTCATCCTGAACGACAACAACATGTCGATTTCACCGAATGTCGGCGCGTTGTCGAACCGGTTCGCGCAATTGCTGTCCGGCAAGATTTACAAGACCGTGCGCGAAGGCAGCAAGAAAGTGCTGTCGCAGGTGCCGAACGCGTGGGAACTCGCGCGTCGCGCGGAAGAGCACGTCAAGGGACTCATCGTCCCCGGCACCCTGTTCGAAGAGTTCGGGTTCAACTACATCGGACCGATCGACGGGCACGATTTGCCAACCGTCCTGGCGACCTTGCGCAACATCCAGGAACTCGACGGACCTCAGTTCCTGCATATCATCACGAAAAAAGGCAAAGGTTACGCCCCGGCAGAAGAAGACCCGGTGAAATATCACGGCGTGACGCCGTTCGATCCGAACGTGGGCATTGTGTCGAGCCCGTCGGCGGCGCCGTCGAAGCCGAGTTACAGCAAAATTTTCGGCGACTGGCTGTGCGATATGGCCGCGCTCGACAAACGCCTTGTCGCGATCACACCGGCGATGCGCGAAGGGTCCGGACTCGTGCGTTTCGAGGAGGAATTCCCCGATCGCTACTACGATGTTGCCATTGCCGAGCAACACGCCGTGACGGTTGCCGCCGGCATGGCATGTGACGGGCTGAAGCCCGTGGTTGCGATCTACTCGACGTTCCTGCAGCGTGGCTATGATCAACTCGTGCATGACGTCGCGCTGCAAAACCTGCCCGTCCTGTTTGCGCTCGACCGGGCCGGGGTTGTCGGCGCGGACGGACCGACGCACAACGGTAGCTACGACAACAGCTTTCTGCGTTGTCTGCCGAACATCGTACTGATGGCGCCGGCCGACGAGAACGAGTGCCGGCAGATGCTCTATACCGGCTTCATGCACGACGGCCCGGCCGCGGTGCGCTACCCGCGCGGCGGCGGACCCGGTGTGGAACTCGAAGCGAAAATGACGGCGCTGCCGCTCGGCAAGGCCGAAGTACGACGCCGCGGCCGCGGCATCGCGATACTCGCGTTCGGCACGATGGTCGCGCCCGCCACGGCCGTCGCCGAGAAACTCGATGCAAGCGTCGTGAACATGCGCTTCGTCAAACCGCTCGATGAGGACATCATCGTCGAGATGGCGCACGCGCACGACGTCATCGTGACTATCGATGAGAACGTCACCGCGGGCGGTGCCGGCAGTGCGGTCAACGAGGTCCTGGCCGCGCACGGAATTACGCAGCTCACATTGAACCTGGGCCTGCCCGATCGTTTACTGCAGCACGGATCGCGTGACGATATGCTGGCCGAAGGCGGGCTCGATATTGCGCACATCGAAGCATCGATCGCGGCGTTTCTCGACAAGGTACACGGCGCGCACAGCACCGCTCAAAGCGCCTAGCGCGCGGCCGCCTCGCGGCCTGTCAGCCAGCGAGCGCGGCCGTGAGCGCCTGCCGCAGGCGGCCGATGTCGGCGCTGCTGATCTCGCCCATCATCGAAATCCTGAAAATCGACTGCGCGTAGCTGCCCTGGCCCGCGTAGATGATGAACCCGGCCGCCTTCAGCGCATCGTGCAGCGTCGTATAGTCCGTGCCTTGCGGTAACTTGTAGGCGTGCAGCACGCATGAACACTCGGCGGCATCGAGCAGCGGTTCGATGCCGAGCACTACGAGGGTCTCGCGGACCGTCGCCATGCGTGATTCGTAAAGTGCCCGTCGCGCCGCGACCCCGCCGGATTCCTCGAGCTCATCGAGCGCTTCGTCGAGCGCATAGAACGTCTGTATCGACTGCGTGAATGGGGTGCCGGCACTGTCCTGGGCGCTGACATAGGCGCCGAGGTCGAGGTACAGATTGCGCGGGTGTGCCGCGGCGAGCGCATCGCGCGACGTGATGACGAAGCACGTTCCCGGGACCCCGTGCAGGCATTTGTTCGCGGTGGCCGCGCAAGCCGCGATCGGCACGCTCGTAAACGGGATCGCTTCGGCCGCGAAACTGCTGACCGCGTCGAGCAGCACCGCGACGTCGTGTTGCCGGCAGATTTCCCCCAGCGGCCCGAGATCGTTCAGGCGGCCGGTGGTCGTTTCGTGGTGGACCACGGCAATATGCGAGATGTCGCCATCGGCGGCGAGGGCGGCGGCCACGGCCGCGTAATCGATCGGCGCCTGCCACGCCTGCGTCACGCTCGTCGCCGGGATCGCATAGCGCTCCGCGATGCGGCGCATTCTTTCGCCGTAAACACCGTTCTCGACGATCAACAGCTTGCCATCGCGCGGCACGAGGCTCGTGATCATGGATTCAACCGCGGCCGTACCCGAGCCCGTGATCAGCGCGCTGGCCCAGTCGGATGCCGGGAGGTCGTAGGTCGCGAGCAACTTCTCGCGAATGCCGCTTTGCAGGCTCGAGAATTCCGGTTCGCGATGACACAGGTCGTCGCGCAGCATCGCGTTGCGTACGCGCGCGCTAAGGGTGACCGGTCCGGGGTTGAGCAGGATCGTTTTCATTGATGGATTTGCTCCTGCAGCCGCTCGAGTACCGCGGCCGGAGTGATTGCGGGACGTGGCAGATCATCGATCGTGCCGGTGGTGATTTTCATATGCACGAAACGCGGGCCGTTGCCGCGGGGTTGCGCGAGAAACGCGCTCAGGTCGTCAGGATGCGCGGCGCGCGCCGCCACCGCATAACCGCAAGCCCGGGCGATGTCGGCGAAATCGACCCCGGCCGAAACCGTCGCCTGCGCACCGGTTGAATCGTGCGCCTCGTTGTCGAGCAACACATGCGACAGGTTGCCGCCGGCGTAAGCGCCGACCGTCGCGAGGTTGCCCATGCGCATGAGGCCCGCGCCGTCGCCGTCGATGATGATCACATGCAAATCCGGACGTGCGAGCGCAAGCCCGAGCCCGAGGCTCGAGGCACAACCCATCGAACCGACCATGTACAGCTGGTTCGCGCGGTCAGCGGCCGCGTACAATTCGCGCCCGCTGAACCCGGTCGTCGCGATCACGACGGACCCGCGCCCGGGGCTCGCGTCGATGATCCGTGCAAGCGCCTGCGCGCGGGTCGGGCGCGTCGCCGCCGCGCATTGTTCGATCGACGGTCCCGTAACCTGGGTTGCGCGCACGCGTTCCGGTGGCGGGGGATTCGACAGGGGATGCGGTGACACCGTGCCTTTGCGCATGACCAGGGCATAGGGTCGCCGTTCGCGCGTGAGGTAGGCCTGCGCGCGTTCGAGCGCCGGTCCGATATCCGCGGTGTCAGCCGGAAAGTATTCCCACGGTATCTCCATCGTGTCGAACAGTTCACCGGTAATCCGGCCCATGAGTTCGTGCTGGGGTTCGTCCTTGAGCCCGGGTGCGCCACGATGCGTGCAGATCACGAGCAGCGGGATGCGGAAGACATATGCGAGCGAGGTCAACGGACTGACGGCGTTGCCGAGACCCGAGTTCTGCATCATCGCGACTCCCCCGCGGCCGCCGATCGCGGCGCCGCAGGCTGCCGCCACCGCATCACCTTCGTTCGCGGCGGAAACGTAAGTCAGCGCGGGATCGCCGATCACGTAGTTGATGAACGGGGTCAGAAACGAACACGGCACCCCCGCGTACCAGTCGAAGCCGGCCGCGCAAGCGCGGTCGACGAAATCTCGTGCTTCGATCATCGTGCTGTAAACCTGCTCAGGAATCCTGCTCCGCCGCGAAATCCCCGGCGCGCTCGAGATCGGTCAGTGAATTCACATCGAGCCAGTGTCCGTGGATATACCACACGCGCACATCGCGGCCGGCGTCGACCATGGCGTTGATCAGCTCGGGCAGGCCGAGCTGAGCGAAATCGTCGCGTTCGGACAGTCGGTTTATCGCGTCCTCGAGCCACGTGCGTCCTTCGCCGGTCGCGCGGATCATGCCGATCCAGCGACCGCTGGGTTCGCCGTCCGCCCCGGGGTCGCGGCCTTCGACGATGCGCTTCAGACTCACGGCCTGGCCCCACATCGAGCGGTCGTCCGGTTCGCTGCAGTAGGCAAAATCCTGGGTGCCGTTGTGCACGAGTTCATCCGTCGCGGAATCGACAACGACGCTGAGGTCTGCGTCGCTCTCCATCAAATCGCGCAGGATGTAGCTGCGGAACAACAGATCACCGTACATGATGACCATGTCGTCGCTGAACCGATCCATTGCGCAGCGCAGGGAGCTGAGTTCACCGGTGTTTGCAAACGCCTCGTTTACGAGCAGGTTGATACCCTGGACGTCGATACTTTCCGCCTTGTAACCCGCAACGACCGTAATGTCGTCGATGCCGCGCTTTTTACATTTATCGACGAGACGGCGGAGCAGGGGAATGCCGGCGACCGGAATCATCGCTTTTGGCCGTTCGGCCGTGAGGCCTTCAAGGTCGCCGCCGCTCCCGCTGCCCGCGGCAAGGATGATCGCCTTCGTTTCGGCCTGGTAACTCGAGAAATAACGATCTTCGGCCGCCGCGAGTTCGTCCGCACCCTGCAGGCGAAACAGTTCGTCGACGCTTGCAATGCGGTCTTCGATTTCCGTCAGTGACTCCGTTTCGTAGATCACGGCCGCGGTTTTCTGCATTGCCTGAACGGCGCTGCGGATCAGGTGGTTCGCCCAGATCACGAGGCTGATCTCCGCCTTGCGGAACACTTCGACGGGGGTACTGTAATACTTCGTCGGCACGATGACGACGGGCGCGCGGTTCGCCCATTCCGCGGCAAATTCGACGATCTGATCGGGGCGCGAGAGTTTGCTGTGGATCAGAATCGCATCGGCGCCGGCCTGCCGGTACGCTTCGGCGCGACGCAGCGCCTCGCCAATATCCCAGCCCGCGATCAACGCCTCGACGCGCGCCACGATACAGAAATCGTCGTCGGACTGACTGTCCTTGCCGGCAGCTATTTTGCCGCAGAACTCGTCGGCGTCCGCGAGCGGCTGGCGTTCACCGCCGATGAAGCTGTTCGTTTTCGGAAAGACCTTGTCTTCGATACACACGCCGCCGATATTGCGCTGCTCGAGTTTGCGCACGAGCCGGCGCATGTTATTGAAATTACCGTAACCCGTATCGCCATCGAGCAGGATCGGGATCGTCGTGGCATCGGACATGAACTCGAGCATATCGACGACCTGCGTCCAGCTCGCCTCGTTGTTGTCGCGGACGCCAAACTGCGCGGACAGGGCGAGTCCGCTGGCCCAGATCCCCCTGAAACCGGCTTCCTCCGCGATGCGCGCGCTGATGCCGTTGTGTGCCTCGAGGATGAATTCGAGCTGGTTCGAGCTAATCAGCGAACGCAGTGCGCGTGCTTTAGTCGGGGCGGTGGTATTCGTCATTGAATTCTCGGCAGGATCTGTTGGTTCGCGCGGGTTATATCTTCAGGAAAATCGATTTCGACCCAGGGGCGGCCCGTGACGTCGACGACGTCGAACGTCGCGCCCTGCACCAGTACGAGATCGCGAATGGCCTCTTCATACGGCTCGTTACGTCGTTGCGCACCGACAAACGCGTCGGCAATGTCTGCCAGCGCCGTCGCGGTCGCGGCCGTCAGCGAGAAAAACCCGACGGATTCACCGGCATCGTCATAACTGAGATCCGGCGCGAGTTGTTTGCGAAATTCGACCACGCGACCGCGCTCGAGGCAGATTTTCACGGGTTCGTCGCCCGGTTCGAAATCGCGGTCGCACAGAAAGCGGTTATGCACCGGGACGTGGGCGAGCAAGCGCAGGAGTTCGGGGTCGTAGAGGACGTCGGCATCCATCAACAGGATATCTTCGCCGGCCCGCAAAGCGTCGCGCATCGTCCACAGGCTGACGACGCTGCCTTCGCGGAAGGCGGGGTTCATGACGGTCGTGACCCGTGCCTGCGTATGACCCGTCACCGCTTGCTCGAGCAGTTCGTGGCGATAACCGGTGCACAGCGCCACGTCTTCGATCCCGGCGGCGACGAGATTTCGCAGGTGACGTTCGAGCAACGTGATGCCGCCGAACTCGAGCAGGCATTTCGGCCGGTCGCCGTGGGCGCCGAGGCGTGCGCCAACGCCGGCGGCGAGAATTATCGCGCGCATGGGCGCGGCCCGCGGCGTGGTTCGTTCATGGTCCGGGGTTGCGGCGGTCGCGGCTGAACACCTGCCTGAAACCAAAATAGGCGATCGCGTCCTTCATATTCGAGACGAAACGCAATACCGGGTTCATGTGGGTGCTCGTCAGGTACTCGAGCGTCAGCGCGACCCGGCGCTCGTCGGCGGCGAGCGGCGTGATCCGGTGATACAGCTTGTCGCCGTTGAACATGACGAACATGCCGGGTTCGAGATTGACGCTCAGCGCCGAGGTCGCGACGGCGGGATTCTTCGTGTGTAACTGGCATTCGAGGCGGCAACTCGGCGCGGCGACGAGGCCGAGCAGGATCGTGTAGCGCGCGCCGTCGTAATACGAGGTGTCGTAGTGATAGCCGATGTGGTCGCCGGGTTCGGTGTAGTAGTACAGGGCATAGGTGTGCGGATCGCCCGGCGGGCAATAGTTCAGTTCGCGCCCGCACAGTGCGCTCATGAACGCCATCAGGGCTTCGGCCTGATACAGCTCGCCGTAGCGCGGCGCGGTGCGATCGAGGTCGAAACGGCTGACGCTGCCGCCTTTCTTGTGCTTCGGGATGAAGTTTCGATGCACGACGGGCTCGAGCGCGGGCAGGTCGCCGAGCAGGGCCTCGAGGGTTGCCGGCGGCAGGAAATCCGGCACCAGCACAAATTCGTCCTGGGCCACGAAATCGCGCTTTAACTGCTCGATATCGAGTGTCTTCAGGTGCTCTGCGAGCGCAGTGTTGAGGTCGGATTGCATCGGAACTGGATCGTCGGGGTCGAACGGCGGTTGCAGGGTACAGCGAGAGCCACGCGCAATCAATTACAAGGTGGAGGCGCCGATAAAGCTGTGAGAACATGCGCGGATCGATCCCGCCCCGAATGCACAGGAATTCACTACCCGAGTAATGCGCTACGCCAAACTCCTCTTTCTCGTTATCGGCGTCGCGTTGCTCGTGTGGGTCGTCAAGCAGGCGAATATCGGTGAAATCTGGCGCCAGGTGCAGGCCATCAGCGTTGCGCAGATCGCCGGTGTGTTCGTGATCTACGCGTTGTATTTCGGCGCCGACGCGATCAGTTGGCAGGTTACGCTGGATTCCGTCGCGATGAACCTGCGCTGGGCGGGGCGTCTGTTCATCGTGCGTATGATCGGCGAGGCCTACAACAACATCACACCGATGGCGTCGCTCGGCGGCGAACCAATCAAGGCCTGGTTTCTGAAAACGAACTACAACGTGCCCTTGAGCGACTCCGGCGCATCGCTGGTGCTGGCGAAAACCGCGAGCATGTTCTCGCTCGTCGTATTCGTCGGGATCGCACTCGTGCTAATCCTCGGGCACGACGATTTGTCCGCGAGTGACAAGACGATGGCGAGTGTCGGACTTGCCTGGCTTGTGTTCAACGTGATCGTGTTCTTCCTGATGCAGCATCTGAAATTATCTACGTTCACCGCGACCCGCCTCGGACGCACGCGGCTCGGAGAGCGGATGACGCATTTTATCGCGGGGCTGCAGAGCGTCGATGAGCAATTCGCGCGTTTCTACAAGCACCACCGCGGTCGCCTCGTGCTGTCGATGGCCTATGCGATGGCGAACTGGCTGCTCGGGGTGGTCGAGCTGTATTACATCCTCGGGCTGATCGGACATCCGGTCGGCTGGTGGGACGCCTGGATCATCGAAGCGATGGTGCAGATGATCCGCACGGCGGCATTTTTCATCCCGGCCGGGATCGGGGCGCAGGAAGGAGCGCTGATGATCGCGTGCAATGCGCTGGCCGGTTCGCCGAATATCGGCATTGCCGCCGCGCTCGTGCGCCGCTTCAGGGAACTCGTGTGGATCGGAGTCAGCCTCGCGATTGCGGCGGCAATGCACGTGAGTCCGAAAGTCGCGCGCGAGCCGGTCGCGACGCAGGATGCCTGAGTACGGCCGCGGCGCTTACGGGTGCGCGCGAAACCACGCGATCGCATCTTCGAGCGCCTCGCGTGCGGGACGCGCCGTGTAGCCGAGTTCGGCGATCGCACGCGAGGAATCAAAATACATCTTCTTCTTCGCCATGCGTAATCCGTCGACCGTCGCCTGTGGCTCGGGGCCGTGGGTCAGCCACGCCCAGGCCTCGCTGGCATAGGCGACGGGATAGATCAGCGGGCGCGGCAGGCGGACACGGGGCGGCGGTCGGCCGCAGATCGCGGCGATCATCGTCAGAATTTCGCGCAGGCTCAGGTCCTCTCCGCCGAGGATATAGCGGCGACCAATCTCGCCGCGGTCGAGGGCCAGCAGGTGACCCGCGGCGACGTCATCGACATGCACGATGTTCAGCCCGGTATCGACGTACGCCGGCAGGCGGCCGGCCTGCGCGTCGCGCACGACGCGACCGGTTGGGGTTGGCTTGATGTCGCGGGGACCGATCGGGGTCGACGGATTGACGATTACCGCCGGCAGATCGTGCGTTGTCACGAGTTCGTCGACGGCGCGTTCGGCGAGGTATTTCGAACGCTTGTAGTGCCCAATCATATCGGCGAGTGTCACCGGCGTCGTTTCACTCCCGCGTGTTCCGTCACCCGGATTGCCGAGCGTCGCGACGCTGCTCGTATAGACAACCCGGCTAATGTTCGCGTCGAGCGCGGCGTGCATGAGCGCGCGCGTGCCATCGACGTTCGTGCGGTACAACTCACGCGGATCGCGGGTCCATAAGCGGTAGTCAGCGGCGACGTGAAACAGCGTGTCACATCCGACGAGTGCCCGAGCGAGCGAGTCCGCGTCGTTCAGATCCCCCTCGCGAACGTCGGCGTCGAGTCCGGCGAGGTTGCGTCGATCGGCTCCGGGTCGCACGAGTACGGCGAGTTCGGTTCCGCGCGCGCCAAGCAGTCTCGCGACCGCACTGCCGACAAATCCGGTCGCGCCGGTGACGAGCGTCTTCACGTCAGCGAGCGCCGTCGGTGCCGGTGCGAATGAACTGCAAGGCAACGACAAGCAGGGCGATCGGCGCGCCGATCGCGGCGGCATATAAAAAACCGACTTCCTGATTGCTCAGCGTGACGAGCGGAATCAGGTACAGCACGTCTTCGGTTTCAAAGCCCGCGAAACTCGCCTGCCGGACCGCGGCTTTGCCATGGCGCGACTCGATCATGTGACGCAGTTGAAAAATACCGGCGACCGCGATGCCTGCGACAAGACCGTAAACCGCCGCGGCGTCGCCGATCGTCGCCGTCAATCCGAATCCGAGGCCCGTGAACAGGCCGACGGTCACGAGCGCGTCGCTGAACAGGTCGTAGCGATGGCCAAACACGCTCATTTTGCCGCTCATGCGCGCGAGTTCGCCGTCGGTGTGGTCGAGGAAGTTTGACAGCACGATGCACAGCGCGGCGAGGTTGAACTGCGAACCGGTCGCAAACAGCCACGCGCCCGCGAGACCGACGAGCAAACGCAGCGTCGTCAGCGCGTTCGGATGCAGACGTGTATCGACGAATGGCCGCACGAGCAGTGCCGCCGCGCGGGCATCCCAGGGTTTTGCGCTCATGCTGTTCGTACTGGTGAGAACTGCTTCAACAACGCGGGCAATACTAGCAAGGTGCACACGAGCGTCGCCACGATGCCGATCGTGAGCATGACGCCCATGCTCGCGGTGCCGGCATGGGACGATGTTGCGAGGTTGCCGAAACTGACCGTGGTGGTCAGGGCGCTGAACAGTACGGCACGGGCCGTACTCGTTTGCAGCAGATTACCGTTGTCCGGCAGCGCGGTCCGGTAGCGGTGGAGCATGTGCAAGGCACTGTCGACGCCGATCCCGAGCAGCAACGGGAGCGCGATGATGTTCGCGAAATTGAACGGCAGCGAGAACACGACGGACGCTGCAGTCGTGAGCAGGCCGGCGAGGATCAGCGGGCTCAGCACGATGGCGACGTCCTTGAACGAACGCAGGATCAGCCACAACAAGCCCGTGATCACGACGAACGCGCAGGAGAACGCCTGGATAAACGCGAGCACGACGGCGTCACTCGCGCCGAGGTTGATGACCGGCGCACCCGTGATTCGATCGCCGAGCACCTCGCGCACGGATTCGACGAATCGTTTCATCGCGCGCGGATCATCCACCGGTTCGGCCGGGAAGATTTCGAGGCGGCGCGTGCCGGATTCCGTCACCCAGCGTTCGCGCAGCTCCGGCGGCAGGTCGGTGACGTCGAACGGCTCGGGTGCGAGGCTGTCGTTGAGTAGCGCGAGTCGGCCGTCGAAACTCATGAGCAGTTTTGCCTCGAGCGCCGCGAGCGCGACGGCCTGGGCGTCCGGACCCAGCGTCGCAAACCTGTCGCGCCACGCGATGAGCGCGGAGCGCAGGGCGGCAGCGGCGTCCATCGCGGCCTCGTCGTCGAGCGCGGCGAGCAGTTCGTCTATCGCCGTCAGGGTGGCGGCGGGGTCCGCGGCGGGTGTTGGCTGTGGCGACAGATCGGCGCCGAGGATGAGGGCGAGATCGTCGACGATGGCGAGCTTTTCGTCCTGCCGCGCGGGCACGAGGTCATCGAGACTGCGCACGGATTGCACGGTGTCGAGCGAACTCAGCGTGACGCTCGCGTCGGCGACTTCGGCGGCGGAATCGAACAGCGCGGATATCGACATCGGCGATTGCTGATCATCGGCGATCAGATCGCGATACGTCGTGACGGACTGCGCAGCCGGGTTGTTCAGGTTCACCGGGTCCGTGTCGAATTTCGCGCCCGGGATTGCCAGCGCGGTGAGTATCCACGTAACGGTCGCCACGCCCAGTACGGCGCGCGCGTGACGGCGCGGAAATGACGCGACTCGATCGGGCAGCGTAAACGTGCGTGTCGCGGGGCCGGGCTGCGGCATCACATGCAGCAGCGCGGGCAGCAGCGTGATACTGACGAGCAGACTGATGAACATGCCAACCCCGGCAATGAGGCCGAGCTCCGCAACCCCGCGATACGCCGTTGGCAGGAACGCAAAGAATCCCGTTGCGGTTGTCAGCGCACACAGGATCAACGATACGCCCACATGGCGGCTCGTACGGTTGATGGCGAAATCGGCGTTGTTGTGCCGGAGCATTTCGCGGTAGCGCAGGCAGATATGAATCGCGAAATCGACGCCGAGACCCACGTACAGCACCGCGAACGCGATCGAAATCATGTTCAGGGTGCCGACGGCGGCGACCGCGAAGCCCGCGGTAAAGACGAGGCCCACGATCAGCGTTACGAGCGTCGCGACGACGAGTACGATCGAGCGCAGGCCGATCAGCAGGCACACCAGCACCATCACGAGCGCGAGGGTACCCGCGTTCTGCGAACCGGTGATCACGCTGTCGAGTTCGTCGTAAGCGAGCGCCGCGGCGCCGGTCAGGCGGATGTTCACGCCGTGTTCGCGATCGAGCGCGAGCGCTGCGGCATGGGCTGCGACCGCCTTCATGGCCGGTTCCGCGGGCAGCAGGGCGGTGTAATCGAGGCGTGGTTGCAGCACGACGAACTCGCGATGCACGGCGGTGTCTTCGGCATCGCCCGTGAGCAGGGCTTGCCACGACAGCGGTACGTTGTTGCCACGGTTCAGTTCGTCGATAGCGCTTGCGATCCGAGCCGTCGCCGGCACAATCGCCGCCGGTGTCGTCTCCGCCGTCATTGCGTCCCGGAGCAGCCCGAACAACACGGCGCTCGAGCGCTCGGCGCTGAGACGCGCAAGAAACGGTTGTGCTTCGCCGAGTTGATCGCTGAGCGCCTGAAGTTCGTTCGGTGCGAGATACAACAGCTGATTGCGCCGCAGAAACGGATCATCACGCGGGTAGAACACCTCGCCGACGATATCGTCCGCCGCGCGCAGCCGCTGCGTCAGCGCACCGGCGGCGTCGCGTGCCACATCGGCGGTTGCGCCGTCGATGACGACGACGATCGTATCGGCGAAGAACGGGAAGTCCCGTTTATAGGCGGTGTACGTCGCCCGCCACGGCAGCTTCTCCGACAGCATCGCACCGGTGTCGGTATTGATCGCAATATGGCTGATGGCATACCCGGCGACGAGCGCCGCGCCGACAAGGTAAGCGACAATAACCGGCCATGCCCGCCGCTGGGCGGTATCGACGAGACGGCCGATCACGTTCTCGGCCAGCGGGTACAGGGTGGCGAGCATTTGCTTCAGGCGATCTTGGCGCGTTCATTACGCGACCCCGTCGTGGCGAAAGCCGGGCGCAACAGCATGGCCGCCTGGTGCAGGGTCGCGAGCGCCGCGCGATGCCAGCGCGCGAGGCGCAGCAGCGCGGGCAAATCCCCGGGGCTGTGCGCGAGCGAGGTGACAACGGACCATGGTCGCGTCGTGCCGTTGCTGGCAACCGCATCAAGCGCTATTCGCGGGATCGCGAAACCGACCGGATCGACGATTGCCCGCACGGCGACGAAGCGTACTCCGGCGGCGGCCGCCGCCGCGCCGATTGCCGCGGATTCCATGTCGACGGCGACACATCGGCTTGCGGTGTGGATCGCTGCTTTTTCCGTCGGGTCGGTAATTGCGTGATCACTCGTATAGCCGGATCCGGTGCGTACATCGGTCGTGCGCAACGCATGGATGATGTCGCGCTGCCAGGTCGGATCGCATTGGCGGTGTGTGCCGCTGGCATCCACCACGTCGGTGTACACGAGAAGTTTGCCGGGGGGCAGGTTCGCCACGAGCGCGCCGGCGGTTCCCCATGACACGAGCGCATCGACCCGACCGGCCAGCATGCGCTCGGCCCCGGCGGCCGCGTTCGCGGGACCAATCCCGGTAACAATAATCTGGTGGCCATACGGATTCCCGTCGCGCGAGACGGCGGCATTCAGCGTGCGCGCCTCGTCGGCCATGGCCGTGACAAAACCTAATCGCAAAATAGTGTTCCGGTTTGAATGTTCAGACGACGCGTGATTCAGCTTCGTCGATAACAGTGGGCGCGCTGGCCGTGATTTCCCGTTGCGGCAGACCGCTCGAGGCGAGCGCGAACAGGGCCCACAAGCCGGCGTTCGATCGCACGAGCGCGTTCGTCGAAATCACCGTCGCCTTGACGCTGCGGCGTAAAATTTTTACTTCGCTGCCGTCGGCGTAATCGCGGTGACGATTGAGCTTGCGCAACGTGAGCACGGCCATACCAAGCGCCCACAAACAGAATTTACGCATGCCGGGTTGCTCGCGCGGCAGCATGCAGGTGTAACGCAAGGCATTGCGCAGGTGCCCGTGAGCAACACTGATCAATTCACCGAGTGCATCCTCGAACCCCGGGCCGCCGCGGCCGGGCGCGATGTCGGACAAGCGAACGCCACGGGCGGCAAACACGTCGGCCGGCAGCCAGCACGCGCCGCGGGCACGGTCGTCCCAGATGTCTTTCAGGATATTCGTCATTTGCAGGCCCTGGCCGAAAGAGACGGCGAGCCGCATCATCTCGGCACGCCGCGGTTGCAGTTCAGGACAGTGGTCGCAAAACAACGCGGTCAACATTTCGCCCACGACGCCGGCGACATAGTAGCAGTAGCGGTCCATCGCTGCCTGGTCTGCGAGTCCGTCGAGCGTTTCCTGACCCTGGTAATAGACCATGCCGTCGGCCATCGTGCGTACGCACGCTTCCATCGCCGCGCGCTGGTTCGCGTTGAGACTGTGCGTGATGCGGATCACGGCCGGCGTCTCGGCGACGAGCTCGCGCTCCGCCGCGAGGGTGTGCGAGGCGAGCCGCGGCGCGAGTTCGGCGGCAAATGCCGCGGCGTCGCCATCGCCGCGAACGATATCAATGAACGCCTGCGAGTAACGCAGTTTGTCGTCGAACGGCAGCCCGGCGTCGTCCTCGATGGTGTCGGCGATCCGGCACAGCAGGTACGCATTCGCGACCGCGTGATACAGCGCCGCGGGCAGCGTCGGAATCGTCAGCGCGAAGGTTCTGGACACGCCCTGCAGGATACGGTCCTGAAAAGCGGTGTCGCGCTCACTCGGTGGGTTACTCATGGGGGGCATAGTGTATCCGTCTTGGGTCGTGCGGAGCCAGTCGCCGGCGGCAGCGGCGCGACCGCGGTCGCAGCGCGCGTTATGATCCGCGCCCAGACCATGACGCGGGGCGGTTCCCGGCGGGGGAACGGGGATGGACTCGATAACGGAAATCAGCGTGACAACGACGGCGCCGGGCACGTTCACGATCGCCTGGCCGCCCGCATTCTCGCCCGACCCCGTCAGCGTCTGCGCGAGTTCCGCGCCGGACACGCTGGCGCAGGCCGACCCGGTGGTGACGGACGCTGTCGGCCACTGCACGCTCGGGGGATTCGCGCCGGATGCGCGCCAGTATTTCCGCCTGAGTCGCACGAACGGCGAGGATCTCGTCGTCGCCGAACGCAATGTACCGCTCGCAGGGGCGGTGAACTTCCGCGATCTTGGCGGCTACGCCGCGATTGACGGCCGGCGGGTCCGGTGGGGGCGTCTGTTCCGCTCCGGCCACCTGTCGACCCTGACCCCGGCCGGGCAGGCGGCTTTCGCACGACTCGGCATCGCGACCGTGTGTGATTTTCGCCTCGCCTCGGAGCGTGCCCGGGAGAACATGACCTTACCAGCGGGCGTGACGCTCGAAGGCATTGAAATACCGCCCGGGGTGCGCGATCCCGAGTATTTTCACCGGGTTTTCCGCGACGCCAGCGGGCCGGACGACGTGGCCGAGGCGGTGCACGAGGTGGTCCTGTCGATGGTCAACGAGTCGGCCGACCGCTATCGCCGTCTGTTCGAGGTGTTGCTCGAGCCGGGAGAACGCAACATTTTGATCAATTGTTCGGCGGGCAAGGAACGCACCGGGATCGCCACGGCGCTGCTGCTCAGCGCTTTGGGCGTTCCCCGGGAAACGATTTATTATGACTTCATGCTGTCGGCCGTGTATTTTCCCGCGCTTGCGGAAATTCCCCGGGTGCTCGAAAAGTATGCTGTCAGTGCCGTCGGCGATGCCGCGCAGCGCCTCGTGATGCCGTTGCTCGAAACGCGCGCATCGTATCTGCAGGTCGCATTCGATTCGATCGACCGCGAGTGCGGGGACACGGACGCGTTTTTACGCAAGCATTACGATCTCGGCACGGCCGAATGTACCGAACTGCGGCGACGTTACCTCGTATGAAGGCGAATTGATCGCAGCGATAACAAGAAGATATTGAGGATACGCCATGAGCAGACTCTACGAAGACGGGGACAAGTACGGCTATCAGTCGGATTTCGCCATCGTCGAAGCGTACAACAGCGCGGTGAAAGACCTTGTCCGCAAGCGCTTCGATGAATCCGGCCTCGCGTGGCGCGACTTTGTTGCCGGGCGCGCCTACGATGCGATCACGAAGGACGACATGGCGGCAATCGAACAACGCCTGCTCAGCTACGGTTACCGCTTCGAGCCGTCGGCCATGTCCTCGGCGACCGAGCGTCCGGAAGCCTACAAGGATTCCGGTTTGCACGACGAGAACTTCTGTTTCGAACACCCGGACGCACCAACCGCCCCTGCCGATGCAGGCGGGCGGGAGCTGCGCGGTGCCGGCGACAATGTCGTCAGCCGCGCGGCGAATGTCACCGGCATTGCGCGTTACGTGCGCACGAGCGACAAAGTGCTCGAATACCTGACGAACGGTGTTCCGGACGACACGATCGCCATCGTCGATGACTCGGGCGGCACGCTCACCGCGCCTATCCTCGAGAAATTCAAAGCCGTGCTGTGTGCCGGCGGGACAACGCGCTCGCATCTCGCGATCCTCACCCGCGAATACGGAATCCCGTGCTTCATGAACGCGCGCCTGAGCGGTATCAGGACCGGCGATGTGCTCGAAGTCGAAGCGACGGCGAAAGCAAAATCGGGGGACGACTATGCCAGCGGCAGCGACGTTTCCGGGAAGGTCTGGCGGCTCAAGGCGTCCGGAGAATAGAACATGTCAGAGAACAAGCTAACCTACGCGCAGCTGCTCGAAACGAATAATCTGATCCAGCAGAACGCGGACGAAACCTACTGGCTGTGCGCCACCCGCACGGTGCAGGAATCGAAGATCTTTCCGGTCTCGGCCTACATACTGTTTTCCTACCTGAACTGCTTTTACCGCTATCCGACGTTGCTGAAAAAGATCGAGGCGAGCATGTCGGCCGAGGAAATCGGCGATCGCGCGCGCAACCAGGGACAGAAAATCACGGCCTGGACGCTGCCGTGCTTCTACCTGCTCGGCCGCGAAATGCTGATCAACTGGGGCATGATCAAACCGACGGACGCGGTCGAGGATGTGATCTACGTACTCGACTTCTGGAAACGCTTTCAATTGTCATGGCATCGCAATAACGGCAACCTGACGAACCGCCAGGCGGGACACCGCGCGCAGGTAATGCCGGAGCAGAAGCTGCAGGTGTTCCATGCCGATGCATTCGAGTGCCGCGAAGGCGATCCCCTGCACAAGGCCGCGCAGGCCTTCATGGCGACCACGGCGCAATACGGTTTTCTCGTTTCGTGCGAGAGCCGGCTCACGATGCACAACCACGGCCCGTACAGGATTTCCGATCGGCGTGAAATGCTCGTGCGCGATTTTCGGGAACTGTCCGAGTACGACGTGCCGTGGCTCGACGGGGTCGGACGGGATATCCCGTTCAATAACCTCACCGTGACGATGATCCTCGAGGACTGCCACATCAACCTGCTCGACGACTGGGGCTCGTTCGAGTCCGAGCCGGAAATGCGTGCCGAGCACATGGTCGCGGTGGGCCTGTATACGGCGGATAACCTGTCCGACGGACACATCCCGGTGGGCATGGGCAGTAAGCAGGAATTGACGGACACATTCCTCGACCTGACTGAACGCGTGAAGGTAGCGACCGGCAAGCTGTGGCAGGAAATGTCCGGGTGGACCCGCGATCAGCAACTCGACGCCGGCGCGCTGACGTATTTCGCCGTGATCAAGGAGTTCGCGCATTACGCCGGCGTGTATGACGTCGACGACTGGATGATGATCGACGAACGCGCGGAGCGCTTCCGCCCGTTGCTGAACGACGAGTACGGCAATCTGTTCCTCGGCGAACTCGTCGGTTACATCACGACACCGAGCCAGCGGATGCATGACTACACGATGATGCAGCACACCGGGACGCCGGCGCGCGCGCTGAGTTATTTTCCCTATTCGATCCTCGACGACGGCGACTATACGGCTTCGGTCGGGCCGATGCGTCCCGGTACGAGTAACCTGCCGGCGAAAGTCGACCGTTACCGCACGACCGAAGGCGTACTCGGCCTCGACGAGTACAATCGGCGCAGCCGCGAATTCGTGCCGAACAGTTGTTCGCCGCGTTTCCGTTATCTGTGCGCGGACTGGGTGAAGTACCACTACGAGACACCACTGGCCGATGAACTGTTCGCGCTCGAGCAAAAGGATTCGCGCCTGCTCAAGGGCAAGGGGGCGAGCCTGCGCCGGGATGATATCGAACGTTTGCGCGCCGCGAGCAACGCAGGGGAGTAGCGCGATGATGAGCGACCTACATCGAGTGATGCATGGCATTGCGATCAAGAAACATGCGGCGCCCGCGGCTATTGCCGCGCTCGCCGGCGTCTCCGTGGAAACCGCGGGCGCGACCCTCGCCGCCGCCGAGGCGAGCGGGCGGGTCGTCGCCGCGGACGGCAAATATCTGCTGTCGCCCGCCGGGCAGATGATCCTGCTCGGCGAGTATTCGCGTTTCTACGACGAGTTGCGCCAGGACCAGGATTTCGTCGCCGCCTACGAGCGCTTCGAAATCATCAACAACGATTTGAAGAGCCTGATCACGGACTGGCAGACGATGGACATCGGCGGCCAGAAAGTGCCAAACGATCATTCCAATGCGGATTATGACGATCGGATCATCGGCCGGCTCGGCGATCTGCACGAACGCTTCGAGCCCGTGCTCGGCGTCATGGTAGCGCGCGAACCGCGTTTGCAGTGGTATGCGGAGCGGCTCACCGAAGCGCTGGAGAAAGCCGAGGACGGTGATGTCGCCTGGGTCAGCGACGCGACGATCGAGAGCTACCACACCGTGTGGTTCGAAATGCACGAAGACCTGTTGCGCCTGCTCGGTCGCGAGCGAACGGAATAAGGCCGGGGCGGCAGCGCCACAATAAAAATCACCACAGGAACAGAAATACCGTGACAAGACTCGCAGGAAAAATTGCTTTGATTACCGGCGCCAGCTCCGGGATCGGTCGCGAATGCATGTGCATGTTCGCGCGCGAAGGAGCCAGCGTGTTCGGTGTTGCCAGGACACAGGCGAATCTCGACGAAACGCTGAAGCTCGTAACGGACGCCGGTGGCGACGGCGCCGTGTTCAGTGCCGATCTGTCGGATCCCGAACAGGCCGAAGCGGCGGTGAACGCGGCGATCGCGCATTACGGTCGCATCGATATTCTCATCAACGCGGCCGGGGTTGGCTACAGTCTCAAGGACACGAGCCCGGGTTCGATGGATCCGATCGATACGACCCCGATCGACAAATGGCGCGAAGTGATGGCGATCAACCTCGACAGCCTGTTTTTCGTGAGTCGTCTCGTTGTACGCCAGATGAAAAAACAGCAATCGGGCTCGATCGTGAATGTCGCGAGTATCTTCGGCATGGGCGGAGCGCCGGATGCGCACACCTACACGGCGACGAAAGGCGCGATCATCAACCTGACCCGCTCGATGGCGGTCGCTTATGTCGATGACGGGATCCGGACGAATGCGGTCGCCCCCGGTTTCGTCACGACCCAGATGGTCGAGATCGTACTCGACGTGCTTTTTTCCGAGGAAAACGCCGCGGCGACTTCGCCGATGAAACGCCCGGCGACAACGGCGGAAGTGGCCTACGGTTGCCTGTATCTCGCTTCCGACGAGGCCTCGTACTGTAACGGTACGATCCTCGCGATCGATGGCGGATCGAGCGCACGCGCCTGAGCGCGCCGTGGATTACTCGCAGGGGAATGCGCGATTCAGCGCGTTCAGGACGATGCTGCTGGCCTCAAAATCGAGTTCGTTCGGGTGTGAATCGAGGTACGCCATGACGGCGCCGAATGCGTGATCGAACTTGTCTCCTTTTGGAAAGCAGATCACGCGTTCAAGCCGGCCCCATAATGCCCAGGTCGCGTGGGTTTCCACGGCCGCGAGGATATAACCGTCGCAGTAGTGCTTGCCGTTTTCACCGTTCGAGCCGTTACAGGATTCGAGCAGCTCCCGGCCACTGATTTGATCGGCCTGTACCGGGCCGATGCTTGCGCTGAACAGCGCGAGCGCAAGGGCGAGGCGGATGATGGTGTTCACCGGTGGTGCTTCCTGGGCTCGAATAACGGCTCCCTGTGACCGCGGGCGGGCGCTGTCGGTTCCCCGATCATGTGCCCGCCGTGGTCCGGTTCGGAAAACGCCGGTTCAGGCAGCCGCGATTGCCGTTGCTGCTTCGGCCGCGGCCGCGCCGTGGCGCAACAGCTTGCCGGAGTACGTATTCGTCTGTTGGTCGTTCTCGATCGTGACTTCGCCGTTGATCAGAATATAGCGATAACCTTTCGCCCGCTGCACGCGGCGCCATTCATTGCCGGGCAGATCGTGCACGACTTCGGGTGGCAGGATTTCGAGGTTCTCGTAATCGTAGACGACGATATCCGCCGGCGAACCGAGCTCGAGCGTGCCACGGTCCCGGCAACCGCACAATTGCGCCGGCAGCGCGGACAAGCGCCAGTGCGCATCTTCGAGGCTCAGCATGCCGTGCTCGCGGACGATCTTCGTCAGCGTCTCCGTCGGGTATCGGCCCGCGGTGAGAAACTTCGTGTGTGCGCCGCCGTCGGACACCCCGAACAGGACGTACGGGTTGTCGACGATTTCCTTCAGGTAATCGATGCGGCTGTTCGGGGGCATCGAGAAAAATTCCGTTTCGAGGTTGTCCGCAACGACAATGTCGAGCATTGCATCGACGACATGCTTGCCGGTTTTTTCCGCAACGAGGCCGACGGTGTGATCCAGCCATTGCCGGGTTTCCGCGCTCTTCGGGCCGGTAACGACGATTTCCTCGAACGGCCCCAGCACGAATGCCGGGATCTGCTCGCGCAGAGCCGGGCGCCGGGCGGGGTCGCCAAGTTTCGCGAGGCGCTCTTCATGTGAACCGAGCGTCGCGTCACGCCAGGCCGGGCATTCATCGAACAGGTTCCAGTCCTCGAACGTGAACGCATAGCCGGCATCCGTCGTCAGGCCCTGGCCGTAGACCCGGATGCCCTGCTCGCGGCAGTGTTCGAGCCAGGCGAGAACCTTGCGGTGAATTTTCGGCTGCGTATCGGTGGCCTGGACGACGTTGAAAATCATCGGGCGACCGCTGATTTCCGACAGTTCCTGCAGGTGCAGTTGATCGGCTTTCGGATCGCCCGAAACCATCGTGCACTGCATGTGTCCTTCGTTGCGGCGGGCGAGGACCTTCGCGAATTCAATCGCGGTTTCGTTGTGCATGACGTCGGTTGGCATCGCGGTACCGTCGTAATCGAGCTGGGCGCCGCCGGGCCCTGACGGCGGCAGCCGCTGCATCGACCAGCCGCAACCGCCGGCATCGAGCGACTGTTCGAGTAGCCGGCACATCTCCGCGTGTTCCGCGTCCGTCGGCATGCGGCCGGCTTTCGCGTCGGCGAGACCCATGACGGATACCATGATCGGGCTGATCGGCACGTACGGCACGATGTTCATCGCCTTCGGCGTGCGTTCCACGCTGTCGAGGAATTCCGGAAATGTTTCCCAGTCCCACGGCATGCCGGCCTTCATCGAAGCGAGTGGAATTGCCTCGACCCGGGTCATCGTCAGCATCGCGCGTTCGCGCGCTTCGGGCGCGACCGGCGCGAAGCCGAATCCGCAGTTGCCGATCACGACGGTCGTGATCCCGTGCCAGCCCGAGATCGTGCAGTACGGATCCCAGAACACCTGCGCATCGTAATGCGTGTGCAGATCGACGAAACCGGGCGCGACGATATGGCCCGAGGCATCGAGCACCTTGTCCGCACGCGACGAATCGATGTAGCCGATCTCCGCGATCAGCCCGTCCCGGATCGCGATGTCGCCGCGGTAACGCGGGGTGCGCGTACCGTCGATGATCATGCCGCCTTTGATAAGTGTGTCGAATTCTGCCATCGGTCGTGTCCTGTGCGGTTCTGCGATGAAGTTGGAGTGCATTATTCCACGCACCAGTCAGCGAGCAAACCGGGGACGAGTTCGGTGCGGGTCGGACCGTTGCGATATTGCAGCGCGGCATAAGACGTCGCGACCCGCGCATTGACGGTGGCGGCGCGATCACGCGGGGTCGCTCGTCAGGCGTGCGACGGACCGCTATATTCACCGGCGCACGTGCGGTGCGACATCGGGTCGGATCGGCTATTACGGGGTAACAACGACATGGATCTTGGATTAACGGGGAAACGCGCGATCGTCACCGGGGCGACGCGCGGTATCGGGCGGGCGATTGCTGAACGGCTCGCGGCGGAAGGGTGTTCGGTCGCGATCTGCGCGCGCAATGCGGATGCCGCGCGTGACGTTGCCGCGGCGATCGCCCAGGCGAGTCCCGAGGGAGTCAACGTAACCGGCGCCGCGGTTGATGTCGCCGATGCGGCAACCGTAAAACGCTGGATCGACGATACCGCCGCGCAGTTCGGTGGTCTCGATATCGCGATCGCGAACGTCAGTGCGCTTGCCGTGGCGGCGGACGAAGACGCGTGGCGTCAGGGCATGGAAATCGACATGCTCGGCACGGTGCGCACGGTCGAAAGCGCATTACCGTATCTCGAACAGTCTGCCTGCGGAGCCGTCGTTGCGGTGTCTTCTACCGCCGCGCTCGAAGCGTTCGGTGGTCCGCGCCCGTACAATGCGATCAAGGCAGCCGTGATCAACTACATGTCGAACCTTGCGACAATCGCGGCCCCGAACGGCGTGCGCGCGAACACCGTGTCGCCGGGCACGATCTATTTTGACGATGGCGTATGGGGCGATCGCAAGCGGGAAGCGCCGGCTGTCTATGAAGCCGTACTCGCGCAGAACCCGCTCGGCCGTATGGGCACGCCGGCCGAAGTCGCGAACGCGGTTGCGTTCCTCGCGAGTCCGGCGGCGAGTTTCATTACCGGTGCAAACCTCGTCGTCGATGGTGGCATAACCCGTCGGGTGCAGTTCTGAGCGGCGCGTTCGTGCCCGTTCGCGGGCGGCGGGCGGAAGCGATGCGCCGGCGGGTTAAACACGGGGCGTTCGCGCGGCCCCGGTGCGTGCGCACGCGCGTGAGCAAGGCACAACCGTGAACCGCCTGTTCTACGGCTGGGTGATCACGGCGAGCGCGTTCGCCGTGTTGTTCCTCACCTACGGCGTGCAGTATTCGTTCGGGATCTTCGTACCCGCGATGGTTGCCGAGCTCGGCTGGCCGCGCGCTGCCCTCGGCGCGGCGTTTTCGCTCTACGGTGTCGTGTACATGAGTGTCACCGTGATTAGCGGCCACCTCACCGATACGCTCGGACCGCGTCGGGTCGTCACGGTCGGCGGGCTGTTGCTCGGTGCGGGTATCGTCGCGACGAGCCAGGTGACGACGCAATGGCAGTTGTTCCTGAGCTACGGCATCGTCGCCGCGCTGGGCATGAGTACGGCGTATATTCCCTGCAACATGACGGTCGTGCGCTGGTTTCGGCGTCGACGCGGGCTCGCCGCGGGCCTCGCCTCGAGCGGCAGCAGTTGCGGCATTCTGACCATGCCCATTGTTGTCTACGCGCTGATCAGTTTTACCGACTGGCGCACGGCGATGCTGTGGTGTGGCGCGGGCCTGTGTCTGTTGACGGTAATCGCGGCAAGTTTCTTCGTCACCGATCCGGCCGCCGTCGGCCTGACGGTCGATGGCGACCCGGCGGACGACGATGCCGCCGCGCCGCCGGATGGATCCTCCGGCGCCGCCGTGATCGGCGGCGTCCCGGGCTGGACCCTGGCCGCCGCACGCGGCACCGCGAGTTTGTGGTTGTTCGTGCTCGCGTTCGCCGTCGCCCTGATCACGATGACGATCCCGTTTGTCCACGTGCCGGGATTTGCCGGGGATCTCGGCCTGTCCGAGCTGACCGGCGCGGGCAGCGTCAGCATGATCGGTCTGTTCGCGCTGCTCGGCGGTGTGAGCCTCGGCGCGCTGGCCGATCGGATCGGTCACCGTCGGGCGATGCTCATCGGACTCGGCGCGCAGATCATTGCTTACGTGGCACTGTATTGCGCCGACGGGGTCGGGTTATTGCTGTTCGGGGCAGCCTTGTTCGGCATTTTCTACGGCAGTTTCGTCGCCTTGTTTCCGGCGCTCGTCGCGGATCTTTTCGGTCTCGGTCACGCCGGCACGATCGGCGGCTTCATCGTCGCCGGCGGTGGCCTGCTCGGTGCGTGGGGGCCGGCAGCAGCCGGTTACCTGCGTGATGCCGATGGCGATTTTCGTCGCGTGTTCGTACTGTGCGCCGTAACCGCCGTTGTGGCACTGATCCTCGTCGCGACCCTGCCGCGGCCGCGGCGCGGGGCGTGACGATCGAAGCGGTCGTCTCGGGATCGCCGCACCGGGGTCGCGGCGTTATGATGGTCTGAAAAATCTGGGGAGATAACTCATGCACACGCGCGTCAAAACTGCACTCGACGATATTCTTGTCACGACGACATCGCGCGCCGGCGGCGCACCCGGGGTCGTTGCGATGGCAACGGATCGGAACGGAAATTTCTACGAAGGCGCGGCCGGCGTGCGCGAATTGGGCGCGGACGAGCCGATGGCGCTCGATGCCGTCATGCTGCTCGCCTCGTGCACGAAGGCACTGACGGGGACGGCGCTGATGCAACTCGTCGAGGAGGGCGCGCTGTCACTCGACGACCCGGCGCGCGAATACGTTCCGGACATCGCCGGGATCGAAGTGCTCGACGGTTTTGCCGCGGACGGCACGCCACAAACCCGTAAACCGCGAACGGAGATCACGCTGCGTCATCTGATGCTGCATACCTCGGGCATGTGTTACGACTTTTTCAGCGACGACCTGCTGCGCTTCCGCACGGCCCGTGAGATTCCGTCCATCCTCGCTTGCACCCGCGAATCGATCAACGATGTCCTGCTGCACGAGCCCGGCGAGCGCTGGACGTATGGCTGCGGCATCGACTGGATCGGACTTACGGTCGAGGCCGTGCGCGGCAAACGCCTCGGTGAAGTCCTCGCGGAACGCGTGTTCGCCCCTCTCGGCATGGTCGATATCGCGTTCAACATGACACGCGACATGCGCGCGCGGCTCGCCACGATGCACACGCGCGCGCGCGATGGCCAGCTCGTGGCGCAGCCGGATATCGTGTTGCCGCAACCGCCGGCGATGGACATGGGCGGACACGGACTCTACTCGACGGTCGGGGAATACATGAAGTTCATTCGCATGATCCTGAACGATGGCGACGGCCCGCAAGGCCGTGTGCTGAAGGCGGAAACCGTGCGCGAGATGGCGACGAACGGGCTCGGCGCACTTGAAAGCGGTGCGTGGACGAGTTCGAACCCGGATCTGGCGAACAGCGGGGACTTCTTTCCGGGTTTGCCGAAAGGCTGGTCGTACACGTTCCAGGTAAACAAGGAAGCCGCGCCGACGGGACGACCGGCGGGGCAATTATCATGGGCCGGGCTTGCGAACTCGTACTACTGGATCGATCGCGAAAACGGGATCGGTGGCATGTGGAGTTCGCAGATCCTGCCGTTTCATGACGTCGCTTCGTATCCCGGTTACGTCGATTTCGAAGCGGCGGTCTACCGTCACCGGTAGCGAGAGCGTGGCGGCCCCGTGCCCGCGGATGGGAACCCGCGGGCCTTCCGGCTAGAATGCCGCCTCCGTTTTTCCCAGCGCCGCCCGTCGCCGACGCGAGGCAACGCCAGAAATTTTGCGAGGTACATCATGACTCCAGTCGTAATCGTCGACAGTATCCGTACCGGGCTTGCGAAAGCCCACCGCGGCACGTTCAATCTCACCCGTTCGGATGACCTCGTCGCGCATTGCATCGACGCGCTTCTCACCCGCAACCCGGCACTCGATCGGGCCGAGGTTGAGGACGTCACGCTCGGCGCCGGCCGGCAGATTGGCGAACAATCGGCGAATATCGCGCGGCATGCCGTCGTGTTATCGAAGTTACCGGTTTCGGTGCCGGCGATGACGATGAGCCGCGCATGTTCGTCCGGTCTCAACGCGATTTCGATCGCGGCGACGCAGATCGCGAGCGGCAACGCCGACGTGGCGATTGCCGGCGGGGTCGAATCGATCACCGGTCTCGATCGCGGCACGCCGGCACAGTTCGAGGAGAACCCGCGCCTGCTGGCGGAAAAACCCGAGATCTTCATGGCCATGGGCAATACGGCCGAAGTCGTTGCACGGCGCTATCACGTGTCGCGCGAAGCGCAGGACGAATATGCCCTGCAGAGCCAGCAACGCTATGCCGCGGCCCAGCAAGCCGGTCTCATCGACGAGGAAATCGCCCCGATGACCGTTAAATGGCGGAAAATCGTCGACAAGGAAACGAAGGCGACGGAAATTGTCGAAGGCACGGTCGACCGCGACGAGTGCAACCGTCCGACGACAACGCTCGAGGGGCTCGCGAAACTCGCGCCGGCATTCGAGAAAGACGGCTCCGTCACGGCCGGCAATGCGTCGCAGCTTTCCGACGGTGCGTCGATGACGCTCGTCATGTCGGAAAAGCGCGCGCAACAACTCGGGCTCGAACCGCTCGCGTATTTCCGCGGCTTCACGGTCGCCGGCTGCGAACCCGACGAAATGGGCATCGGTCCCGTATTCGCGATCCCGAAGCTGCTCGCAAACCATGGCCTGAAGATGTCGGATATCGATCTCGTCGAACTGAACGAAGCGTTTGCCTCGCAATGCCTGTACTGCCGCGACCGGCTCGAGATCGACAACGAGATCTACAACGTGAACGGTGGCTCGATCGCAATCGGGCATCCGTTCGGCATGACCGGCTCGCGCCTCACCGGCGTCCTGTTGCGTGAACTGAAGCGTCGCGACAAGAAGCTCGGCATCGTCTCGATGTGTATCGGCAAAGGTATGGGCGCGGCGGGCCTGTTCGAAGCCTGCTGAACCGGGGCGTGTGTGCGGCGGGGGGCGTCTGCCCCCCGGATTGCGCCCGCTTCAGGTTCTTCCCTTACTCACGATCGGTACCCCGGGTGCCTGGCTAAACGATGCAAATCAACACCGATATCGAATCGACATACGCGTGGGTGCGTCTCGCGGCATCGTTTACGCTGCTCACGATTGGCGGTTCGGCGATGTACCTCGTCGTTGTCGTCATGCCCGCGATCGAACTCGAGTTCGCGGCGACCCGGGCGCAGGCTTCGCTGCCGTATTCGATGATCATGCTCGGCTGGGCTGCCGGCACGTTCTTCATGGGCCGTCTGTTCGATCGCTTCGGGATCCACATCCCGATCGTGATCGGGATCGCGGGCTTCGGCAGCGGTTTCATGCTTTCCGGTTACGCCCCGAACCTGTGGCTGTTCGCCGCCGCGCACGGCCTGTTGATCGGTTTGCTCGGCACGTCGTCGCTGTTCGCACCGTTGCTCGCCGATGTAACGCACTGGTTTGATCGCCGGCGCGGTATTGCGATTGCGATCGTCGCGAGTGGCCAGTATGTCGCCGGCGCAATCTGGCCGCAGGTCGTGCAGGCGATGATCGCCGACATCGGCTGGCGGGAAACGTATATTTCCGTCGGCATATTCTGCATGGTCACGATGTTGCCGCTCAGTTTCGTGTTGCGGCGCCGGATCCTCGTCACGACCCACGCGAATGCCGCGGCAGCCGCCGAAGCCGACCGGCCGCCGATGTCGCTCGGCTTGAGCGCAACCCGGATCCAGGTACTGCTGTGTATCGCCGGTCTTGGCTGCTGCATCGCGATGGCCATGCCGCAGGTCCACCTTGTGTCGATGTGCATCGGGCTTGGCTACGGTCCGGCACGGGGCGCGGAAATGCTCGCCCTGATGCTGGCGTGCGGGGTCGTCAGTCGCCTCTCCTTCGGCGTGATCATGGATCGGATCGGCGGCCTGAAGACGCTGCTGCTTGCGTCCTGTCTGCAATGTGTCGCGCTGTTTTTCTTTTTACCGGTTGAAGGACTCGTCTCGCTGTATCTTGTCGCCGCGATGTTCGGCTTGTTCCAGGGCGGACTCGTGCCGTGCTATGCGCTCGTCGTGCGGGAATATTTCAAGCCGTCGGAAGCCGGTGCGCGGATTGGCCTGCTGATCACGTCGACGCTCGTCGGCATGGCGCTCGGCGGCTGGCTGTCGGGTGCGATTTTCGATCTCACCCGTTCGTACCAGGTCGCGTTTCTGCACGGCATTGCGTGGAATTTCGTTAACATTGCGATCGTGGCGTTCCTGCTGTGGCGTCGGGAAACTGTGTTCAGACTGCAACGCGCTGTCGCGTAAGTCGCGACGGCGGTGCGGGAATCATACTGAAGGGGAGGAGAGTAGATGCCGGTTTATGAAAAGCGCACCTATACGGTTATCGTCGGCAAAATGCCCGAGGTAATCGAGCATTACACGAACGCCGGCTGGCCGGCACTCGAAGCGGGCGGGTACGGCGAGAAACTTGTCGGCTACTTCAAGAGCGACACGGGCACGCTGCATCAACTCATCCATATCTGGCGTTTCGACGACGACAACGACCGTCGCGACTTCTGGCAGCGCCTGTATGCCGATGAGCCGTTTATGGCATTCGCCGCGAAAATCCGGCCGCTGATCGCCTCGCAGGATGTACAGCTGCTGTTACCGGCCCCGTGGGGACCCACGCCGTAGTCTTTAGCCGTCGCGACCATTCCCGGAGAACCGCATGAAAATCAAAGCCGCCGTCCACCGCGCTCTGCACCAGCCGCTCACCATCGAGGATGTCGACATCGCGGATCCGGGACCGGAAGAAGTCCTCGTCAAAACCGCGGCCTGCGGGGTTTGCCACAGCGATCTGCATGCATTGCACGGCGCGATCCCGGCGGCGACCCCGGGCATCCTCGGGCACGAACCCGCCGGCATCGTGCTGGCCGTCGGCGAGCGCGTGCGGCACCTCGCGCCGGGCGATCACGTGATTGCCTGCACGTCGATGTTCTGCGGCAGCTGTGCACAATGTATCCAGGGTCGGCCGCATTTGTGCATCGACCGCGGCGCCTGCCTGCGCGGTGAGGATGATGCGCCGCGGATCACCGCCGGTGGCGAAGCGATCAGTCAGTTTGCCGATCTCGGCGCGTTCGCCGAAGCGATGCTCCTGCACTACCGCGCGGTCGTGAAGATCGACAAGGATATTCCCCTCGATCGCGCGGCGCTCGTCGGCTGTGCGGTGACCACCGGGGTCGGCGCGGCGCTGAATACGGCACAGGTTGCGCCGGGTTCCACGGTCGCGGTGTTCGGCGCCGGTGGGGTTGGTACGTCGGTGATGCAGGGTGCGCGGATCGCGGGCGCACGCCAGATTATCGCCGTCGACCTGCGCGACGAAAAACTCGCGAACGCGGAGAAATTCGGTGCGACGGATCTGATCAATTCGAGCAAGACCGATCCCGTCAAAGCGATCAAAAAGCTCACGCGTGGCGGCGCGGATTATGCGTTCGAAGTCGTCGGCATTCCGCAATTGCTCGAACAGGCTTTCTACTGCCTCGCGCCGCACGGCACCGCCGTGCTCGTCGGCGCCATCCCGGTCGGCGAGAAGGTTTCCGTCAATGCCGCGCATTTTTTCGCCGAGAAACGCATCATCGGCTGCATGATGGGCTCGAACCGGTTCACCATCGATGCGCCGCATTACCTCGACCTGTACCGTCAGGGCCGGCTCGATCTCGATTCGATGGTCACGCGGCACGAACCGCTCGAGCGGGTGGGCGAGGCGTTCGCCGCGATGGAGGCCGGAGAGGTCACGCGTACCGTGCTCATGTTCGACTGATTGCGAAACGGAATGACTGCTATGCCAAATCTCGATACGAGCGATCTCGGCGTCGCCATCGAAGCGTACGTCGCGACGGTGGAAATCCGTCGCCCTCCGCATAACTTCTTCGACGTCTCGCTGATCAACCAGATCGCCGATACGTACGCCGCGCTCGATGCGCGCGATGATTGTCGCGCGATCGTATTGTGCGCCGCGGGCAAGAACTTCTGCGCCGGGGCGAACTTCGGCGCGAGCGACAGCGCCGGCGGGAAGACGAGCACGGACGGACAGTTGTCGAACGACCTGTACCGCCACGCGGTACGGATTTTTCGCAGTACGAAGCCGGTTGTTGCCGCGGTCCAGGGCGCGGCCATCGGCGGCGGTCTCGGACTCGCGGTAGCGGCGGATTTCCGCATCACGTGCCCCGAAGGTCGCTTCAGCGCGAACTTCACGAAACTCGGCTTTCATCCCGGGTTTGGCCTCACCGTAACGCTGCCGGAGCTGATCGGCCAGCAGCGCGCGTCGCTGTTGTGCCTGACGAGTCGCCGCCTGAACGGCGAACAGGCAACGGCCTGGGGGCTCGCCGATGAATGCGTGCCGCTGGCCGAAGTCCGGGCGCGCGCGACGGCGCTCGCCGCCGAAATCGCCGCCTGCGCACCACTCGCGGTGGTTTCCACGCGCGCGACCTTGCGTCACGGCCTCGCGGATCGTGTTGCGCGACAAACCGACCACGAACTCGCGGAACAAAATGCGCTGCGTGCGACGAACGACTGGGCCGAGGGCGTGGCAGCCGTTGCGGCGCGGCGCGACCCGCAGTTCACGGGGACGTAGGCCGGCCCCGGCGGTTACGAACAAGCCGGGCATGCTACGCTCGGCAGAAGCACCGTAAGGCATAAACGATCGTCGGCGCGGCCGTGCCATAACGCGGCTGTGCACCCGTGCCGCGAACGCGCGCACGTGCGACGACGACCACAAATCAGGGGAAGCGATCCATGAAACTTGCGTTATATCTGCCAAATTTCCGCGACAAGATCACCGTCGATGAAATCGATGAACTGGCCGCCGTGGCCGAAAAGCTCGATTTTGATTCGCTGTGGACGCTCGACCGTATCGTCGTGCCGGAGGCGTCCGATCGCGGTGAACTGCAAAAGCCGTTTGGCGCGATGAAGGAGTTTCCGCCGCAACTGCCGGTCAGTTCACGCGGTGAATACCTACAGGGCCTGCCGCTCATTCCCTACCTCGCGGCGACGACGAAAAAAATCCGGCTCGGGGTCAGCATCATCGTCACGCCGTTCCGGGCCCCGGCGGTGATGGCCGCGGAAGTGGCGACCTGGGATCAATTGTCCCGGGGGCGGATCAACGTCGGGGTCGGTTCCGGCTGGATGCCGGAGGAGTTCGACGCGGCGAGTGCGGGACATATTTACAAAAAACGCAACAAGCACGTGCGCGAAACGATCGAGGTAATGCAGGGGATCTGGGGCAACGAAGTGTTCGAATACGATGGCGAGTTCGCGTCGTTCGCGAAATGCGGCTTCGGCGCGAAACCGGTACAGAAGCCGCGACCGCCGATGTATTTCTCCGGCCTCGTGAATCCCGAGATCGCCGCGAAACGGGTGGCGAAATACGCGCTCGACGGCTGGATTGGCATCATGGATACGCCGGACGCAATTACGACCTGGCGCGGCGCAATCGCAGAACAGCTCGACAAAATCAACAGCCCGCAAACGATCGATAAGCTCGACATCTCGAGCATGATGCCGTTCGAGATCACGCAAGAAGAAACCGATCAGACGCCGAACGGGAAACTGACTCCGACGATGGTCGGCACCGCGGCGCAGATCACCGAGAACCTGCACCGCTACAAGGAAGCCGGTATGACGATGCCGATGCTGTGGCCGCCGTTCAGCGGCACGCCGACGTCGAAAACGATCGAGGATTTGCACCAGCTGAAAGAAGACATCATGCCGCAGATCGGCTGAATTCCCCCGCGACGCCGCGTTCAGTCGATCGTTGACTTCGCCCCGCCGGCCACGCGCGCAGCCAGTGCGCGGGCCGGCGTGCCCTTGAGTTCCCGTGCGTCCGACACCACATAAGAAGCGAACGGTGCCGCCGCGTATCGGCGCAGGCGGTCTGCGGAATTCGCTCAAGGGAGAACTCGAATGTCTACGCTGCAACAGGTAAAGGAAGGTTTGAACGAGGCCTGGGAATCGCTCGCGGATGGCTGGCAACGGCTGTATCGCCGTGCCTCCGGCGCGATCACCCGGTTCACCCCCGGTCACGGCCGTGGTGCCGACGATACGCGCGGGACGAGCGATCTCGCGCTGCGTAGTGCGGGGTGGGGTGTTCTCACCGCCGAAGTGTTTGATGATGACGAACGCATTGTTGTGCGACTCGAAGCCCCCGGCCTCGATGGCGAGGATTTCGATATCCAGGTGCACGATGATTATCTCGTCGTCAGTGGCGAGAAACATATCGAACGTGAAGCGAATCGCGGGCGTTATCACGTTACGGAATGCGCCTACGGTCGTTTCGAACGCGCCGTACCCTTGCCCGCGGAAGTGCAGTCCGACGCTGCCACGGCAACTTACAAAAAGGGCGTTCTGCGCGTCGAATTGCCGAAAGCATCGACGCATCGCCGCCGCAGGATCAACGTCGTCGCAAAGTAAACCGCTCGCGTCCGACAGCTGTCGGACCCGACGCAAACACGTGAAGGAGAACGCCGTATGGCGCTCGAAGTAATCGGTGCGGGTTTCGGCCGTACCGGGACGATGTCGATGAAGGCCGCGCTCGAGATCCTCGGCTTCGGCCCGTGTCACCATATGCTGGAGGTGACGACGAACGATGCGCAGCGCGATATCTGGCGTGCCATCGCGGCCGGCGGGACACCGGACTGGGAGCAGGCATTCGCCGGCTACCGCGCGACCGTGGACTGGCCGGGCGCGTACTTCTGGCGCGAACTCGCCGCTTACTACTCGCAAGCGAAGATCATTCTCACCGTGCGCGATCCCGAGTCGTGGTTCGAGAGCGCGACGAATACGATCTTCCATTCAATTGCGAATAATCCGGATCGTGACTCCGTCGGGGTGAAGCTGATCGAAGAGCGCATATTCGGCGGCAGGCTTGACGACAAGGCACACGCAATCGCGCTTTACGAGAAGAACATCGCCGAGGTGCAGGCGGCATTCAGTTCTGATCGCCTGCTCACCTATACGACTGGTGATGGCTGGTCGCCGCTGTGTCGATTCCTTGAACGGCCGATCCCGGCCGAACCCTATCCGCAATCGAATTCGACCGCGGAATTTCGCGCCCGCGTCGCTGACGGCAGCGCGCGTTCGAGCTGAGCGAAAATGGTGGCAGGTGAACCCTTTCTATAACGCCGGACGTTTCATCTGAATTCACTTCCGCGATCGGGTTGCGGCTCGGGTGCGGGAAGATTTCCGTGCCATCGGCCAGCTTGAGCCGCCGCCCGATCCGCCGATCGCCGCCGCCCTCGGGTGCCGGCGGTCAGCCCGTATTCCTGCCGGAGTTCCTCGCGCTGCGGGCGCCGCATCCGTAGCCGCAGCGCCCGCGGATCGTTAGCCGGTCAGGGAGACTCCACCCACGCGCTTGCCATAATAAACACGCCGAGCGCGAACAACAGGTAGAACACCGCGCGTTTCAACGCGAGATCCGATAACGGCGGCGGCTTGATGCGCCCAAGCCACGCACCGATCACAACGAGCGGGAACGCGATCGCGGACAGCCACCACACCGCGCTGCTGAGTCCGCCCTGAAAACCGACGATCACGGTACGCGAGAACGTGCCGAGGCCGAAGAAGCACAGCATCGTCGCGCGGATCGTGAGGAGCGGGAGCGGTTGCCGGTAGAGAAACCAGCCGATCACGGGGCCGGAAGCGGAAAACAGGCCGCCGATGATGCCGCCGCTGAGCCCCGCGGCGACGCAGCTGAGTCGCCCGGACACGGTTGCCCGTGGTGCCGGTCGTATCATTGTCGACAAGCTGCCGCCGGCGATGAACAGACCGAGCAGGAAGCGCAGCACGGCCTGCGCGTCGCGATCGAGCACCGTGAGCAGGAACAGGCCGAGAAAGATCGCCGGGATTTGACTCAATATCAGCCAGCCGAGCACCCGCCGGTGCACCACGGTGAGGTGACCTTTCAAGGCAACGACGATATTGACGAATGAAATAATACTGACGGCGGCAGTCAGTTCCGGTAATGATACCGCATCACTTGCCCCGACAATCGCCATCACGATCATGCCCATGGCGAAACCGATCACGGACTGAACGTAGCTGGCGATGAAAACGGCGGCCGCGAAGATCAGCCAGCTGGTCGGGTCCATGGAATTGCTCGGGGTGACAGGGGCACGGATTCTAAAGGCCCGGTCGTGATTGCGCGAGGCCGTCGTGTCTGGTTTGTTACGCTAGCGTGATCGCAGGCATGGAAGTTTTGATCGTCTAACGCAGGTAACCGACGCGCTTGACGGCATGGTCGTCAATTTACCTGAATTCCAGATGTAGGCAGGAGCCATTATGAACGAAACGTCGAAACTGCCCGATCCCTGGACTACCCCGTTCCAGCAGATTGATTACTCCGATCCACGGCTATTTCAGCAAGATGCGTGGCGTCCGTATTTCGAACGGCTGCGTAAGGAGTCACCGGTTCATTATCAACAGCGGAGCCCGTTTGGGCCGTTCTGGTCGATTACCCGCTTCGAAGACATCGTCGAAGTCGAGAAAAACTGGCAGGTCTTCTCGTCCTCCCCGACGATCGCTATCGGGGAGTTCAAGATGGAGGAGGGGACTGATGACATCCCGACGTTTATTGCGATGGACCCGCCGCGACACGATGTGCAGAGGAAGGCCGTGCAGCCGGCGGTCGCGCCGAAGAATCTGGCCGAAATGGAGCATTTGATCAGGCGCCGCGTTGGCGAGATGCTTGATGAACTCCCCGTTGGTGAAACTTTCGATTGGGTAGAAAAGGTATCAATCAACCTCACAACGCAAATGCTTGCCACGCTATTCGACTTCCCGTTCGAACAACGTGACAAACTGCCCTATTGGTCAGACATGACAACCGGTACCCCGGAAATAGCCGGGGGCGACGCCGATCAGACTGAAAGAACCGCTGCGTTACAGGAGTGCCTGGCAACGTTTACCCGAATCTGGCACGAGCGGGAAGGTACGGAAGGCGGAATGGATCTGATCAGGCTTTTGCAACGGGATCCAGATACCTCGGATCTCGTCCACTGTCCACTGGAATTCCTGGGTACCTTGTTGTTACTCATCGTCGGTGGCAACGACACGACGCGAAATTCGATCACCGGCGGTGTTGTCGCACTGAACAAGTACCCCCGTGAGTATGAAAAATTGCGTTCACAGTCGCATCTCATTCCGTCGATGGTTTCTGAAATCATTCGCTGGCAAACCCCGCTAAGCCATATGCGTCGAACGGCGACCCGGGATTATGAATTTCGCGGTCAACAGATACGGGAAGGCGATAAAGTCGTGCTTTGGTACATCTCCGGCAATCGTGACGATTCGATCATCGATCGCGCTGACGAGTTTGTCATTGACCGTGCAAATCCGCGACATCACCTTGCTTTCGGATTTGGCATCCATCGATGCATGGGTAATCGTCTCGCGGAAATGCAATTACGCGTGCTGTGGGAAGAAATCATGCAACGGTTCAGTTTTGTCGAATCGGTGGGTGAACCTGCCCGGGTACGCTCAAACTTCGTTCATGGCTATACGTCTTTACCCGTAAAGCTTCACCGCTAGGCACGCATACACTTGGACGTTCTGAGTATGAAAAAAAACAGTTCGCACCGTGCTGCCAGGCGCGAGGGATATCCTGTCGGAGACTGGAATTAACATGTCATTAGTTCGCCGCACCACCTGTCTGGGGTTCACCATTGCGCTCCTCTTCCTTGTCTTGCCAGAAGTGGTTTTCGCAAAACCGAGTGTGCTGATTCTGGATTGCGCCCTGCAAGACGACACAATGCTACCCGACGTTCCTGACGAACTGGCTCGTACCGCATCCGTTGCTCCCGTGCTTCGCGCGACATTGCGGGAATTCGGCTACACAGTCCCGGACTATGTTGGTTCAGACGAAAATCTTGCGTTAACCGAAACCGGATATTTCCTCGCGCATCCGAAAATCGCGGCAGAATTGGGGCGCAGCCACAATGCTGATTGGGTCGGCATCTGCACGCAGTTCAAATTCAGCTTCCTCGTATCCATTCTAAGGGTCCACCTTGTTGATGTAGCGAAGAACCAGGTAGTCACTCATGCCGAAACATGGATGCGCGGCTCGATGACGGATTTTCGCATGACCAGACGATCGACTCGCAGCCTCGGAGAGCAGGTCGACGATCTGTTACAGCAAATCACGGTCGCTGATAAACCCGCTGATGGGGCAAACAGATAACGCCACGACGAGGCGATATCCGGGAGTAAAAGCTCCGGGTCGGCGGAAGCCGGCCAGGTAACCCGGAACAGAGCGACACCATTAAAGCTCCTGTAATACCGTGACGCGATGAGCCTCGAGCGCAACGCCCCGAGTGAGTGTTGTTCCGGTAATCCTGCCTTCCGTCCTTCAGACCCCCTGCGGCTGCTCCCAATCGTTCCAGGCGATTGGGTCGGGATCGATGTCTCCGATCAGGCAAACAGGCAAGCGTAAGCATCAGGCACGGTAGCGTAGCGGTAGCCGTTCGTATCCCATCACGTGGGTTTGATGCGTTTGCACTGGCGCGCCCGCGAGCTCGATGTGTCCGAGGTACGGCAGCAACGCCTTCAGGCTCGCCTGCAGTTCGATGCGGGCGAGGTTTGTTCCGAGACAGAAATGTGTCCCGAAGCCGAACGTCAGGTGCCGGTTCGGGCTGCGCGCAATGTCGAATCGGTAGGGGTCGGGAAACACACGATCATCACGATTCGCCGAAGGGTAAAAGAGACCCACCGTATCCCCCGCGGCAATACGCGTGCCCGCCAGCACGAAGTCCTCGCGCGCCGTGCGCAGGAAACTGCCAACCGGGGAGGTCCAGCGCAGGATTTCCTCGACGGCCTGGGGGATGAGGGTTGGATCGGCGAGCAGGCGTTCGCATTCGTCAGGGTGATCGAGCAGCGCCGCAACACCGCCGCTCAGCGCGTTACGCGTGGTGTCGTTACCGGCTCCGATCAGCAGGAACAGATAGCCGATCAGTTGCTGGTCACTCAGCAAACTGCCCTGCACCGGCGTATGCACCATGTGATCGATGACCCCGCCGCGCGCCGCCCCGTGCTCACGGCTTTCGGTGATGAGCGCCTCGATGTAGGTACGCATTTCATACATCGCCCGGTAGGTGGTTGCGCCGCGACTCTCTTCGGGTCGACGATAGTCCGGGTCGATGTCACCCACGAGCGCTTCGGACCACACGAGGATGCGTTTCCAGTCGTCGGGTTCGAGGCCGAGGATGTCACCGATGGCGGCGAGTGGCAGTTTGCACGCAAGCTCGTGTACGAAATCCAGGGGCTTGGGACTGCGCTCGAGCCGGGCCATGTAGTCATCCGTGAATTCGGTCGCCAACCGTTCGAATTCCGCTCGCATGCGGCGCATCGCACCCTGGGTGAACGCCCAGCTCGTCAGGCGGCGCATATGCCGGTGGCGCGGGTTGTCCATGAAAACCATGTCGGGCGGCTCGTCCGGATCCCAGCCGCGTTCACGGCAGAATTCATCCATGCCGGCACGCACGGGTTCCGGCTTGCCGCGCAAGGTCAGGCGCAGGCGTGGGCCGCCATTGATGAAAACATCCGGGTGGTTGGAAACCGTCACGACGTCGGCATAACGGGTTACGGCCCAGAACGGCTCCACGTCGTCGCGCTCGTACCAGAAGACCGGCGCCTGTTCGCGCAGCAGATCCCATGCCGCCCACGGATAGCCGTTCGCGGCGTAGTCGGCGGGGTGGTGGATCCTGAGATTGTCGAGCGTCACCGTCATCGGTTGAATCACGATGACACAAGTCGCTGTTTCAAATCGGAGCTGATCTCGTCTTCGCTCCTCGTTTCGGCCCAGTGGGTTACGTAGCACCCATCGGGACCAATCAGGTAGGCGAATGACGTATGCGGGACGGCGTAGCCATCGGGATCATCCGGGTCCGGTTTGCGTTGCGCGAAGATCCTGAACGCACCTTTCGCCGCCTCGACCTGTTCGGGCGAACCGGTCAGGCCGGTAAAACGCGGATACCTGTGCTCGAGGTATTGCTTCATGACGTCCGGACGGTCGCGTTCCGGATCGACCGAGATGTAGAGCGGTTGCAGCGCCGCCGAGAGTTGCGCCGGCAGCGAGTCGAGAACCCGGGTCAGGCGACTCAGCGAACGCGGGCAAACCACGCGGCAGTGGGTAAAGCCGAAATACACAAGCAGCCACAGCCCGGTATACGTCGCTTCGGTGACCGCGAGGCCATCGTGGTCAACCAGATTGAACGTGGGCCTGCCGATACCCGCCATCGTTCGCCGCCAGCGACCGCGTTCAGGACCAGCTCAACGAATAAGAGCCGATCTTCTGTCGCGGCATCGAGAGCTGTAGCGCGTCGTCCGTCAGCACGACGCCGAATGCTTCGTTCGCAAGCACCCGGCCGTCCCTGCCCGAACCGATTTCAACGCCGTCCAGCGACAGTTTCCAGGCCTCGCGCCGCGGCCCATTGACGTTCTCGATACGCAATTTTGCATCGCCGGCGCCGTCCGCCCGTGCCGCGAGTGTAAAACGCATGTCCTGCGCCCCGGCATCATAGCGGGCTTCCAGTACGTCGACGTTGGCCGACACTTTGGTGATCAACGGTTCCCCGAAATGATCGCTGGTCCACGGTCGAGTGTAGAATTCGCGCAATCCGTTAGCGACGTTAAGACGCGCATACGGTAGCAATGCATTCGTTGTAATGGGTTCTACCTGGCGCAGAATCCCGTCTTCGTCGTAGCGCGTGTCGTTGCGCGGATAGTACAGTCCGCCATTCGGCCAGGTCGGGTTCATGTAGCGATCGGCGTGGCTCAACAGCCCCGACAACGTCGCTTCGTCGCCAAGCTCTGAAGCAGCCGCCGCGGCCCAGCCAAAATCGGCCGTATCGATGGTCTCCATCGAACCGCGTAGATCGATGGGCTCCCACAGCCGGATAGCGCACGTTCCGTCCGGGCCTGGAATCAGGAATTCTTCGAGTTGGCCGGGGTAGGTATTGCGTACGTGTTCCGGATTCCACGCATGCATTAATGCCGCCAACCAGGCGTCTGACCACAGCCACGGCAATGCATTCGGTATGGGTGTGCGACTGTCGTGCGCGATGTTTACGATCGAGTGACCGTTTTCACCGGTCAGGCCAAATTCGTCCCAGGCTTTTAGATAACCCTCGGTAACTTCGTCCGCCCGGGACGTTCCCTTGATAAAATCCTCGCAGCGAAACGCGAGAATCGACGGTTGATTGCAAACCTGGAAAATACAGTTGGGTTCGCAAGCCACCCCCAGATATCCGTTCTCGACCATCTGCCAGTAGATGGTTTCGCTCAGACTTTCTTCGTCATACTCGAACACCATGTTTTCGCCGAACGTGAACGGGTTGATCGACATCGTCAACGCGCCCTTCGCGGTGTAACGGTCATCGTCGAACAGATAATGGTACAGCCGGGTCAGCAACATCAGATAAGCGCTGTACATGATGTTGTCTTTCTTCACGGGATCCCACTGCCCGGGTAATTTCCCCCAGAGATGGGCGTTTCCATTCGGCGCGCCGGCCTGGCTCACGTACTGCCAGTAAACCCACACGCCGGGAAGCAATAGCTTGTGGATGAGTTTCTCGAAGATCGGTTTGAACACGCCCGGCGCGTTGGGCAGTCGATGGTAGTGGCCGAGCGCGAGCGCAAGCCCCGCGAAAGCAAGCTGGAACCGGAAGGCGCCGAAGTCTTCCTGCAGGCCGGAGCGGCCCCCCATCATGGCCCATTCGCCGTCTGGCTGACTGACGATATTCTCGATCTGCCGAATGCTGCCGATCTGCTTCGCATCGAGGCAGTTCCCGGATACCCGGTTGGCCGTATTTGACAGTGGCGTCGCTGGTAACGTGTTCATTTTGATGACCTCCCGCTGGTCGCCAACGAACGGTCGACGCAGCGTGTTGGGCGCGAAGTGCGGAACTTCGCGCGACGAATGTGAACTCCCCGGCCTGCGACGCCGCTCACGATTGATTGTCTTCGAGTGAACGCGTGGTGAGGCGGTCGAGATCCGGCAACGGCTGGTTGATGATGCTCGTCGCCTGCGCCCCGGAGACCCCCAGTGCCCTGAGTAGCAGCTTGCACACGGCAGCGGAATAACCGTTCGGCCGCCGCTCGCAAAGAATGCGGTGCAACGCGCCGCGGATGGTACTGACGGTCAGGTCGTTGGCCGCCACGATATCCTCGAACCGGAATTCACCGTTCTCGAGGCCCGCTTCGAGCACGGGTTGCGGGAAACTCAGGAGTTCCTCGTTCAGTGTCTCTTCGCTGCCCGACATGGAATACACGACCCAGCCCCACACTTCGTCTCGCTCCGCAACCTCGAGTACCAGCCGGGTCGTCGCGATCAGTCGTTCGGCCGGCGACGCGATCGATGCGCACGCACTCTGAATTGCCAGAAACGGATCGTGACCGATGTACGTCCAGAGATCCTCGACGAGTTCACTAACGGTTCGGTAGTAATTGTAGAACGTGCCACGCGCTACCCCTGCCGCCCGGACAAAATCGTCGATCGTCGCTTTTTTCTCACCATGCTCCGCAAGCACCCTCGCGGCAGCAGTGAGTAGTCGCATCCTGGTTCGTTCGCGACGTTCAAGGCCGATCTCCTTGCGGCGCGCCAGGTTCAAATCCGCCACGGTCGTCGTCATTTCCGGTTTAGCCAGCAACGCAAGTTCAAATCGCGCACCATAATTTATCCGCTGCAGGTATCGGGAAGCGTGTCGGGCCGGGCGATCGCCCGTCGACGGCATGTCGCGCGACCCGCACTAGCCGGAGGTAACCGCCGTTGCTTACGCTGCCGCGAGCGTTTTACCGCCGAGCTTACGCAGCTCGGGCGCAACTTTCTCGCCGATCAGGCGCAGGCTGTCGGCGACCATGTCGAACGGCATGCCGGCATAGGACATGGCCATCACCGGACGGAGTTCGCCGCTCATCTCGTAGCGCCGGGTCCACTTCTCGACGATCTGCTCCGGCGTGCCCCAGATCTGGCGGTCCGCAAACGTTTCGCACGCCGCTTCGAGGCCGCTTTCGCGGATCGTTGCCGCACTCACTTCGTAGGCCTGATAGCCGTTCGTGTCGCTCCAGTGGGAGCCGTCAAAATCGTAGTGGCGGATGACGCTGAGGTAATACTTTGAAAGATACTCCCGCGCCACCTTTTCGGCCACCGCCGGGTCTTCGTGACAATACGTGAAGTCGGCGACCACCGGGGCTCCCGGCGGCTTCGCCGGATGGACTTCCTCGAACCGTGCGCGCCAGGCCTCGATCGCGGCATTGTGCTGATCCCATGGCAGCTGCACGAACGTCATCATCGTGCCACCGATGTTCGCGGCCGCCATCGCCGAGTCCGGTGTCATCGCAACGGAGAAAAAGCCGCGGTCGCGGTAGCCGAACTCGGGCTTCGGCGTCACCGTCGTGCGGGATTGCTTGAAGAATTTTGTGTCGTATTCGGCAACACCGGTCTCGAGGATGTCGAGAATGATTTCCGCAGCCTCGTCAAAGCGTTCCCGCGACGTCGCCATGTCGATGCCGAAAGCGCGGTATTCCTCGCGCGCGAGTCCGCGGCCGAAACCCAGCAGAAAACGCTCGCCCAGGATGACCTGCAACAGGCTGATACGCTCGGCGACGCGCGTCGGGTTTTCATGCCAGGGCAGAATGATGGCCCCGGCACCGAGCTTGATACGGTTCGTCTTGCCGGCGAGATAGGCGAGCCACTGGAGGTTGTCCGGCATCATCGAATAATTCGGGTTGAAGTGATGCTCCGGCAGCATCAGAAAATCCATGCCGACTTGTTCCGCAAGCAGTGCGATTTCGGTTTCCTTGCGCAGCATTTCCGCGTCGGACAGTCCGTCATGGGCATTCTGCAGGATGGATAGCATGCCAATTTCCATCGGTCGGTTCCTCTCGGCTGAATAGTTTGTCCGGCGATCGGGTCAGCCGGGGTGGCCACTAGAACAAACTATACAAAAAATGTCAATTTGGATTAATTATGTGTATTTTTCAGCGACCGCGGAAGAATGCCTGTCGCTGATACCGAACGGAAACGTCCGGTAACCCGTTGAAGACGCCGTACCGAGCCGGCACCACGCCCGTCATCGGCGAGCCACCGGACAACATCGCCTGGAGCGATTGGGTCGGGATCCAAATAGCGCAATCAGCAGGATTGCCGCCTGGCACAGCCGCACGCTGCCGCGAAGCGCTCCGGTACAGGGCGGCAGCCGATGAGACCGATCCGGCGTGGCACCGCCGGCGATGCGGATCATCGCGTGCACCGAGGATTCCGACGTCATCGAGACGCCTGCAGGGAGGCAGGCGGCGTACCCGCAATCCGACCCACAGCGCACATCGCGCGGGACGTTGCGCCGCCAGAGATTGCGGACGCGCGCACCGGATAAGGATTGAAGCCGGCGATAGTCTGGCAACGTGTCCGGGGCACAGCGTGCGGCGGTGACGGTCCTCGCGGCAACCCGCTCACCCGCAACCATCGCGGGGAGTCATTCCCGTTTCCGCCGCCACGCCGCCGCCTGTGGCGACAGCCACACTTGCCGGGCCGGGTGGACTACGAGTCGCCCGTTGCCTCGACCGGCGCGGCT
This sequence comes from uncultured Gammaproteobacteria bacterium, assembly GCA_963976285.1. Lineage (GTDB taxonomy): Bacteria > Pseudomonadota > Gammaproteobacteria > UBA11873. The sequence continues at coordinate 50,997 of CAXBJY010000005.1, forward strand.
CGTGCGCGTCCGCGATCGAACAACGTGGCGTTCGCGAACCGACGGTGCGCCGGTTCGGATGTCCCGTGCCGGGGAATTCGCCAAACCGCTGGCATCAACTTGCTGAATAGTAGTTATTGTTCGTTCAATCTGGACTTAATGAATTGAACAAACTAAAATTCGCCGTATGAACGAACCTGCAGCACAAGTCATTGAAACGTTCGTGGAGCGCCTCGGCGTCGTCGCGCAAGGCGATGGCCTGCCGCGCATCGCGGGCCGGATCATGGCGTATCTCGTGATCCATGGGGGGCCGGTGCGCAGTGGCGAACTCGCCGAGGAGCTCCGTGTATCGCGCGCCAGCATTTCCACGAACAGTCGCCTGTTGGAGAGTCTCGGCGTGATCGAACGGGTCACCCGACCGGGCGAGCGTCAGGACTATTTCCAGTTACGCAGCGATCCCTATGTCGAAATGCTGCACGGCTACGCGAGCCGCCTGCAGAAAGCACAGGCAGCCGTCGCCGAGGCCCGCGAAAATCTCGATCCGGACGAATGGGGTGAGGCGCTGGCCCGCCTCGGTGAGCTCGGTAAATTCTATGACGACATGAGCGACCTGCTCGAAACGATGATCGAACGCGGTCACGGTTCCGGCAATCAGACGAAACGATGAAGCGTTCCTATCTCATATCCCTGGGGATCGTCCTGGCGATTACGATCTGGATGCTCGCCGGCCGGCTGAGCCCGGACGCGCGCGACCCGGTCGCAACAACGGCACGAAGTACGGAAACAGCGGCTATGACGGTCGCCGTGGAAACAAAAACGGCCCGCGATATCGTGCGCTACATCGTCGCGCACGGGCATGTCGAACCACACCGCGTGGTCACGGTTCGCGCGGAAACCGCCGGCAGAATTAGCGCGCTCGGTGCCGAAGAAGGCGAGCGCGTGCGCGCCGGCAATGTGCTCGCGACGATTGCCGACGATGATCGAACGGCACAATTGAAGAAGGCCAAAGCGCGCGTAACCGAACGGCGGCAAGCGCACGAACGTGTGAAACGCCTTGCTAAAAAGGGCTACCAGGCGGAAAGCCAGTTCGACGAAACGCTGGCGGAACTCACGATCGCGGAAGCGGAGCTGGACGAAATCCGGATTGATATTGAAAAAACCGCAATCCGCGCACCGTTCGACGGCACACTCGAACTGCGCGACGTCGAGTTTGGCGACTATGTCGAAGTGAGCGGTGAAATAGCGACAATCGTCGATAACAACCCGCTCATTGTCGCGGTACGGATCGCACAACACGACATCCGGCGGATCACCTTGTCCGACTCCGTCGATGTCGTTTTCGCCACCGGTGAAACCGCAACCGGCACCGTCAGCTACATCGCGCCGCGCGCGGAGCAGGCGACCCGCACGTTCCGCATCGAAATCGAAGTACCGAATCCGCAAGCCACAATCCGTTCAGGCATGAGCGCCGAGGCACGCATCCCGACCGGGACGGTATCCGCGCAGTTCGTTTCTTCCGCTCTGCTCAGTCTCGACGCCGGCGGTGCCATCGGTATCAAGACGGTCGACGACGATAACGTGGTGGTATTTCATCCGATCGACATCGTCATGTCGGAGAAAAACGGTATCTGGGTCAGCGGCTTGCCCGAAGTCGCCCGTGTCATCGCGGTTGGTCACGGTTTCGTCTCGCAGGGGCAGCTGGTTCGGGTGAGCGCGGAAAATCGTGATTCCGGCGGTGAGTTCGCGGTTCCCGCGCGTGATGATGCCGCGAAAATCGTATCGCGCCTGAACGGCGACCCGGTTCATTCGTTGTAATGCACGGGATCATCGACGCTGCGTTTTCGCGCGCACGCATGGTCGTGCTCACGTTTTGCATCGTCATGCTCATGGGGATGGCGGCCTATCTCGCCATACCGAAAGAGTCCGAGCCGGATGTTCCGATCCCGACCATCTATGTCTCGATGACGCACGAAGGGATCGCGCCCGCCGATGCGGAACGTCTACTCGTGCGCCCGATGGAAAAAGAGCTCCAGGCAATCGAAGGCGTCAAGGAAATGCGCTCTGTCGCCGGTGAGGGGCATGCGTCGGTTACGCTCGAATTCGATGCGGGTTTCGATGCCGACCAGGCATTGCTGGACGTACGCGAAAAAGTCGATCTCGCACGCCCCGAGTTGCCGCCGGATACGGATGAACCGCGGGTCAACGAGATCAATGTCGCCTTGTTTCCGGTATTGACCGTCGTTCTCGCCGGCACCGCGCCCGAGCGGACGCTCGTCGATGTTGCGCGCGACCTGAAAGATTCGCTCGAAGCGTTGTCGGGAGTGCTTGAAGTCGATATCGGCGGCGACCGCGAAGAGGTGCTGGAAGTTATTGCGTCTCCGGAGGTGCTGGAAACCTACGATATTGCGTTCGGCGATCTGTTTAATCTGATCACGCGCAACAACCGGCTCGTAGCCGCCGGGGCGCTCGATACCGGCGCCGGGCGCATGGTCCTGAAAGTGCCGGGCGTGATCGAGGAGCTCGACGACATCCTGCAGCTCCCGGTAAAGGTTGTCGACGATACCGTCGTGTTGTTCCGGGATGTTGCGACGGTACGGCGAACGTTCAAGGACCCGCTCGGCTTCGCCCGGGTAGGGGGCCAGCCGGCAGTCGTGCTCGAGGTGAAGAAACGTATCGGCGCCAACATTATCGAAACCATCGCCGAGGTGCGTGCGATCGTTGAGTCCGAACGGTTGCTGTGGCCCGCGGGGATTTCCGTGAGCTACCTGCAGGACGGCTCGCGACGCATACGCGACATGCTTGGCGACCTCGAGAACAATCTGCTGACCGGCATCATCATGGTCATGGTCGTTATCATCGCGGCGCTCGGCTTGCGTCCCGGCATCCTCGTTGGCCTGGCGATCCCGGGTTCGTTCCTGGCCGCGATACTCCTGTTGTACATGATGGGTTACACGCTGAACATCGTCGTCCTGTTCGCGCTGATCCTGACGCTTGGCATGCTTGTCGATGGCGCAATCGTCACGATAGAACTCGCCGACCGCAAATTGATCGAAGGTGAATCGCGGGGCGAAGCTTACGCGAATGCCGCGAAACGCATGTTCTGGCCGGTAACGGCATCGATCGGGACGACCCTGGCGGTGTTTCTGCCGTTGATCGCGTGGCCCGGCATGATCGGCGGATTCATGAAGTATCTCCCGATCACGGTGTTGATCACGCTCACGGCATCGCTCGCCATGGCGCTCATATTCATTCCGGTCCTCGGTGGCCTGTTCGGCAGCGCGCAGGGCAGTTCCAGTGTCCCGGCCGCGGTGCACGCGGCGGAAAGCGGTGATCTCGATTCTATCGACGGCTTCAGTGGCGCGTATCTGCGGACACTCGGCGCACTGCTGCGGCACCCGGCGAAGATATTCATCGTCGCGCTCATATGCCTCGTCGGCACTTACGCCGCCTACACGCTGTTTGGCCGCGGGGTGGAATTCATGCCGGAAGTCGAACCGGAAGTCGCCCAGGTCCAGGTCCAGGCGCGGGGTGACCTGTCGATCCATGAACGTGACGCACTCGTGCGCACAGTCGAACAACGTCTGCTTGACGTCGACGGCATCAAGACCGTCTACGCCCGCACGCTGGGCGACGGTAGCAGCGGTCTCATGATGGAGACGCCGGTCGATGCGATTGGCATCATCCAGCTTGAATTCGTACCGTGGCGCCAGCGTCGACCGGCCGCCGAGATCATCGCGGAGCTACGCGATCGCACCGCCGGCATTCCCGGCATCATGATCCAGGTTCGCAAGCAGGAACAGGGTATGTCGCAGGGCAAGCCCATCCAGTTGCAGATCACGTCGCGCGACTCGAGCAGGGTTGCACCGGCCGTTGGCCAAATCCGGGAGTTGCTCGAACAACTCGGCGGTTTTATCGACATTCAGGACAGCCGACCGCTGCCAGGTATCGAATGGCAGGTTATTGTCGATCGCGAACAAGCCGCGCGTTACGGCGCCGACATCACGCTGCTCGGCGATACGGTCAAAATGATCACGACCGGCATGCAACTCGCGGAATTTCGCCCCGACGATGCCGACGAGGAGCTCGATATCCGTCTGCGGTTTCCCCCGGGAGAGCGAAATTTCGAACGCCTGGACCATTTACGCGTACCCACCGCGCAGGGCCAGATCCCGATCAGTAATTTCATCACGTTCAAACCCGCGCAGAAGACCGGCAGCCTGCACCGCATCGACGGCCGTTCATCGCTGGAAGTTCTCGCCGACGTCGAGGAAGGCCTGCTGGCGGACGATCAGGTGAAGAAAATCAAGGCTGCGTTGCCGACGGCCGGGCTCGATCCGGCCGTCACCGTCAGGTTCAAGGGCCAGGACGAGGACCAGCGCGAAGCCATGGTGTTTCTGATCACCGCTTTTATCACCGCGCTCTTTTTTATGCTCGTGATCCTCGTTACCCAGTTCAACAGTTTCTACGAGGCATTTCTCGTGTTGAGCGCGATCGTTTTCTCCACCGCCGGTGTGCTCCTCGGGATGCTGCTGACACACCAGCCGTTCGGCATTGTCATGGGCGGGCTCGGGGTCATCGCGCTGGCCGGGATCGTCGTCAATAACAACATCGTGCTGATCGATACGTTCAACGATCTGAAACGTCGCGGGATCGCACCGCGCGAAGCGATCCTGCGCACCGCGGCTCAGCGACTGCGGCCCATCCTGCTGACGTCGATCACGACGGTGCTCGGGCTCATGCCGATGGTGTTCTCGTTGACGATTGATCTGGTCGGGCAGGATATTTCGGTGGGCGCACCGTCGACGGACTGGTGGCGTCAATTGGCGAGTGCGATTGCCGGCGGCCTGACGTTCGCGACCGTGTTGACGCTCGTGCTGACCCCGTGTCTGCTGATGCTCGGGGAGAACGTTTCAGCGTGGCGGCGCCAGGCTCGCCGGGCCGGCAGTGAAACGCCCGTTTCAATCGCGACAGATGCCGGCTAGCTCGATGTCGGGGACGTGACGTCAATGCAGGGTGTCCCCGCTCCCGGGATGTGACGTCAATGCGGGATGCCCGCATTTCCGCCGGCGGTTCGCGCAACCGACGCTACTGCCGTTATGTGCCCCGGTGCGATCGTCGGCGTGACTGCCCGCGCAGGTATGGGCTAAGCTCGGGTTAAACCATACGCACGGTGGCTGTACGAGGACATGCGAAAAAAGCTTCCCGGACTGCTGGCCGTGCTTCTCAATCTCACGGTGTGGAATTTCGTCCTGTCCGGAAGTTGGGGTGGTTTTTTTTCTTCGGCGTATTTTGTCCTGTTACACGGCATTATTTCGGGCACCACGTTATTGTTCTTGTGGTTGTTGGCGATTCAGTTTCGTCGTTCGGGGAAACCGGTAGCGCTACTGTTGCTGAGTATCCTGCTTGCTTTCCTGCCGCCTGCTTTAACGCTGTGGCTGGCTTATGCCATTCCGCAACTGATGCAATTGAAATTTGCAGGCCTCGATACGCTGCTTCTCGTTGCCGTGTGGGTAATCGCCTTGGATTGGTACATTTGGGTCCTGCTCGGGGTCGCTAATTATTTTTTATTCCGGCTGCATTCAAACGAGGCGAAATTATCGGCCGCACCCACGAACAGGCAACTGTGATCGCCGGTGAACATTTCATCCCTCCGATTCGTTTCCGGCCCATCGGTTTGCGTTCATGGCGGCGGGAAAACCCGTGTTCGCTCCTCATGCGGGCAACCGGCGCCGCCGGCGCGAGTTCGCCGTAAGTTCTCGCGGTGTCGAGTGCCCTCATGCGACCGGGGTTTTACCCTGACCCGCCGCGCATTTTTGCTTCCGCAACAGCGGCCGTCGCCTCGAACGCCGCTGAACACAGGCGTTAGCCAAATGCGTTTCGCACCGCCACGGTGTCAACGCCGGTGCATGTTCCGGATCGAGTCTGCGAGTCCAGTCGGGTCCGACGCTATCTTCCAGCGGCAGCTGATGGGCCCGGGTCGTTCGCCCAGCGTCGTGGTGGCATTCCGTAGTGCCGATTGAATTCACGGCTGAACTGGGAAGGACTCTCGTAGCCAACCTCGTACGCGGTTTCCGCGATGTTCTTGCCCCCCGCGATCAACGCGGCGGCGTTGTTCAGGCGGGTCGCTTTTATGAACTGGAGGGGCGAGAGCGCCGTTGCCGCCTTGAACCGCCGGTGGAATACGGCCTTGCTCATGCCGGCGACGCGTGCGAGTTCATCGATGCTGATGGGCTCGTGGATGTGCTCGTGCAAGTATGCAAGCGCGCGACCCAAATCGCGGGATGCACCGAACGTTCGACGAATGACCCCGCCCGCTTCGCTGCGGAGCAGCGCGAAGTAGAGTTCGCGGAGCCGCGAGGTGGTGAGTACCTGGCGGGCGCACGAATCATCCAGAAGCAGAAGCAGGCGCAACACCGCATCGATTAACGGTTCATCCCAGGGAGCGACGACGAGCCCGGGGCTGGGCTCCGCGCTGTTCACGTCGGGTTCGAGCCGTGAGGTCGCCTCGGCGGCAACAAGCGTCTCGGTCATCGTGGGCGTCTCGAGACTGAGGAGCAGTCCCAGCACCGGATTGTCCGGGCTCGCCTCCGGGACTTCGGCTTCGACTGGCAACGGCATCGTGCAGCAGAGAAACGAGCCATCGCCATAGGTCCTGGCCTCACCGCCGAGGTACACACGCTTTTGTCCGTCCAGCAAGAAGCACAAACTCGCCGGGTAGATCGTTGGAACGGTGGGCACCGGCGCCGTCACCCGGATCAGCTGGAGCCCCTCGATCGGGCAATCTGCCGTCCCGTGGGCCGGTGCGTGGCGGAGGATCAGGTCTCGAATCCGGCGTTTCGACATGCCGGCAGTGTACGATGCGAGAATTCAGTTTGTCTATTGATAGACAGGAATAGGCAAGAAAACGATTCGTTTTCATCTACATCATGTGTCCTATAGATCTTATTGTTCTCTCCGAAAATTAACCAGGAGACGCACAATGACAGCCAGCAGATTTGGCCCCAAGGGGTGGACACCGGAGCATCTCGGCTCTCTCGCAGGCAACACTTATGTGGTCACCGGCGCCAACGCCGGTGCCGGGTTCGAGGCAACGCGGGTGTTCCTGTCCCGGGGAGCGCGCGTGGTGATGCTGAACCGCGACGCCAACAAGTCAAACGCCGCCATCGCGGCCCTGAAGCAGGCGTTTGGCGGTGACGCTGACGTCACTTTCGTGCACATGGATCTGGCGTCGTTGGACTCCGTGCGGGAAGCGGCGGTGGAGGTTTTGGCACAGGTCCCGCGCATCGACGCACTCATCTGCAACGCCGCCATCGCACAAGTGGCCGAACGGGAGATCACCGTGGACGGCTTCGAGAGTCAACTCGGTGTGAACCACTTCGGTCACTTCCTCCTGTCCGGATTGCTCTTCGCGCGGATCGATGCGTCAGCGGGGCGTGTCGTGGTCGTCGGCAGCAACGCGTACAAGATGGGGCTGAAGCGCATCAGGTTCGAAGACCTCAACTTCGACGAGCAGTACACGGCGTGGAACGCTTACGCCCAGAGCAAGCTCGCGCAGATGGTGTTCGCTTATGAGCTGCAGCGGCGAGTCCGGGCCGCCGGCAAGAACGTGCAAATTCAGATCTGCCATCCGGGCGCGTCGAAAACGAACTTGCTGAAGGAGACGGCCAGCCGCTGCAACAGGATTGTCTGGGCTATCTCCTCGCGTGTTATCGCGCAATCCGCCGAGAAGGGCTCCTGGCCGGAGGTCATGTGCGCCACGGAAGAGGGTCTGAAGCCGGAGACGCTGTACGGGCCCACGAAGCGCCTGGAGATGGTCGGCGCCATCGGTGAGTGTCCGCTGGAAGACCACGCGCTGGACCGGGACATGGCGACGAAGCTCTGGACCGTGTCCGGGCAGATGACGGGACTGATTTGGTCGCCATAGAAGACGAAAGGGAAGTCACCGCAGACGACCGGGATCTGCGAGCGCTTGCACAAGACCATTTTGCCGAAGTTCTGCGAAGTGACGGTCCGCAAAAAGATCCGCCCCGGTGTCGAATCACTTCAACGCGACCTCGACGACGGGCTCGTCTACGATGATTCCGAACGAACGTATCAGGGCAAATTGTGCCGCGGGCGGACGCCGCGCGAAACGCCGGACGACGGCAAACGGATCCGGAAGGAGAAGAAAATAACCTGGACTGTCGACTGACGGAAAGCGCCGCAAAATTGATTGCTGTCAGGTCGAATCTGAACGTCTCTACAGGTATGGTAGTACAACCACGTTCCAGAGGTCGCCGCGATGCTGTGTTGTGTTATTGGGGGCGCACTCGCTGCGCTGTTGATTGCGAAGCTGAGTCGCTTGCCGTTCATCGGCCCGTTGTTTCGTCGCCTCACCCCGAAACCGGACGACCCGTCGAACTGGCGACTGGGCGTCGGCGGTGACCACCCATGAGCGCCGTCGCACCGTCCCGGGCGCCGGATTTCGCGCCGCCACAGCACGCATTCGGGCCGCTCACCCGGTCGCGCCTGCGCCGGCTCGGCCTCATCTATGTCGTCGTGTTCGCGCTCGGAATCTCACTCGCGCTCGTCGCCGCGACCCCGGGCACCCAGGCGTTCGGACTCGGACTCGCGTTCCCCGGTGGCGGTTTCATCCATTACCTCGCCGGCGGCGCCGGCAGCGTCGCATTGCATCTCGCCTGCGCCGTGCTCACGCTCATCCTGTTCGTGTTCGGTCTCGCACTGTGGTTCGGCACCGGTAATCAGGCCGCACCGTTCATCGTCTGGATTGGCGGCGCACTCGCCGCCGCGGCGATGGGGCATGCACACACGTTTGCCGGTTCCTGGCTCGTTGTCAGCGGTCTCGCCGCGGCGACCGCCGCCGGCGCGCGGTTCGGCCATCGCCGCTTGCTCGCGGGGAAGCTCGCGCGGCGTGAACAACGACGTGCCTCGATCGGTACGTGGGTAGCGCCCGCGACCGCGCTCGACACCGCCGGTCGACCGGTCGTTGAGGAACTCGCGCCCGACGACCTCGCGGCGCTGCGTTACGCGCTCGATCGGGCGCTGCAACCGGTCGATGAATTCAACGGCTTCGATTTTATCGATCAGTTTCAGCCGAGTGCCGTGCGTTACCAGATCAACAATCTCGGCTATGTCCTGAGCCTCGCGAACGCTATTCGCCTGCCGGCGATGCGCGGCTATCTCGTCGACGCACAGCGCCGCCTCATTGAGAAAAAGAAGCAGCACCGCGTGTGGAAATACTGGGCGCTGGAAAGCCTGTGGGGTAATTTCCGCCACGAACCGAACCCGATGGCGCGCGACAACGTGATGTACTCGGGCTGGTATGCGGCACAAATCGGCTTGTTCGAAGCCGCCACCGGCGACTTTTCCTGCGCCGAGCCGGGCGCGCTCACGTTGCGTGCCGCGAACGGCACGGAATACGTGAACGACTTCCACACGCTCGCCGCGACGCTGGCGGAGAACGAACGCATGAGCGAGTTCTGTCTGTTCCCGTGTGAGCCGAACTGGATCTATCCGCTGTGCAATAACCAGGCGGCGCTCGGCCTGCGCCTGCACGATCGTCTGCACGGCACGCATTACTGGAACGATGTCGCGGCGCAGTATCGGCGCCGCCTCGAACAGGAGTTCATCGATGTCGACGGCCACCTCGTGCCGCTGCGCTCAACGCGTACGGGGTTGACGATCCCGGGTCTGCAATCCTCGAGCGAAGACGCGATCGCGGCGTTCTGGATGCACCCGCTGTTTCCCGACATCGCCACGAGGTGGTGGGAGATCGCGCGCAGCGAACTGTTCCGCGCCACCGGTGACGGACTTGAATTGTTGCCACTGAAGCCATGGCTCGACGCGGGCAACTATCGTTTCAACACGGCCTACGCGCTCGGCGCCCTCGGCATGGCGGCGCGCGAACTCGGTGACGAAGACGCTGTGCGGGCAATCTGTGGCACGATCGATGAACTCGCCACGGCGCGTCATGGCGGCGTACTCAGTTATCCCGGTTGCTCGACGTGGTCACACACGTTCATGCTGAATATGCGGATCGGCCGCGCGAACGGGCTCAGCGATCTCGTCAATGAGGAGCGGCCGGCCCCGTGGCGGGACGGGCCGACGATCGAGGAGGCCGCGTATCCCGAGGTCCTGCCGGCGCGGGCCGTCAGCGACGGCGCGGCGCTCGCGGCGGTGCTGTACCCGGGCACGGCGGGCGGTCGTCGCGAAATCGTGCTCGGCGGATTGCGTCCCGGGGCCGGGTATCGCTGCGAAGGTTGTGTCGAGGAGCACGCGACGGCGGACGCCGAAGGGCGCCTGCGCGTCGCGATCGAACTCGACGGCCGCCGCGAGCTCAGGGTCAGTCCGCGTGACTGACCCTCGCACGATCAGCTTCGGCATGATGTAGCGCTGTCACCGCGGAGTGGAACGACGCGGGAGGACGCGTGGCGGCGTGATTGGACACACCGCGCCGCAGCCACCGGATTCTTCCCGCACCGGCTCACCACCGTGTCCACGAACGGGGCGCGATGTCGGCACGCGTCGTGTGCACGCCGTTCAACGCGAGTAGATTTGCGCGCAACGTTCCTGGTGGCACGTATGCCGGCCACCGGCCGCAGTCGGGCCCGCGCAGACGTGCGGGAGAACGGATCGCCGGTACTGTCCGGCCTGCGCGGGGCAGTGCGTTCGAACGACGTGCGGCCGGTCGCCGCCCGGCGACGCGACGAGTCCGGTATCATGGCCGGTCCCCGAACCCAGCATCCCTGAGGAGACCTTGATGGCGGATCTGCTAGTCGAGCAAAACAACGGCATTGCCACGCTTACGTTCAATCGCCCGGAGGCGCGCAATGCGCTCAGCATCGATATGCGCACGAGCCTGCGCGATGTCCTTGCCGAGCTCGAACACGACGACGAGACGCGCTGCATCGTCATGCGTGGAGCAGGCGATCACTTTATGGCCGGTGGCGACGTGAAACGCATGAGTGAGTACATCGAACGCCCGCCGGCCGAGATCCGGGCGTCCGTCACGCAGCGGATCCATGATCTGCATCCGATCATGTTCACGATGCGGCGCATGCCGAAACCGATCGTTGCCTGCGTTGCCGGCGCCGCCGCCGGCGCGGGGGTCAGCATGGCGCTGGCCTGCGACCTCGTCATTGCAGCGGACTCCGCATTCTTTACGCTCGCCTATGTGCATATCGGCACGAGCCCGGATGGTTCCGCATCGTTCAACCTGCCGCGCGCGGTCGGCATCAAGAAAGCGATGGAGATCGCGCTGCTCGGCGATCGGTTCGACGCGCAGACCGCAAAAGAGATCGGCATGATCAATTTCGTCGTGCCGGAAGCGGATCTCGCGGCGGAAACGGACAAGCTCGCCACCCGGCTCGCGAACGGGCCGACCCGGGTGTACGGAAATACGAAACGGCTGCTCTACCGCTCGCTCGAGAACGCATGGGAGTCGCAGTTGCAACTCGAGGCGGAAACGTTCGCCGATTGCGCCGCGCGGGCGGATTTCCGCGAAGGCGTGACGGCGTTCGCGGAGAAGCGCAAGGCGAAATTCACCGGCAACTGAGGTGCCGGTCGCGGTCGGGACCGTTATGGCCGCATGAACGGGTATTCCGTGTCGGGATTCAGGTTGTCGATGGTGTAGCGAAGTTCCTCGGCGATATCCTCGACCGAGCGGCTGTTGCGCCAGATCCCGATCGCCGCGCTGACGAGCAGGCGGCCGAGCAGATCGTCCGGGGTGCCGTGCGCCGCCGCCTCGGCGAGCAGTTTTTCGACGTGAGCGTTAACGAGTTTTCGATCGGCGGCGGCCATGGCGGATCCTCTGGCTGGCATACAGCCCGTGTTGTATCGAGGCGCAGAGCATAAGCGCTGCCTCGCGCGCAGGTTTGATCGCGATCAAGTGCCGTTTTGCGCGCCCCGGGCCGTGCGCCCGTGACCCGGAGGCGGTGACCGGGTAGGGGCGATCCCGCGATGGCGACGCGCTACCGGGCGAGGCGTTCGCGTACCCGGCAGCAACTGCAACGCCGGGCCGCGCGCGCGAACACGATCGACCGTGCGCTGCCGGTGCGGGTGCAGGCGTTCGGTGTAGAATTTGACCGCACCGGTTCGCGATTGCACTATCAGACTATGACGCTATTACTGATCCGCCACGGCGAGACCGACATGAACACGAATCGGGTCGTGCAGTTTCCCGACACACCGCTCGGCGAGCATGGCCTGCGGCAGGCCGAACGGCTCGGTGAAAGTCTGCGCAAGCGCTCGATAGCCCGCGTACTGACCAGCGATTATGCGCGCGCACGCGTGACCGCCGAGCATGTCGCGCGTCATACGGGCGCGGAACTCGTTGTCCTGCCCCGTTTGCGTGAGCGGAATTTCGGCGATATTCGCGGCACTTCCTACGCCGATCTCGGCGAACTCGATATTTTCGCCCCGCAATTTATCCCGCCCGGCGGCGAATCCTGGGCCGTATTCGACCGCCGGGTCGACGCCGCGTGGGCCGAGGTGCTCGAGCACGCGGCGGCGATCCCCGGGGAGATCGCGATCGTTACGCACGGCCTCGTATTGCGCTCGCTGTTTTCACGCACGCTCGATGTGAGCGCGCACGCGCTCGAAACCGACATCGTGGTCGCGAACACCGCAGTGACACTGGTCGATCGCGAGCCGCCGTGGCGCGTGCGCGAGCTTGCCAGTGTTGCCCATCTCGATGACGTCAAGCGCGATGTCGCGCCGGTCTAGCAGTCTGTCGGACTTAGGCAATCGTAGCGAGCATGGTGGGAGAGCGAGTGCAAGTTCGTCCGATTTTGAGGAGCATAGTGGTTCTATGTGACGAAAAATCGGACGGATTTGCGCCGCTCTCCCATCAGCGCAGTAGATTGTCCCTAAGTCCGACAGACTGCTAGGATTACCGCTCATGATTGATACTGCATTTACGCGTCTTGTCGGTTGCCGCTACCCCGTGCAGTCCGTGCCGATCCCGGGTATCGCGACCGTCGAGTTCGTGGCCGCGATATGTAACGCCGGGGGACTCGGTATGCTGCCGGGATCGATGGCGCCGGCGGATGCCGTGCGCGGCATGTTGGCGAAACTCCGCGAACTGACGGACGCACCGCACGGGGTCAATTTCCTCATCCCGTTTCTCGAGCCCGGCTATGCCGCCGTCAGCGCGGCCGCCGAGCACGCGCGCGTGATCGAATTCTTTTACGGTGAACCGGATCCGGAACTCGTCGCGCTCGCACACGCCGGTGGGGCGTTGTGCAGCTGGCAGGTCGGATCCGTCGACGAGGCCCGTGCCGCGGTCGGGGCCGGGTGTGATTTCATTATTCAGCAGGGCGTCGAAGCCGGCGGACACGTTCGCGGTACGACGGATCTGTACGACGTGCTCGGTGCCACGCTCGATGCCGTGTCGGTACCCGTACTCGCCGCGGGCGGCATTGCCACGGGTGCCGACTACGCCGCGGCGATAGCCGCCGGCGCCGCCGGTGTGCGCGTCGGAACCCGCTTCGTGTGCTCGCGCGAATCGCGCGCGCACAAGGACTACAAGCAGGCGCTCGTCGCCGCCGGCGCCGACGATTCGACGTATACCGAGGCGTTTTCCGTCATGTGGCCGCACGCGCCACACCGGGTGCTGCAGAGCGCGATCGACGCGGCGAACAACTGCGAGGATGAAATCGTCGGTGAGTGGACGCTCGGCGGCGAGCGGCTTGCGATCCCGCGTAACGCCGTGATTGCACCGACCGCCGATACGACCGGCCGGATCGAGGCAATGGCGCTGTATGCCGGTCGTTCTGTCGGCCGGGTTACGTCCGTCGACAGTATCGAGCAAATCATGGCCGACCTCGTCGGCGCCTGAAACGTCGCGCGACCGGGTCCGTCAGCCCCAGTACCAGTCTTCGAACAACAGCGTGCGCACGCGTTTCGCGGCGCTGCGCCGGGTGGCGGGAAACCACGCGAGTTCGCGCCCGGCACCATCGCGTGCCTGTGCCGAACGTGTGCGGATCCCGCGCAGGTTCGCGTTGCGGGCGCGTACGCCAACGGGCTGGCAAACCTCGTGCGGTACCGGTTTGCCGTTCAAATCGAACGGATAGTTGTCATGCAGTCCGGCCTTCGCGACGCCGAGGCGAGAGTGCACATCGGCGACCCGTTGCGCGCGCGGCAGCGTGACCGCGACGAGCACCGGGCCGGAATCCGACCGCAGGTCTTCGGGTTCGTACGGCCACTGGTGGATAAACGCACGCAGGTTCAGGCGCGCGGTGACGTGATCCTCGTTCAGGTACAGGGTCGGGAAACTTCCGGGCGGGTTCCAGCGTCCGCCACGCGCTTGCGCGAACGAGGGATCGAGCGGGTCCCGCCAGGCGGGATCGGCGATCCGCCACCACGTGTGGCCGTCCGGCAGGTTTTCCGACTGCAGGCCCACCGCGTTATCGCTCAGGCCGGTACCGCCGCGAAATCGAACATCGCACGCACCGTGGCCAGCAACTCGCGGCTGTCACCGCTCGCGACGAAATCGAGCAGCGACACACCGCCACGCGCCGCGATGGGACGCCGGACAACCGCCGGGATGCGGTCGCGCTTGACGTAGTGCACGAGGATATCCGTGGCGGCCGCGAGATCGCCGAGCATCTCCTGGCGATCCGCCGGCGCGCCCCGGTCGAGCCATTTCGCGATGGCCTGACGACTGATGCCGAGCAGGCGCGAGGCTTCCGACTGACTCAGGCCCCACACCGAGAGCGTGCGCGCGAGCGACTGTCCCGAGCGCTGACGGTCAAAGTGCTCGGCGAACGTGTCGAGCCACGCTTTCTCCCCGGCATGCGCACGGAAGATGCGCTCGGCGGCTTCGCGCGGATCGGGGCGTGAGGTTTTCGTATCCGTAGTCATAGGGCGGTTCTCCGACCTGCAACCGTATGTCAACCGCCACCATTTGTCAACCTCGTTCCCCGCGCGCCGGATCGGTTCATTCGCGGGCGATAACCGGCAATACGAGATGGGACGGGTGCGTGGCGTCGTGCAACACGGTATTCGCCGCGACGACGAAATCCGCGGCCGATTCCGCGGCAATCACACCGCCCGTATTCGTATTGCGGTCGAAGCGCGGGAAATTGCTGCTCGACACTTCGAGTCGCAGGCGATGCCCGGCCCGGAACACGGTCGCCGTCGCGACGAGATCGATCTCGATACGCTGCACCTCACCGGGCGACATGAGTTGCGCCGTGGAAAAACCTTCCCGATACCGGAGGCGCAGGATGCCGTCGGTCACGAGCAACGCGCGTCCGTCGGGATAAACATCGACGAGTTTGCCGGTGAAGTCGGTGTCCGGCGCGGATGAACGGACATACAGCACGAGGTTCAGTGGTCCGGTCACTTCGAGATCATGCTCGAAAATCTCGCTCGTGTAGCACAGCACGTCCGCGCGCGTTTCGATCGCACGTTGATCGCGCGGCCCGGCGTTTGCCGCGATAAACAGGCCCGGCAGGAAACTCGCGCCGCCGACGGTTGGCACCGGGTCGTGCGGATCGTAGGTGAACGTGTCCGGCGGTTCGTCGTCCGGTGGCGCGAACGACAGCGTGGCAGCGTTTGCGGCCGCGCCACCGTCGCTGTGCAGGTAGAGTTTGCGCCAGTCCGTATCGGGCAGCGGCCAGTCGTCCTCTTCGCGCCAGACGTCCGGGCCCATGATGAACAGCTTCACGGGTTTGTCCGACCCGAGCCCGTTGTCGGCGCCCTTGAGCCAGTGATCGAACCAGCGGATTTGTTCGGCCGTGACATCGGCGACGGCATCGTGCGCGAACATGCCGAAATTGCGCTCCGGATAGACGCCACCGTTATAACCGTGCACCCAGGGTCCGATGATCAGTTTCTGCGGCACCCGACCCTTCATCGCGCCGTAGTTCGCGAGCGTGCCGCCGAGGAACAGGTCGAACCAGCCGCCGAAATTCAGCGCCGGCGCCGTGATCGTATCGCGATGTTCGGCCGGCGCTGCGCGGCGCCAGTAATCGTCGTAGTCGGGGTGCGCGATCCAGTCGCGGACATACGGTGCGAGATCGGCGAGTTCCGGCAACTCGCGGAGCGGCGTATGCCAGTAACGCTCGTCGACGTGATCGGCGATCGCGATCGCGGCACCGAGGGCCGCGGGTTCCGCTTCGCCGCGGCCGAGACGCCGCGCGACTTCGCCCACGGCGAACGTCGCGCTCGCCCACTGCAGGATGAAACCGAGCTGAAACGCGCCGCCCTGATACGTCCATTTCTCATAGTACTGATCGGTGGTGATAAACGGCGCAATCGCTTTTAGCGCCGGCGGGTTTTTCATCGCCGCGAGCCATTGCGTCGCCCCGTAATAGGACGCACCCATCATGCCGACCTCGCCGCTGGACCATGCCTGCGCGGCGGCCCACGCGATCGCATCGACGCCGTCATCGGCTTCCTGGAAATAGGGATCGAACGTGCCCCCGGATTTGAACGTGCCGCGGCAATCCTGTACGACGACGGCATAACCAGCCTGGGCGATACGCAGGATGTCGCCGGCCAGGAACAGCAGCGCCGGCTGTTCCTTGCTGTAAGGCAGTCGCAGCATGACCACGGGATGGCGGGACGACCCGGCGGGTCGGTAGACATCCGTGGCGAGGCTGGCCCCGTCGCGCATGATCACGGGCAGGTCCTTTTCGATCGTCAGTTGCATACTTTCCACCGGGCAAGGCTGTTCGTTCAACCCGCTTCATTGTTCCATAATCGGCGCCACCATGGCACGTCGGGATCCCGCGGCGGCGCGACCCGGCTGCCGTCGGGTAGCGGCACGGCCGTGCCGGTCAGTTGTTCGAAGCGCCGCGCTTCCTCGCGCTGGCGACCGGGAAGTTCGGTCGCGAGATAGTGTTCCGCCGCCTGGCAACGCGGTGCGCCCTGCCACGGGTGGCGAATGACGTAGCGGCCCTGGAAGTTCTCGCGGTCGCCGGTTTCGATAAACATGAGGTCTTCGGGGAATTCCGCCTCGGCGTAGCGCAAATGCAGACGCGTGACGAAGACATTCGCGCCGCCGCGAGAGCTCGCCTGGCCGTCGAGCCAGAACACGCCGAGTTCACGCAACTGCTCGTGCGACAGTGGATCGGCCGCGCACGGATCACACCACGCCATGTCCCAGGCGTATTCGAGCATCGCGACCGCATTATTGTTCGCCGCGAGCTGGCGGTTGAACATTGTCCGGTAGAACGTACCGAAATCGTCTTTTATCGACACCGGCAACTCCATCCCGGTCGGCACGCGCACGGTGCGGTAATTACGCGTCTCAACCCGCCCCGTACGCGTGAGCGCGTAGACGTAGAGTTCCTGGGCGCCTTCGGCATTGACCATGCCGAGCCGGATCGGCAGCATGAATTTCGGGCTCTCGTAGGCAAGCTGTAACGGCCGCAGATACGTGTAGCCGAGATCCTGCTGCGCCGCGAGGTTCACTTTCGCGACGAAGAATTTCATTCCCTGTTTCAGGTAGCTGCCGATCGTCGGCACGGCGCCGGGCGGTACCCGGTAGCCGGATTCGTTCAGCCACGTGAGCAGGCCGCCACTCTCGGCTGCCGACAGGATCGCGATGTCGTATTCACCGACGGCGTATTCGGCCTCGATCGTCACGCCGAGACTTTTTGCGCGCGCTGCGGCGGATGCCGGCGCCGCCGCGTCTTCCATCACCATCGACTTCATCATGTCCATGCGCTGCATCACGCGGCACGGGTCCTCGTCGAAATACTCGACGAGACGCGGCGCCGTATACGCATCGAGGTGTTCGATGAGCGTGCGCTCGGCGACGTTGATTTGACCTTCTTCGAGCACGGTCGGCACCGGCACGACGATGGCGAACTCGTCGACGGCGCCGCGGAAGTTGTTGTTCATCGTCATGACCGTGCGTTCGCCGTCACGCGCGAGCACAACCTGGGACGCATCGTTGTAGAGCGCTGTGTCCGCGCGTGCGACATAGAAGCCGCAAAACGCGTTCGCCGCGCCCGACAGGATCACGGTGGTAAGGGCAGCCATTGCTGCGAGCGGTTTAAGGACAGACATGATGTTCTCCTTGCAGACAGGTTTTCGAATGTACCGGGGTTCGCGTGCGTACCGGCTCGGGAGCTCGCGCCGGCCACAGCCGGTTTGCGATTGGCACGCACGGCGCGCAGATGACGAGCGCGACGATCGCCCCGTTCGGGCGGAACAGCGCGAATTCGATCCAGGCGGCGACGCACGCGACGAGCAGCGCGAACGCGATCCGCGGGCCACGGCCGAGCGGGGTCGACCGCGGGTCGGAAATCATGAAGAACGCAAAAATGAACAACGCGCCGTTCGACAGTTGATGCAGCGTCACCGCGAACGGATCGCCAAGGTACACACCGCGCATGACCGCGAGGCCGGCAAAGCCCGCGAGGAACGCGAGCGTCGTGTCGAACCGCGCGGCGCGTACGACAACGAGGCAGCCGGCGCCGGCGATGGCGATGCCGAGCAACATCGTGTGTCCCCACTGGCCGGGTGAAATCCACGCGCCGTCACAAACGCTCGTCATGATCACAATCGCGAAAGCCGTCGGGTTGAACACGTGGCGGCCGTCGAACCGGAATACGGACTTGCTCGTGATCGCGAGCGTTGCGGCAATCGCGGCCAGCGCCGGATCGTTCGTGCGCAACAGCAGACACAACGACAGCGCGGAGATCAGCGCACTGCGCGGTTCGAACCGAGCGCGCGTGCCGCAGCGTTCGGCGAGGAGCGCGCTGACGATGATCGTCGCCGCGATCGTGGCCTCGAGTTGCAGGTAGCCCATCGCGATGCCGGCCGTGAGCAGCGTACCGAGCGCGGCGATTTGCAGCGCTCGGGGATCCGCGGCAAGCGTGTTGCGTGGTTGCTGATTCGCCATTGCGTGTCTCCCGGGGCGCGTTCGTGGTGTCTTGCGTGTGCCGTGCCCGATGCGTGACAAGTTAGTCCGGATCCCGCGACGCGGGTGTAAAAGGTTTGTAAAAGCCGCCCCCGGGCCACGCCGTACGGGGCGCGGAGACCCGCCCGCGAGTGTAAAAATTTTGATAAATCAGAGGCTTTTCGGCTCGGCCTTGTGTAAAGATTCCTTTACAAATTCGCCTCGGGCGCGGGGTCCGTTTACCTCGCGTTTGAGCTAACGTCCGGAAATTCCGGATAAATTTTTCCGAGGAACGAATTTTGCACCGGAAAATCCCGGTCCAGGACACGGCATACCGCCGCGACGCCACACCCAGGGAGGGCATTTACATGCTACAAACACTGCGTTCCATCACTATCGGCGCCACCGCGTGCCTTGCGCTGATCGGCGCGACGATACCGACGGCTTCCGCCATCATCTTCGACCAGGTTGTGCTCGGCAGCGATGCAATCTGGCTCGCCGGACGTTCCGATATCGTGGTCCCGCCTGCATCGGATCCGTGGCCGGGCGGGCTGCTGCGCCACGGCTTTCCGACCCCGGAAGAGATCCAGGAAACCGCACCGCCGGTATTCAGCGTCTCCGCGGGCGACGTCATCCGGGTCGCGGATCCGGTCGACGGCGCGATCAGTTTTTTCAACGGCTTCGGCGGCACTGTGTACGGGCCGGAAGGTAATGGCCTGCCCGGCACGAGCCAGTTGGGTTCGTTTGGCGGGATCAGCAGTTATATCGGTACCGAAGGCGCGCTCGTCGGTCTGTTCCTGAACGACGATATTCCGAATGGCGTGCCACCGGCCGCACTGAATTTCTCGACCGTCGGGGTCGATCCGCGTGGCATCGAGTTTCTCACGTTGTCGCCGGGACTCGGCCAGATCTTTTTCATCGGCAACGGGGTCACGAGCGGCGGCGACTTCCAGGAGTTTATCGCCCCGGCCGGCGCCACCCGTTTCTTCCTCGGGGTTCCGGACGGATTCGGCTTCAATGGCGCGCCCGGTGCCTACGATGACAACGACGGCTCCTACCGGGTGCGGCTCGGGATCAACGAAATTCCGACGATTCCGGAACCCGCTACCGCGGCGCTGCTGTGCGCGGCAGTGGCCGGCTTCGCGGCGTCTCGCCGGCGGTCGCAGCGCGCCTGAACGCCCGCACCGAAAGCGGGCAAACGTAACTGCGGGGCGCGCCTGGCGCCCCGCAACGGGTCAGATCGTGGCGAGCGTGGCGCTGCGTGCGGCGGTTCGGCGCACGCGCGTTCATTCGTTTTCGTACCCGCCTGAATTCCGGTAGGCTCTGTCGTTCCAGGGGGTGGCATACGGCCGCCCGTGACAACAAACGTGAGCGCCCGAGTCCATGCGAATCCGCAAACTGCTCGTCGCCAACCGCTCCGAAATCGCGATCCGCGTCATGCGCGCGGCGACCGAACTCGGGATCCGGACGGTGGCGATTTATGCCAATGAAGATCGTTTTGCCCTGCATCGCTTCAAGGCCGACGAAAGCTACCTGATCGGCGGCGGCAAGCAGCCGGTCGCCGCCTATCTCGATATCGACGGAATCCTCGAAATCGCACGCCGCGAGGACGTCGACGCGATCCATCCGGGTTACGGGTTTCTGTCGGAGAACCCGGATTTCGCGGAAGCGTGCGCAAAATCCGGTATCGCATTCGTCGGACCGCAGCCGGGCGTCATGCGCACGCTCGGCAACAAGATTGCCGCGCGCGACGTGGCACAACGCGCCGGCGTACCGGTGATGCCGGCAACCGCGGCGTTACCGGCCGATACGGCGCAAGCGGCGGCGATGGCCGCGGCGATTGGCTATCCGCTCATGCTGAAAGCGAGTTGGGGCGGCGGTGGACGCGGCATGCGCGTGATCGAGTCGGCCGCTGAACTAGAGGAACAGATCGCCGCGGCGCGACGCGAGGCACTCGCGGCGTTCGGCAACGACGAGGTGTATCTCGAGAAACTCGTGCGCCGCGCGCGGCATGTCGAAGTCCAGGTGCTCGGTGATACGCACGGCGAATTGATCCACCTGTTCGAACGTGATTGCTCCGTGCAGCGCCGCAACCAGAAAGTCGTCGAGCGCGCCCCGGCGCCGTATCTCGATGATGCCGGTCGCGCGAGCCTGTGCGAGTCCGCCTTGAAGCTCGCGCGTGCGGTCAGCTACAGCCACGCCGGTACGGTCGAGTTCCTCATGGATGCGGACACGAACGAATACTATTTCATCGAAGTGAATCCGCGCATCCAGGTTGAACACACGGTGACCGAGGAAATCACCGGTATCGATATCGTCAAGGCGCAGATCCGGATCACGGAAGGCGCACGCATTGGCGATCCCGCGAGCGGCATTCCGGCGCAAGCCGATGTATCACTGCGCGGTCACGCCCTGCAATGTCGCGTGACGACCGAGGATCCGGAAAACAATTTCACCCCGGATTACGGACGCCTGACGGCCTACCGCAGCGCCTCCGGATTTGGCGTACGGCTGGATGGTGGCACGGCTTATTCCGGCGCCGTCATCACGCCGTACTACGACTCCCTGCTCGTGAAAGTGACGACCTGGGCGCCGACGAGCGAGGAGGCGATCCGGCGTATGGATCGCGCGCTGCGCGAGTTCCGCATCCGCGGTCTCGCGACGAACCTGCAGTTCCTCGAAAACGTCATCAATCATCCGGAGTTCCAGTCCGGCGCGAGCACGACCCGGTTCATCGACACGACCCCGGCGCTGTTCAAGTTTGCCCGCCGGCGCGACCGCGCAACGCGCCTGTTGCGTTTCATCGGCGAGGTCATCGTAAACGGCAACCCGGAAATGAAAGGTCGCGCGGCCCCGCGTGAAACGCCGCCGCCGCCCGTGTTTCCGGCGTTCGACGCGAGTCGCGCGATTAGACCCGGCAGCCGCGATCGCCTGCGCGAGGCGGGGCCGGCGGCATTCTCGCGCTGGATGATGGACGAGCCGCGCGTGTTGCTGACGGATACGACGATGCGCGACGCGCACCAGTCGCTGTTCGCCACCCGCATGCGCACGCGCGACATGACGCAGATCGCGCCGTTCTACGCGCGTGAACTCGATGGTTTGTTTTCGCTCGAGTGCTGGGGCGGGGCAACGTTCGACGTCGCGTTGCGCTTTCTCAACGAAGACCCGTGGGAGCGCCTGCAGCGGCTGCGCGAGGAGATCCCGAACGTGCTGCTGCAGATGCTGCTCCGGGCCTCGAATGCCGTCGGTTACACGAGCTATCCGGATAATGTCGTGCGCTACTTCGTCGCCCAGGCCGCGGCGAACGGCATCGATGTATTCCGGGTTTTCGATTCGCTCAATGGCATCGACAACATGCGCGTTGCGATCGACGCAGTTGGCGAGTCGGGCGCATTGTGTGAAGGCGCGATTTGCTACACGAGCGATCTGTTCGATGAAAAACGGCCGAAATACAACCTGAAGTATTACGTCGATCTCGCGCGCGAACTCGCGCGCGCCGGCGTGCATATTATCGGTATCAAGGACATGGCCGGCGTCTGCCGTCCGCGCGCCGCGAGTACGCTCGTCGCCGCGCTGAAAGACGCCATCGATCTGCCGATCCATTTCCACACCCACGATACGAGCGGGATCAGCGCCGCGAGTGTAGTCGCCGCAATCAACGCCGGCTGCGATGCGGTCGACGGTGCGTTCGACAGCATGTCGGGACTGACCTCGCAGCCGAATCTCGGTGCGATCGCGGCAGCGCTCGCCGGTACCGATCGCGATCCGGGTCTGTCATCCGACGCCATGCTCGCCGCGTCGCATTACTGGGAAGGGGTGCGCGCGTACTACGCGCCGTTCGAGGCGGACATCCGCTCCGGCACGTCCGATGTCTACCGCCACGAGATGCCCGGCGGGCAGTACACGAACCTGCGCGAGCAGGCGCGTGCACTCGGGCTCGCGCCGCGCTGGCCCGAAATCTCGCGCGCGTATGCCGAGGTCAACCGCATGTTCGGCGATATCGTCAAGGTGACCCCAACCTCGAAAGTTGTCGGCGATATGGCGCTGATGATGGTGGCGAACGATCTCGATGCGGCAGCGGTGCTCGATCCGACCCGTGAAGTCGCGTTTCCGGAATCCGTCGTGTCCTTGTTCAAAGGCGAACTTGGTTTCCCGCCCGACGGTTTCCCGCCGGCGTTACAGCAAAAAGTACTCGCCGGCGCCGAACCCCTGACGGGTCGGCCGGGCGAACATTTGCCGGCGGTCGATCTCGAAGCGACGCGCAGCGACGTGGAGAAAACGATCGGGCGCGCCGTATCCGATACGGATCTCGCGTCGAGCACGATGTACCCGAACGTGTTTCGCGACTACGCCGCGCACCGCAGTCATTACGGTGATGTATCGCGACTGCCGACGCCGACGTTCTTCTACGGCATGCGCGAGGGTGAGGAGATCGCGGTCGAACTCGAATCCGGCAAGACCCTGCTGATCGAGTTCGAAGGACAAACCGAGGCGTCCGACGACGGTGAGGTGAAGCTGTTCTTCGAGCTGAACGGCCAGGCGCGGGGCGTGCGCGTCGCGAAAGCCGGCGCGGAGAAATTGCGCGAGCGTCCGCTCGCCGAGGCGGACAATCCGGATCACGTCGGCGCGCCGATGCCCGGCATGGTCGTCGCGGTTGCGGTCAGCGCGGGGCAGAAAGTGAAAAAGGGCGACCCGCTGCTGTCGATCGAGGCGATGAAGATGGAAACGCAGATCCGCGCCGAAGCCGATGCCACCGTGAAAACCGTGCACGCGCGGCGCGGGGTGAGCGTGGAAGCCCACGAGTTGTTGCTCGTCGTGGAACGCGACCCGGGCTGAGGCACCGCCGGGTCGGGCGTTGCGCGCTTATCGTCGCGCGACAACGCTCGCGAAATTCTCCGCGGTGACCGCTACGACCTCGTCGCCGTCGAGGATGCCGCGTTCGGCGAGATATCGCGGCGCGAGTCCGGTCAGGACGAACGAGATGTCGAACGGCACGAAGCCGGGCGCGACATCGTTCGCGGCGGCGATGATCACGTTCGTACAGTTCGATGTGATCGTGTTGTACCAGCGCGGTTCGCTCGCCAATGCAATCGTCTCGCGCAGGAACCGTTCGAGATAGCGGCGCTGGTCGGCGACCGCTTGCCGCACCGGGTATTGTCGCAGGCGATAACCGAGGTATTTTACGCGTCGTTCGACGAGATCCGTCGCGGTGGCCCACGTGTAGGTGAGTTCGAAACCCCGCAACGCGCCCTTCAGCAGTGAATACTTCTCACCGCGTTCACGCCGCGTTTCAACGGAAACGCCGAGCAGCGGCTCGGCATAATCGCCGGCGAACTCGAACACGACGAACGTGTGGGCGATGAGGCCCGAACGATCGAGTGGCTGTTCATAAAACGCCATACCGCTGAGGTCGGCGAAGCGGTACGTCGCAGTAAACGTGTCGCGCGTGATTGGCCCGGCCGACGCGTAACGCCAGGCGCGTGCATTGCGGATCGTGAAATGCGTGCCATCGCTCGCGATGCTGACGTCGGCGAGGACGGCGACATCTTCGTCCCAGTCACGGTCGAGTCGCGGGGTGCGGAACTGGCTTGCCGCGATGAGCGCGAGCGCGAGTGCTGCCACCGCGAGCAGCCCGCGGACGAGGAACCGGCGGCCGTGACGCGGCGGGGGCGATGCGGACATTCAATCGTCGCAGTCGAGTGCCGCGGCGATGGCGTCGTCGTCGAGGCCCGCCTCCCGCAATACCTCGCTGCCGTGCTCACCGAGCACCGGCTGGTGCCGGCGCACGGGCAAACGCTCACGGTTGAGGCGCAGGCCCGAATCGAGCAGGTCGAGCGCGCCTTCGCTCGGGTGATCGTAGGCGCGAAACATGCCGACCGCCTGCAGATGCGGGTCGGATCTCAGATCGTCGAACAGGTTGATCGGTCCGCACGGGATTTCCGCCTCGCGTAACGCGCCGAGCCATTCTTCCGTCGAGCGCGCGAGCAGTGCCGCGCCGGTGCTCGCATACAGCGTGTCGATGTTGCGCGTGCGCTCGGCGAGCGTGCGGTAACGCGGATCGTCCTTCATTTCAGGGGTCCCGGCCAGGTCCCAGAACGCTCGCCAGTGCTGATCGGTATACGGGAGCATGCACAGATAGCCGTCGCGCGTGGCATACGGTTTGCGCTCGGCGGAAATCAGCCGGGTATAACCCGTTGCACCTTCCGGCGGGTCGAAGATCGCGCCAAACTGATGTTCGAGCAGGGTATAGGCGACCATGCTCTCGAACATGCCGATTTCCATGTAAACACCCGTGCCCGTGCGCAGGCGTTGAAACAATGCCGCCATGAGCCCGTTCGCCGCGATGAGGCCGGCACTCTTGTCCGCGATGACGCTCGGCGCAAACGCGGGTTTGCCATCGCGCGCGAGAAACGCGGCGGCGATTCCGCTCTCGCCCTGGATGATGTCGTCGTAGGCCGGGCGGCCGGCGTAGGGACCGCTTTCGAGATAGCCGTGGAACGCGCCGTAGACGATGTCGGACTTGCGCGCCATGACGTCGTCGGCGGTGAAACCGAGGGCGGCGATTTTTTGCGGGCGGATGTTGTGTACGAAGACATCCGCGCTGTCGATCAAGCGCCACAGCGCCGCGCGGGCCGGCGCGCGTTTCAGATCGAGGCATACGCTGCGTTTGTTGCGGTTACAGCCGAGAAAACCCGCGGCCATGCCGGGATGGCGCGACGGGCCGATACCGCGCGTCGGATCGCCGCCCGGCGCTTCGATTTTGATCACATCGGCGCCGTAATCGCCGAGTATCTGCGTGGCATACGGTCCGAACAGTACGCTCGTCAGATCGATGACCCGGATCCCGGCCAGCGGCGATATGAGTGAGTTCGGCGTCGCGCCCGGCATGACTATTTTCTGAACGCGGCGAGGCGCGCTTCCGTCTCGGCGGTGTCGAACGGATAGTCGGTGTCGGCTTCGTAAGCGAGACCGTCGGCGAGACCCGTGTCTTCGGCGCGGCGGTATAAATCCTTGTACGCGGCGAACGCGGCCGCGCTGTTCGGCCGCATCTCCGCGATCAGGGCATCGATGGCGGTGTCGAGCTCGTCGTCGGCGGCGAGCGTGTTCGCGAGTCCGAGCGCGACGGCATCCGCACCCGTCAGCGTGCGTGCCGTATAGGACAGTTCGCGCGCTTTCGTGATGCCGATCCGGGCCGGGAGCCGCTGGCTCATGCCCCACGTCGGACGCAGCGCCCATTTCGCGTGGGTATCACCGAGGCGCGCACTTTCCGCGACGACGATCAGATCGCAGGCCAGCGCGAGTTCGAGCGCGCCGGTAAAACAGAAGCCGTTGATCCGGGCGATCACCGGTTGCGCGATGGTCGTGATTTTTTGCGTCACGGCGCGTGCCGGGACGTCGAGTATGTCGCCGACTTTCCCGCGCTCGAGCTTGCGCTCGCCGAGTGCTTTCAGATCGACGCCGGCGCTGAACGCACGCCCGGCGCCGGTGAGGACGATAAAACGGATGCTGTGGTCAGCACCGAGCGCGGTAAACGCGGTGTCGAGTTCCGCGAGCATGGTCGGTGTGATCGCATTCAAGGCATCGGGTCGGTTCAGGGTCACGGTCGCGACATCATCGGAGCGGGACACGAGAATTTCTGAGTATTGATCGGGCACGCCGGGGTTTCCTCGTCCGCCGTTTGCGGAATTCATGGTGACAATTAGCGGATGCGGGTAATTCCGCGACCGGGGGTGATACTATCGTCCCGCCGCGTCGGCAGCCAGTCCGATGCCCCGCAGACGGAGAATGCCAGCCTTGACGCATCAGGTGCCGCAGAAACTACGCAACAGCAACCGGATCGGCCGTTACGAAGTCGTGGCGAAAGCCGGCGAGGGGACTTCGGGGATCGTCTACCGCGCGTTCGACCCGGCGCTCGACCGTGAAGTTGCGATCAAGCTCGCACGGCTCGAGTCGCTCGACGATGATGCTGTCCGGCATGTGGCCGCCGAATTCCGGCACGAAGCGAAGATTGCCGGCAAATTCGCGCATGAGAATATCGTCACGATTTACGATGTTGTGAACAAAGGGCGCGTGATCTACCTCGTCATGGAGTTCGTTCCCGGACGCTCGCTCGATGATTACATGAAGGCCACGGGCCGCCTCGATCTCGCCGAAGCGCTCATGATTACGTTCAGGTCGTGTGTCGGACTCGCCTACATTCATTACCACGGGGTTATCCATCGTGACATCAAGCCGGGCAATATCATGTATCACCCGGCGCACCGTACGGTGAAACTGATGGATTTCAGCGTCGCGCACAGCATCGAGCAGCCGCCGCCGCGGGATACCGGCACGATTGCGTACATGGCGCCCGAGCATTTCGATCCCGCGCGACGAATTTCGCAGCTCACGGATATTTTCGCGCTCGGGTCGACCCTGTATCGCTTGTTGTCGGGGCAGTATCCGTTCAGCCGTGAACATACGGCGTTCCAGATCCTGCATCAGTAGCCCGCACCTATCCGGGCACTGCGCCCCGATATACCCGCGCCGGTGGCGACACTGATCGAGCGTGCGATGGCAAAATCGGATGCGGAACGGTTTCAGTCCGCGGCGCAGTTCGCGCGCGAAGTCGAGCAGGTCTGCCGCGCCGTCCTGCCGGACCCCGATGTGATCGATACGACGGCGCGCTATCTCGCGGGCTGACCGGCGCGCGGCGTCGTTCGCTCAGGCAAGCGCCGCGGCGACGTTATCGAGCGACACGGCATACAGTCCTTCGAACGCAGCGCACAGCTCGTCGGCGGAGAGGTCGCCGTTCGGGGTCCAGGTGCTCGTCCACGTGACGCTGCACGTGCCGTCCCCGAGATCCTCGACTTTCATCGTCGCGATATAGTCCGTGATCGGGATCGGGCTGTCGCCAACCACGCGGTAGCGGAACTCCATCGCGTCCGCATCAAACGCATCGAGGCGTTCGGTGATACGACCCGGAAAACCGGTTGCCGGATCCAGATCAGCGCTGCGCGTCGAACCGGGACCGTCGCCCGTCACCGTGACGGGGCCGACCCCCGGGATCCATTTGTGCGTCGCGCCCCATGCCGACACATACGCCCACACCTGCGAGGCCGGCGCGGCGATGATTTTCGTAACGGATACGTTTGCCATAGGTGTGTTACTCCCTGGAACTTGACGCTTCAGCGACCTTTGAACACGGGGTCGCGCTTCTCGACGAACGCCTGGATCGCTTCCCGGGAATCTTCCGTCTTGCCGAGTTCACCGGTCATCGTCTGTTCGAAGCGATAACCGTCGCGCAGGCTCATTTCCTCGATTTGGTTCAGCGCGTGTTTCGCGAGTTTCGTCGCGATCGGGCTCTTGCCGGCGATTTCGCGCGCGATCCCGAGCGCCGCTTCCATCAACTCATCGGGCGCGGTGCACGCCTCGACGATGCCGAGGCGATACAGTTCCGGCCCGAACACGCGCAGGCCGGTGAGCATCATGCGACGCTGGCGCGAGTGACCGAACAGCCGCTGCGCGTGACGACCGCCACCGAGCAGGCCGACGTTGATTTCCGGCAGGCCGAGGCACCCGTTTTCGCTCGCAATGAGGATATCGCACGACGCCGCGAGCGCGAGCCCACCGCCGAGCGCGGGCCCGTTGATCGCAGCAATGACGGGTTTCTGGCATTCCATGATGCTGTGATAGGCCTCGCGCGCGCGGCGCGAATTCTGCCAGTGGTCGCCGGGCCCGCGTTTCGCGCCCGCGCGTTCCTTGATGTCGGCACCGGCGCAGAAACACTTGCCGTCGCCCGTGAGTACGGCGACGCGGATGTCGTCGCGATCGCTGATCGTATCGAACGTCCACGCGACTTCTTCGAGTAGTTGTTGCGAGTGCGCATTCACCGGCGGATTGGCGAAGCGGACGAGCGCGATGTGATCCTCGACGAGATCAAGTTTAACGACTTCGGGTTTCACGCTGTGGGGATC
Organism: uncultured Gammaproteobacteria bacterium; assembly: GCA_963976285.1. Lineage (GTDB taxonomy): Bacteria > Pseudomonadota > Gammaproteobacteria > UBA11873. The sequence continues at coordinate 79,788 of CAXBJY010000005.1, forward strand.
CTCCGGGTGCTGATGTGCAATTCAGTTCGCGGGACCACGGAGTTTAACGTGCATTGCCCCACCGGGACACGCACGGACCGGCAGGCTGCTTAGCGCAACTGGCTGTCCTTGCTGCCGCGCCGATTGATCGAACCTGAATGGTCCGTACCCGCATCGGCGAGTTCCTGGCAGGGTACACAGCGACGAACGCCCGGCACGGCGGCCCGCCGCGCGGGCGGAATCACGGCACCGCAGTCTTCACATTCCGCGCGACTGATACCGTCACCGAGTGCTTCGCGTGCACGCTTGACGGCGTCCTCGACGCTCGCGTCGATCTGATCCTGTACCGCACCGTCCCGTGACCATCCGCCAGCCATATTGAACTCCCTGCTGCACGTCGCTTACCGATATTCGCGCTCGCGGGGCACCGCGTCAATGTCGACTCGCCGGCCGTCGCAGCGCTTGCCGCCACGGTCACCCGCTTCAGTGCGGCGTGCCGCGCGGCACGATGGCCCAATAGCGAACGTTGCGCTTCACTGCCGGATCGAGGTCATATTTTTCCGCATAAGCGCCGCGGATCGCCTCGAGCGTGTCTTCGTCGGCGACGTCAGCCACGCTGACCGGGTAGACGTTCGGGCCGATTTTCAGGCGCACGTCGCGGTCCTGTTCAACCCAGCCGGGCCAGTGTTTCGTGTCCGGATCCCGTGCGCCGATATACAACTGACCGTGAATCTGCGCACACCAGATCGTCACGGAGTGCGGCAGGAAATAGGGCGTCGCGACTTCGACGAAAATTTCCTTGTGTGCATCGGTGAACGACCAGTCGCGCGGCGGCGGGTCGACGACGTCTCCGCGCAACCACAGACCCGGCGTGCGATCGCTCGGCTCACAGCCACCGAGCAGCAGCGCGACGCCGAGGACCGCGGCAATTACGCACGCAGTAGCGCGCTTCGCGGATGACTTGGAATGGAGATTTGGCCTCAGGGTCATGCTGCCGTTCTCGCGGATATTGCCGACCCCGAGCATAGATCGTTTGTGGCAGCCGCGCAGCCCGCGCGCGGTGGACCGGGCCGAGGCGCAACGCAGACCGTTAGCTCGCGCGCCGGCGCAAGCCCGCGAGCGCGATGCCGGCCGAGCCGAACAACCACACCGCGCCGGGGATTGGCACGGGGTCGATGAGCGCCGAAGCGCGGTACTCGGTGACGATTTCGAGCGAGAAATAACCGTCCTCGGCTATATCGGGATGGAACAGCGACAGCGTGCCGCTGTTCAGCGGGCCGCCGATCCCGGGATCCGCCTCGGTGAAGATCGAGGTCTGGCCGGGAGTTGAATTGCCGAGGCTCGGCGGCTCGTCACCGCAGACAGCGCAGCGCGTGAGCACGGCTTCGTCGAGCACGTCCTCGTTGTCGTCGAGCAGGCGTACGGACAGGTTGATGAAGCTGCTCGTATACCCGGGGTCGTTGTTCGCGAGCGTCATGGTCCACAGCACATCGAAAGCGAAGCGCAGATCGATCGTCGGCTCATCACCGTAGTAATAGCCGTACAGGTAAGTAACGTCCGTGCCCGAATACGTCGTCGGCAGCATGCTCGCGCTGGCGGGACCGGTCGCCATCGCCGTCATCGAGCCATCGATCACGATGGGTGGGGCGCCGGCGCCGTAAACCGGCGGGTTCGCGAACGGATCGTCCGGGTCGTACGCGGGGTTCAGCAGAGTCGCGATGGCGTCGTAGTTGTCGCCGTCATCAATCCGGATACCGCCGATGGTTTGCGTGATGTCGTTGCTCGTCGTGCCCATCCGGGGTGCGTCGAAGACCATTTCCTGGAAGCCTTCGGGGATTTCGAACTCGACGTTCAATGATTCGTCACCGCTGCCCGGCGCACCGCTGCTGTCGGCGCCGAGAAAGCCGAGCGTAAACGTGAAATCGAGGTCGGCCGTGTTCGCGGCAAGCGTGCCTTCGGCGCTGAACAGGCCGCACACGGTGAGCAGGATGGCTAGACGATTCGCGCGTGATGGGCGGTTCATGACGACAATCCTTCCGCTATCGATTCGATCGCCGATAATACTGCAAGATTAACGCCATAAACGGAAATCGCCTGAATTCCCGGGGCCTGGCCGCCGCGTCGTCGCTATCACCCGGTGCCACTGTCAACAAATTTTACGGTCCACGGTAAAGGATCCACGCGCGGCATCGGGGCAACCCGCCTGCAGGTACGGTAACTCACTGACTCGCTGCTTGTTTTTGCGCTCGCCCGAATTGTCAAAAACTTTTACACGCGGGGTCGTCGAAACCACCCGACCATTTATTGATACGCATCATCGCGGTGCGCGCCGTGCTTGCTAACCTGCGCTGAAACTACCGCACGGGAGATCGGTCATGGCACTGCAGATAGGAAAAATACTTGCGATCGTCGATCCGACGACGGACAAACAACTCGCGCTTTCGCGCGCGCTCGGCATCGCGGAACAACTCGATGCCGCCGTGCATGCCTACATCTGCTGTTATTCGCCGCTTGAAACGAGTCATTTTCTCGCGCTGAAACGCGCGGAAATCGCCCGCCACGAGGCGTGGCTGGATCGCCTGCTCGAAAGCGAAAATCTCGGCGGGGTCGAGGTCACGACGCAGGTCGAATGGCGCGAGGACTGGCGTGAAGGGCTGGCCGAAGCAGCGGCGCAGGAAGAGTGCGACCTGATCGTGAAAACCGCGTTCGAACATGCGGAACCGGGGCGCCTGCTGCTGAAAACATCCGACTGGAGCGTGCTGCGCAGCGCGCAGAGCCCGGTACTGCTCGTGAAGCGCGAGTCGCTCGTCGCGGTCAAGCGCGTGCTCATCGCGATTAACCCGAAAGTTGAAGACGACAAGCATCGGCGCCTGAACGAGAGCATGATCGCGTTTGCGAAGTTGCTGCGCGAGCAGGATGATGCGATCGAATTACATGCCGTGTCGGCCTACACCGGCGCGGAGCCGTTCACGCATCCGCCGGAACTCGCCGCGCTGATCGGGATTGATGAAAGCCAGGCGCATTGTACGCAGGGTTCGCCGGGCGACGTCATCGTCGACTGCGCGAAGCTGCTGCAGTCCGAACTCGTCGTCATGGGGACGGTGTCGCGTTCCGGGCTGTCCGGGCTCGCAAAACCGAATACGGCGGAGCAGGCGCTCGACCGTCTCTCGGCCGACGTGCTCGTGTTCACGTCGCCCGACTGAGCGCCACCCCGACGGCGGTCTAGCCTGCTGCGCTGCGCGCCGCGAGTTTGCGCGCGCGCACCGCGGCCTGCTCGGCGCGACGCGCATCGCCCGCGGCGCGCAGCGCGTCGATGTTGTCCGGCCCCACGCGCAGGAAATTCGCCTTCCAGTCATCCCGGGCATCCCACACGAGCGGCGTTTGCACGGTTTCGCCCGGAGTATCGGCATTGCGCAGGCGCCCGAGCGCCGTGTCCATGATGATCCGTTTGCTGTCATCGTCATACGGGCGGCCGCACGGGTTGCCGAGCGGGTAGTCCGTAAAGACGAAACGCGGAACACCGCAATACTCCACGATGTCTTTCGCCGAGCCGGTGATGACGGTGGCGATGCCGTGTGCTTCGAGTTGTCGCGCGACCAGACTCACGGTCTGGTGACAAACGGGTCACAACGGCACGAGCAGGGCGACGTCAACCGCATCCTCGACGCAGCCCGCGACGATCGCGGGGGCATCGCGCTCGATCGTGTGGCGTTGACTGTATTGCGTTGGCACGCAGTAGAAACGCGGGGCAAGGCGCCCGAGTTCGCCGGCCGCGACGCGCCGCTCGAGTTCGCGCACGGGGAAGTAGCTGTCGCGGTCTTCGGTATGCGTGGCATCGCGATCCCACGACAGATCGCCGGTAAAAAATTTCTCCGGCGGGTTGCCGAGATCGCCGATGTGCAGGCGGCGATGTTCCTTGCGGTAGCTCTCATCGGGCATCGACGTGGTCACGATCGTCACCGTGCAGTCGCTGAGTTCGCGTCGCGGACGGGCGAACGGAATGTCATCGAAATGCGACCATTTGTACGGCTTGTCATAGCCCTGCGCGGCGTAATAAGCGCGTGTGCGTTCCATGTAAGCGACGCTCGTATCGTCTTTCATACCTTTGTCCTGGATTGACTGGATTCGTTTCGTGGCGGCGGGCCGCCGCCGGTTCATCGTTTCAGCAACTCGCGTTCCGCGGAAATTTCGCTCGCGACGACTACGGCGCGCTCGATTTTTGCGCTCGCGAGGAGACGGTCGAATTCTTCATCCGCTTGTTGCAGGTGGGCATTCAGGGATGCTTCGTCCGTCCATTTTTCGATCAGCCGGATTTCCGACGGCTCCGCGAGGTTGCGCGTGAATACGTAATCGAGGTTTCCTTCGTCCCGGCGACTGCGTTCCGCACGGCGCTTCAGCGCCGGCACAAGCCGCTCGGCTTCGTCGGCGGATTCGAGCGTGATCGTACCGAGGATGATCAGCATGTGGCGGTCTCCGTCACGTGAGGTGAGCTGCGAGCGCGGCGCCGACGATATCGGGATCGGAGCGACGCGTGTAGTTGTCCGACTGGTCCATCCACACGACTTTGCCATCCGCATCGACGAGCAGCGATGTTGGCACCGGCAGTCCCGCGCGGCCCGGGATTTTGAAGTTGTTGAAATTCTGGTTGCGGTAGCCAAAACGATCGATCAGTTCGAGTTCGGGATCCGCGAGCATCGTTGCCTCGAGCCCGTGCATGCCGCGACCCAATGTGATCTCTTTCGGCGTGTCCGTGGATACGGTCACGATGCGGACCCCCGCCGCATCGAGCGTCGGCCGCAATTCTTCCCATCGCCGTAACTCGGCGACACAGTAGGGTCACCAGTGGCCACGAAAGAATTTGATCAGGACCGGATTCCCGGCAAGCTCGCTGCTGTCAAACGTATTGCCTGCCGCGTCGAGCGCGGTGAACGCCGGGATCGCATCACCGACCCGGATCCTGTCGGCGCCGGCGCGCTGGGCGCCGGTCATGACGAAATACAGGAACAGGAAGCCGAGACCCGCGGCCCAGGCCGCGGCGGCGCCGCCGGCGAAACTCAGCGATAACAGGCCGAGCCCGCCGCCGATACCCCAGGCCACTGCGAACGGCCCCGGATTTTGCGGGATAGCGACGCGAAACGCGCGCCGGAACCACACAATCGTGGTTACGAGAACGATGGCCAGTGCAATCAGCCCGGGGCTTGCCATCATGGGACTCCAGTCGTCTGCCGTTCAGGCATTGAGGATAACGGCTCGGTATGAGCCCTGCAATTGAGCGCGAATCATGCGATGCCGGACAGTGTTCGGGCCGTGGTATCGCGCTTATTGCGCGATCGCCGTTGGATGGATCCCTTCGCCGTAGACAAAGCGGGAACCGACCGCGCCGACGACCGCCGTGCGACGATCGAGGTCGAGACCGGCGCGCAGCCGGATCAGCGGTTCGATGCCGGTGCAATGTCCGGCCATCAGATGTTGCACGCCGATATCACGCAGTTTCGCCGCCGTCCACTTGAGCGTTTCATCGTCGGCTGCAAACAGGTGCATCCCGCCCATGAGCGCGTGGATCGAGTGTGGCTGGATCGCGCGTTGTACCTGTTCGAGCGTATTGACGGCGCCGGCATGGCCGCAGCCCAGCAGTACGATCGGGCCTTGCGCGGTGAGCACCGCGAGCGCCTGGCTGTCGGGCACAGGGTCTTCCACCCACTCGCCGTCAACTTTGATCCGGAGCGCGGGCGAATAGTTGCGTTCCGGGTTCGTTCGTTCCACCGGTCCCGTTACCCAAACTGCGGGGCCAATGCGGGTGGGCTCGGCATATTCGATGATCGTTACGCCGGCCGCTTCCAGTTCACCGCGCAGCCCGATCATCTGGTTTACCTCCGCGTCGCCGCTGCTCGCGGGCATGCGCCGCGACGCGAAGAAGCCTTGTGCGACGTGAAACGTGCGCATCGCCGCCGGGTTTCGCGGACGCAGTTCCGCAATCAACGGCAGCAGCCCGGTCGTGTGATCGAAATGAAAATGACTGAGCACGACGTCGGTGGCGCAGGACAGATCGATGTCCAGCACCCTTGCGTTACGAATTACCGTGTCGGGATAGCGTCCGGCATCGAACAGGATGCAGCGACCATCAAGCTCGACGAGCGCGGACAGCCCCCACTCGCCGATGGTTTTGCCGTTCGCAAGATTCGACGACAGGATCGTAACGCTGACGTTTGCCGCGACTTCGACGGGTGCCTCGGCGTCCGCCGCGAACGGAACTGCGAGCAGTGCGCCGAGCAGCGCCGAGCCAACGAGCAGGGTCGGAAGATTCATCGTATCGGTCCTTTCGCGGATCGCGCCCTATGAGTATAGCGGTCGGCGACGCATTCGCGCCGCGTGGACGTGATCGGCAACGGGTGCCCGCAGGCGGTCTCCGGGCCGACGAAAAGCCTCGCGGAACCGGGTGGCGGTGCTACCGGCCGCAATTTCATGCGCGGCTGCCCGGGGCGCTCGCTCGAGCCGTTCGATCGCGATCGGCCGTTGCGCTGGTGGCATACTGAGTGCGTAAATCCGAGACACCGTGGCTTCGGGACCGGAACCATTGTCTACACCCCATCCAAAGTCCCTTCCCCTCGATTTGAGGGTAAGGGACCCTGGTCCATTAAGGTCGGTAGTGCATAATCTGGAGCACGTATTTTGCCCGCGGGCTTCATCGACGAACGTTCATGTACTACTCATTTCGCACAGTATCAGCGGGTTTCTCCGCGATGTTTCGATTACGGGCTGTTCGCGTCATGGGCGTGTTGACGACGGCACTGCTGTTACACCCGCGGCTCGAAGCCGTGGAGCGGGTCGTCGGCAGCGACGCGGGCTATGCGACGATTGGCGCGGCGCTCGAAGTCGCGCGCGCCGGTGACGTGATCCGGATCCGGCCCGGAACGTATCGTGAGTCGCTGCGGAGTTTCGCGCCGGGGGTCACGTTACAGGGCGACACGGAGGGCGAGGTCGTGATTACGGCATCGAGTGGCGTGTTCGATATTCAGCATGCCGACATCGAATTGCAGAACGTGATTGTTGACGGTGGCTTTGGGGCCGCGGACGCGTTGAAAGTGCGCACGGCGGCCGATCGGTTCGTGTTGCGTGGGGTCGAGGTGCGTCGCAGCGGCCACGACTGCATCGATCTCGAAGCACCGCGCGACGTCAGGATCACCGACAGCGTTATCCACGATTGCCTGCGTACGGCGGACCCGGATTGCCCGGAGGAGCCCTGTGCGCCGGTAGTGCGGTGCGACGATAACAATTGCCGCCGCGATGCTCACGGGATCGCGGCCGGCGCGGTGCAGCGCTTGCGCATTATCAACACGAAGATTCACACGTTTTCCGGTGACGCGGTGCAGGTAGACGCCGATCGCGGGCAACCGGCGTGGGACGAGGTCACGATCGCGGGTTGTGAATTTCGTCTCGCGCCGCTCGACGCGGATGTGGGTGGTTTCGCAGCCGGCGTCGTGCCGGGCGAAAATGCCGTTGATACGAAGACGCCCGTCGTGGACGGGCCACCGTCGCGGCTCACGATCCGTGACACCATCGCCAGTGGATTCGGCGGCGGCCTCGTGCGCAACTCGGCGTTCAATCTGAAGGAAAACGTTGCCGTCGACATCGACGGGGTGACGGTTTACGACTCGCAGATCGCATTCAGGATCCGCGGCGCGAACGCAAAAAGTCCTTTTCGTGCCGCGGTCGGTATGCGTAACGTGGTCGTGTTCGACGTCGCGACGGCGTTTCGCTATGAAGGCGGCAGAAACACGATTGCGCTCGTGAACTCGACAATCGGGCGTGACGTCGGGCAGGTATTCGATGCCCGGGCGTCGGCGCCGGGCACGGTGATCAACGCCCGCAATGTGCTCGTCGTCGGTGACGCGCTGCCGCCCCAGATCACGGGTGCAACGAATCTCGCGATCAGCGCCCGCGGGTTCATCGATGCGCTCGCGCATGACTACCACCTGAGCGCATCAAGCCCGGCAGTTGATCGCGGCTCGGATGCGGGTGAGATCCCGGAGCGGGATCGCGATGGCCGGCCGCGCATCGTCGGGGAAACGATCGACCTCGGCGCGTTCGAGTATCAGCGGTAGGCGCGCAGCCTTACGGCCCTGCTCACGGCCGCGCGAGGAACGCGATGCAGCCACTGTCGTGCAGTAAGGGATCGATGCGCCCGCGTGCACGCTCATCAAGTGCGGCGTAGGCAGACAGCAGGGCGCCGTAGCACTTGGCCTGGTAACGGTTCGCGGCTTGTGCGTAAGGCTGTCCGTCGATTTCCAGTGTTACGCGATCCGTACCGGTGTCGAGTGCGTGGCGGTTCGCGGCGAGAAACGGCAGATAGTATCGGCCCGCGAGATCGAGCAGGCCTTTGAGCGCCTCCGTGAAGTCGCGCGACCATGCACCGTCCACCCCGGACGCGTCGTCGAGACGCAGCACCCAGTGCGCCGTGCGCGGTGCGATCTCGCGCATCATGTCACGCGGCGTCGGGTCGGCCGCGAGCGTTTTCAGCTGTCCGTAAATGGCGAAATCAGCGAGTGCGGGGCGGCTGCCAAACAGGAAACGATCCGTCGCGACGAAGCGTTCGAGCACTTCGAGCAGTTCGCGATAGTGGCGTTCCAGCAACGGCGCATTGGACGGGGTACACCCGACGAGCGGCATGCGTGAGGTCTGACGCGCGATAAATTCACCGGTCAGCGCGTCGAGTTCTGCCGGACTCAGATCCGGGTGTGCGTCGTCCATCACCCACGCGGCGCCGCTGACCGCATCGCGTGCGCGGCTGAAGCGGTAATGAAAAAGCGATTTCGTCAGCCACTCATCGGCCATGTCCTCGATCAGGGCGCTCAGGAACGCGTCGCCCGGTGCATCCGGTACGATGCTGCGCGCATGCGGGTGCCGTTGTTCGAGGTCGACGATGATCGGCGTACTGTCCGTGCGGTAAGCGCCGTCCGGGTATTGCACCACGGGCATGATCAACGGCCGTACCGCGAGCGTTTCGGCGTGGAACTGCGGCATGCGGGCAACCCACACATAGGGAATATGACGGTAACGCATCACTGCGCGCACCTTCACCGCATAAGGTGACGATTCGATGCCAATGATTCGATACGGTTGCATTGCGGGTGCCTCGCAATTCACGCGGAAACCGGGATTGTCCATCGCATCATAGCGAACCTCGCGCGGCGCGGCGCGACAATCGGCTCGCGTCGCGATTGGTGCGATAATCCCTGTTCGTATTGTCGTGGACTGATTTGCCGTGGGCCTGACGCTCGAAACGATCAATATCCACCATCCGAGTGTATACGCCACCGGCGGCTCGCCGTGGGCGGCCTGGGATCTGCTGCGCGAACACGCGCCCGTGTACTGGTATGAACGCGACGACGTCGAGCCGTTCTGGGCGGTCACGCGTTACGCGGACATCATGACGGTTTCCGATCATCCGCAAGTGTTCATCAACGGTGGCCCGCGCTTGCGGCTCACGCTGAAAGGTACGCCTGAACTCCTGCGCGCCGGGGTGGACACGTTCGGCGCACAACGCGGCTGGGATCCCGACGAACCGCCGGACATGGTGTTCATGGACAATCCGCGCCACCGACACCTGCGGCGACAGTCGAGCTGGGCATTTACCCAGGGCGGCATGCGTCGCATGGACGCACATTTCACGGCGCTCGCCGAGCAGTTCACGCGCGAATATATCGCGCGGCTCGAGACCGCCGCCGCCCCGGATCGGACGGTTGATTTCGTCAGCGGGCTCGCGTGCAAACTCCCGCTCGCGGCCGTGGGCGAAATCATGGGGCTCGCGCCGGACGACTGGAAGCAGATCCTGATCTGGTCGAATGCCTTGATCGGCGAAATCGAGGAATGCGATCGGCTGCCGGGCGAAAGCCGCGGTGCGGCCGGCTACCGCAATATGTACGAACTGCGCTCCTATCTCGAGGGTCTGATCCACGAGAGTCGCGCGCACGGCGCGCAGCGTGGCGGGTTTATCGACCACATGGTGCATCACAAGGTGCAGGGACAGGTGCTCACCGATCAGCAACTGATCGGTTACCTGTTTCTGTTGATCGCGGCGGGCAACGATACGACGCGCAACGCGCTGACCGGCGGGGTTGCCGCGCTGATCGAGCACCCGGAGGAATGCGCACGTCTGCGCCGCAACCCCGATTTACTGCCGGGGGCGATCGAGGAAATCCTGCGCTGGACGTCACCAGTGGTTAATTTCCTGCGCACGGCGACGGAAGATTTCGAACTCGCGGGCACCGGTATCGCGGCGGGCGATACGGTCGGCCTGTTTTATCCGTCGGCGAACCGCGACCGGCGCGTGTTCGCCGATCCGTATCGCTTCGATATTACGCGCGCGCCGAATCCGCACCTGACGTTCGGTTTCGGGGCGCATTTTTGTCTTGGCACGAATCTCGCGCGCGCGGAACTGAAAGCCAGCCTGCGGGCGTTGCTGCCGTACCTCGATCGTCTCGAAATCCACGGCGAACCGACACGCATTGCGCAGACCCACGTCACCGGTTTCTCGACCCTGCCGCTACGCTTGCGCTGAACCAGGCTCCGAGCGCGTCGGCCCGTCGCCGGCGACCCGCGTTTGCCGCATGAGGCGGCGCCAGCGATCGGCGTCGAACCCGGTGCCCCGGTGCAGCACACAGCGGTTGTCCCACATCACCGTATCGCCCGCGCGCCAGCGGTGGCGGTAAATCCGCTCCGGCGCCGTCGCGAATGCGCACAACTCGTCGATCAGATGGCGCCCGTCGATCCCCGACCAGCCGACGATGGAGCGCGCATGTGAGCCGACGTAGTAGTTCTTCGCGCCGTTCGCCGGGTTCACGCGCACGAGGCGGTGCTCGATCGGCGGCAGAGATGCGGCGTGGTTCGGATCGACCGGCGCCACCTGGCTGCGTGAAAAAACGTAGTCGTGCAGGACGAGGAGCGGATCGATTTCCGCGGTTCGTTGCGCCGGCAGGCGCGCATAGGCGGCGCGCTGACTCGCGAATTCCGTCTCGCCGCCTTCACCCGGCGCTTCGTAGGAGTGATTGATCGAAAACTTCGTCGGCACGAGCCGAAACGATGAGTCGGAATGCCACAGGTTGTTGCCGCGCTGATAGCGCGTGTGCGGGTCGTCGTTGCCCTTGTGATTGTGGGCGTCGATGACGTTGCCGATCGTGGCAAAATATTCGACGACGCCGGTGGCACCGAGCGTGACGTGGTTCGGCTCCGGTTCGCCGAGTTTCCGGGTCAGCGCGAGTTGCGCCTGATCGGACATCGCCTGCTCGGGAAACACGAGGACGGAATAGCGATCCATCGCGTCGCGGATCGTGGTGACGACGCTTGCGTCGAGATTACGCGTCAAATCAATTCCGCGCACACGCGCGCCGAAATCCTCGTGCAGCGGTTCGAAAACCGGATCATGCATAAGCCGTACTACCGTTTCCTGTGGTTACCCACGAATGCCTCCGCGCATCGAAAACCGCGCTCAGGCGGCAGGGCAGGCAATCGGATCGACGAGCGGCATGCGCAGCTCGCTCGTGTAACGGCGTGCCTGCGCATCCGTGAGCCACGCCTGGGCCGTCGCCGGCAGCATCTCGCTCAGCGTGACGACGTTACCTGCTTCACGTTCGTGCTTCAGAATGCGTCGCGCGATGTCCAGCGTCAATGGTGCGGTGAAATCGACGTAAACCGGTTTCGTTTCGAGCGGTGCGCGGATGAACACTTCCCGTGGCAGGCCCATTGCGTGCTGCCAGCTTCGGGCGGCCTGAAAGCGGCGCGCGGCCGGGGATGTGTCGAGAAACGGAAGATCCGCCGCGGCGACCCGCCAGCTTTCCCGGCGCACGATCAGATCGTCGAGATAGATCCGTGGCGTATGCGCCTGCGCGGCGATCGGCCGCAAGCCATTCATGACGCAGAATCTGAACACGGCCTGGAATATCGTCGCGAGCGGGCGTGAGCGGCCGTCGCGGATGTCGCGAATTCTGATCCGTCCGTGTCCACGAGTTGCAGGGAGGCGACGTCGACACACTGTGCGGGCGGGTGATCAGAGCGCCGGTATCAGCCGAGTGTATTCGCGGCCGACGGGAAATCGTTGAGCCCGTAGGCTGCGCGAAAATCCTCGCTCGCGGTCAATACGACCCGTTCCACGCTGATCCCGATCGCGTTCGCGGCGCGATCGACGAGGCTGAAGTCGCCGGCGATGACGGACGCGGCGACCACGGCGGCCGGACTCATCGCGCCCGCGAGTGCCGTGCGTGCGCGGGCGAGCGCATTCAGATCGCTGCCGATCACGGCATCGGCGAAGGCGAACAGTTCGCGGCCGTGCTCGACGCCGCTGTCACGGTCGATATCAAACACACCGTCGAGTTCGATGTTCAGTTGCAGGGCTTTGCCACTCTCACGGAGGACATGGGTGTGCCAGGTGGTTCAGTAAAAACACTGGTTCAGCGCGGACACCCTCGCCGCGACGAGTTCGATCTGCGGGCGCGACAGGGCCGCGTGTGAACTGTGCGTCAGATCGAAGATGTTCTCCATTGAAAAATATTCCCGATCCATTATGTGGATCAGGCGGCGGGCTTCGTCCGGGACGAGACTCAGGGAGCGCAGGATGTTCGCGGCCTTGTGTTTGCCGTACAGCGACACGGCGAGTTCGCCACCAGCCGGAGCGTTCGGTACGGTCGCGGTGAAGAAGCCCTCGTTCGTCGCCTCCGACGGGCGCTCGAATGTCGGCGCGTGGCCGTCGTTCGGGGTGGCCAGCGCACGTGCCGGAACGCCGATGCCGCGGGCAAACACATCGAGATGCGCGAGCCGCGCGACGAGTCCGACGATTTCGACATAGGCACCTTCCGTGACGCCCGTGGCCTGCACCGCGGCGCAATACCCGCGATCGATCGTCGTGCCGCCGAGTGCGACGTCGCGCGCGAGCTGGCGCGCCGCCGCGGGCAGTTCGGCGCTGTCGACGAGGTGCTCGTCGCCGATCGACTCCTGGATGCCGGCGTCGACACGCGCCCGGCGTGCCTCGGCCGCGATCGCGGTGCGTTCGGCCGCCGTACCCCAGGTGCCCGGTTCGGCGTAAGAGCGTAATTCGTCGGCGTGCAGTTCCGCGGTTTCTTCAGGCACGGGGAAAACGGAATCGGCATATAACGGCATGACGCGTCCTCAATCGGGGTGGTTGCAATTAGCCTAGCAGCCTGTCGGACTCAGGGACAATCTACTGCGCTGATGGGGGAGTGGCGCAAATCCGCCCGATTTTTCGTCACCCGGAACCACTATGCGTCTCAAAATCGGACGAACTCGCTCTCCCACGATGCTCGCTACGATTGCCTGAGTCCGACCCACTGCCAGCACGGTTGCGCGTCGTGACCGCAGCGGATCAGTCGACGGCGCCGATGATAATCGACGTGGAGCAGTGGTAGACGTTCGTCGTCGTGCCCATGCACCAGTTGATGTCGTTACTCTTGCCGGGGTTGTAGACGGCACGGTCGCCCTCGTTGCGCGAACACAGACAGCGGCCGCAACTGCTCTTGCCGCAACAGTCGTTATAGGAAATGATGTAGTCCTTGCCGTCGCCCGGATTGCGACACGTACCGATCCAGGTGACCGTGGACATCTCCGTTCCCGGCGGGCACGTATTCTGCGAGCCGCCGCAGCAGCTGCACAGATAGCCGTCCATTGCGCAATTGCGCCAGTATTCACACGCCAGCGGATCCCCCTGCGGCCCGTCGATGAGTGCTTCATCCGGCGCCGGTTCGCGTGCCGGCGCGGCGGCGCGGGCCACCGGCAGCAGCGGCAGCAGGCTGCTACCGACGAGCAAGCGGCCGAAGCGGCCGAGAAAGCCGCGGCGCGAATGCAGGCGCGCGAGACGGCGACCAAGGCGTTCACAATGGGCATCGAAGCGGTTCAGCGGCATACGGGGTTCTCTGTCAGTGACCGACCGGGGTTTCGATGCCCGTCGGGGTATAGCCGATCTGTTCGACGGAGCGCAGGAACTCGCCGGAATCCGCCGCGTAGACATCGATCGCATTGCGCGCCACAGCGGCGGTGAATAGCAGCGGCGCGGCATCCTGGGTCAGCGCGATCAGGCCGGTGTCGGCACGCGTCTCGATGACGCCGCGGCGCTGCAGGCTTGCGAGGTCGTACACCCAGATGTGCCGGCCCGGGTCCTTGCGCGTTTCCTGACCGCCACCGCGATGCACGATCGAAAACAGCCGCTGACTCGCCGCGTGTACCGCGAGATGGCGGACCCCGCCGATCCGCCATCCGTCGGCGCGTTCCGCATCGCTGAGCAGCGAGACGGGTGGCGAGAACCGAGGCGCGGCGGTGCGGGCGTCGACCCGGTACAACGAACCGTCGAACGATACGAAGTGCCACACACCATTCGCGCGCACGCCTTTTTCGCTCAGCGGATCACCCTCCGGATCGAAGAACGGTTGCGAGCGGGTCGTGCTCAGCGCGGTGCCCGCGTCATCGAGTTCGACGGCCAGCAGCGAGCCGTCGCCGCACAGCGAAAAGAATCGCCGCGGACCGCTTGGGTAGATCAGAGCGCAGCCCGGGGTTTCGATTTCGCCGACGAAACGTCGCGCCGGCAGATCGACAACGCTGACGGACGTCGCCGGGGTGAGGTTGAAGATCAGCATGAAGCGATCGTCGTCCGTGAGCACCGCGTTGTGCGGGGTCGGGATCGTCGAGGCGCGTTTGTCCGGAATGTCGATCTCGGCGATCGGCGCCAGGTTCGTCGGCGAGTAGATCGACACGACATCATCGCGTTTGCCGCGCGTATAGCGGCTGTAATACGTCTCCGCGGAATAGATTTCGCGGTGATGCCGCGGCAGGGTCAATTGCGTGAACGAATAACCCGTACTGAGCATGCCGAGGAAGCGACCACTGTCGCCGTCGATCAGGGATGCACGCCCGTCGGTCATGTAGTCGTAGACCATGTCGTACACCCATAGCCAGTGCGGATCGGGTTTCGCCGGCAGCGTATTCACGCGATTCAGGGGTTCGGGTGCGAGTTCCGCGGCCGTTGCGGATCCGGCCGGCAGGGCGATGACCCAGCCGATGAGCGCGATCGCCTGCCACCCGCGCAGTACGGCAATGAAGGGGCGGCACTTGCCTGCGCTGCGATGGTCCATGGGCGTCTATGCTACGACAGCAGTTCCCGGCTACCAAGACCGACGCCACCGTTGTCGCGCACCCGGATCGCCGACACGTGCCGCAACGACGCGCCTCGGGTCGTTGCATTTGACGTTCGGCGCCGGCGTGGCGCATATTCAAATGCCGTGGGCCGTGAACGTTCGCCGCAACGAGGGGCGCTTTTTTTTGGGAATTTCTCTGGATTCTGCCGGCATGCTGCTGGGCGGGCTCGGCCTGCTGCTGATCGGCATGAGTCTGATGACCGAAGGCCTGAAGCTCGCAGCCGGCAGCGCCTTGCGCGACATTCTCGCGCGCTGGACGAGCAATCGCGTGCGCGGACTCCTGTCGGGTTTCGGGATTACGACGCTCGTGCAGTCGTCGAGCGCCGTCACGGTAGCAACGATCGGATTTGCGAACGCGAACCTGCTGTCCCTGCAGCAGGCCGTGTGGGTGATCTTCGGCAGCAACGTCGGCACGACGATGACCGGCTGGATCGTCGCGCTCGTCGGTTTCAAGCTGAATGTCGAAGCGTTCGCGCTGCCGCTCGTCGGGTTCGGCGTCATGCTGAAAATTTCCGGCGAACGCAGCCGGCGTGCCGCGTTCGGTCAGGCGCTCGTCGGCTTCGGCCTGCTGTTCCTCGGCATCGGGGTACTGAAAGAAACGTTCGATGCGTTCGGCGAGCACATGAGCCTGCCGATACTCGAAGGGCCGGCACTGCTGACGACCGCCGTGTACGTACTCGCCGGGGTGCTGTTGACGACGGTGATGCAATCCTCGAGCGCCGCGCTCGTCGTTGCGCTCAGTGCGGCTGAGGGGGGCATGATCCCGCTGGCCGCGGCCGCCGCGGTTGTGATCGGCGCGAACCTCGGCACGACGACGACGGCGCTGATCGCAGTGTGGGGCGCGACTCCGACGGCGAAACGCGTGGCCCTCAGTCATGTTGCGTTCAATATCGTCACGGCGACGGTCGCGATGATTATCCTGCAACCGATGCTGCTGCTCGTCGAATGGTTGCGCGAAGCATTCACTTTGCCCGCGGCGCCGGCGACCACGCTGGCGGTGTTTCATTCGGCATTCAATGTGCTCGGCGTGTTGCTCATGTGGCCCGTTGCCGATCGCATGATCGCATTCCTGTTACGCCGCTTTCAGTCACAGGAGGAAGTCGAATCGCGGCCGAAGTTCCTCGACACGACGAGCCTCGGTCTGCCGTATATCGCCGGTGAAGCACTCGCGAACGAAGTTGGCCGGGTCAGCACGATCGCACGCGGTGCGGTACTCAGCGCATTGAGCGTCGAAGGCGCCAGCGCGCAAACAATGGAACGCGAACAGCACATTGCGCGCAGCCTTATCGGCGCGATTGGTTCGTACTCGGCGGAACTGGGTCGCATGGAGCTACCCGAGGCGATCGCGACACTGTTGCCGAGTTACCTGCGTTCGGCGCAACAATCCGCGAGCGTGATCGAAATCGCGCAGCAGATGATCGCGGTGCAGGCGGAACTCGGCGAACTGTCCGACGAGCGGCTCGATGAACCGGTACAGGGTTTCCGGCGCGAGGCCATGCGCGTAATCGAGGCAGTCGGCACCGGACAGGCGGAAACCGCTCCGGCTCAGACCGACGTGCTGATCGCTGAACTCGACCGGGTGTACGAAGAAGCGAAACAGGCAGCGCTCCACGAAGGCGTGAGTGGCCGCCTTGGTGTGTTGCAAATGGATGCCTTGCTCCGCTATCTCGCCCTTTCCCGCCGTGCGGCGAAGCAACTCGCGAAAGCGGCCCGCCGGCTCACGGTAATTCGTACCGCCCTCGACGCCGGCCAGACCGCGCCGGGGGCGCACGAAGGCAAAGACGCAGACGCAGACAGTTTCGAAGCGCGGTCCGACTGAACGCGAACCGTCGCGCGCGTGCCACGGTCGCGGCGCAGCGGTTGCGTCGGGGCAGGTTCGGAGCGGTGATCGCGGTCGCGAAAAATCCGGATTCGTACGCGGCAACGGCGGGGGGGTGACCGGGTTCTGCTTCGCCGCTGGCGTGAAAATCAATCACGGGTTCATGCCAGACCAAGGGGCGGGGCGAGCGCCGCTGTTGCGGTCATCGTCGCGAGACTCGCGCGGTCGCGGCGTCGGCACTCAGCGACGAAAACGCGCGCCGGGGTGGCGGCTGGACAAGCGCGGTGAGCCGAACAGCTTTTCCCGCAGCGCGCCGTCGGCATATTCCGCTTGCATGAGTCCGCGTTGCTTCAGGATCGGCGCGACGCCCTCGATGAAATCGACAAACGTTCCCGGGGTCGTCGCATAGACGAGGTTGAAGCCGTCGAGCCCGGTAGCCGCGAGCGCTTCGAGCCGGTCCGCGATCTGCTCCGCGCTGCCAACGAGCCACTGTCCGCTCATCTGACGTCGCGCGAGATCGCCGAACGTCAGCGTCTTGTCGGGCGTTTGATCGGCGAAGCTCTTGAGAAAACCGAGCACCCCGTTGAAATCGAATTCCGCGATCGGTTTCGTCAAATCGACCGCGCCGAGGTCCGCGCCGAGGTGCCCGCTCATGTGCGCGAGACCGGCTTCAACGGACAGGGTTTCACCGAGTTCCGAAGCTTTCGCCTGAGCTTCGGCTTCGGTTCCGCCAATGACGAGGGAAACCCCGAGACAGAATTTCAGATCGTCGGGATGACGGCCAAATTTCTCGGCCCGGGCGCGGACGTCGGCGATTAGTTTTTCCCGCCCGCTACCGACGATAAAAATACATTCGGCATGGCGTGCCGCAAATTCGCGCCCGCGGTCCGAGGAGCCGGCCTGAAACAGCAGTGGCGTGCGTTGCCGGGACGGCTCGCACAGGTGCGGGCCCGGTACCCGGTAGTAGGGTCCGTCATGATCGATGCGATGCACTTTTGCGGGATCGGCGTAAATACCGCGGCCCGTGTCGCGCACGACCGCGTCATCTTCCCAGCTCCCTTCCCAGAGCTTGTACAACACGTCGAGGTAATCGTCGCCGCGGTCGTAGCGATCATCGTGCCGGGGCAGATCGTCGAAACCGAGGTTCTGTGCCGCGCTCGGCAGGTAGGACGTCACGATGTTCCAGGCGATGCGTCCGTCAGTGAGATGATCGAGCGTCGATGCGCGGCGTGCGAAATTGAACGGGTGTTCGGCGAGCACGGAACCGGTGAACGCGAAGCCGAGGTGTTGCGTCGCATGTGCCATCGCCGGGATCAGCAGGCTCGGATCGTTGATCGGGATCTGCATCGCTTCGCGGATCGCGGTCTCGGCGCTGCCTTTGTAGTTGTCGTAGACGCCGCTGACGTCGGCGAGGAACAGCGTGTCGAACTTCGCGCGTTCGAGCAGGGTTGCGAGTTCCACCCAGGGGTCGAGCGAGGCGTAATCGAGTTGTCGCGTATCCGGTCGCCGCCACAGGCCGTGATGAATGTGCGATACGCAGTTCATCGAGAAAGCATTGAACAACAGACGTTTCGGCGGGGTCATGCGTTAGTCGGGTCGCGCGGGGAATGGGGGAGACGTATCGTCTCCGAAATGACCGGCGTTCGCAAAACGCGTTTGCCGGTGCTCGCACGGCGGCGGGTAAGACCCGGGCGGTCCGTTTGCGCCCGGCGCGGGTTGCTCGATTGTTGCGACGCAACGAAAAATTGAAACCCTGTGCCATTATCGGTGGCATGAGTGATTCGGAAGTCTCAGTCCGCGAATCCAAGCTGGCGAAACGGCGCCGCCGTATTCTCACCGAGGCGCGTCGTTTGATTGCGCACGGTGGCGTCGAGCGGGCGGGTGGAACACTTCATCTTCGGACGCAAGGAACCGGCGTTGCACGATTGCCTCGAGAACTACGGTGACGCGCTCGGGTTACCGCCCCTGGAAGAGTATCGCGCGGCGGGCTGAAGCGGCAGTCGATCGGGCGGCCGCATCCGGCTCAAACGTCGGGTCGAACGATGAAACTCAGGCGGAGGACGGACCGGGGAAACCGGTCTCGCGCCTCGGATCGGTGTTGCACCGCGGAGTTGAACTTGCGAACGCCCGACCACCGTTGGGCGGTGGTCGGGCTTTCGTGGGTTGGCGGGTTGCGCTAGAAGCCGGCCTCTTTCGTCGTTTTCACGATCGCGGCCGCAACTTTGTACGGATCCGCGTTCGATGCGGGACGGCGATCTTCAAGCCGGCCTTTCCAGCCGTCTTCAACCGTGCCGATCGGGATCCGGATCGATGCGCCACGGTCGGAAACCCCGTAGCTGAACTGCTCGATCGACTGCGTTTCGTGCTTGCCGGTCAGACGCTTGTCATTGTGCGCGCCGTAGACGTTGATATGGCGTCCGATGTTCTTGCCGAATTCCTCACAGATTTTCGTGAACGTGTCCTCGTTGCCGGATTCACGCATCGCGCCGTTCGAAAAATTCGCGTGCATACCGGAGCCGTTCCAGTCCGTCTCGCCGAGCGGTTTCGGATGCCATTCGATCGCGTAGCCGTGCTTCTCCGCCGTGCGTTCGAGCAGGTAACGTGCAATCCACGTTTCATCCCCGGCTTTCTTCGCGCTTTTCTGGAACACCTGGAATTCCCACTGGCCAGCGGCCACTTCGGCGTTGATGCCTTCGACATTGAGCCCGGCTTCCAGGCACTGGTCGAGGTGTTCTTCGATCACTTCACGGCCGTAGGAGTTCTTCGCGCCCACTGAACAGTAGTAGGGACCCTGGGGCCGCGGGTAACCGGCGCGCGGGAACCCGGGCGGGAGATCCGTTTCCGGATCCCACAGGAAGTACTCCTGTTCGAACCCGAACCAGAAGTCCTCGTCGTCGTCGGCGACATCGATCGTCGCGCGGCCGTTCGAGACATGCGGCGTACCGTCGGCATTCAGGACCTCGGTCATCACGAGGTAGGCATTCTTGCGGTCGGGGTCGGGGTAGACCGCGACGGGTTTCAGCAGGCAGTCCGACGCGCTGCCATCGGCCTGTTCCGTCGAGCTGCCGTCGAAAGACCACATCGGGCAGTCTTCGAGTTTGCCGCTGAAACCCTTTTCTACGCGCGTCTTGCTGCGCAGGCTCTGTGTTGGTTTGTATCCGTCCAGCCAGATGTACTCCAACTTGCTTTTCATGATGTCGTGCGCTCCTAATCGTCTGCAGGTTCGTCAATAGATACCCGGCCCCTGCAATAAGCGTTCCGCTTTTCAGAAGTCGTGCCGCCGGACCGATCGGGAACCCGGGACCGACTCTCAGCACGACGGCGGTGGCGGCGAATTATCTTGCCGATACAGCGCCTTAGGAGGTTGCAGTACGCGGGCCGCCGGAACCGGGTGACGCCGGCCCGGGAACGGGCGGAACCGGGCGCCGCACGTTATCAGTGCGTGATTGCACTACACTGGATCGCCTGATCCGACGGACGCACCATACTGGGGCGTCGATTCGGCGGCGCGGGCGGATGGCGCGGTGCTAAGCGGGTCGCCAGTGGCTCTTGCCCCAGTCTTCCTGCAGCAGGCGTATCAGTTCCGACCAGTCATGCAGCCGTTCGTCCGGCGCCTTGGCAATGCAGCGCATCGCGACGGTCTCGAGCAGGCGAGGGGGCTTTGGCGTCACGAATTCGCTTGGCCACGGCGGGTCCACGTTGTGGATCTGCTCGATGACCTCGTCGACGGTTTCACCCGGCGACGGCAGCCGCCCGCTGAGGATTTCGTACAGCATGACCCCGAGGCTGTAGATGTCGGAGCGGTAATCGATCGCCGGATCGCGCCGGATCTGCTCCGGCGACATATACGCGATCGTGCCCTGTAGCTGGCCCGCGCTCGTATCGCTGTCGACTTTACGGCCCGGATCTTCGGCGTCGGCGACCGGCGGATCGTCGTGGTTGCCCGATTCGTCCCAGACCTTCGCGAGGCCCCAGTCGAGCAGCAGGACTTCGCCATAGGGACCGACGAGCACATTGTCCGGCTTGATGTCGCGATGGATCACCCGGTGGCTGTGCGCGTACTGCAGGGCGTAGGAAACCTGGATGACAACGTCGACCAACTGCCGCAAATCGTAGCGCTCACGGTAATCGAGCACCTCGCGCAGCGTGTAACCGTGAACGAGCTTCATCGTAAAGAAGTATCGCCCCCTGGAGTCGCGACTCAATTCATAGGTCGGCACCGTGTTCGGATGTTGCAGCATCGCGCTGACCCGCGCTTCGCGCAGCAGGCGTCGTTGCTCGGCCGGGTCGTCCTCGAATTCGGGGCGCAGCGTCTTGTAGCAGACCGTGCGCCCGAGGTGCAGGTCGCGACACGACTGAATTATCGACTTGCCGCCGCGCGCAATCGTTTTGAAGTAGGCGTAGCGTGTGCTCTGGACGATTTTTTCCGGCAGCGGCTTGTCCGTGTCCTTGCGATAGAGGACGGCGTAGTCGTCGTCCGGGGGTTCAGGAAAAGCTGTCATCGGATTCGCGCCTGTCGGTTGTGAAGCGGGATCGCCCGCGCACCCAAAATAGCGCGTCTACGGGTAAACGTCTAAATTCCGCCGTCGTGCGCGGTTGCTGCGCTTCTGCCGGGATCCGCATCGGTGCTACTCTCGGATCCATGAACGTTTCCGCAGCTGTGACACGATGACCGAGCCGGACACACGCGCATCCACGGCAGACGGGAAATCCGGCCGCTGGCGTAACCGGCTACTCAAACTCACGACGTGGCTGCTCGCGGCGGCTTGCTTCTATGCGGTTTTCGGCAAGATCGAAGCGGCCGCGGCACGCGAACAACTGGGCGTGCTCGCTTATCTTGCGCGCTTTTTCGCCGACGCGAACTGGCTCGCCTGGCTCGCGATCATGGTCCCGTATTCGTGTTTTTTCTTTCTCGTCGATGCACATGCGACGTGGCGGGTCGTGCGCTGGTACAACGCACCTGAGTTTCGGTTCAGGAGCATGCTGCCGATCCGGGCGAGCGCCTACATCCTGTCACTCGTGAACGAACAGGTTGGCAAGGGCGCGATCACGCTGTACCTGTGGCGGCGTCACGCGGTGCCCGCGTGGGAGGCGCTGTCGAGCATGGTGTTACTCGGCATGATGGAGATCTATCAACTGCTGCTGTTCTCGGCGATCGGTACATGGTTGTATTTCGATCTCGTCGGGGCTGCGTCGAGCGTGCTGCCGCTCGATCGGATCCTGCCGTGCGTGTTCGCGCTCGCCGCACTCTATTTTCCGCTGCACGTCGCGTATTTTTTCGGTCGCGTGTTGCCACGCAGTACGCTCCGCGACAGGGGTATCCTGCGCGCGTTCAGACTCGCACGCGTGCGCGACTACGCGCTCATCATCCTGTTCAAGGCGCCGAACCTGCTGGGTGCCGTCGCCGTGTACACGTTCGCGCTCGGCCTGTTCAACGTTGACGTCGGTTTCGGTCAGATGCTCGCGTTCCTGCCCGTGATCTTCCTCGCCGCCGCATTGCCGCTGCCGTTCCACGCCGGCGCGTTACTGTTGTGGACCGTACTGTTCCCGGATTACCCCGAAGTCGGCGCATTCAGCCTCGTCATGCATACGTTTTTCGTTTTGTTCAACGCGACGATCGGCCTGTTGTTCTTGCCGGCGGCGAATCGCGAATTGTTCGCGACG
This sequence comes from uncultured Gammaproteobacteria bacterium, assembly GCA_963976285.1. Classification (GTDB taxonomy): domain Bacteria; phylum Pseudomonadota; class Gammaproteobacteria; genus UBA11873. Next base: position 102,444 of record CAXBJY010000005.1, read on the forward strand.
ACGACGGACGGCGAGGATCAGGACCCGCGCACCGCGTGAACGAGATGCCACATACGTTCGGCAATCGAGGCAGTCGTGGCGGCAACGAGCAGCCAGCCGCCGCCCATGACGGCGGTTCGCGCCGGCGCCACGTCGGGAACGAGAACGTGGGTCACGCTCATCGCGGCCACGGCGATGTAATAGGCGATACCGTTGATCCGGCCAAGCCGCGAGGGGCGTAGCGTGCGCTCGCCGACGATGCGCGAATCGAACACGTACTGCAGGAACGCGAGTGCGATCAGCGGCGCGAGTGCGCCGGGTAACAGCCCGAGGTGCGCACCAGTCCCGGCGAGGACGGTAACGAACAGGGCATCGGCGGTATGGTCGAGCAGGGTCCCGAACGCTGTGGCCTGCCGGCGGCGGCGGGCAACGAAACCGTCGAGCAGATCGCTCGCAATCACGAACGCGAGGCCCGCCATCGCGAGTACCGCGTGGCTTTCGAGCACGGCCCAGGCAACGAGCGGGGTCAACGCGATGCGAACGGCGCTGATTGCGTTCGCGAGATTCATCACACCTGAGCCGGGGTCGCACTGTATGGACATAGCGCGCAGTGTAACGACTGTTCGTCCGCGGCCGCGAGTCTCGCCCCGGCACGCTTCGTCGTGAACCGCTGTCTTGTCACCGGCGCGAACGGACACCTTGGTCGACGACTGATTCCGGTGCTCGCGGCAAATTCGGAGGTCGTTGCACTCGTGCGCAGCGAGCGTGCGCGCGGCACCCTGCTGCGACATATCGGCAAGCTTGAACGGGTCACGGTTGCGCTGGCCGATCCGTCCAGCGCCGACGACGTTGCCCGGGTCGCCGCCGGCTGCGATCGCGCGGTTCACCTGATCGGTACGATCAAGGCAACGCGGGCAAACCCGTTGCGCGCATCACACGAACACCCTGCCGCGGCGCTCGTTGCCGCGATGAATTCCGTGCCGATCCGGCATGTGGTTTATGTGAGCATACTCGGGACGGGGGCCGCGAGTGCAAGTGAATGCCTGCGCGCGCGGGCCGCGGTCGAGCGGATGTTCGGTGACGCCACCGCAACGGCAACGACGATCCGGGTGCCGATGGTATTGGGTGAACGCGATCGCGCAAGCTTCGCGCTCGCGAAGCGCGCGGCGGCGACGCGCGCGGTCGTGTTTCGCGCCGCGAGCCTGGAACAACCGATCTACGCGGGCGACGTGGTCGCGGCGCTCGCGCACACACTCGCGCGGACCCCGGATCACGATCGGGTATTCGATCTCGCCGGGCCGCGTTCCTTATCGCGTCGCGAGCTGATACTCGCCGCGGGGCGTGTCATCGGGCGGCGCCCGGCCGTCGTTTCGCTGCCGTTGTTCTGTGGCATGGCGCTCGCGCGCGTGTTCGAGGCGACGCGCGCGAATCCGCCGCTGACGCGTGACATGTTGCGGATTCTCGATCATGACGACGCTATCGATCCGCTGCCCGCGGCCGCGGTGCTCGGGATCGCGCTGACCTCGCTCGACGAGATGCTCGAGCGCTGTATTGTCGGCCGCCTGACTCAGCCGGGCACGGTATAGCGGAGCATGACGCGCGAGCCTTTCATCAGGCCGTCGCGGAAGCGTGGTCCCCACGAGCCCCATTCGTCCGCGTACTTTTTCGCGTAAACATCGAGGACCGCCGCTTGCGCGGTGGCATCTTCCTCGAAGCGTCCTTCGATCACGAGATAGGGTGCGGAGCGGTAGCGCTCTTTCGCGCGCTTCCACACGCCGAACTCGCCGATCCAGATCGCCGCGCGGCGCAGACCGCGGCGTATCGCTTCCGCCCGCCACGCGTCGGAACGGGTGACGACGTAAACGTCGCCGGCGTGATGGACAAACCAGACTTCGCCGTGACACGCACTCTCCGCACCGTCGGATTGCAGCGGTGACAGATAAATCAGCTGTGACTTGTCGAGAAACGCGACGGCCGGCGACGTCGCCGCCGTTACTGGCCTGACGCCGCTGAAACCGGCAGTCAGGAGTGCGGCCGCGCCGCCGAGGATCTGTCTTCGATTAATCGCCATCGGTGTTATTCCTCGAATCAGGGTTATCCAGGGGTAAACCGGCCGTCACCGCAAACCCGTGCGATTACGCCGTGAAACGCGCCCGCGCGCGCCACAATGCGATCATCGGGATCGCGAACAGTGCCGCAGCGACGAGTCCGCCAACGATACCGCGGCCGTTCGGATTGATCACGTTCCAGACGAACATCGCGATCACGACCTGGCCGGCGTAGACCGCGGCCCACGGCCACATCCACGCTTTCATTTTCCAGAACCCCCACGCCCCGGCGCCGTAGATCAGCCAGTGCAGGGGTTCCGTTGCTTTCGCCCACCAGCCGGTCAATGCGACGCCAAACCAGATTTCGTGGTCGTGTGCCACCGGTTTGAAGAAAACGTCGAACGGCATGTACACGAACGTCATGTAACAGCAGAAGTAGAACAGCACGTTGATCCACCAGGGGCGGGATGCCCAATCGTTCCGGATCACAGTGAGGGTCTTCGTCATGTCAGTTGCGGGCTCCGTTACGTCGTCGGCGACGTGCTGCACCATTCCCGTCCGCAATGCCGCGCCGCTTTCGCCCGGGCATTGCCTGCGGTCTTCGCCGGGCCACGCGCTCGAACCGCGTGTTGCCAGGAAGGATAGCACCGCCGCTCGGGTTCAGGCGTATGCGCGGACACTAATCGTTAACCGGCTGCCTGGGGTGACCGCCCCGCCGGACCGGTTCGAGCCTGGCGCGCGGCGCCCGTACCGGAGATTCGCCACCGGCTGCCGCGCCGTCGCGCGCGACGGCGCGTACCCCGCAAGCCCGTCGCCAGGGATTGCCTGCCGGCGACGCGAACGGCGTGCCGGCCAGCCATCTGCGCGGCAGATGCGCCGCAACGACACCCTGTCATGTCGGCCCACGGGAGCGTCCGGGTCACATCGGCCGGTATCCCGTAACCGCCGTATCGGTCAGACTATTCCGGACGTCCACGACAGGAACAAAGCCATGCCCGAGACAAACACGACTGAGTATCGGCTCGCGATCACGCACACGATCCAGGAAGTCGCGCGCGCGTTTGACGACAAGTTGCACCACGAACTGTTACCGCAGGTCTTCACGGACGACGCAACGGTGCTGTACCGTCTGCGCGGGCAGCGGTTCGATTTCTCGATGCCGGATGGTCCGGCCAAAGTGAAGTACTTCCACGATCGGTGTTACTGGACGCAACATCTCGTGTCGCCGCAGGTCATGTCCGTCGATGGCGATCGAGCGATTGCAAGATCCCCGGTGCATGCGCTGCACCTGCAAATCCGCGATGACGGTTCACAAAATCACTGGGTAATCGGCGCCGTGTATCACGATGAGCTCGTGCGCCAAAACGGGCAGTGGCGGATCGCGAAGCGGCTGGCGCTGTGCCCGTACGTCGAGGGTGATTTTCTTACGGACGGGGTGAGGACGTTTCCGGTTTTGCCGGATCTCGATAGCGAGACAATTTAAGCGCCGACCGTGCCGCTAGCCGAACCAGTACAGCGCGAGCACGGTGCCGCACACGATCAGCACCCAGGCATCCGCGAGTAGTTTCAGCGGCAGCGCGGCGGTGCGCACTTCCATGAAATAACGCAGCACGAAACGCACCTTGATAAACGCGACCGCGATCAACGCACTCGACACGAGGCGGATATCCGTGCCCGGTCCGCCGCCGTCGCTGCCCATCCACCACGACAAGCCCGTTGCGGCCACGAGCAGCAACCAGATCGGGGTGACCCGGTTACGCAACAGCGTGGCTACGGAACCGTTCATTGCAACAGGTACAGCAGCGGAAACAGGACGATCCACAACAGGTCGACCATATGCCAGTAGATCGCGCCGCTTTCGAAGATGCGCAACTCGCCCGCCGATTCGACCCCCGCGCGTACCATCGACACGAGGTAAGTCAAAACGCCGAGTCCGATGATCACGTGGACGAAGTGCAGCCCCGTGAAGATGTAGTAATACATATAGAAATCGTTCGTCATGATCCCGATGCCGGCGCCGAGTTTTTCGCCGTACTCGACGATCTTGACGATCGAAAAACCAATTCCGCACAGCATCGCGAGGCCGAGCAGGCGTGTGGCGTAGCGTCCCGCGTGTTCGCGTACGTCGATCACCGCAAGCACGACGAACCAGGAACTGAACAACAACAGCAGCGTATTCACGGCGCCGTAGTTCTGGTTCAGCGTTGCCTGCGATGCCCGGTACAGCTCGACGTCGAGACCGCGGTAATACGCGAAGACACTGAAGAACAGGCCAAACACGAACATATCGCCGAGCACGAACACCCACACCCCGACTTCGCCCGGGATCGCGTGGTGGTCTGCCGGCGCCTGCGCGGTGATCGTGCCGTCCGTCATCTCAGGCGCTTGCCGGGGTGCGGATCGCCTTGATCAGGGCAAAGAACATGACGATGTACCACAGGAAAAATACCGTGAGCGGCAGCCAGAACGCGAGCAGGCCGTTCCAGGCGAACGGTCCCGTTTTGAAGAACGTCAGCAAGCCGCCCGGTATAAACAGAATCGCGACCCAGATGTTGAAATACCCGACCCAGCGCGCGAACACCGGACGCTCGTGCTTGTCCGATACGATCGCGAGGCCAATCGCGACGAGTTGCACGAAAAACGGCGGGAACGTCATGATCAGCATGATCCAGCCGAAGTCGTTCATCAGCTGGATCAGCTCGGGAGCACGCTCCGGCCGGAACGCCGCCACGGTCCAGATCATGATCGGGACGGTGAGGAAAACAACCGTCACGGCGCCGGCGACGAGCTGGCTTGCGGTCAACACGGGGAAGTCGCGCTCCGTGCGCCGCAGTTGTATGCCGATGACGGCGATCCACGGAATCGTCAGCGAGGCGCTGAACATCGTGATCAACAGACCGAAGCGAATCGCGCCGGTATTTTCGCCGTAGAACTTCGCGATCGCCGCCGCATCGAGTGACGGCGACGGCGCCGGTACGAGCCCGGCGATAATGATCCAGCCGAGTGTGAACAGGGCGACGAATGCGGCACCACAAATGACACACGCGATTTGCGTCTTCATGTTCATGACTGTACTCCCCGGGTGGCGGACGCCGTGGCGGCGTTCCGCTTCTAGTTGTGGACACCGCCATCAACGGTGAATTCGCTGCCGGTGCAGTAGGAACTCTCGTCGCCGGCAAGGAACAGCGCGAGATTCGCGACCTCGAGCGCGGTGGCCGTGCGTCCGAGCGGGATCGACTTGACGACCCGATCGAGTTTGCCGGCCTGTATATACGGCAGATCCTGCATCATGTCCGTGTCGATCAGGCCCGGGTGGATCGAGTTGACCCGAATGTTGTAGCGACCGAGTTCCTGAGCGGCGACCTTCGTCATGCCGCGTACGGCCCATTTGCTCGCGCCGTAGGCGGTGCAGTTGCGCGTACCTTCGAGCCCGGCGACCGACGAGATGTTCACGATCGAACCGCCGCGATCGGCCTGCTTCATCGCCGCGGCGATCGTTTTCATGCCGAGAAAAACACCGACCTGATTAATCTCGACGACCCGGTTGTAATCCTCGAGCGTCGTGTCGAGCAGCGGGGCGGACATGAAGACCCCGGCGTTGTTCACGAGGACATCGACGCCGCCGTGGGCGGCGACCGTGGCGTTGCACACGTTCTGCCATCCGGCTTCATCGCGCACGTCGAGATGATGGTAGCTCGCACCGAGGTCCGCGGCGACGCGTTCGCCGGCGTCATCGAGCACATCCGTAACGACGACCGTTGCCCCCTCGGCGGCGAACAGCCGGGCTTCCGCTTCGCCCTGGCCCCGCGCGGCGCCGGTAATGATTGCGACCTTCCCGTCGAGTCTGCCCATTGTTGTTTTTCTCCTTGCGTTAAATTCGTAGCGGGCAATCATCCCAGACGCAGACCGTCGGGGCCATACACCGCGGTTCAGTCTGAACGATCGCCCGCCGCGATCAGGGCGTCGAGTTCCGCGATCGCGGCCCGCGCGGCATCGCCTTCGGGGATCGGCGCCCCGGAATCGCGCCACTCGACCGCGGATTTGAAACCATGCGCTTCGGCCTGGCGACGGAACCACATGCCCTCGGGATTATGTCGCGTGATGCCGTCGAACAGCGTCGACAGGGTCTGGCTCGACAGTAAACCCATGCGCTCTACCGCTTCGTTGACGACCATTTTCTGCATCTGCAGCATGCCGTGCGGCACTGCCGCCATCCGGTTTGCGAGTCGATTCACGGCCTCGTCGAGCTGTTCCGGCGCCGTTGCTTCACTGACGAGTCCCCAGCGTTCGGCGGTCGTACCGTCGATCAGATCGCCGGTGAGCAACAGGCGTTTCGCGCGTTCGGGCCCGAGGCGGTAGGTCCACTGCGCTGTCGTCGGACAGCCCCACACGCGGGTCGGCATGTAGCCGATGCGCGCACTGTCTTCCATGATCACGAGATCGCAGCACAGCGCGATGTCGGACCCGCCGGCGATCGCGTATTTGTGCACGCGCGCGATCGTCGGTTTTGGTGAACGCCACAGGCTCATGAAATCGTCCGTATACGCACGCATCGTGCGGTAGTCCGCCATCGGGTCCCACGGTTGCGCTTCCTGACGGCACGCGTGTTCGAGTCCCGACTCCGCGAACTGGACGATGTCGTAGCCGGCACAGAACGCGGGACCGGCGCCCTGCAGGACGATCACATGGATCTCGTCGCAAGCGTTCGCGGCGTCGACGGCGCGGCGGATGTCGCCGGGCGTATCGAGTCCGATCGCGTTCAGACGTTGCGGGCGGTTGAATGTGATGCGTGCGATGCGCGGATTTTCCGCATCGTGGCGCACGCTCAGCGACGAATAGTCGCCGCCGTTCGCGAGTGGCCGACCGGCGTCGGGGTCCGCGCCATTGTGATCGCCTGGCATGTTTCGTCCTCCGGAGTTCGTACACATCGACGTGTGTTGCGCCGGTCACATTAACCGCGAACCCGGCACGTCGTCGAGCGCGAATCGGTTACGGCGGCTTTCGAGTACACTGCCGCGACAACGAACGCGAACGCGAACAAGCCCCCCGCGAAGGAGACCGAGATGCCGTTAACCGTAAGACCCGACTGGCTCGCGCAGGTGCACGAAGACATCGTTGATCCCGAGCGGCGTATCGTCGATCCGCATCATCATTTCTTCGTCGCGAGCGAGGATTTCCCACATTACGAACTGAGCGACCTGTGCGCCGATACCGCATCGCACAACGTGGAACAGACGGTGTATCTGCAGTGCTGGGAAGGCTATCGCAGCGACGGACCCGAAGAACTGCGTGTCGTCGGTGAAACGGAATGGGTCGACGGCATCGCGCACGAAGCGCGGAAGAATCCGCACGCCGTGCAGATTGGCGGCATCATGGGGACGGCGGAGCTGCGTCTCGGCGCGGCTATGCGGCCGGTCCTCGAAGCGCATTGCGCGGCGAGTTCCCTGTTCCGCGGGATCCGCCAGGCGGCGGCGTGGGACGCGGACGAAACGATCATGTCGATGCCCGGGATCGACAGCGCGGCACTGTATGCGGACCCGGATTTTCGCGCCGGGGCCGCCGTCCTCGCGGACATGGGGCTCGTGTTCGACGCGTATCACTACCATCATCAAACGCCACACCTGATCGCTCTCGCGCGCGCACTGCCCGGCTTGTCGATCGTGCTCGACCATCTCGGCACGCCGCTCGGGGTCGGTCCCTATGCCGGCCGCCGCGATGAAATTTTCACGCACTGGGCGCGTGACATCGCTGAGCTCGCCACCTGCCCGAACGTGACGATGAAACTCGGCGGGCTCGCGATGCCATGGAACGGCTTCGGTTATGACGACGCCGAACGCCCGCCGACCTCGGACGAACTCGTCGCCGCGCAATCACGCTATTACGACTATGCGATTGAACAATTCGGGCCGCAACGTTGCATGTTCGAAAGCAATTTTCCGGTCGATAAATGCGCGCTGTCCTACAACGTACTGTGGAATGCGTTCAAGAAGATGGTCAGCGCTTACAGCGAGGCGGAACGCGATGCCATGTTCCGTGGCACGGCGACCCGGGTGTACGCGCTGAGCTAATACGCGGGGGCCTCAGGTCTTGCCGAAACCATTGATGAACTCGACCCCGGCTGCCGCATCGAGCGTGGCGTAGGCCGCGGACGTGCGGTCGATCACGTCGCCGTAGCGCGTCTCGATCTGCGCCGCGAGATCGGCCGGCGCGCCGCGGACGGCAAATTCGTCGAGCACGTCATCGGTGATCACTTCGCCCATCGCGGTCCAGTCGCCCTGTTTCGACATCGCGTTCAGGGTTGGCTGGATCTCACCGGCGCCGATGGAATCGAGTACGGGTTTGTACGCGGGGGTCGAGCCATAAAACGCGATCTGCTGGCGCATCTGCGTGGCCGCTTCTGCGAGCTCGCGCTCATCACGTCCGGTGATTGAAAATACGGGATAGGAAATTTCGAAATCCGCGCGCGATTTACCGGCTTTCGCGAGACCCCGTTCGAGCGCGGGCAGCGTTACGTTGCGTAAATACGCCGCGGTCGTGAAGCCGTGCACGATCAGTCCGTCGGCAACTTCGCCGACGACTTCCGTCATCCGCGGCCCGACCGCCGCGAGATAGACCTTCGGCGCGCCGTGCTCGATGTTCGTCGGGGTAAAGAACGGGGTCATCAATGTATGGGTATAGAACTCACCGCTGAAATCGAGCGGTGCTCCTGTGTGCCAGCAATTCCAGATCGCACGCAGCGCGAGAATAAACTCGCGCATGCGCGCGGCCGGCGCGGACCACGGCATCGAGAACCGCTTCGTGATGTGCGGACGAATCTGCGAACCGAGGCCGAGGATGAAACGGCCGCCGGATGCCGCGTTCAAGTCGTGACCGACGTGCGCGAGCGTCATCGGTGAGCGCGCGAACGCGACCGCGATCCCGGTGATCAAATCGATCGAGCGCGTCGTGTAAGCGGCCGCGAGCAGCGGCAGAAACGGGTCATGGGCTGTCTCGATGGCTTTCAGCCCGGCGTAACCGAGTGCTTCGAGTTCCTGTGCCTCGGCGCCGGCCTGGCCGAGGTCCCACGTGATACCGGTATCTACTTTCATCAATGCGTTGCCCCCGATTCGATCGCGATGGCGCCGTGCGCCGGTGGTTTCGCGTTATTGTAACCACCCTGAACGCTCTGCTGCCGTCTTGACTCGGCGCAACGCGAGCGCCAAAGTGACCATAGATTCCCGCGGCGACGGGCCCCGAGGCGTGATTAATTGGAGGATTCCTCATGACAAGGATCACGGTTAACGGCCGGCTACACGACGTCGATGCCGCGTCCGACACCCCGTTGTTATGGGTGCTGCGCGATCACCTCGGCATGACCGGCACGAAGTTCGGTTGCGGGGTCGCCGCATGCGGCTCCTGCACCGTGTTGCTCGACGGTGCGCCCGTACGCAGCTGTGTGCTGCCGCTCGGCGCGCTCAACGACCAGTCGATCACGACGATCGAAGGGCTCGCGAACGACACGCGTCTGCATCCCGTGCAACAGGCCTGGATCGACCATCAGGTACCCCAATGCGGCTATTGCCAGTCCGGCATGCTCCTCGCCGCCGCGGCACTGCTCGAGAACAACCCGCACCCGGATGAAGCCGATATCGAGCGCGCGGTGACGAACATCTGTCGTTGCGGTACGTACCCGCGGGTGAAGCGGGCGATCCTCGCGCTCGGCGACGGCGCCGCGGCGAACGCGCGGGAGGACGGCGCATGAATGCGGGTCACAACAAGGGGCGTCGCCGCTTTCTGATCGCGACCGGCGCGCTCGGTGGTGCGCTCGTCGTCGGCTCGTGGTGGGTGTACCGCAAGCGCGACATGCTGACAGCGCCGGACGCGCTCGAGGCCGGACCCGGCGAAGCGATTTTCAACGCGTGGCTGAAGATCGACAGTTATGGCCGCATCGTCGTGCAGGTACCGCGGCAGGAAATGGGGCAGGGGGTCACAACGGCGCTGCCGATGCTCGTGGCGGAAGAACTCGACGCAAACTTTGCCGACGTCACGTTCGAACAGGCGCCGATCGCCGATATTTACGGCAACGCGCTCATGTTCGGTGAAGGCGTGCCGTTCCGGCCGGAAGACGACAGTTTTATCGCCGAGATGAATCGCCTCACGCAGTTCAAGGTCGGGCGTATTCTCGGCCTGCAGGCAACCGGCGGCTCAACGAGCGTACGTGACGCGTGGGAACCGATGCGGCAGGCCGGCGCGACAGCACGCGCGATGCTCGTGGCCGCGGCGGCCGAACGCTTCGGCGTGCCGGTCGCGCAGTGCACCGTGGCGGGAAGCGTCATCAGCGCCGGCAGCCAATCGGCATCGTTCGGTGAACTCGCCGGGGCCGCGAGCGCATTGCGACCGCCGTCGGACGTGTCGTTGAAGTCGCGCGAACAGTTCAAAATCCTCGGCACCTCACCGCCCCGCATCGACATCCCGGCCAAGGTGGACGGCTCGGCTGTCTACGGCATCGATGTGCAGCCGCCGGGCATGGTGTACGGCGCGATCGCGCAGAGCCCGGTCATGGGTGGCGCGGTCCGGAAAGTCGACCGCGCCCGGGTCGTCGAAAAGCCGGGTGTGCGGGCAGTGCTCGAATTGCCCGCGACGAGTATGTCGGAAGCCGCCGTCGTCGTCGTTGCTGAACATTACTGGCAGGCGAAAACCGCGCTCGACGAACTACCCGTCGAGTGGTCGCCTGGACCACATGCAAGTCACGACACCGACGAACAACGCGCGCGCTATGCCGCGCGGCTCGACGCCGAAGACGGGCGCGTATACGACGGAGCGGGAGAACCGGAACAGGGATTCGCGCAAGCCGCAACCGTCGTCGAGGCGGACTACTACGCGCCGTATCTCGCCCATGCGACGATGGAACCGATCAACTGCACGACCGTTGTCCGCTCCGACGGTACGGCCGAGGCCTGGGTTGGCAATCAGGCGCCGACGGTTGCACGCTGGGTCACGGCGAAAGCGGCGGGCCTCGAAACAGAAAACGTGACGCTGCATACCCCGTATCTCGGCGGTGGTTTCGGACGGCGGGGCGAAATGGACGTTGTCATGCAGGCCGCGATGGTCGCGCGCGAACTCCCCGACACCCCGGTGCAGTTGATCTGGTCGCGGGAAGAGGACATTCGCCACGATTTATACCGGCCGATGGGGAGTGCGAAGTTGCGTGCCGGTCTCGACGAGAGCGGGAGTCTCGTCGCGCTCGACGCGAAAATCGCCGGGCAGTCGTGCGTGTATTCGATCACGGCGCGGCTCATGCCGGGTGCGGAATCGACGCTGCTGAAGGACAAGACGACGGCCGAGGGTCTGTTCGATCTGCCGTATGGGGTAGCGCACCGTCGGATCGCCCAGATCACGACGGAAGAGCCGATCAAGGTCGGCTTCTGGCGCAGCGTCGGGCACAGCCACCATGCGTTTTTCGCCGAAGGCTTCATCGACGAATGCGCCGTCGCGGCAGGTCAGGACCCGGTTGCGTTCCGCAGCGCATTACTGGACCACGCACCGCGACACCGGGCCGTACTCGAACTCGCGGCCGCGCGCGCGAACTGGGGATCGGCATTGCCGGCGAACCACGGTCGCGGCATCGCGCTGGCCGAGAGCTTCGGCTCGATTTGCGCGCAGGTAGCGGAAGTCGAAGTGATCGGCAGCGACGTTCGCGTCCACCGGGTCGTGTGCGCAATCGATTGCGGCTTCGCGATCAATCCGGATACCGTCGTCGCGCAAATGGAAAGCGGTATCATCTACGGCCTGACGGCCGCGTTGTATGGCGAAATTACGTTCCGTAACGGACGCGTGCAGCAATCGAATTTCCCCGACTACAACATGGTCAGGCTCGACAACTCACCGACGATCGAAGTGCACATCGTCGAATCCGGAGTCGAACATCTCGGTGGTATCGGTGAGCCGGGAACACCGCCAATCGCGCCGGCCGTGTGTAACGCAATCCATGCGGCGTGCGGCAAGCGCCTGCGTACACTGCCGATCCGGGTCTGACGGCGGCGTCCATTACGGTATGCACGAAACTCCATGAGTCTGACCGTCAAGGTGCTGATCGGCATGGCGGCGGGGATCGTCGTCGGGCTCGCGATCAATCTGAGCGGCGCGAATGCGACGGGTTCGATCGTGAACACGTATGTCGTCGACGGGCTGTTCCATGTCGTCGGCACGATGTTCATCAACGGGCTGAAGATGCTCGTGGTACCGCTCGTGTTCTTCTCGCTCGTGTGCGGCGTGTGCGGGATCGGCAATATCGGCATGCTCGGGCGCGTTGGCGGCAAGGCGTTTGCGTTGTATATGCTCACGACCGCGGTCGCGATTGGCTTATCGATCACGATTGCCACGCTGTTCGGTATCGGCGAAGGCATGCAGCGCGATGGTGCCGGTGCGTTTGCCGGGCGTGAATCGCCGCCGCTGTCGCAGGTTCTGATTAACATCATTCCGAGTAATCCCGTCAGGGCAATGGCGGACGGCGATATGCTGCCGATCATCGTGTTCGCGATCCTGTGCGGGATCAGCATGCTCATGGTGGGGCGCAAGGCGCGCAGTTTCGTCGAAGGCGCGGAAATCGCGAACGAGATCATGATGAAGATGGTCATGATCGTGATGGCGGTGGCGCCGTACGCGGTGTTCGCACTGATCGGCAAGGCACTCGCGGAACTCGGTTTCGATTTGCTGACCTCGCTTGCGGGCTACGTTGGTGTACTCGTCGGTTCGCTGTTTCTGCATCTGTTCGTCACGCTGATGATCGTGTTGAAACTGTTCTCGGGATTAAGTCCGGCGATTTTCCTGCGCAAGATGCGCAGCGCGCAGGTGTTCGCGTTCAGTACCGCGAGTTCGAACGCGACGATCCCGGTGACGATGCGCACCGTCACGGAACGGCTCGGGGTGAGCAATTCCGTCGCCTCGTTTACGGTGCCGTTCGGGGCCACGATCAACATGGACGGCACGGCGATCATGCAGGGCGTCGCGACCGTGTTCATCGCGAACGTCTATATGATCGATCTCAGCACGGGCGATTATCTCACCGTGATCGCGATGTCCGTACTCGCCTCGATCGGTACCGCCGGCGTGCCCGGGGTCGGTTTGATCATGCTGTCGATGGTGTTCGTGCAGGTCAACCTGCCGGTCGAGGGGATCGGGCTCGTGCTAGGCGTGGACCGGCTCATGGATATGTTGCGCACGGCCGTCAATGTTTCCGGCGATGCGGCGGTATCGACGATCGTGGCGAAAAGCGAAAACCGGATCAACGTCGAAACGTTCCGCGATCCGCTCGCCGGGCAGCTCGAGGATACCGGTTCGATTCGAATCGACGAGGCCGTCGAAGCGGATTTGGCCGAGGCGCTCGAGGAAATTCACCAGCGCCGCGACTGAGCGTACCCGCGGCGTGCGGCGCGGCTATGCCGGGCTTGTAAATTGCCCGGTGGCCGGATTGAATACGGTTCACCGCGAGTGCGGATTTTCACCACCAAGCGAGGAGCAACGGCAATGGCCAAGCGAATTATCCCGGCTCAGATGCAGAGCTATTATGACGGTTATCATTTTGCACCGGCCGTGATCGACGGCAAGCACGTACGCTGCTCAGGCGTTATCGGTACGAATCTGTCCGACGGCACGGTGTCGGACGATCCGGGCACGCAGTTCAAGCAGGCTTTCGATAATCTGAAACTCGTACTGAAAGAAGCGGGCGTCTCGTTCGCCGATGTGACGGAAATGACGACGTTTCACGTCGGCCTGCAACAGCATATCGAGACGTTTATCGGGGTCAAGGACAATTACATGAAAGAGCCGTACTGTGCGTGGACCGCGATCGGTATCACGGAACTCGCGATCCCCGGTGGCATTGTCGAAATCCGCGTTACCGCGCGCAAGCCGGACTAAACAGGTCTGCGTAACTCTGTGACACTGTAGCTTCGGGACCGGAACCACTGTCTACACCCCGTCCTGAGTCCCTTCCCCTCGATTTGAGGGGAAGGGTACCTGGTCCACCAGGGTCGGTGTTGCGCAATTTGGAGCACGTATTTAGTCCAGGCGATCAATTCCCGGGCGGCGGGTCTGCGCCGCCCGCATCGCACTCAGCGGTCTAGCCCGACCGAAAACACCGCTTCGAGGTCGTGACGCGAGTACGCCTTGAATGCGATCATCGTTTCCGTGTGCTCGATTCCCTCGATAGTTACCATCTTCTGGGTCACGAGATCCGCGATTTGTTCGTTGTCATGCACGCGAACAATCGCAACCACGTCGTGACTGCCCCCGACGGAATAAACCTCTGAAATTTCCGGCAAGTCGGCAAGTGTTTCGGCGACGTTGTTGATGCTGCCGTGTCGCGTGCGAATCAAAACGATGGCATTGACCATGGGTAGCGGTACCTCGGGTACAGGTTGATGCGTGCGCCAACGCGAAGCCGCCGGCGGACGCGAGCATGGTACCCGGTGCGCCGTGACGGCGAAAGGCAAGGCGTGGCGACGGTGCAAGGCGGAGCGGTGGCGGCGCCGTGCCATGCCCCGGTCGTGCAGCGACCCCGCAAGCCGGGCGCGCGCGGGCGCAATCGACGTTTAGTTGATCGGGCGCAATTACGTCCCGGCGTCTGCGGATACTGTTAAGCGGTGCTGCGAAATGCACGACTATCGAACAGAGTAAAAGGGAAGCAGACCATGTTGCATTATGTTTCCGGTGACATTTTGTTGACCCGGGCCGTCGCGATTGCTCACGGGGTTGCGCCGAACGATCATTTCGATTCCGGGCTGGCTTTGTCGCTGCGTGAGCGCTGGCCGGCGATGTACAAGGATTTTCGGCACTACTGCCATACCGGTGACTGCAAAGCGGGCGGAATCTGGGCGTGGGCGGGCGCCGACGGCACCCGGATCGTGAACCTGTTGACCCAGGAAGCGCCGGCGAGCCAGAACCAGCGGCCCGGGCCCGCAAGCGAGACTTACGTCGGCCATGCCCTGCATGCGCTGGCGCAATTCCTCGTCGACGAGGAGATTCCCTCGCTCGCAATGCCGCGGCTCGCGACCGGGGTTGGCAAGCTGCCGTGGGATGTCGTGAAGCCGTTGATCGAGCGCCACCTGGGGTCCGTCGACATGCCGATTTACGTCTACGAGACCTACCACGCGGGCCAGGCGGGAAAAGAGGCCTGAACCCGATTCGGTCGTCGCGACGAGCAGTCGTGCGCCGCGAATTTGCCTGCCCTATACTCAGGCACGGCCTGCCGCGGGCGGGGCGGCAGCACGACGGCGGCGGGGCGGGTTCCGCGGCGCGTCCCGCAGGGTCCGCATGCTAACGAAACACCTGAACTCACCGGGAGCAAGCTGATGGATGCGATAGCAAAAATGAAGGCCGCCGCGCGCGACGGCTGGTCGACGTTCGCGCCGTTCGAAAGCGTGACCAGTACCGCCGCGCCCACACTCATCGAATTCGCCGGGATTGCACCGGGCCAGCGTGTCCTCGATGTCGCCTGTGGCACCGGGGTCGTCGCCATCACGGCCGCACGCGCCGGCGCGCAGGTCTGCGGTCTCGATCTGACCCCGGCATTGCTGGCGCGGGCGCGCGAGAACGCCGCGCTGGCCACTGCGGCGATCGAGTTTCACGAGGGCGATGTCGAAGACCTGCCGTTCGGCGATGCCGAATTCGATTGCGTCGTCAGCCAGTTCGGACACATGTTCGGTCCACGACCCGACATCACACTCGCCGAGATGCTGCGCGTACTGAAGCCGGGCGGCACGATCGCGTTTTCGACGTGGCCGCCGGAACTGTATACCGGCGCGATGTTCCGCCTCATCGGTACCTACGCGCCACCCCCGCCGGAGGGGACCTCGCCACCGGGCGCCTGGGGCGACCCCGCGACCGTGCGCGAACGCTTTGGTGATCGCGTCGTGGACGTCAAATTCAGCGCGGGCACGATGTGGATGCCGGCGTTGAGCCCCGCCCACGTTCGCGTATTTACGGAAGCGAACGCCGGTCCCGTGACACGCCTGATCGACATGCTCGCTGACGACCCGGCGCGCCTCGCGCGGTTTCGCGAGGAAATCGAAGCGCTTGCAGCGGACTTTTTCGCCGACAACCGCCTGCGGCAGGATTACCTCATGAGTCGCGCGACGAAGCGCTGAGCGAAATTACGCCGGACTACATATACGTACTGCCCTTCATCCCGGTCGCGATATCCTGGCGCATGACGACGTTGATCAATGCCGGCTTGCCCGAAGCGAACGCGCGTTCCAGCGCCGGTGCGATTTCGTCGGGGCGCTCGCAGTGTTCCCCGTGTCCGCCCATCGCTTCGACGATTTTATCGTAACGCGTCGGATTCAGTTTCGTTGCCACGAGCCGGTCTTCGCCGTAGACCTGCACCTGCGGCCGCGCCATCTGTCCCCACGCGGCGTCGTTGCCGACGATGCCGACGATCGGCAGACCAAAACGCACCGCGGTGTCGTATTCAAAGCCGTTCAGCCCGAACGCGCCGTCGCCGTAGATAATCAGCACCCGTTTGTCCGGTTGCGCAATCTGCGCCGCGAGCGCGAACGGCATGCCGACCCCGAGCGTGCCGAGCGGGCCCGGGTCCATCCAGCAATTTTCTTTCGGTACCGGCAGGACTTTCGACGCCTGGGCGACGATGTCGCCGCCGTCGCCGATCAGGATCATGTCCTTGTCGGCAACGTAATCGCGGATCTCGCGGCACAGGCGCAGTGGATCGACGGGCACTTCGTCGGAATTCAACTGCGTCGCGAACGCGGCTTCGAGTTCGTCTTCGCGGGCGATCAGCGTATCGCGCCAGCTACTGTAGTCGAGCGCTTTGCCGCTGCTGGCGGTCGTTCCGACGAGGGCGTCGAACGCTGCGGCAAGATTACCGACGACGGCGGCGTCGGGCGAACGGTTCGTGCCGATTAATTCGTTTTCGATGTCGAGCTGGATGATTTTCGCATCCGCCGGAATCGTCGCGCCGTAGCCGAGGCGGAAGTCGAGCAACACGCCCGCGCAGACGAATACATCGCATTTTGTGATCGCTTCCTTGCGCACGCGGTTCAGCAATTCAGGCGTACCCGGCTTCACCGCGCCGCGGCCCATGCCGTTGACGAACGTCGGAATATGCGTCGACTCGATGAATTGCTGTACGGCGCCGGACGCGTTCGACCACTTCACACTCGTACCGACCATCATGACGGGTCGTTCGGCACCCGCGAGGATCGCGAGCGCGGCATCGACATCGGTTTGCGGCGGCAGCATCAATGGTGGTTGCGTGCGGATCTTCGGGAAGCGAACTTCGTCCCATTCGGCTTCCGCGCTCAAGACGTCCATCGGGATTTCGAGGAAGGCCGGGCCGGGATTACCGGACACGGCGTGGCGTATGCCCATTTCGATGTAGTCGGGGATTCGCTTCGTGTCGTAACACGTGTCGGCCCATTTCGTGATCGGTTTCATCACCGCGACATGGTCCATCTCCTGCAGCGAGCCACGGCGGAGATTGTGAAACGGCCCCTGGCCGCCGATGACGAGGATCGGGCTGTTCGCGCGCCACGCGTTCGCTACCCCCGTAACCCCGTCCGTGACCCCGGGACCGGCCGTGAGTACGGCACAGCCGATCTTGCCCGGATTCAGCCGACTCCAGGCATCCGCGGCGTGCACCGCGGCTTGTTCGTGGCGCACGTCGATGATCCTGATGCCCTCGTCGAGGCAGCCGTCGTAGATGGCCATGACGTGGCCGCCGCTCAGTGTAAAGATACATTCGACCCCGGCTTGCTTCAGTGCCCGCGCCGCGAGCTTGCCCCCATGAACGCCCATAGTTCCTGCTCCGTCTTGGTTTTCCCTGAATGCTATCACGCGCGCCGCGCGGACGGCCTGCGCCATGTTGTGCTGCGCCGCGCCGCCGTTGCTTGCGTGTCGCGATGTCCTCGGGCAGCATCGGTGCGCAATTCCGGAACTGCCGCCAATACCCGGCGAGCGGGTATGCTGCAGCTCGCCGGCAGACACAGGGGCGCTGCAATGCATTCCGATCACGGACCCAGGACGCAGTCGACGGGGCTTCACCGATGGCGCGATATCGCTAATGTGCTGCAGGTCCAGTTTGACTTTGATGCACCGCAACCGGAGGACTTCGTCGGCAGCATTGTCGACCACGATCTCGGGCCCGTGCGTCTCTACGAAATCGAAGCGACGGCGCACGTTGCGCGCCGGAACACGACCGGCTGCGTTCACGGCGAGCTGCCGCGGACGCTGGTCACGATGCACGAGGCGGGGGCCTGCGAAGTTGAACATCGCGGCACGGTGCATGCGCTCGCACCAGGGGACATGACGATCCTGCACAGTGCGCAGCCGTTTACGCTGCGTTTCCCCGGACCGATGCGGGAACACGTGATGAGTATCCCGGCGCAATTGCTCGGGCACGAAATGATCGCCTCGCGCCACCTCGCCGCAATTTCAATTCCGTGTCGCGAAGGCATCGGTCGCATCGCCCGCGAGCTGCTCGCGAGCACGCTGACGAGTGTGGCGGAGCTCTCGACGACGGAGCGCGAACGGGTCGCGCACTCGCTGATCGATGTGTTCAACACGCTCGCGGGTTCGGTCCTCGCGACCGCCGGCAAGGACCTGATGGACAACGGTGCCTACCAGGTTGAACGCATTACCCAGTATATGTACGAGAATCTGCGCGACCCGACGCTCAGCGCGCGTAACATCGCCGAGGCGCTCGGGATTTCGCGGCGTTACATGAACAAGCTGTTTCAACGCGAAGGGACGACGGTCGGCCGCGCACTGCTGGCACGACGGCTCGAAGGGAGTTACCGGGATCTGAGCGATCCGTACAAGCGCGCCCGTTCAGTGACTGAGATCGCCTACGCGTGGGGGTTCAACAGTCCCTCGCATTTCAGTCGCGCGTTTCGTCAGCGTTTCGGTATGAGTCCGCGTGAAGCCCGCGGCGGCGGTTGAGGCAGGACCGGCGCCGCCGCGGTCACGCGTTCGCGTCGGAGCGGTCGGCGGGATCCTCGTCGGACATTTTTTCGACGAGTTCATCGAGCAGTTCGTACAGCAGCTCGAGTTTGCCGTAGCCGAAGCGCGCCGTGATGTCGGCGTAGCGGGCCTCGTTGATCGGCGAGAGCTGTTCGAACAGGGCGCGTCCGCGCGGCGCGATCGAGATCATCGAGCGACGTTGATCCTCCCGCGCCACGTTGCGCTCGACGAGGCCGCGCTGATGAAGATTCTGCAGGATCCGCGACACGCTCGGGGTGAGCAGCGCACAGCGCTCGGCAATTTCTGTTGCATCGAGGCGCTCGTTTTCCACGAGAACCCGGATCACCCGCCACTGCTGGGGCGACAAGCCGTGCTGCTTCAACGCCGGGGTGAACTTCTTCATGACGACTTCACGCGCCTTCAGCAGCGCCATCGGCAGTGAACGGTCGAACTGGCGCATCGGAATGTTTGCTCGCGGGGCCATCGTGCTGCGTTCAGCCCGCGGTCGGGTCGTCGATCACGCCGTTACGCAACAGACCGATCCGGGGAACTTCGATTTCGACGGTATCGCCCGGGGCCAGGTAGCGCGGTGGATCGAAGCGGGCGCCGGCACCGAGCGGGGTACCGGTCGAGATGATGTCGCCGGGTTTCAAAATGAAGAACGTCGACAGGTAGCTGATCAGGAACCGAAACGGAAACATCAGGTTCGCCGTCGTGTCGTGCTGACGTTGCTCGCCGTTGACCCGGGTCGTGAGCACGAGATCGTCATAATGCTCGAATTCATCAGCGGTAACGATCCACGGCCCCACGCTGCCGGAATGGACGAAATTCTTGCCCTGCGTGACATTGAATTTCGCGTGGCGGATCCAGTCGCGCAGCGTCCCTTCGTTGAGCAGGGTCAGGCCGGCGATATGATCGAGGGCATCGCGTTCGGCGATGCGGTGACCGGACTTGCCGATGACGAGCGCGATCTCGCCTTCGTAATCGAGTTGCGCGGATTCCGGCGGACGCCATAACGGCGCATCGTGGCCGGTGAACGAATCGATCGTGCGCATGAACAGGCTCGGCCACTCGGGTTCGTCCGAGCCATCCTTGTACTCCGCGTTACGGTTCGCGTAGTTCACCCCGATGCAGGCGATCTTTTCCGGGCGCTCGACCGGCACCTCGAACGTCACCGCGGCGGGGTCGTGATCGGGCGCGGTGCGGGTCGCGAGCTCGCGGACTTCGGCGAGCGTGTCGTTGTGCAACACCTCGATCACGCTGCCGCCGATGCGCGCACCGAGATCGACGATGCCGCGTTCGTCGATCACCCCCCAGGACCGCGAGACGCCGGTCGAAAATGTACAAAGTCGCATTGCGTCGCCTGATTACTATTAACGCGTTAACTATAATTGAATTATTCCGGATGATGCAAGACAGTCACCGTGATTGATAAAATTGCGCATATTTTGCCAATAACTGTCATTATGGCCCGCGGATGCGTCCGCCTGCGGGCACTTGAATTGACGGAAACTAATTAACAGGTTATGTTTTGACCGGACTCAACGCTGGCAACGCCGATGACCGATCTCGACCACAACTTGCGCGCCGTCGCGCCTTATCTCGAACGTTACCGGAACCACGTCACCGGACATTTCATTAACGGCAAAACCGTCGTGCCGCCCGGGGCCGCCACGTTCGACAACCTGAGCCCGGTTGATAACGCGACGCTCGGCGCGGTTGTGCGGGGGACAACGGCGGATGTCGACGCCGCCTGCGCCGCGGCGGCCGCGGCGTTTCCCGCGTGGCGCGATACGAGCGGGGCGGAGCGCCGCAAGCGCCTGAATCATTTCGCCGATCTCGTCGTCGCGCGGGCGGAGGAAATCGCTCTCGTCGAATCGATGGACTGCGGTCAGCCGATCCGGTTCATGCAGCAGGCGGCCCTGCGCGGCGCGGCGAATTTCCGCTTCTTCGCCGACAAGGCACCGGAGGCGCGCAACGGGCAAGCGCTGCATCAGGACGAACACACGAATTTCACGATCCGTTCCCCGATCGGGCCGGTCGCGATCATCACGCCGTGGAATACGCCGTTCATGCTTGCGACGTGGAAAATCGCGCCGGCGCTCGCGGCCGGCTGCACGGTCGTACACAAGCCGGCGGAACTGAGCCCCCTGACCGCGATGATCCTCGCGGAAATCAGTGCCGAGGCGGGGATCCCTGCCGGGGTGTGGAATACCGTCAACGGTTTCGGCGAGGATGCCGGCAAGCATCTGACGGAGCACCCGGCCATCAAGGCCGTCGCGCTCGTCGGCGAAGGTGAAACCGGCAGTCACATCATGCGCCAGGGCGCCGCAACGCTGAAGCGCGTTCATTTCGAACTCGGCGGCAAGAATCCCGTCATCGTGTTCGACGATGCGAATTTCGAGCGCGCGCTCGATGCGGTCGTGTTCATGATCTACAGCCTGAACGGACAACGTTGTACGTCGAGTTCACGTCTGCTCGTGCAATCCGGGATCCGCGATCGCTTCATCGATGCCGTGGCGGCGCGCGCGGCGAATCTGCGAGTGGGTCATCCGCTCGATCCGCGCACGGAAGTCGGTCCGCTCGTGCACCACGAGCATTTCGCGAAAGTCCAGAGTTACGTCGAGGCGGCCCGCGGCGACGGCGCGACGATCGCGGTTGGCGGTGAGCGGCGCGACGATCTCGGTCCCGGTAACTACATGAATCCGACCCTGTTCACGGAGGCCGACAACCGCATGCGGGTTGCCCGCGAAGAGATCTTCGGTCCCGTGCTGACGGCGATTTCCTTCGATACGGAAGACGAGGCCGTGGCGATTGCGAACGACACGCCGTACGGACTGGCCGGCTACGTGTGGACAGCGGACGCGGGACGGGTGATGCGGCTCGCGCGCCGGATCGACGCGGGTATGCTGTGGTTCAACTCGGAGAACAACCGTAATTTGCCGTCGCCGTTCGGGGGCATGAAAATGAGCGGTATAGGCCGGGACGGCGGCGACTACAGCTTCGAGTTCTACATGGAAACGAAGAACGTCTGTATCGCGCACGATACGCATACGGTGCCGGTGCTCGGTCGCTGACAGGAGAACACGATGGGTGAGATAGCGTTCGCGGCGAAAATAACTCACGTGCCGTCAATGTATTTGTCCGAGCTCGACGGCCCGCACAAGGGATGTCGCGAAGCGGCGATCGCGGGTCACCGGGAAATTTCGCGTCGTTGTCGCGACCTCGGCGTCGACACGATCGTGGTTTTCGACACGCACTGGCTCGTGAACTCCGGCTATCACATCAACAGCGCCCCGCATTTCAAGGGACTGTACACGAGCAACGAACTGCCGCATTTCATCAAGAACCTGCCGTATGAGTACGACGGCAATCCCTCACTCGGCGATTTGATCGCGGACGCGGCGACCGCGGCCGGAGTGCACACACGAGCGCACAATGCGACAAGCCTGCCGCTCGAGTACGGCACGCTCGTGCCGATGCGCTACATGAATACCGATCGGGTTTTCAGGGTCGTATCGGTGTCGGCCATGTGCACGGTGCACGATTTGTCCGACAGCGCGAAGCTCGGCGCCGCGTTGCGCGAGGCCGTCGAGCGCGATTACGACGGCAAGGTCGCGATATTCGCGTCCGGTTCACTGTCGCACCGGTTCGCGCAGAACGGGGTTGCGGATCAATACCTGCACAAGGTGTGGTCGCCGTTCCTCGAACAGATGGACCACCACGTGCTCGAGATGTGGCAGGCGGGCGACTGGAAGACGTTCACGACGATGCTGCCCGAATATGCCGAGAAGTGTCACGGCGAAGGATTCATGCACGACACGGCTATGCTGCTCGGCGCGCTCGGCTGGGACGCATACACCGGGAAGGTCGAAATCGTGACGCCGTACTTTGGCAGTTCCGGTACGGGACAACTGAATGCCGTATTCCCGGTGATCTGAAACGCGTGCCCGACCCCGGGCAGCAACTGAGACGAATTCACTAATTGCCGTGCTGACACCAGAACAAATCGATCAAGCCGCGTGTGAACTGCATGCGGCGGAGCAGGGGCGCCGGCAAATCGCCGCGTTGACGCAATCCTATCCGGACATGGATCTCGACGATGCCTACGCGGTGCAGAAGCGCTGGGTCGATCGCAAGATCGCCGACGGACGGTCGGTGGTCGGGTACAAGATCGGTCTTACGTCGCGCGCGATGCAGATGGCGATGAAAATCGACACACCCGATTACGGCGTGCTGCTCGACGACATGATGTTTGCGAACCGTAGCCGCATCGCCGCCGGTGATTTCACGGACCCGCGTCTCGAAGTGGAGTTTGCGTTCGTCCTGAAGCAGCCGCTGTTCGGCGCTGAGGTGACGCTCGACGAGGTGATGGCGGCAACGGATTATGTCGTCCCGGCGCTCGAACTGATCGCCGCGCGCAGTTACCGGGTGGATCCCGATACCGGTTACACGCGCACCGTGTGCGACACGATTGCCGACAATGCCGCGAACGCCGGCGTGATTACGGGAGACACGCACGTGAATCCCCGGGATGTGGATTTGCGCTGGGCCGGGGCGCTGTTCTACCTGAACGGTGAAATCGAGGAAACCGGCCTTGGCGCCGCCGTGATGGATCATCCGGGACACGGGATCCGCTGGGTCTGTAAACGCTTCGCACCGCACGGGATTGGCCTCGAACCCGGCCAGTTGATCCTGTCCGGTTCGTTTACGCGACCCGTGATCGTGCAAGCCGGCGACCATGTGCGCGTGGACTATGGTCCGCTCGGTGAAATCACGCTCGACTTCGTATGAGCACGTCCTGATGAATTTCCCGGAAAACAAATTCAAACGCGGTCTCGCGAGTGGCACGACGCAATACGGCCTGTGGCTCGGGTTGCCCGATAACAGCGTTGCGGAGATCGCGGCCGGTGCCGGCTTCGACTGGTTGTTAATCGATCACGAACACGGTCCGTACGAACTCGCGAACGTACTCGCGAATCTGCAGGCGATCGCCGCTTACGACGTCGCGCCAATCGTGCGGCCCGTCGACGACAATCCGGCGCTGCTGAAGCGTCTGCTCGACATGGGCGCGCAATCGTTTCTCATTCCGATGGTGGAAACCGCGGAACAGGCGACCGCGATCGTCGCGGCACTGCGTTACCCGCCGGCGGGCAAACGTGGCCTCGGCACGTCGATGGCGCGCGCGGCGCGCTGGAACGGTGTGCCCGATTATCTCGCCCGCGCGAACGCCGAGTTGTGTCTCATCGTCCAGGTCGAGACGGCCTCCGCGCTCGCGAACCTTGACGCGATCCTCGCGGTCGACGGAGTCGACGGCGTGTTTATCGGGCCGTCTGATTTATCCGCCTCGATGGGGCACGTCGGTAATCCCGGGCACCCCGACGTTGTCAGCGCGATCAACGACGGCCTCGCGCGCATCATCGCAGCCGGAAAGTATGCCGGCCTGCTGTGCCTCGATCCGGCGCTCGTGGCGCAGTACCGCGCGCGCGGGGCGCATTTTATCGGGGTCGGGGTGGATGCTGTCGTGCTGGCCAATGGACTGCGCCAGCTTGCGGCACGTTATCGATCGCCCGACCCCGCTGGCGACGACCCGACGGCGGCCACCGGTTACTAGAAGCGGTCTCAAAAACGAGTCCCGGCGCGACGCTGCTTATTTTTGATACCGCTTCCAAATCCGGCGCACGTATTCAGCAACTGGCGACGATCCGCCGGGCTGTTTCGAAGCGCCGCTAGTCCCAGTCGACGTACAGCGCCGCCGGACCGCGGAACGTGATGTTCGGTGAAAACCGCAGCGTCTGATCCGCCACGAGACGCAGGCCCGGAACCCGCTCGGCGAGGACTTCGAGCGCGATCTGCGCTTCGAGCCGCGCGAGCCGCGCACCGAGGCAGAAGTGGATCCCGTGACCGAACGAGATATGTTTGCGCGCATTTTCACGCGCGATGTCGAACCGCGCCGGTTCGGGGAATTCCGCGGCTTCGTGGTTCGCCGCGCCGAGACTGAGAAAGATCTGCGTGCCCGCCGGGATATCGATCCCGCCAAGCCTTGTGTCGACGAGAGCGACCCGACGCCAGCTCGTTTGCGGCGAATCGTGGCGCAACACTTCTTCGAGCGCATTCGTGATCAGTGACGGGTCGCGGCAAACCGCTTCCCAGTTCGCGGCGCGGTCGGACATCAGCTGCACGACGGAATTCGCAATGAAATTGCTGACAATTTCGTGGCCGGCGAACGACAGACCGTAGATCACGGATTCAACTTCGCGGTACGTCAGATCGTCCGGTGCTGCCGCATGCGCGGCGAGCAGTTCCGAGGTGAGGTCGTCAGCCGGTTCCCGCTGACGCCGCGCGACGAATTCGCGACAGTAACGCCAATACCGCAGCATGTTCTCCGCGATTTCCACCTGCTCATCGTCGCTCGGTTTACCCCAGGTAAATTTGAGCCGGTTTGACGTCCAGTCGATCAGTTGCTCGTCGTCCGTGTCCGGAAAGCCGATAAAACGAAAAATTATCTGCCCCGGCAGCGGGTGTGCGAACGCGCTGACGAACTCCGCGGGCCCACCGGCTGCGAGCATTTGCCCGACGAGCTCTTCGCTGCGTTGCCGGATATAGGGTTCGAGCAACTTCATGCGACGTCCGGAAAACCCTTCGCGCGTGTATTTGCGGATCCGCGTATGGTCCGGTTGCTGCCGGTTCGACATGACGGCCATCGGGTTGTAATCCTCGGCCCCGAGGATCGCCGCGGCGCGCTCACACACGGGAAACACCGGGTCCTGGACGTTTTCGGACGAGAAGATTTCCGGCTGCTTGAACACCTCGATGACGTCCTGCATGCGGGTGACAACGAGATAGCCGAGTTGTTCGGCGTAGAAAATCGGTTGTTCCGCGTTCAGACGTTCGAGCTCGGGATACGGGTTTGCGAGATAATCCGGCGCGAACGGGGTGAACGCCGGATCAACGGGGCAGCCGCGCGGTTTCGTCGCCGCCGCGATGCGGATTTTGTGGTAGGCGTCATCCGAGTTCGTAGCCATCCCGACCCCCTGTGAATTTCAGCGCGCGAGAGCCGTAATTGTACATGCGCACGAGCGCCGCGGGTGCACCTCAGTACGTTACCGGCATGTCACGCAGTGCGGCTGGCCACTGACCTTCCCAGGTCCAGTGGTCTTTCAGAATCTTCGAGCTGTACTCGAGGCAGAACGGCATCGCGAGATCCGGGTACAGCCGGTTCATTTCGACGCGCAGCGCGGCGGCGTCCGGCGCTTCTCGCATTTTTGCCGCGAACGTCTGGATATAGCGGCGCGTGTAATCGATCGAGGCGGGCGCGAGGTACTCGTTCGACGGGGCATGGCCCGGCACGACGACCACGGGTTTCAGGGCATCGAGCCGGTCGAGTACCGCCAGCCACTCGTTCATCATGGCCGGGGATTTCGTCGCGGATAACCACGTGTGTGCGTGATCGAAGACCGTGTCGGACGCAACGAGCGCGCGGATAGACGGGATCCAGACGACGCTGGAATTCGGTGCATCAGCGTGGAACGGACCGAGCACTTCGAGACGCCGGCCTTCGAGCATGATCACCGGCTCGGACAGCGCTTCGACGACAACTTTTGTTTTCGCGCCGTTATGCCCGAGCACTTTGTTGCCCCAGTACTCGAGTTTGAATTCGGCGCTGCTGTTCACGTCGTCGGCGATTACCGGCAGGGAGACGACGCGCGCGGCGGGGAACGCCTGCTTGATCACGGGCAGGCCCATGAAGTGATCGGGATGTACGTGCGTGATGTAGATCGTGGTGAGATTGCGCCCGGTCTCGATGATTTCAGCGACGAGGCGGTGCGCATTCGACAGCGTGAACTGCGCGTCAACGAGCACGGCATCGCGTTCACCGTAAATGATCGCCGATGCGACGCCGAGACCCATGTGTTCTTCGGAACTCATGAACACCTCGACGTTGAGCGGCTCCTGCGCGACGGCCACGGTAGCGGACGACCACAGGCAAGCGCTGACGATGATGGCGGGGACGAGTGTTCTAATGTGAAAGTTCATCGAGTTCACCTCGTAGTCAGGAGTAAAACGAACCTCGCCACCCGAAGCGGGCGGGCAGGCTTCCGGCGCTGCAATTTCTTGCAACCGTGTGCAAAGCTAGCTGATCGTCGTGCCCGGCGCTTTCACGGCGCGGCCCGAAAAATTGACTGTAAGAGAACGGGTGCGACAGGAACGATGCGCGTGGCGCGCGATGGGCCCGTGAACGCGCGAGCGGGGCGCGCGCGGCGTGCCGCCGACGGAGATTCTCCGTTCGCTCAATTTGATCCGCCGCAACGGGCCGGCGGCGGCGGGACCCGGTGCGCTGCCCGCGATTGTCGTCCGCGCGTCCGGCACGGCAACGCCAGGCTATGCGCTGCGACGTTTCCCGTCGAACGTGACCTTGCGCAAGGCCGGCGCGACTTTCTCGCCAATCAGCTTGAGACTGCCACGGACGAGATCGAACGGCATACCGGCGTAGGATACGGCCATTGCCGGGCGTACTTCACCGGTCATCGCAACCCGCCGGGTCCACTTCTCGATGATTTGATCCGGCGTACCCCAGGCCTGGTTCTGGACGAAGCCTTCGCACGCGGCATCGATACCGATGTCCTTGATCGCGCTCGCGCCGGCCTGGTAGGCCTGGTAACCCTGGGTTTCACCCCAGTGCGAACCATCGAAATCGTAGTGACGGATCACGCTCAGGTAATATTTCGAGAGATATTCGCGCGCGATCTTTTCCGCGACCGCGGGATCTTCGTGGCAGAACGTGAAGTCAGAGAACACCGGTGCGCCCGGGGTCTTGTCGGGGTGTACTTCGGCGAAGCGTTCGCGCCACGCTTCGACCGCGGCATTGTGTTGTTCCCATGGCAATTGCACGAACGACATCATCGTGCCGCCGAGGTTTGCTGCCGCCATCGCGGAATCCGGGGTCATCGCGACGGAGAAAAACTCGCGATCGCGATAACCGTGCTCCGGCTTCGGGGTGACGTTTGTGCGCGATTGTTTGAAATACTTCGTGTCGTATTCCGCGATGCCGGTATCGAGAATGTCAAGAATGATCTCCGCCGCCGTGTCGAAGCGCTCGCGCGCACTCGCCATGTCGACCCCGAACGCGCGATATTCCTCGCGCGCGAGCCCGCGGCCGAAACCGAGCAGAAAGCGGTCGCCGAGCATCACCTGCAGCAGTGAGATTTTCTCCGCAACCCGGGTCGGGTTTTCGTGCCACGGGAGAATGATCGCGCCGGTACCGATCTTGATCCGGTTCGTCTTGCCGGCAAGATAAGCCAGCCACTGCATGTTGTCCGGCATGATCGAGTAGTTCGGGTCGAAATGGTGTTCCGGTAACAGCAGGAAATCCATGCCGACTTCCTCGGCGAGCAGTGCGACGTCGGTTTCGTGGCGCATCATGTCCGCGTCCGACATGCCTTCGTGCGTATTCTGAAAAATGAATTGCAGGCCAATTTCCATTGCGGTCATCCTCTCGATTGGGTGCGGACCACCGGCATCGGCGGACCTGTGTTACGCACGATTCTAGCACCGCCCGTAACCGGGATGCCCGTGGGGGGCGGGCGCGCCCGCGCCGACGCCGACCCGACCCTCACGCGCAAGCGGGTTGACGCTCAGCCGTCGAACTTGTCGTGGTAGCGAATCGTCGGCGGTGCCGTCAGCATGCCCCCGAGTGCTTCCATGACCCCGGTTTCGGTACGCCATTGCAGGTATTTCTCCTGTTGCGCAACCGAGTCCCAGATCTCGTAGAACAGCACGTTACCGGGCGTATTCTGGTCGATCCAGATATCGAATAACTGGCATCCATCGTAGGCCCGCGTTTCCGGCGCCGCGCCTTTAACGGCGGCGAGAAAATCATCCATCTTGTTCGGGTCTACCGCGAGATTAAACGTGACACACACTGCCATGGTTCGTGCTCCTCAGTTTTTGTCTGGTGGACGGCGAGCATAACGAATACGGACCGCGGCACGAAAGCGGCACCGTGCATGTACGGTGCCGGGCTGGCGGCGGGACGCAACGGGGGTGGCAAGTCCCGGCGGCGTTACCCCGAAGCGCCTCATGCTGCAGTGCCGTAGGTGGCCGCCGGCGGTTCCTGCAACGGCCACTCGTGCCGGGCGCAACGGGCGCCCGCGACGACGGGGCGCACGGCGACAGAAAAACTGTGCAACACGGATGCAGATCAATTGCGCGCCGTGCAAGCATGCTAATTTGCCCCTTCGTGGCGCCCGGGGTATTGCCGGCGCCTGGCTACCCGGTGTGGCCGCCGGCTTTATTAACGGGATGACGGGAACGTGATCGTTGAAGCACTGAAGAATCTCGAACGTATTCACCCGCGCTCCTTGCGGCATCTCGCGAGCCAGCTGGCGTCGCTCACCGAGCATCGCCTGTGGCTGAAGGTGTTGCTCGGCATGGCACTCGGACTGGCAACGGGGCTGGCACTCGGGCCCACGGCCGGCTTCGTGGATCCGGCTACCGGCACCCTGATCGGCAGCTGGCTCGCGTTACCGGGGCAGCTGTTCCTCGCCGTGATCCAGATGATCGTGATTCCGCTCGTGTTCGCCTCGATTATTCTCGGCCTGGCCTCGAGCGAGAACGCCGACCAGCTGAAGCGGCTTGGCGTTGCGGTCACCGGCTATTTCATCGCAACGACCGCAATGGCCGCGGCCATCGGGTTATGGATCGCACAAATCATGCGCCCCGGCGTTGCGCTGTCGAAAACCACGGTGCCGGCGACCCCGCTCACGGAATCGCCGACCGTGCTCGCGCCGCCGGGAATCGCGGAGCTGCCGGAAGTGCTGATTGGGCTGCTGCCGGGGAATCCACTCGGGTCGATGGTCGAGGGCCAGATGCTGCAGATTGTGATTTTCTCGATCATCGTCGGCATCGCGCTCGTGACGATGCCGCCGACGCAGTCGCGACCCTTGCTGGATTTACTGTCGTCACTGCAGCAGGTGTGTATGACGGTCGTGCGCTGGGCCATGTGGCTCGCACCGATTGCGGTATTCGGCCTGATGGCGCGGTTGATGACGCAACTCGGGGTCAATGCGCTGATCGGGATGGCGCACTATGTACTGACGGTGCTGACGGGGCTCGTTATGCTGTTTGCGGTTTACCTGCTGATCGTGTGGACGAGCAGTAAACTGCGACCGTTCGCGTTCATCCGGGCAACCCGTGAACTGCTGTTGCTCGCGTTTTCGACCTCGAGTTCGGCGGCTGTGATGCCCCTGTCGATAAAGACCGCGGAGCAGCAGCTCGCTGTGCGTCCGTCGGTCGCGCAATTCGTGATCCCGCTCGGCGCTACGATCAACATGAACGGCACCGCGCTTTACCAGGGCGCGGCGACGGTGTTCCTGGCGCAGGTTTACGGTATCGACATCGGCCTCGCCGGTATGATGCTCGTCGTGGCGCTCGCGGTTGGCGCGTCGATCGGTTCACCGGCAACCCCGGGCGTCGGTATCGTGATCCTCGCGACCGTGCTGGCGACGGTGGGGATTCCACCCGAAGGCATTGCGCTCATCCTCGGTGTCGATCGCATCCTCGACATGAGCCGTACCGCGATCAATGTGGCCGGTGATCTCGTCGCCTGTCTCGTGATGGATCGGATCGTGGACGAGCCGCGGTCGCAGGAACCCGGGGCCGCGGTGCCGCCCGATGGCGCGGCGTCGAATCCCGAGCCTTCGAACACGCTATGATTGCCGGACACGCCGGCCTGCCATTAACCGCGATGAACTTTATCTGTCGCCCTGCATCTGACTGCCGATATGGATGACCTTAGCGCACAACCGGAAGACCAGGCCGCCGGGAATCTCGTCGAAGTCGAGAACCTGACGTTTGGCTACAGCGCGACGCGCCAGATTATCTCCTCGATCAATCTCACCGTGCCGCGTGGAAAAGTCGTTGCGCTGATGGGCGGCAGCGGTTGTGGCAAGACGACGTTGCTGCGCCTGATCGGCGGTCAGATCCGCCCGAACGCCGGTCACGTCAAAGTGGACGGGCAGGTGATGCACGAACTCGACCAGGACGGCCTTTACCGCATGCGCCGGCGCATGGGGATGCTGTTCCAGCTCGGCGCGCTGTTCACCGACATGAGCGTGTTCGACAATATTGCTTTCCAGATGCGCGAGCAAACGGACCTGCCGGAGGAAGCGATCCGGGATCTTGTCATGATGAAACTGAACGCCGTCGGGCTGCGCGGCACGGCGGACCTGATGCCGGCGGAACTCTCCGGCGGCATGGCGCGGCGCGTTGCGCTCGCGCGCGCGGTTTCGCTCGATCCGATGTTGGTCATGTATGACGAACCGTTCGCCGGGCTCGATCCGATTTCGCTCGGGGTGATCGGGCAATTGATCCGCCGCTCCAATGATGCGCTCGGCGCGACATCGATTGTCGTCACGCATGATGTCCAGGAATCACTGAAAGTCGTGGATTACGTGTATCTGATGGCCGACGGCGGGATCGTGGCGCACGGAACCCCGGATGAAATGCGCGAGTCCGACGTGCCGGTGGTACATCAGTTTATTCACGGTGAAGCGAACGGGCCGGTGAAGTTCCACTATCCGGCCGGCGATTATCGCGAATCCCTGGGGTTGCCAAATGCTTAAGCAAATCGAAGCGCGGGTGGCCGGAATCGGCACGAGCACCCTCGATACGGTGCGGCGTATCGGGCGCGCGACCCGGTTCACCCAGCAGGTGTTGTTCCGATCGGGCCCGAGTGTACTGCGACCCTCGCTGACGATTCGCGAGCTTTATTTCGCCGGTGTGTTGTCGCTCGTGATCATTGCTGTTTCGGGTCTGTTCGTCGGTATGGTCCTCGGTATGCAGGGCTACGACACGCTGCAGGTGTACGGTTCCGAGGAGAAACTCGGCGTGCTCGTTGCGTTGTCGCTCGTGCGCGAGCTCGGGCCGGTTGTCGCCGCGTTGCTGTTCGCGAGCCGCGCCGGCTCGGCGATTACCGCGGAGATCGGGCTGATGAAAGCGACGGATCAAATCACCGCGATGGAAATGATGGCGGTGAACCCCGTCGCCCGGGTCGTCGCGCCCCGGTTCTGGGCCGGCGTGCTGTCGATGCCATTACTCGCGGCGCTGTTCTCCGCGATGGGGATCTTCGGCGCGTATATCGTTGGCGTGCAGATCCTCGGAGTTGATGACGGCGCGTTCTGGTCGCAAATGCAGGGCGCCGTGGATTTTCGCGAGGACGTGTTGAACGGCGTGATCAAGAGCTTCGTTTTCGGTTTCGCGATCAGCGCGATTGCCACGTTCGAAGGTTTCGACGCCCAGCCCACCGCCGAAGGCGTCTCGCGTGCGACAACACGCACGGTGGTCCATTCCTCGCTGCTCGTACTTGCGCTCGACCTCGTCCTGACCGGCTTCATGCTGCAGGCCTGGGGCGGGTAATCACAGGAGAACAAAGTGAATCAACGCTCTATCGATTTCTGGGTCGGACTGTTCGTCCTGATCGGGTTTTGCGCCATGCTTGTACTGGCGTTGAAGGTTGGCAACCTCGGCATCGGCGGCAGCGGCGAAACGTATACGGTCACGGCAAAATTCAATAATGTCGGCGGGCTGAAAATCCGCGCGCCGGTACGTGCGTCCGGCGTGACGGTGGGCCGGGTCACGGATATCGAGTTCGACAGCGCCGCCTACCAGGCGGTTGCCGTCATGGCCATTGATGCGGCCTACGAGTTTCCCGTCGACACGAGCGCCTCGGTGCTGACGTCAGGGGTGCTCGGTGAAAACTACATCGGGCTCGATGCCGGCGCCGAAGAGGACGTTCTCACCGACGGCAGTCAAATCGACATTACCCAATCGGCTGTCGTACTCGAACGCGTGCTCGGACGGTTCATGTATGACAACGCACAGAAACAGGCGGAATAAACCGTGATGCGCCCGCTACGAATACTTATTGCGCTCGTTGTCGTCGGCCTCGTGTGGACGGGCAACGCCGTTGCAAGCGAGCAGGCACCGGATGCGCTCGTGCGTGAAACGACCGAGCGTCTGCTGCAGACGATCCGTGATGATCCCGAAATTGCCGCCGGCAACCGGCAGCGAATCACCGAAGTCGTCGAGGCGAATCTCGTCGAGCATTTCGATTTCGCGCGCATGACCCGTCTCGCCGTCGGCAAGGACTGGCGCCGCATCGACCCGGCCCGGCAGCCGGAATTGATCCGGGAGTTCAAGACCCTGCTCGTGCGCACCTACTCGGTATCGCTCGCCGCATACCGCGATCAGGTGATTACCTACAAGCCCGTGGAAGTGGCGCCGGATGCGCGCAGCATCGTCGTGCAGACCACGATCACGCAGTCGGGAACGAGCCCGATTTCGATGAACTATCGTATGGTCCCGACCCCGGAAGGCTGGAAGGTCTACGATGTCATCGTCGAAGGTGTGAGCCTCGTGATCAACTACCGTTCACTGTTTAATTCAACAGTCGAATCCTCCGGCGTGGACGGACTGATCAAACTGCTGCGCGACAAGAACGAGGAAGCGCAATGATCAGCGTCGAGGGCAAGCGGCTCAGCGTGAGCGGGCCGGCCACGATCGAGACCCATGTGACGCTGCGCGAGGAAAGCGTGGCCAGTGTTACCGATGCCGATCTCGAGATCGATCTCGCGGGGGTCACGGATGTCGATTCGAGCGCACTCGCGCTCGTGTTTTTCTGGCAGCGCCGGGCACGGCGCATTACGCTGATGAATCCCCCGCGCAGCCTGCTCGCGCTGGCGGATTTGTACGGCGTGGTCGAATTATTGCGCGGCGAGGATCCGGCTACCGCTTCGCCGGCGCAGTGAGCATCGCCCGCGGCGCTACACGCACAACAGCGTTTCGTTATTGCCGATTAGTTTCGTCGCGAGATTCGCGCTCAGGGCGACGCTGACCCCGCTTTCGGGGGCGGCGTTCGCGTGGGTCAGCACACGCAGCGATTCGCAATCGAAGGCGAGGCTCCCCGGTTCGCGGACGCGTTCACCGTGGCGCACGCGGGTACGCGGGTGAGGCAAGCGATTTCTCCGACAATATCACCGGCTTCACATTTCGACGCAGGGGTGTCGCGAATCGCAACCGACGCCTCGCCACGTTCGACGAGGTACGGCGCGGCGACGTCGTGCCCGTCTTCGGTGAGAATCCCCCGGGAGTGAATATCCGTGACCCGGCAATCGCCGGCACATTCAGCATGCGCGTGTTCGACAGGGTCGGAAATACGCTGTCGCACAACACCCTCTGCTCACGCGAGAGACAGGCATGCCATTTTTCGATGAGCAGGGCGATCCACTACGTCACGTTCATCAGCGTAAAGGACGTTTCCCGCAAATACCGGACACGTTCCCGGTCCGGACAACGTCGCACGCGATGCCGGTGGGTCCGGCGCCCATCGCGAGGATGCGCAGCGAGAAGATGTTGCGCATCGCCATTGACCCGATCAGCTAGACCGGGGAAATATTGCCTGCGATTCCGACGCTCGAAAGCGGATCAATCAGGGTGGTTTCGATGGTCGGCCAACGGGTTCCGTGGTCCGTATCCTTATCCGTATTATAAAGTTAGCCACCGCATGACGGGGCGCGCTTGATGATTGCGCGCGGTATTGCCGCACCGGCCCGGGTCTGCGCTCGCAGCGGCGACCGCGACGACGCGAAAACGGGCAGGTATCGCAGGCCGCGCACGGCCGTCGGAGAATGTCGATTCCGCGGTCGGCGAACCGGGCGGGTTGATCAATCGAGATGGCGAAGGAGCGAACGAAATGAGTGATACGAACAGCCGCATCGTGACGCAAATGTGCGACTCCCTGCTGAGCGGGGATTTGCGCGATTGCGTGGCATATCTCAGTGAGGAGGTCGTGTACCACAACATGCCCTGGGCTCCGGTAACGGGGCACGCCGGGGTGCGCACGGTACTCGAACCGTTCATCGAAGGAGCCGATTGTGCGTTGAAGAAGATGGACATCGTGCACACGGCTGCGAGCGGCGAAGTGGTCATGAATGCGCGCCGCGAGTTGTGGCAGCGCGCCGGGGTGAGCGTCGAGTTACCGGTGGCCGGCGTGTTTATCGTGCGCGGCGGATTGATCGTGCGCTGGGAAGATTACTGGGATGCGGCAACGATGCAGCCGCTGATCGACGTGGTCATGGGGTAGGCGGCCCCGGTCTGCGATGCGTCTGCGTGCGGGATCGGCGAACGGCTGCATACGGCGGGCGGGCTCCGGGTAACGACGTTCACGGCAGGGATCGACCCCGAACACGGTGACTCGGCGCGCCGAAATTCAGGGAGGATCCGCAGCGGTCTTCGGGGAGGCGTTTCGCGGGACGGTTATCGCGGCGGTGAAAAAATCGCTACACCGTGGTGGTCATCGGGTCCGGCGGATTGTATAATTGAGAATAATTCTCATTCGCATCTAAAGCGTCACCCATGAATATTATTGATCTCGCCCGGTTCCGCAGAGCGCGGGCCACCGGGTCCGCCGGCATGATCCGTCCGCACCGCCCGGATGATCGCATCGTCGTCGAAACCGTTTCCGTTGCCGGTGGCGCCGCCGCGTTTGGTCACTGGGAAGTGCGCATTTTCGATCCGGCCGGGCAGTTCCATCACTATTTCGCGCTGCGCGCATTGTTGCACGTGCAATTGTGGCATCCGTTCTTCGGCGTCTCGATCCTCACGCCATCGCGCCTGACGGGATTCAACTACGAATTGTTTCCGCTGAATGAGTGGAAATACGCCACGCCTCACTACGCCGACATCGGCGATCAGCTGCGCTCGCGGATGGGCATCCGCATGCCGGACGAAGCGCAGGTGCGGCGGGTGTGCCGCGCTTGCGTGGGCGAAGCTGCGCCGCGCGAGTCGCCACCCGTCATGCCGACCCTTAAATCCACACCGCACGTCCGATAACGGCGCCTGGCGCAACTGAACCATCTGCACGAGGGAGTC
This sequence comes from uncultured Gammaproteobacteria bacterium, assembly GCA_963976285.1. Lineage (GTDB taxonomy): Bacteria > Pseudomonadota > Gammaproteobacteria > UBA11873. Next base: position 138,356 of record CAXBJY010000005.1, read on the forward strand.
TTTGTATGCCGCATCAATGCATTTTTGAAACATATCGTCCACGACAGTGCCGACCCTGACAGCGTGCCGATCGAAGCGATTCACGCGAGCAGCATCCGGCTGATGACACAATTCATGTGTCATCCGTCGCCGGAACTCGCGCACCTCGTCATCCGCATGCTCGAAGCGCTGGCCATACATCGTGATCGTTTCGACAGTGACGGCAGCAGCAATATCTATGCGCAGGCGGCCATGGCCTGGCAGCGGTTATTGCATGATGTTGTGCACGAACAGGCATCGCCGCCAGGTCAAACCACGATCGTGCACTGACCGTGGCGCGCGGATCAGGGCGCGCCGCGATTGTGCTAACGTATCCGCCGGCCGCCAGTCGCGGCGCTGGATGCACGGTGCGGGCCGGGTCGCGGTTCGTTCGGTGCGGCGCCGGTATTTGTCGCCGCCGCGCGCGCAGCCGTGCACACATTGGCCGTTAATCGTAACCACGGGAGCACGTCCGATCAGCAATCAGCAAACGCCTGCCGGGTCCGGCACCGCGCGCGGTGAACCGCGCTTTGATCCCCGGGCCGTGCGTGATTTCTGGTTTGGCGACGGCGCGCTCGATGATCCGGCGTATGTCGCCGAGCGCATCAATGTGTGGTTCAGGACGGATTTCGCGTTCGATGCCGAGTTGCGTGAGCAGTTCGGGGCACTCGTCGAACATGCGCGCCGCGGGGGCTGTCACGAATGGCTCGCGGATCCGCAAAGTGCGGTGGCGCTCGTCATCGTGCTCGACCAGTTGCCGCGCAATATCTACCGGGGCCAGGCCACCGCGTTCGCGAGCGATGCGGCAGCGCGGGACGTTGCCCGGCGCGTGCTCGACGCCGGTTCCGCCGTGGCGTCCCTCAGTCTCATCGAGCGCGTGTTCCTGTACATGCCATTCGAACATGCCGAAGACCTTGCGCTGCAGGACTTCTGCGTCGCCGGCTATCGTGCGCTGCACGCGGCGGCGCCACCGGCGTTCAAGGCGTTGATGATTTCCTGTGCCGAAGCGGGCGAGGCGCACCGCGACGTGATACGCCGTTTCGGGCGTTTCCCCCACCGCAATCCGATCGTCGGGCGCGAATCGACCGCCGAAGAACTGGCCTGGGCTGATGGACACCACGGGTGGGGGCAGGGCGCGGCCGTGCTGACGCGGGCTGACGCCAGCGAACAAACCGGGAAGTAGGTTGCGGCGTGCGCGCGGGTCGCTCGTGTTCAGCGCGACCCGGTGGGCCGGGCGCGCGGCAACTGTCCGTGGCGTGCGTGGGGCCGGTAACCATTACGCGCGCGAACGGTTGCGCCGATCGGGGGTTGGCCACGGCATCATGGCCTGTTCGCCCGCGCCGTCGCGGCCGCTCACATTGCGCGCCAGGAGAGCCTGCGTTCGGCGCGGGGCCTCACGGTTCCGCGCTGCGATCCGGCCGGCCGTTCACCGGGAGACCACGAGCGGTTCCGTCGATGCCGCGTTACGTGTCGCGGCGCGGGTACCAGGAACGATGCGGACCCCGCGCGGCGACGGCGAGCGCGTGATCAAGCGTGCGGAATCATTCGTCGCAGATATGCGATCCACCGGCGGTCGGCGAATCGAGCACCGGGATTTTCGGCATCATTCCTTCCATATACTTGCGACACGCCTGCATCTTCCGCATCTCCGGTGAGGCATTCACCTGCTGCCCGTAGGCTATCGCATCGGACATTGCCTGGTCCCGTTTGCCGGCGGCGCACAGCGCTTTGATCTTCTGCTGGAACGCCTGCGCATCGCGGGCCATCGCTTCCATTGCCGACTGATCGACTTCGCTCATGCAGGCCTGCATTTTTTGCGCGTTTTCCATCATCTGCTGCATTTGCGCCGGGTCCATGCCCTGCGCTAGCGCGAGCGGGGCAGCGCCGAGTAATGTGAATAGCAGCGTCGTGGCCGGTTTCCTGATCATCGTAAACATGCTGTGTGCTCCCGGAAGTGCTGTTGACGGGTTAGCTTAGCAGGCGCCTCGCGGCAAAACCGTGCAAGCCCGACACCGTTGCACACGCGGACATGCAGCTTGCCGACAGCGTCGTTCAGGGCACGATCAACAAGAGCTTCGTCGGCGGTTGTGCGCGAGCGTAACCGCCCGGCACGGTTTGCAGGCGCCGGCGGTTTTCAGCCGGGCGTCCGCGCAACCCGGGTTGTTGCGCTAGAAGTCCTGGCCGCCGCGATGGTTCCACCACGCAAGATCGGTATAGGCCCGGATATCGAGTTCATGCGTCCACGTCGAGCGATGCTGCCGGGCCAGGTGCAGGTAAGTCTCGGCGAGTTTTTCCGGCAATATGAGGCCATCGTGTTCCAGCCCCTTGCGTTCGCGCAGGGCCCGGTACTTTTCCGGTCCGAGCATTTTGCCGAGCGTGTCCGGGGCATCGACCGCACCGTCGATGAGGATGTGCGCGACGTGGATGCCCTGCGCGGCGAATTCGGCGTTGAGTGACTGGCACAACATACGCCGGCCGCCCATCGCCGCGGCATGTGAAGCCTGGCCGGCGTTGCCACGCATCGCGGCGGTGGCCGATGTCACGAGCAGGGTGCCGCCACCACGCGCGACCATGCGCGGGAACAGATTGAAGGCGAGCCGGTAAAGCCCGAACGTGCCGAGTCGCCAGCCCGTTTCGAACGTCTTGTACGACGTATCCGCGAGCGCGCGATGGCCGACCTGAGCGCCGAGGTTATAGATGACGACCTCGATCGGCCCGATGTCGTTTTCGATACTCTCGATCAGGTTTTCGAGACGGTCCGGCTCGACGACGTTGAGCAAATATCCCGTTGCCTCACCGCCCGCGCTCACGATGTCGTTGACGATTTTATCGAGGCCGCTGCCATCGGTACGCCGACACAGGCAGGCGTGATAGCCGGCGAGCGCGAAAGCTTTGCCGGCATGGCCGCCGATTCCGGCGCCGGCTCCGATCACGAGACAGACGGGTTTGCGCATAGCTGACTCCTCGTTCGATGCTTGCTGTCCGCACAGGCGCAACGGTGCAATGTCGCCCGTGCGGCCGCGGTCGCTCGATTATGCGGGATCCGGCGAATCATCCGGGATTTTTCCCTCACCCCATCGCCGAAACCGCCGCGAACCCGTCGCTTTCCCGATCCGGACCCGGGTGGTTTCGGGAGCTGAATCGCGTAGCGCGGCGCGTCCGGAGGGGTCGTTCGTGGGAGCCGCCTGGCGCGCTTTTATTTTACTAGACGATCGGTCTATTATTACGCCATGAATAGCGCCAGCGACACCGCGGCACGACCGGCGTCCCGGAAACGGGGGCGACCGCCGAAAACCGATGGTGCGCGTCTCGCAACCCGGGAGCGGCTCGTGCGTTGCGGTATCGCCATCCTGACGGAAAAGGGCTTCGCCACGACCGGCATCGACGAGGTGCTGAAACGGGTCGGAGTCCCGAAGGGATCGTTCTATCACTACTTTTCGAGCAAGGACGAGTTCGGTCGCGCGGTCATCGAGGGTTATGCCGGGTATTTCGGCAGAAAACTCGACCGCTGGCTGCTCGACGAAGCGCACGCGCCGTTGCAACGGCTGCGAAACTTCGTCGCCGACGGGACCCGTGGGGTGGAGCGTTTTCAGTATCGCCGCGGCTGCCTGATCGGTAACCTGAGTCAGGAACTGGCCAGCACGCATGACGAGTTCCGCGAATTGCTCGAGGCGGTATTCCTGAGCTGGCAGGCGCGCGTGCAACGGTGCCTGGAGCAGGCGCGAGCGGCCGGTGAGATCGGCGCCGCCGCGAACTGCGAACAGCTTGCGGCGTTTTTCTGGATCGGCTGGGAAGGCGCGATCCTGCGGGCAAAGCTCGTGCGCAGCTCGGCGCCGATGCATCTGTTTACTGCGAGCTTTTTCGATAATCTGCCGCGGTAAATCATTGCGGGAATGATGCGCGCGAAATTGCGCTGACGGAAACTGACAAAAACCGCCGACGCGCGATGACGCGGACCAACCCGCGCTATATCGTGGTCGACGTTGAACGACGAACATTCACTGGATCAAGAGAGAATTACACTATGTCCGACAAACCCATCAGCCGTTACCCGGTACCGGAAATCAACGACCTGCCCGATGACATCAAGGCGCGCGTCCTCGCCGTACAGGAAAAAGCCGGCTTCGTGCCAAACGTGTTTCTTGCGCTCGCGCATCGGCCCGACGAATTTCGCGCGTTCTTTGCCTATCACGACGCCTTGATGGAACGCGAAGGCAATCTGAGCAAGGCCGAACGCGAAATGATCGTCGTGGCCACCTCGAACGACAACAACTGTCAGTATTGCGTGGTCGCCCACGGCGCGATCCTGCGCATTTATGCGAAGGATCCGCTGATCTCCGATCAGGTCGCGATCAATTACCGCAAGGCCGATATCACGCCGCGACAAACGGCGATGCTCGACTTCGCGATGAAAGTGTCGAACGACGCGAAAGCGATCAGCGACGCGGATTTCGAAATCCTGCGCGGGCACGGTTTCGACGACGAGGATATCTGGGACATCGCCGGCATCACGGCGTTTTTCGGTTTGTCGAATCGCATGGCGAACTTCACGTCGATGCGTCCGAACAGCGAGTTCTACTCGATGGCGCGTGGTTAACATCGTCGTGGCCGGTCGAGTCGTGCGGGTGGCGGCAATGCCCCGATCTGTTCATGGCGTGCACTGAATCATGGCGGGTCAAACACTGGAGCAACTCGGCGGCTTGATCCGCAGCGGTTGCCGGCTCGCCGTGCCGGTGGATTACGCCGGCGTTTCGATGGCGATGGTCGGACCGATACTCGCTGGCGGTGCGCGCGATCTCGACATCGTGTGTGTCCCCACCGGCGGGCTGCAGGTGGATATTTTGATCGGGGCAGGGCGCGTTCGCTCGATCGAAACGAGCGCGATGAGCCTTGGTGAAGCCGGCGGCGCGCCGTGCTTCAACCGCGCCGTGAAGCAAGGCGAAATCATTGTTCGCGACGCGACTTGCCCGGCGATCCACGCGGGTCTGCTGGCGGCGCAAAAAGGCACGCCGTTCCAGCCGATCCGCGGGCTGATCGGCTCCGATGTGCTGCGCCATCGCGACGACTGGAAACTCATTCAGAACCCGTTCTCGGAACACGAGGATCTGATCGTTGCGATTCCACCCATCAAACCGGACATCGCCCTGTTCCACGCGCCGTTCGCGGACGTGCATGGCAACGTGTGGGTCGGGCGGCGCAAGGAACTCGCGGCGATGGCCTATGCGGCGCAATGTACGATCGTCACGGTTGAACGCATCGTCGAACAGGATTTGTTCGCTGACGAAGACGGTACCGCCGGCCTGATCCCCGCGCTGTATATCGATGCGGTCGCCGAGGCGCCGGGCGGTGCGCGGCCGTACGGTTTGTGGGGACGTTATCCGGCGCAAACGGACGCCTTGCTGCGGTACGCGAAACTGGCGAAAACCGCGGCCGGGTTCGCGCAGTATCTTGATGAGACCTACGGCTGCGGGGTCGTGGCATGACGCCGGCAAGCGAGCGTGAAATCATGATCGCGGCGATCGCCGAACTGCTGCGGGGATCCCGACACGTCGCGGTAGGAGCCTCGTCTCCGATCCCGGCGGCGGGCGCGATGTTGCTGAAGGCGTTAGCGCAGCAGGCAGGCCTCCCGCCGGTGCGAATATCGATTCTCGGATCGGTGCGCGATAATTTTTTTACGAACGGATCGACGGAGCTGTTCGATTGCGCGGCGCAGGGACGGATCGATGCGTTTTTCCTCAGCGGCGGGCAGATCGACGGTCGCGGCAATATCAATCTCGTCGGCATCGGCAACTATCCGCGGACCGACGTCCGCTGGCCCGGCAGTTTCGGCTCGGCGTTCCTGTATTACGTTGTGCCGAAAGTCATCCTGTTCCGCGAAGACCATACCCCGCGGATATTCGTCGACAAGGTGGATTTCGTCTCCGCGCCGGGCGTCAGCGATCCCTGCGTGTATCGCAACGGCGGGCCGGCGGCCCTGTTGACCGGCAAGGCCCTGTTTCGCTTCGACAAGGACCGGCAGGGCTTTGCCCTGCAAAGCATCCACCCGGGGCATGATCTGCCCGAGATTCGGGACGCCACGGGATTCGGGTTCGCGCACGATGAGATCCCGGCGACCACGCCGGTGCCGGATGCGGCAACGCTCGACATGCTCCGCCACGACGTCCTCGATACGCTGGCGAAGACGTACCCCGACTTTGCCGCGCAATGGCACGCCGATGTGCACGCCTGATCCGTCGTAATGAAGACATCCCGCGTTTCGGTGTGGCGTGATTCCGAATGTGCCTGATTGAGACATCCCGCATGTGCGTGGCGCGGATTACCGGGGCGGTCGCGGTCAACGCAACGGATTCCTGCCCGTTAATGTAGGATGCCCCCGTTATTCTTTGCGGTGGGGAAAAGCGAAGCGCGTGGGCGTCAGCGTAAACGGTGATCCGGTCGTTCGATCCCGTACGCCTTCATGCGACGGTATAGCGTTGTGCGCGAGATCCCCAGCTGTGCGGCGATCTGCGCCAGCGTGACATTCGATTTCGCGAGCGCGCTGCGTATGGCGTTTGCTTCAAGGTCGTCGAGCTTTACCTCGGCGTTTCCGACCGCTTGTGGATCGAGCACATTCGGCACGAGGCGGCCGATGTCATCGGGTAAGTCCTGCAAAGTCAGCGTCGGGTTGCCGCTCAGGATATACATGCGTTCGAGCACGCCATGGAGCTCGCGTACGTTACCGGGCCAATGATAACTCTGCATCGCGCGCAGTAACTGACGCGACAGGGTCTTCAATCCAAGGCCGTAGTTTTCGTGCAGCCGGCGGATGAAACGACTGGCCAGCAGTTCCACATCGCTCACGCGTTCGCGCAACGGCGGCAATTCGAGGTTCAGCACTTTCAGGCGGTAATACAGATCCATGCGAAAGCGTCCCGCTTCCGCTTCAGTTTCGAGATCGCGGTTCGTTGCTGCGATTACCCGAACATGGGTCTGGCGTTCGTTGTTGCCGCCGACGCGCACGACGACATTATCCTGTAACACGCGCAGCAAATGGACCTGGACGTCGGCGGAGAGCTCGCCAACTTCGTCGAGAAAAATCGTCCCGCCGTCGGCCTGTTCGAACTTGCCGGCATGACCCCGCGGCGACGCACCGGTGAATGCGCCGGCCTCGTAACCGAGCAATTCAGTGACCGCGAGTTCTTTCGACAGCGTGCCGCAGTTAACGGCGACGAAAGCGCCTTGCGCGACAAACGAACTCGCGTGTATCGCGGCGGCGAACAGTTCCTTGCCGCTGCCCGATTCACCCGTCAGCAGGACGGGCGCATTCGACTGCGCCATGCGGGCCGCGACATCGATGCAATCCATGAATGCCGGGTCGGCGGTGATGACGTGGGCAAATTCGGCGGGCGTCGTGCGCGCCGCGACGACGGTAGCGTTCGCGTTCGCGCGCGCGGCTGTCGTTGATATCGATAGCACGACGATGCCGCCGGTCCAGCCGGAAGTCTCCGCCGCGCGCGCCTCGTCGGACACCCATTCGTTGCGAATCGTCTCGCCGATCGCGTAATTGCATCCATCGGGAACGAGGGGCGTGTTCCCGCTGATGGCGAATTTTTCCGGCGCACTGCCGAGCGCCTCGTAAACCCGTTTGTTCGCGACGATCACGCGCCCTTTCTGATCCAGCAGCAGGGCCGGAGAATTATGAAAGCGCGACTCGATGCCGCGATACCAGCTGAGCAAAGTGATCGTTCGCCCGAGCGCGATCGAATGCAGCGCATGTTCGATTTGCTTCGCGGCCGTTATCGCGAATCCCAGTGCGTGCGAGGGACTCAACTCGCCGACACTCGCGATATCGAGAATGCCGAGAATTTCCCCGTCCGTGAGATCGCGCACCGGAGCCGCGGCGCAATCCCAAATCTTCGCGCTGGCCAGATAGTGCTCGGCGGTTCGCGTAATCGTTGGATGTTCGAGTACGAGTGCGGTGCCGATCGCGTTCGTACCCGCGGCGCGCTCACTCCAGTCGAATCCCGGCGCGACATTTTTGCTCGTCGCGGCACGCACGAGTTCAGGGTTACCGTGGACATGCAGGATCCGCCCTGCCGCGTCCGTTACCGCGACGAGACTCTCGCTTTCGAGCAGATTTGCCGACAGCAGCTCCCAGGTATTCTTCGTTGCTCCGATCAACGCTTCGTTTTTCTTCAGTAACACCTCGAGTGCGTTCGCATCCCCAATGTGCGGCGGGTGATGCGTCTTCGCTGCTAATCCCGCGGCGGCGCTGCGCCGCCACGATTCGACGATTTCATCGCGAACGTGATGCAGCGCCGGATTCTCCCCGGCGACGAATTTCAGCCACGCATCGGTGACAGACTTGCGATCGAACTTCGCGATTTGCGCGTCGTCCGGCAGTAGCAGGCTTTCGATGTTCATGCGGTCGATGTGTCAATCAGAAACAAGCGGCAACATAGTGTGTTTCATTCTGAAACAAAGTGATACACCCGGAACCGGAGTCCGGGGCGCGCATAATCGAAAAATATCAATAAATCAGGGAAATACGTATGCTCTTGCGTTTGGCACGGCGATTGCTCTGGTCCACCGGGGAAACATCGACCAGCAATTCACGGTGTGTGGATGCAAAATCTGAGGAGAAATTCGACTATGGCAGCCGGTGCCAGTAACGCGCTTGTTTGCGCCCGTATCGCGGAAATCGAAAATCACAGTATCCACCCGTGTCTAGCGCGCCCGTCGCGCCCGTTCCCGGCCGACGCGCAGTCGCACTGCCGGCGGTCACCGCGATGAGTCGGTCCGGGATTGATCAGCAACAGCCCGACCCGCTCGATCCGACAGTGTTGGGATTCGACCCCGAACAGGTGCGGCGCAAATACGCGGAAGAACGCGCGAAGCGCCTGCGCGCTGAAGGCAACGACCAGTTCGTCGAAGTGGCGGGTGAGTTCGCCGGGTTTGACAGCGATCCGTATGTCGAACCGGGGTTCACGCGCGAAGCGCTGAGCGAGGACCTCGACGCGGTCATACTTGGCGGCGGCATCGGCGGCCTCATGTGCGCAGTGGAGTTGCAAAAAGCCGGGATCACCGATGTCAGGATCGTCGAGAAAGCCGGCGACTTCGGCGGCGCCTGGTACTGGAACCGTTACCCCGGCGCCCAGTGCGACACGCAATCCTATATTTACCTGCCGTTGCTCGAAGAGACCGGCTACATGCCGCAGGAAAAGTACGCCTATCGCCCCGAGATATTCGCGCATATGCAGCGGATCGGCAGACACTTCAAGCTGTACGAGCGGGCGGTCTTCCAGACCCAGGTGCGTGAGGCGCGGTGGTCGGAGGAGACGGGACGCTGGCGGGTTGAGACGGATCGCGGCGATGTCTTCAATGCGCGTTTTCTCGTCATGTCGAGCGGACCATTGCATCGGCCGAAGTTGCCCGCGATCCCGGGCATCGAAACGTTCAAGGGTCGCGCGTTTCACACGAGTCGGTGGGACTATGACTACACGGGTGGCGACAGCAGCGGTGGCCTGAGCGGGCTCGCGGACAAGCGCGTGGGTCTCGTCGGCACCGGCGCGACCGGGATCCAGGTCCTGCCGCATCTCGGCGCGGCAGCGCGTCACACGTATTTGTTCCAGCGCACGCCGGCGTCCGTCGACGAGCGCAACAACGCCCCGACCGACCGCGATTGGGCACAATCACTCCACCCGGGGTGGCAGGCGGAACGCGACGAAAATTTCTGCTCGATCATGGCCGGCCTGCCGGTGGAAACCGATCTCGTCAATGACAAATGGACGGACTTTTTCAAACTGACCTACCGGATCCTCGATACCGGCGGTGAGTCGGACGTGTCCGAGGAACGCCAGGCGCTGGTCCGCGAAATCGCCGACTACCAGAAAGGCAACGAGATCCGTGCACGCGTATCGAAAGTCGTCGCGGACCCGGCAACGGCCGAGAAGCTCAAGCCGTGGTACGGTCAGTGGTGCAAGCGCCCGAACTTTCACGATGAATACCTGCAGGCGTTCAACCGGCCGAATGTTGAACTCGTCGACACCGACGGCAAGGGTATCGAGCGGATCACCGCGAACGGGGTCGTCGTCGACGGTGTCGAATACCCGGTGGACTGCCTGATCTTTGCCACGGGTTTCGAAGTGGGAACGTCCTACACCCGGCGCTCCGAGTGTGAAATCTACGGCCGCGACGGCGTCGCGCTGAGCGATGCCTGGGCAGACGGTATGCGCACGTTCCACGGCTTTCTCAGCCATGGATTCCCGAACTGCTTTCACATGGGCCTGACGCAAACCGGGCTCGCGTTCAACTACACCTACACCGCGCGCGGACAGTCGGAACACGTCGCGTATCTCGTCCGTCAGGTCATCGAGCGCGGGGCGACATCAATCGAAGCGAGTGCCGAAGCCGAAGCCGCCTATGTCGACCTCGTCTCGGCGCCGGGCCCGATGCGCAAATATCAGGAGTCGTGCACGCCGGGCTACTACAACGTCGAGGGCAAAAATACCGGGCAAAGTTTTATCGACAACCAGTATCCCGAAGGTCCGGTACCGTTTTTCAGAATGCTCGCAGCATGGCGGGAAAACGGCGATCTCGAGGGGCTGATCATCGACCAGGCGCGCTAGACGCCAAACGACACGGGATGGCCGGCACCGGCGAAGACGACGCCGTTGCTGCTACGCCTGCAACACCACAATTGAACTACGAGGGACAAATCGATGCGTTTTGGACTAATGGAAGATTTTCGCAACCCGCTGCAGTGGCGCCGGCCGTTTCCGGATTTATACCGGGATATCCTCGCCCAGATCAAAATGTCCGAAGACCTCGGTTACGACCATGTCTGGTTAACCGAGCATCACTTTACGGAAGACGGCTACAACCCGTCGATACTGACCACGGCTGCCGCGATCGCCGCGCAGACCACCCGGCTGCGGATCGCCACGTTTATTTTGTTGTTGCCGTATAACCATCCGGTACGCGTTGCGGAAGACGTCGCCAGCGTGGATATCATCTCCAATGGTCGCTTCGATTTCGGGGTCGGGCAGGGATACTCGTACCATGAGTTCAAGTCTTTCTGCCTCGATCGCTCCACGCGCGCGCGACGACTCTACGAAGCGCTCGATATCTACAAGCGCATCCACACGGAAGACCGGGTCACGTACAAGGGCGAATTTACCCAAATCGAAGATCTGCACCTGTCACCGAAACCCGTCCAGCAGCCGCATCCGCCGATCTGGGTTGGCGCGCGCGGGCCGAAGGGTATCAAACGCGCGGCGAAAGCCGGCCACAATTTCATGGCCACGTTCGGTCCGGATCCGGCACCGCTGTATCGCGAAACGCTGAAAGAGGAAGGGCACAACCCGGACGACTTCAAGATCGCGCAATTGCGCATGGGGCACATTGCCGACAGTGAAGATCAGGCCTGGGACGAATGCCAGGATCACCTGTTCCATTTGCTCGAGTTCTACCACGACATCCTCGAAGGCGCGAACGATGCGGAAGGCGACGACGCCCCGTTGCCGGTGAAGGAACCGCGGGATATCCGTGATTCCGTGCTCAAGGACGTGTTCCTCGTCGGGACGGCGGATCAGGTTGCGGAGAAGCTCGATGCGTTCTGCAATGAATTCATCTGCACCGACTTCGTCATGGACATGCAGCTTCCCGGCATGGACGTTGCTACGTGCAACCGTGCGATCGAGCGTTTCGCGAAGGAAGTTATGCCGGCGTTCCGCGATCGGTAGGTTT
>CAXBJY010000006.1:0-115995 GCA_963976285.1 uncultured Gammaproteobacteria bacterium
ACTTTGGTACATCGATACCGCAAAACAAAGCGCGGGAGGAGTCCATTTCATCAATCGAGGCCGACGCGTGACTGTCGCGCGTTTTAAACCTGCCGCGATGTTCGGCCTAAAACGCGCGACAGTCACGCGCGGCTCATCGCAGCGTTAGGCTCCTCTGGAAATGGTCGAAGTAGCCCCAAAACGAAATCCCGATTGGAGAGCAGCTGAGCTGATACTAGCGCTCGATGCGTACTTCGTACTACAGCGCTCTGGGGAGAAGATCTCGGACTCACATCCATTAATTGTTCGCACCAGTCAGCTTCTAAATGCGTTGGAAATCCACCCCATTGAGAAGAGGAATGCCAAGTTCCGTGATCCTCCTGGGGTGCGCCGGCGCTTTAGATACTTCGACAAACTATCTGCTGGGGAGGGAATAAATGGCAGGAGTGAGTATCGAGCGGTTTGGGGCAAATACCACACTGATCTTGAGCAACTCAGGGCCGACGCAAAAGACATTGCGAACGGGATTCTCACTGCTGAAGATGATCTGGGGCCAAACCCGTTCGAAGCTACGAAACGTGATGTTCAGGCAATTCTGGATGACCCGAAGGTTCAAGAGACTGAAAAGTCCGCTCTTGTGAAAGCGCGTATGGGCCAAGGCCGATTTCGGAGGGACTTGCTCAAAATTTGGGGCCAGTGCGCAATTTCTGGGTGCAGGAATCAGGCGCTTCTCGTCGCATCTCACATCAAACCATGGGCGAAAGCGACGAACCACGAGCGGCTAGACCCGTTCAATGGCTTGCTGCTGAGTCCTACCTGGGATCGATTGTTCGATCTTGGTCTGGTGACCTTTGAGGACGATGGGGCAGCTGTGTTTTCGCCCTACCTTTCGTTGGAAGATCAGCAAGCCCTTAACCTTCGCAACGCCATGAAAATCAGACTCGACCAAAGGCATCTACGGTATGTTCGATACCATCGGCGATATGTGTTCGGAGCATAACAAGTCGCTGCAGCGGACATTTGACCCGCCACCTGCTTTTGCTGCCGCAGAATCAGGCGTCGCGTCGAATGCCGCTGACCGCAGGCGTTAAGGTGCACTAGTGTCAATTCGATGCTCTATGACAGGGAGGCTGATGGAGGGGTCATCCGACGGAATATACGACGATGGCGAATGGATAAGTTGGGACTGGATTAACGGGCAACTGGCGGATCAAGACCTACAAGCCGAGTATCCCGAAGCAGATGTCGCTGTGATCCACGTGTTCGAGGATCTTGTCAGAGCGGCCTCTGAATATTTGGCGTTAACGGGACGTTATCTACAAATATGGGGTGAACTCGGCGAGCTATACGCGGAGATCAGATACGGAATAAAACGACATGCTCCAGGCACCGCCGGTTCGGACGGTCGATTGGGAAAGGACTGGATAGAAGTAAAAACTATATCGCCAGAAAAAGGTAATGAAACGGTTCAGGTAAAGCGTGCCGGTAATTTCAACAAACTCGTCGTCGTAAAGATCAGTGATGGATTCGAGTTTGAATCGAAAATTATTGAGCGAAAGCATCTCGGGAAAAGTAAAGGCAAGTACGCAAAAGTCATGTGGGAAAAAATGCCTAACGAAAAGCCGCGCACCTAACAACTGCTGAATCTGACACTATCAAACCTGTTCACTAACCCGAGAGCGAAGTCATGGTCGAAAGCAATCCAATTCGTACTCATCGTAAATCGGCGTTTTCCGGTAATGACTTTTCTCGTTTATCTCGAACTACGGCGCAAATTGTTGCGTACCTCATACTCAAACCGTTGCTGATCCTGGTCGACAAGATCGGCCTTAGCGGCCCACTTTGGCGAACGGTCGGCAGGGAAATGCGCGAAGATGTCGTCGAGGGTAGCGATTTCGGGGATTACCGCCCCGGCAAAAACGATGTGTTTATTTGCACTTACCCTAAGTGCGGAACCAATTGGGCTATGCAGATCGCACATCAGATAGCGACCAGGGGCACGGGCGAATTTGTACATATACACGACGTTGTACCGTGGCCCGACTTTACGCGACAAGACATTATCTTACCGATTGAAGATGACTCAATTCGAGCAGCCTCTGCAACAGGTTTACGTGTAATAAAGACTCACCTAGAGTGGGAACGGATACCTTATTCAAGCGATGCACGTTATATCTGCATACTGCGTAACCCGAAAGATGCATTTGTATCGAACTATTATTTTGTCCGCGACATATTTTTCGGTCCAGTCATGCCGTCGGTCGATGTATGGCTCGATCTATTCTGTTCAGATGGCTTCCCGTTCATTTGGCCCGATCATGTTAATGGATATTGGGCCGCGCGGGATTTATCCAATGTAATGATTTTGACGTTCGAAGAATTGAAAGCCGATATGCCTGCGGCGATATCGAAAATGGCGCAATTTGTGGGTGTTGAGTTGGGCGATGAGGAATTGGCACGGGTTGCCGAAAAAAGCGCCTTTGGTTATATGCAGAATATCGGGTACAAATTTGATCCTCCCGCAATTACACCTCTTGCCTCATCTGACCGCAAAATGATCCGACGCGGCGCGAGCGGATCTTCCGGTGAATTACTGAATACTTTGCAGCAGCGAAAAATTGATGATTGGACGCGCGCACGGCTGGCAGATCTTGGTGGCGCAGTTCCCTACGATGAAATATGGGGCTGAACCTAACCGTTTTCCATCTAAGCAGGCGCTGAAGTCCAATCCGTTACAGCACGCTTTTAAGCTGCGGCCTCGCGTTATCACATCGGCAATGTGAGCTATACGGGGCGAGTTATCGCGACGTTAGAGTTAGAGGGAAGAAGAAAATTGGCTACGTTCAGAAAGGGCGAGCGATGTTCGAAAAACTATTTGGAAAGCCAAAGAAGTCTGCCCGACTAGAGCGCGATAGTGCGGACGCTCAACAGAGCACGGCGGAAGCGGCGATGATGGCGGCAATAGAAGAGCAAAAGAAAAGCGACCCGCTCGTCGGGGCAAAAATTGCCGGGAAAGAAATCGTCAGCCGTCTCATAAACGGAATGAAGAACGAAAAGGGGGTACATGTCGAATCCCTCCTTTGCGCACTCGGAGCACTTGCGGGCTACTCGTGCCAGGCAAACCTCCGAACTCAGGCGATCGCGCGAGGACTGGATCCAAACGCCCCCTTCCAGGTGGTAAAAACGAACGATGGCGAGGAGTACTACTTCGGAGACCCTCTCAACGAGGCGCTAGCGGAAGGAAAACTGTCCGTTTGGAGCCTCGCCGCCGCTGCCGCTCAAGACGCGGGAGCGAATTCGCTCCCTGATCTGAATGAAATCTTTCAGCACACCGCCTCGGTCCTGGGCTCCGATCAGTTCGGCTTGCCCCGATTTCCATCCGGGCACAACGCTGGAGATCTTCCAGCTAACTACTTAACGATCCTCTGGCCGGTTATTCATCCTGTCGTTCAGAAATTGGCTGGAGAGCCGATTCTTTGGCCAGTTGCATATGGGCTGGCGGTTCAGGAGGTCATAACGACAGGAAAGACGGCGATTGCTCCGGAGCTGGCTGTGACACTTGTGATGGAGGCAGCCATACCGATGTCAAAGGTACGGCTGATTTTCTCCTGACAGGCGACGGTGATTCAAACTCAAACGCTCAAGCGTAATGCTCGTTCCAGTCTGTGCCGTTTTTGACCATCGCATTGAGCATCACGATCGGCGAAGTTTCGCGGACACTGTTGATCTACTGACTCGCCCGCCACGCTCGCCGCCGCTGTTGCCCGTTCAGCACCGGCGCGTCACCTGATGGTTTTCCATTTCGCAATAGGGCTTCATTACCTCAATCAAGGCAACACGATACGCCGTACCAGCTGCCCGACCGCGATACTGCTCACGTCACCGAGTATCACGATTCCGCGAACGCTCACCGATTAATGTGCGATGTCTCCATTTCTTCGCGTTCGACGGCGCATCATCATCACGGCAGGCACGGCGATCAGCAGCAGTGGCGCGGGCAGCGGCACCGGCGCGTTGATCGACCCGCCGGACGAGTACAGGACACCATCGCCGGCCAGCAAGGCCGACCACGCGCCCACCTGCGGCCCCACCTGCGCTGGCGCCGCGCCCCCTGTCGACGGCGGGGGATCCAGGATCACAAGATGCAACAACTCGATCATCGTCGCACTCGTCGGGTCACTGCCGACGGAGATGAACAGCGGACCGCCCGAACCGAGCTCGAAGTAACCGGTTGTTTCGAGCATCAGGAACGGATTGGCACCGGGATTCGCGAACGGCCAGTTTTCAATGTTGTACCAGGTATCCGCGGCCGCATCGTAGCCGGACACCCCGGCGAGGGATCCGGCATCGACATTCGTATCGATCGGGGAGCCCATGAAAACCATCTGGGCCACCGGCGCCAGAATCGCCAGCTCGATGGCGAGGGAGCCGAGATCCGGGCCCTTGTGGACATCGACGACAAACTCGAGGAATCCCGCACCCGCGCCGACCGGTGTGAACGTGATGAACGGATCGCCGGGCCCCGCGGTTAACGGCGGGTCGGGATCACCGGTCGCGCTGCCGTAGTTCTCTCGCCACAGCGCGTAGTCGATTGAGTCAACCGTGCCGGGGGTGTCGTCGTTCGGCAACGTCACTGTCGAGTCGAAATTATCGCGCCAGATCGTGAAGTCGGCGGCATTAACCAATCCGTCGTCATTGAAATCGCCGGGCAGGCCGCTCGCGGACATCGCGCTCGATACCGGGAACAAGACGCACAGGACGACAGGGATCAAACTTCGCAGTTCAGGTCGCATACACAGGCCTCCTTTGAATCAGGTGGGCACCGCAAAGACCAACAGCGCACCGTACGGCGACGATCGCTGTAACCGGGGCATCTTTGAGTATAGACGCCAAAACGTGTTTTCACCGGCGGCGCCCGGTTTCGGGGCCCCCCCTGCTTGTTCTATCCAGCGACCGGATGCCGATGCGGCCTGCCAGTGAATTCCCGGGCGCGATGAGTCGCAACGTGGTTAACGGCGGGCTCACGGGACGGGACGGGTGCGAATCGTTGCCACCCGGAGTGCTCCGGGATATTGCGCTGCATTAGTTCGTACCGTCGCGCCGGCGCACGCAATCTTCGGAATGTCATCAATTGCAGCTTTCTGCAGATGAGAAATACTGCTATGTTCGGCCACGCAAACATTTTCCGGTTGGGGTGATATGCAGGTTTTTCGCGGCACGACGGCACGGGTTTCGCTGTGCGCGGCATTGCGCTGAATCTGGCTTAGGGAGATTGGAGTCGGATCAGGGCCGTGAAAACGAACTATCTCCTCATCGACTACGAAAACGTCCAGCCAAAGAACCTGGCCGCGCTGAATGGAACGAAGTTCAAAGTCATGGTGTTCCTTGGCGCGAACCAGACTAAAGTCCCCGTGGAGTTTGCCAAGGCGCTGCAGGCGTTAGGCACCGACGCGGAATACATCCAGATTTCCGGGAACGGGAACAACGCACTGGATTTTCATATCGCGTTCACGATGGGCGAGTTGTCGAAAGCGGATCCAAACGCCTACTTTCACATCATTTCAAAAGATACGGGCTTCGATCCGCTAATCGAGCATGCGAAGACCCGGAAGATTCACATCCAGCGATCGAAAGATATCTCGGAGATTCCGGTGCTTCGGCTGTCGAATGCAAAGACGGCACCCGAGAAGCTCGACGCGATCATTCAGAACCTCAGCGGCCGCGGCAGTTCGCGGCCGCGAAAATTAAAGACCCTGAAGAACACGATTAACTCGCTGTTCCTGAAGTCGCTCGAGGAATCCGAGTTGACGAACCTCGTGCAGGCGTTAAGTAAACGTGGCCACATCGTTATCGAGGGAGAAAATGTCAGCTATAAATTGCCGGCTTCTTCCTGACCCCACGCTGCGGCGAACCCGTTACGGCGCGCCGTGACGGCCGGCTCAACATAACGTTACGCGGATTAAGACTATGAGACGTACGTCACCGGCGTTCTGGCTACTCCTGGCGCTTGCCTTCACCGCTGCGGCCGAGAATGCTGATCACGGACGGTTAAGCGGGCCGGTCAACGGGGTGCGTCTGGATCAGTACGCGAATCGTTGGTGGCAGTGGGCCTATTCAATGCCATCCAGCGAAAGTCCGATTAGAGATAACGTCGGGGTTAAATGCGGGGTCAACCAGACGGGCGATGTCTGGTTTCTGGCCGGTGGATTTGGCTCGTCGAAGATCACGCGCTACTGCGAGATCCCTGATGGCAAGCACCTGTTCTTTCCAGTCATCAATATGCTCTATATCCCGTCGCCGGAGACACTCAAGCGCGGTTCGATCACCTGTCAAAGCGCGATGGTGGCCGCGGCCGCGAATAACGACAATCTCGAATACATCGAGGTTGTCATCGATGGCGAAACGTACACGGATCCGGAAGCGTTACGCGTTCGGCCGAACGAATGCTTCGATGCTGCCGGAGGAATACCCGGTAAAGATGGTTCGCCGAAAGTGTTCCCGTCGGCCACTGATGGCTACTGGATCATGCTCGCCCCCCTGAGCCCCGGGGATCATGAAATTCGATTCGGCGCGAAATATAACAATCCGGGAAGCGGCTACGGAACGATGATCCAGGATATTCACTACAAAATCCGCGTAAGCAAGGGATCAACGTGAGGCGTTACCGCATCGGTTGACACGTTCCACGTTCACGTTCGCTGCCACAACACGTTCTGTAACGAGCGACTTATCCCAACGTTCGGGCAATTTACGGAAATTAAAAGGAGAATAAGAATGTACGACCGAGATGCAACATTGCGAAACCTGGTTCGATGCCTGTTTTTGATTGCTATCACAAGCCTGGTTGGCTGCGAGACCACGAATTCGATACCGTACAAGGCGTCAACGGCTAATGTCATCGCCATTCAGCAGAACCTGGACAAGGACAGTACGAAAGTCTCTCTCGGCACAATCAGTATGGCCCCCGGGGTCGAAGAAAGTCCGCTGTGCAGGCTCATGGGGCCCGTGGTTGTTGCACCGGGCAAAACACTGTCGCAGTACATAAAAGACGCGTTCCTCGAAGAGTTGTTTATGGCTCAAGCCTATTCAGCGGACGCCCCTGCCACGATCAGCGGCCAGATCACCGACTTGAGTTTCAGCTCCGTCGCACCCGCGAACTGGCAAATTACGATGCAGGTAAGCTCGAATAACAGCCCGGGTTACAGTGTCGCGACGAAATACGCTTTCAACACGAGCTGGACCGCGTATTCCGCGTGCCAGAACGTCGCGGACGCTTTTGGTCCGGCGGTGCAGGATCTATTGAAGAAGGTAGTCACACATCCGCAATTTGCCGCGCTTGCCCAGTAGCGGTGCGGGTGGTTGGGAGCCGTTCGCACAAAGCGCTCAGCGTTGGACCATCAGCGCGCGCTTTTGATCCGCGACTATGCGTTTCCGCATCCGGGAAACGCGCGCTAACGGACAGCCGGGCGCAACGGTTACTTATTACGGGACGACCATGGCCGTATTAATCGAAGCGATCTCGGTCGTCGTCCGCGTAGCGTCGATACACGACGCATTCGCCGGCGGCTGGAGCGCATTCGAAGAACTCATCCCGAATGCTACGTTGTGTTGCGACAACGAAATTGCGCGGGTGGGTTTCATGGTGCCCGCGGACGCCGAGAGCTTCATTAACAAGCTCGAGTCGAAGGGGCTGCGGTTCATTGTTGACGGCGAAAGTGTTCATATCGTCGTTATGGAGCAAAACCGCGGCCCCATGGCGAAATGCACGTGGGCCGAGTTTGGCCACATCGACCTCGACGGCAACCCGGATCACCGGATTGCAGCGTGTCGACTGATTGATTCCGGTGAACCACAATTGTTTACACCCGCGGGATGGGAGTACGAAAGCTCCTTAAGTCAGACTTACGGTTTCGTACCGGAAGGGCTGAGCGAAAAGAGTCTGACGTTTCTCCGGCGGGAAGGTGGTGTCGATGTGTACCTGAACGCCATGACCGGTAAGGAAGTTTTTATAGGCCGTACCCGGGACTCGAAAGCGGACGATGCGTGCGGGTGCGCCTGATTACAGCGGATTGATCCGGCACACCGGTATCCTCGTGCCGGCAAAACACTCGTGCCGGGCGCCCGGCACGACATTAAACGCAGGCGCTGCACGCGCAGAAACGTCCCGCCATCGGTGCCTTTTTAATTACAGATAAACGGACGCCGCACACCTATGATGAAACTCGTGAAATTCCTGATGGCAGTCGCAGCGCTGGCATCCCCCGTCGGCGCGAGCGCCGCGTTCCAGACCGTATTCGATGGTGCCATTCCCGCAGGCGACCAGGGCTGGCATGTCATCGGCGGCGAGTACCAGACGATCGTGCCGGCACCGTTCACCCAGGAACTCCGGGTCGACACGACGAGCGACGGGACGCTGATTTCGGGGGTGTATGGTCCGATTCCCGGGGTCAATCCGGCATCGCCGCATTACGATCTCGATATCGCGTTTTTACAACACAGCGAGCTTAATACCCCACCGGACGGAACGTCGCTTTCGATTATCATCACGGGCAACGACCCGGCGAAGTCGCTGCATCTTGGGGTCGGGTTTGGCCGGGTGTGGTATTACGACGAACTGTTCCAGCCGTCCGCGCCGTTACTGGACCTGGGTTCGGATCAACAGTTTTTCGGTGCGTTCTATGTGAATTGGCGAGAGAATTTCGCCGTCGTCAGCGGCGACGCATTCTGGCCGCTCGAGCACACGGTGCCTCTGTTTGATTACCGGGCCGCGGCATCCGCGCGGGATCCGGCCATTGCGCCAATCTACGCTCTGCCGAATACGCTGTTTATCGGCGATGACTCGGGCACCGAGCCCACATTTGTGTTGCTGGGAAGGTCTGTCGTGGAACACCAGGCGGCGGTGGTGCCGGTACCGCCGGCGTTACTGTCGATCCTGGCGCCCTGCTTCGCGCTGCTCATGCGTCGACGTGAACGACGCTCCGCCTGAGCCATCACTACGGCGGTTCAAAAACAGTACGCTTTGCCGATGGATTCGGTTTCTTCTCGTCTGTCGAGCACGCTGCCATGAGCCGCCGAGCCTGGCGCTATCAGCAATAAACGGTAATCACGCATGTTCGCTGTCGCCTGGATGGTCGGAACGTTCATCTCGTTTTGCGCGATGGCGGTGGCTGCACGCGAGTTGAGCGGTGACGTCAGCGTGTTCCAGATGCTGTTTTTTCGCAGCGCGATCGGCCTGCTGTGTATCGCGGCGATCCTCGGCCTGACAACGCAGCGTGCAGGCATTCACCTGAACCGGGTGGGTTTGCATGGTTTGCGCAACGTGTTTCATTTCGCCGGGCAATATGGCTGGTTTCTCGGCATCGGCTTGTTGCCGCTGGCCGAAGTGTTCGCCCTCGAGTTCACGGTTCCGATGTGGACGCTGCTGGTTGCCGCGGTGGCACTGCAGGAAAGAATTACGGCGCGCAAGTTGACGGCGGTTGTGCTCGGTCTTGTTGGCGTTTTGGTGATCGCGCAACCGGGTTACGCGATCCTCGATCCGGCGGCATTCATCGTGCTCGCCGCCGCGGTGTGCTACGCGGTTGCACACACGTGTACGAAATCACTGAGCCGGACGGAACCGGCGATTTCGATCCTGTTCTATATGTGCGTGATCCAGCTACCGATCGCGCTCGTGCTGTCCCTTCCCGGCTGGCAGTGGCCGGTTGGCAGGGAATGGTTGTGGCTCGCGGTTATCGGGATTACGGCGTTGACCGCGCACTACTGCATGGCTAAAGCGATGCTTTATGCCG
The DNA here is from genome assembly GCA_963976285.1 of uncultured Gammaproteobacteria bacterium. GTDB lineage: Bacteria > Pseudomonadota > Gammaproteobacteria > UBA11873. Next base: position 9,768 of record CAXBJY010000006.1, read on the forward strand.
AGGTGACGACGGTGGTGACGCTCGACTTTTTCCGCTTGCCGCTGATCGCGATCGTCGGCGTACTGCTCTATCACGAGCCCTTCGAAATATCCCTGTTGCTTGGCGGCTTGCTCATGTTGTCCGGCAACCTTATCAGTCTCCAACGGATGGGGGTCAGGTCTTGAGTTTTGACACAGGCGTTTCCGCGGAAACGTGCCGCTGGAATTTTTGCTGCCGGCAATTTGCCGCCCGCGACGGACCGGGGTCGCGATGGACAGGGGTCAGGTCTTGAGTTTTGACACGGCACCCGGTGGTTGTGACAAACGCGCCTGGGCCGAGCACGCGAAGCCCCGTGGTGTTCAGGCGTTTCCGCGGAAACGTTTCGCTGGGATTATGATTCCCGGCAATTCAACGGACCGGGGCCTAGCTCTCGACGGGCCGGGGTCAGGTCTTGAGTTTTGACAGCCGAAGCGTAAAAGACGCGACCTGTCCCCGCAACACACGTTTCCGCGGAAACGTGTCGCTGAAATTTTTGCTACCGGCAATTTGCCACCCGCCGCCCGGATCGCGGCACCCGGTGGCTGTGATGAACGCGCCTCGGCCGGGTGCGTAAAGGCCCGTGGTGTTCAGGCGTTTCCGCGGAAACGCGCCGCCGAAATTTCGTTGCTGACATTTTTTTTTGCCGTTCCCTGCCTAGGGAAACGCCCCCGGAGCCGCCGATCGCACAACACGGGAAGAGCATGTGGGTCAGGCCCTGGCTGGTGACACTTGGAGAGCGAACGACAAGACCTGCCCGCCCCGTCGCTTTCGCTCGTCGTTCTACGGCAAATGGCAAGGCCTGCCCCGGTAGCCTGCTCTCCGTAGCCGGATGCGGCGTCGCGGATTTATATCGCCGGGATTGCCGGTTACAATTGCGCACGTTTTTTTGCTGGCAGCGGCAGTGCTGCCGTTGCGGGACGTTACGAACACCCCACCACCGAGGCTGTCATGCCCCGGTTTTTGGCTCCCCGACCGATTTTGTCGCTGGCGACATGATCTACGGCCAGGATCGGCTCGAATGCGTCGAGCCCGCTGCAGCCATGCGGTGTTGAGCACACAATACACAGAGACCCTTCAGATGAGTGATTTTCCCAATTGTCCGGCTTGCGATTCGAGTTTTACGTATGAAGATGCTGGCATGCTGATTTGCCCCGAATGCGCGCATGAATGGAGTGCGGACGCCGCGGACCCGAGCGAAGACGGGCCGGTCGTCAAGGATTCCAACGGCAATGTCCTGGCCGATGGCGACACGATCTCCGTTATCAAGGATTTGAAGGTCAAGGGGACGTCCCACGTGGTCAAGGTGGGCACGAAGGTTAAAAACATCCGACTCGTCGATGGCGATCACGATATCGATTGCAAAATAAGCGGCATCGGGTCGATGCAACTGAAATCCGAATTCGTCAAGAAACTGTAAGCACCGCGGGTTCCGGTTTAGCGGTGTGACGGGCAGGACATCGGTTTCGCCCCATCTCGCTTCAGCCGATTTGCGGTGACGGGTGCCGGTTCCGCACCGGAACCGACGCCGCGATGACCGGTCTCACTCTCGTCACGACGAAGCGCAAACGCTGGGCCTGCGGCGTTCAGTGGCGCACACAACGGTGGTTCGCGTCGGCATGGGCCAACACGTGCCGCCCGACCGTCGCGGATCCCGTGGTACGCGTTCACCGATCCGGAGCGCCGCTTGAACGGCCCTGCACGCGCGGTATTTTTTTGACGCCCTGTTGCGACACCCGGCTCGGCGTGTAAAGTAGGAGCTGACTGACGAACCCTGGCGGTGACAAGACACGCTGCATTTCGTGCAGGCTGTCGGCCGCAAGCGTGATCACGCGGCGCGTGTCGACTTTTTTCCGGCGCTACGGCCGCGCTGCATGCATTCGTTGCGTCAGTTGCAGCAACATTCGGCAATCCTGGAATTGACCGCACGCGCGGCGCATCGCCGGGCGAGCGCGATGCGATTCGCGCAACCGATTGCCACCGACGGCGACGATACCGGACATCGTGCGGTAATGAACTTGCCGCCGTTGAACGACTCAATCACGAAGCAGACGGCGCCGCAACGCGCCGGCAAGATCAAACCTCTCTACAGTGAACGAAACCCATGATGGAGCATCTCGCAGAAATTCTCCTGCTGTTGGCCGTGGCGATTGCCGTCGTGGTCACGTTTCAGCGCAAACACATCCCCACGAGCCTGGGGTATTTGCTCGTCGGCGTGATCCTTGGACCCTATACGTTCGGGCCGATCGTTTCCGTGCCGGAGTTCGACGTGTTTGCCGAGTTCGGTGTCGTGTTCCTGCTGTTTACAATCGGGCTCAATTTCTCGCTGCCGCAGATTAATGCGTTACGCCACCAGGTGCTCGGGCTCGGCACGGGCCAGGTAACGTTGACAACCCTCGTCGTCAGCCTCGTCTTGTGGCTGGCCGGACTGCCGGGTGCCGTCGCGTTCGTGTTTGGCGCCGTGTTCGCGCAATCGTCCACGACGATCATTGCCAGCCTGTTGACCGAGCAAGGCGAGGACAACACGCAGCACGGACGCCTCGGGCTCGCGATGTCCGTGTTTCAGGATGTGACGGCCGTGCCGTTTCTGGTCATCATCCCGGTGCTGACCACCTCGGTCGCCGCGGACGTGCTGGCCACGGCGCTCGGCTGGGCGCTCGCGAAAGCCGTGTTTGCGTTCGCCCTCGTGTTCTTTGTCGGCCGCTGGTTGCTGCGCCCGTTGTTCCATCTCGTGGCCGAGCACCGGTCGCTCGAAGTGTTCACCCTCGCGGTGCTACTCGTCGCCCTGCTCGCCGCGTGGACGACGAACAGCTTCGGCTTGTCACTCGCGTTCGGCGGCTTTCTTGCCGGCATGATGCTCGGCGAAACGGAGTTTCGCCACCAGGTGGAATCCACCGTGCGACCGTTCCGGGATGTGCTGCTCGGCCTGTTTTTTATCGGCATCGGCATGCGTTTCGATCCCGCCGCAATACCGCCGATCTGGCACTGGACCGTGCTCGGCGCCGTGCTCATTCTCGCGAGCAAGCTGTTGATCGTGGCCGGACTCGTGCGCCGGATGGGGGTTGAGGCGCACGTCGCCTGGCGTACCGGCTTGATGTTGAGCGTGGGCGGTGAGTTCGGCCTTGCGCTCGTTGCCATCGCACTCGACTCCACGGTCATCGACTCGGAGCTCGGCCAGATCGCGATCACTTCCGTGCTGCTCGCGATGATTGCGGGCGCCGTTCTGATCCGTTTCAATCGCCAGATCGCGTCATGGCTCGCGGCGACCCCCACCCCGGAGCAACCGACCAACCCCGAACTGCCCGATACGTCCGACCAGCACGTCGTGATCGGCGGCTATGGCCGGGTGGGGCACACGATCGCGGTGTTGTTGCAAGCCGGCGGCATTCCGTTCACCGCCTTCGACACCGACCCGAAGCGGGTCGCGCAGGGCAAAACGGACGGCCACCCGGTAGCGTTCGGCGACATCTCCGATGCCGAACTGTTGTCGACGATCCGCGCGGACCGCGCGTCGCTCGTCGTGATCACGGTCGACGACTTCACCGCGGCTTTGCGCGCAATTTCCAACCTGCGCCGGACGTGTCCACAGGTGCCGGTGATCGCGCGCGCCCGCGATCTCGAAATGAGCAAGCGACTGCTCGATGCCGGCGCGATTCACGCCTACCCGGAAACCATCGAGGCCAGCCTCCGGCTCGGCGCGATGGCGCTGCAGATCCTGCATATTCCTTCTACGGAAATCGAACAGGTCGTACAGGACGTGAGAGACTGGGACTACAAGCCCGTGCTGGAAGATGAAGTGCGCGAGTAGCGATGCGAACGGGCCCGTTACGCTCGCGGGCACCGGCAGCACACAGTTCGCACCGAGCCCCCTGCAAGCCGGCGCTGAAGCATCGCTGCGACGATCGTTCACGGACCCGGCGGACGCTCGTACCGGCACACGGGCAACGCAGCCGCACGGGTTGCCGCCGAATCCCGCATTGATGCGGCGCTCGCGTGTGATTTCTGCGCCGCATTGCGCATCGCCAGCGCGGTGTTGTGTTGCCTGCCGGAGAATCCGCGACCTGAGGCTGCCATGTCACACGACGTAATCCCCACGGAGCTACCTGCATCGAGTCGCCTGCATCCCCGGATCGGGCCACACGATTTCGTCGACTGCTACGCGGTCGCCTCGTCGCTCGCGCCCCGGCGCGCGGCGGAAATCATCGTCGAGTTCCCGGCCTGGGTGCGCGGTCTGTTCAGGCTGCGCCGCGTGCTCACGGCGCCTTTCGGTCTGTCGAACGACGGCCCGCCGCGGACAAGATCGGCCTGTTCCCGGTTGAATACGAAGATAGCCACGAACTGATCGCGGGCTTCGACGATAAACATCTCGAGTTCCGGATTGCCGTCATGTCCGCTGACGGGCGGGTTGCGCTGGCAACCTGGGTGCATACGCATAACCTCGGTGGCCGCCTGTATCTCCGCGCCATCCTGCCGTTCCATGTCCTCGTCGTGCGCAACGCACTGACCCGGGTGGCCGCAGCAACGCCGTGATGCGCACGGCCGGCACCCCGGTCACAGGCACGCATCGCACGTGAGCCGCGCGGATCACGTCGCGTAGAAAATACCCGGCTTGCGCGCTCGCCACGGGTGCGCGCTTTCGAGTTGGGCGGCGAGCCGGATCAGGGTCGCTTCGTCGTTCAGCTTCGCGGCGAATTGCATGCCGAGCGGCAAACCGTCCGGCGACCACTGCAGCGGCAGGGAAATCGCCGGCTGACCGGTCGTGTTGTACAACGGCGTGAACGGCACCCAGTTGAACACCTGCCGGGTCCACTCACGCGCGTCCACTCCGATCGCGTTCTGGTCGAGCGTGCCGAGTGTCAGCGGCGGCTGGGCGAGCGTCGGCGTGAGCAGCACGTCGAATTGCTCGAACATAGCGCCCGTTTGCCGGCACACCACGTTGAAGTTCGCGAGTGCGTTCTGCATGTCCGTTGCACTGAGGCTCCGCCCGTGGCGATACAGCTCCCAGGTAACGCGTTCGAGATTCTCGAGCGACGGCGTTCGCTTCAGTGCGTTCGCGACGCCGTCGATCGACCATGCGACATACGAACTCCACAGCACGACGAGTTGCTCGAAATAGTGCTGCCAATCGGTCCCGAACGCTACGGGCACCAGCTCATGGCCGAGCGTTTCCAGCAGGCCCACCGTGTTCGCGAGCGCGTCGCTGACGTGCGGATGGATGGCGCAGCCGTTGATCGGGGTGCCGGTGAAACCGATCCGCAGACGTCCCGGCGGCCGGGTGCACTCATCGAGATACGGCCGCGCGGGCGGTGCGATGATATTCGGTGGACCAATATCGGGGCCCTGCACCGCATCGAGCAACGCCGCCGTGTCGCGGACCGAGCGCGTGACCCCAAGCTCAACCGCGTACCCGTGCAGCCAGTCACCGAAACCGGGGCCGGTGGGCACGCGACCGCGTGTGGGTTTCAGGCCGACGAGACCACAGCACGAAGCCGGCACCCGGATCGACCCGCCGGCGTCATTCGCGTGCGCCAGCGGCAATACACCGGCCGCCACCATCGCGGCCGATCCCCCGCTCGAGCCGCCGGGGGTGCGGCCCGGATCCCACGGATTGCGCGTCGGGCCGTAGAACACGGATTCCGTCGTCGGATTGAAGCCGAATTCCGGGGTCGCGCTCATGCCCGTGGTGACGAGGCCGGCGGCGCGGAAACGTCGCATCAACTCGGAATCCGCGACGGCGACGAGATCTTCGGTCAATTTACTGCCGCAACGCGACGGCGCGCCCTGGCACTGGATCCCGAGTTCCTTGAGGACGAACGGCACCCCGGTAAACGGACCGTCCGCGAGACCCGCGGCAATCTCCGCGCGAGCGCGATCGTCGAGCCGCGCGGTGACGCCATTGAGCTTCGGGTTCAGGGCTTCGATGCCGGCGAGTGCGTTCTCGAGCAGTTCGCCGGCGGTTACCTCACCGTTGCGCACGAGCTCCGCGAGACCCAGTCCATCGTAATTTGAATAGCCACTGATATCCGGCATCGTAATCTCCCCTCCTTTGCGGGTTCCGCTCAACGTCACCATCGACGTCGCGTTCGCGTGCGCGCAACAGTACCATTTTGCCGCCGCGATCGGGGGGGCGCTTTTCGTTGCGCGCGCTGGCCCGGCGGCCGTGCTGAATTCCGCTCGGGCGTTCGCGGCATGCTGCAGAATGCCGCCGGCCCTCCCTCCACGGCCGCGACATTTTTGCTTCACGTACGCGTGCGGTAAGCTCGCGTGTGTGCCGACGTATATCCTGTTCCGAATAATGACGTTTCCCGCCAACCCCGACGCCGATGCCGGCGACGTCCGCGGTTTGGCCGCCGTGCATGCCGCGAGCGGCACGGGTTCGTCACCGGCCAGCGCGCCGCCTGTCGTTCGCGCTTACACGATGAACGTGAACTGGTTTTGAAGCGTATCGTCGTGTTCGGAAATTCGGGCTCCGGAAAAACCACTTATGCGCATGAGCAGTCCGCAAGATTCGACTGCGCATGCCTCGATCTCGACACCGTCGCCTGGGAGCCCGCACGGGAACCGCCCGCCCGGCGGCCGCTGGCCGCGAGCCGGACGGAGATCCTCGCATTCGTCAACGCGACGGCCGACTGGATCGTGGAAGGCTGTTATGCGGATCTGCTCGCGGTGGCGTTGCCCCACGCGACGGAAATCGTGTTTCTGAACCCGGGTACCGACACCTGCGTCGAAAACGCACGCAATCGCCCATGGGAGCCGCACAAGTACAGCAGCCCCGCAGCACAGGACAGGAATTTGCACAGGCTGATCGACTGGATCCGGGCCTACGACCAGCGCACGGATGAATTTTCCTGCAGCGCTCACCGCCGCCTGTTCAACAATTTTGCCGGACCGAAGCTCGAGTTGCGGTCGAACGAGCGCGGCAGCCGATGATGGTCCTCGTACTCGGCGCGAGCGGCGCCACCGGACGCCGGCTCGTACACGAATTACTGGCCCGCGGCGTGTGCGTCCGGATCGTGATCCGGGCCGGCAGCGAGTTTCCCGACGCGATGATCCGGCACGAGAATCTGACGCTCGTGCGCGCCGACTTTCTCGCCCTCACGGAGGATGAAATCGCGCAGCTCGTTGATGGTTGCGGCGCCGTCGCTTCGTGCCTCGGACACACGCTCTCGCTGAAAGGGATCTACGGACAGCCGCGCCGGCTCGTGACCGAGGCCGTGCGGCGCGTGTATCGCGCGGTTGAACGCAACGCCGCGCAGACACCGATCCGGTTCGTGCTCATGAATTCCACCGGCAACAGCAACCGCGATATTCCCGAGCGGGTTTCGTTCGCGCAGGACTGCGTGATCCGCTTGTTGCGGCTCGTGCTGCCACCGCATGTCGATAACGAGCAGGCGGCGGATTTCCTGCGCACGCAAGTCGGGCCGGCTGATCGCGGGTTCGAATGGGTCATCGTGCGGCCCGATGCGTTGACGGACCACGATCAGGTAACGGACTATCGGGTTTTTCCGTCACCGGTGAGAAGTGCCATCTTCGACTCGGGCACGACGAGCCGCATCAACGTGGGACATTTCATGGCTGAACTGATCACGAATGACGCCACCTGGCACGCGTGGCGGGGCCAGATGCCGGTTATCTACAATGCGGAATCCGCGGTGCCACAGCGTGGATAGCACCGCAGATCGGCGCGGCCGCAACGCCGCGATCCCGCAGACTTCCGTGCTGCCACAGCACCGTAACGGCCTGTCCGGATGACGAGCCCGAACGACACACCCCGTGTCGCAAGCGGGTCGCTGATCGCCGGCGCACTCGTGCTCGTGGCCATCGCGTTCAGCGCCGGTCACTGGTTCGCGCAGCGCAACGTCACCGCGGTGAGCCCGCCCACGGTCGCCGGATTCCTGTGGCCGCCGCCGCCCGCGGTTGACCATCTGCAGCTCATCGACAAGCACGGCGCCGTGTTCGATCAAACCCGGCTCGACGATCACTGGACGCTCGTGTTTTTCGGTTACACGCATTGCCCGGACATCTGCCCGACAACGATGGCGACCCTGAAACAGGTGCGCGAACAGCTCGCCGGTTATGCCGCGTTTGAACGCAAGGGCCAGGTGCTGTTTATCTCGGTTGATGCGGCGCGCGATACACCGGACGTGCTGCGCGCTTACACGGAGTACTTCAATCCCGATTTCCTGGCTGCCGCGGTGCCGGATGCGGAGCGTTACCGGCTCACGGAGCAGTTCGGTATCGAGGTGACGAAATCATCCGGTGCTACCGCGGACGAATACTATTACGACCACCCGGCCTACATCCTGCTCATCGGCCCGGATAAACGCATCATCGGCGTCTTTACGCCGCCGCTCGATGCGCCCGACATTGCCGCGCAGGTGCGCACGATCGTCGATTGGGGCGAAACCAGAGAGTGAATCGACCCGGCTTCGCCGGACCGGTTCAGAACGTGAAGATCACGCTGAAGATCGTTTCGTGCCGGCTTTGCGCGCTGTCGTGGCCCCAGATGTCACCGAGCTGCCACGGACCCGGGTCGTTGTCGTACATCTCCCAGTAGAGATCCTGCTGGAAGCGGAACATGATGTTGTTCGTGTACAGGTATTCGAGTTGAAAGCGGTTGTAGGCGCCGGTTGAGCGCGGATCGATCGCGAACACGAACAGCGGTTTGATCAGACCGGCCGGGCCGTAACTCGAAGACGCCGAGAACGTGATCACGAACTCGTTCTGATCGATTTCGTCGTCGCGCACGCTGACGAAGCGGTTTGGCAACACGCTGCCATTCAACATCGCCTGGTACGTGGACGACGGTCCGCGAAACGATTCGTCATACTCGATCCAGCGGCGCCAGAAAACCTGGCTCGACAGAAAAAACGTGCGGTTTTTGTTCAGCCACGGGATCCAGGTAGGTCGATCCATCGCCAGCATCACCGTCGTGCGATCCGCTTCCTCGTACTGGTCACCCTCGGGGTCGACACTCGCCGGTGCGCCCGCGGCCACGGCGACGGGCACATTTGTCGTGAACGCCGTTTCCAGGCGGAACACGGCCTGCGTGAATCGTTCTTCGGAATAGTTCGCCGACAGTCCCAGCGTATGCTGGCGCGGATGCACGAGGTCGCCGAAAACGTTCGCGCGGTTGCCGGTGATCGAAAACCGGTTGTTGCGGAACTTCACGCCGGGGTCGGCGGAAAAGCCGTAGAAATAATTCAGGCTGAAATCGATCTCGCCCCAGATCGCCTTGAAGCGAAAGCCGCCCTGGCCATCACCCAGCGTCTGGTCGGGTTTTCTGTCGTTCAGGGTGAAGTTCAGATCGTAGGCCTGGTTGCCAACGATGACGGAGTTTGCGCCGCGCGGCAGGCCATCGCCGAAAAACGCCCACGGCCGATTGACGTCCGTCGTCACCTTGTTCGGCTTGAAGTCGGCCGGGATCCACAGCAATTCGAGGAACGATTCTTCGACGAAGCCGAGCTTGCCGATGTCCCAGATCCCGCGCACCATCCACAACGGGATGCGGATGTCCTCCCACGACTCGCGGGCCCAGTGCCACGAAAGATCGAGCGGATTGATGATGTCGATCGCGCGGAAGTTATCCGTTTCGCCCCACACCACCTGTTGCTTGCCGAGGCGGAGTGAAAACGGCGGCAGGATCAGGTCGACGAACGCTTCGCGAATTTTCACTTCGTACTGCGCGGACTGCGCCCGCACATCTTCGTACTGATCGCGAATATCATAGGCGGAATCGTAGTGCCCGCGGGCGATCACATTCAGGGTCGCTTCTTCGAGGCGGCCGGTGTCGAAGCGTCCGAACGCCGTCGAATCCCGCAGAAAATAATATTTGCTTTCGAGCTGCCCGATATTGCGCTGCATAATCAGTTCCGCGTCGTCGAACGACGGGGTGCGCAATATGTTCTTCGCCTCGACGAAACCCTCGAGTTCGATGTCACGGCCAAGCGTGACGATAGCCTCGGCTGCGACGGGCAGACACAGACAGCAGAGCACGGCCAGGCGCCGGACCCGCGGTATCACACAGTGTTTCATAGTGTTCCTGGTTCAGCGCCCGAACCGGACGACGACGCACCGTCAGGCAGCAGCTTGTCCCCAGACGCTGCTGTGTGCCGGCGCAAATCCTTTGCTTGCGTCGCGAATCGCCGTTCGCGCGTCGAGTTTCCCTGTTGATTCAGATAATTGTTTTTTACGCTGCGCCCGCCTGCTACGACGGGCGCGACCGCGCCTAGCGGCGACCGCTGATCATGTTCCGCAACGAATAGAACTGCCGCGCGCGGGCCGGTGAGAATACGCGCTTCGTGACGTAGCAATGCGTCATCGTCGCGTGCGGCTTCTTCGCGTTGATGTCGGATTCGCCGAGATGCAGAAACACGTTGTGGCCCACGTTCTTCGCGAAATCCTGCTCGATGTACGGCGCCTGTTGCGGCGTTTCATGGGCGTAGGATTCCGAGTATTTCAGGAAATGCTGATTCATGCGTAACAACTGATCGTCGCGACGATCGAACGCGAACATCCAGTGGGTCCACCAGGTTTCCGCGTCGACAAAGACGATGCGGGCGCTGTAGGGATGGTCGCTCGCTTTCGGCTGGATCAGCACGACGTGGGTGTCGCGAACTTCCCAGCGCGCGTTGTTCGGTACCCATAAATGCGGCCCGCCGAACTCCGGGTTGTCGGCGACGTTGATCGTGGCGACAACCTTGCGTTTACCGAGGTACGTCCAGTTGTTCTCATGCACCTTGCCGCCGAAGCCGTTAATGTCTTCGCGGATCATGTCCATGCCCATGAGTTCGCTCGTGCGTTCCGAGGCGAGCGTGCGCCGCGGCTTGCGCTGCGCCGGTACGTACATCCAGCCCGAGTTCTCCTTGTAATGATCGACGTAGGCGATCGACAGGTCTTTCGCACCGGCCATATCGCGTGGTGAGCGGAATTCCATGACCCGCTTGTTTTTGACTTCTTCGTAACCGGGCACGAGGCACTGGTCGTCGCCCATGGCGTACGTCGAGTTGACGGACGTGTACTCGAGTTTGCGATCGAGTGCGCCGTTCTCGCTGCGCATCCACGTGACCATCGGCATGACGTAGTCGTTTTCACCGGGCCGCCAAAGCATGTTCCAGATGACTTTTTGCCCGGCCATCGGATCGTCGGGATCAATCTCCGCGAACGGGAATCCGCCGCCGGTGAAATTGAGCAGCACCCCGTTTTCATCCAGCGTGTAACCGGACGCCACATTCTGGCCCCACTCTTCCGGCGCCGGATAATGCGCGGTCGCGGTGATCTCCATGTCGAGGTCGTCGAAGATGTAGTACTGCCAGGCGGAGCGCGGGATGATCGTTTCCAGCACGTCGCGATCGGCCGCGGTGAGGTGCTGTCCGGGCGTGATGTTCTCGATCATCGGCGCGTCATCGATCCACTTGCGCAGGGCGGTGTAACTCTGATCGTCGTTCGCGTAGGCGTTCGTGCCGAGGGCGCAAATCACGGCGATGCTGCCGGTGACGAACGCGGGCGCGGCGCGGAAAGTCGGGCAACGGTTGCTGGGCATCATGCGGGCATCCTCGGTGGATTGCGGCGGGAACGTGGCGGCGCAATCAGCGCAATACATTAGATTTGTCGAATATTAATGGAAAATGCGCTAAATGACAAAGTTGTCATTTTCGCTCGACGGTGTGCGCCGCGAGGGTCGGCCAGGCGTCCGGAAGTGATGATTCGCGCTGGCCGCGCGGAATACGCGATCGCCGCGCGCCCGGCCTAGCGGCGCAGCGCGCGCAGAAACGCCTCCGCGGCATCCGCGAGTACCTGGCAGCCGAGCACGATGTCGTCGGTGTCCGTGTCTTCGGCGAAGCTGTGTGACACGCCGCCAATGCTCGGCACGAACAACATGCCGCTGGGCACGAATGCCGCCGTCACCTGGGCATCGTGGCCGGCGCCGCTCGGCATGTGCATCCATTGCCCCGGGGCGCGCCGCTCCGCGGCCGCGGCGATCAGCGTCTGCAACGCCGGGTCCATCGCCGCGGGCGCGACGTCCGTCATTTTTTCGAGCACGCTCACCGCGACCGCCCCGCGCGCCGCGGCGACGCATTCGTGCAGGCCCGCTTCGAAACGATCGAGCACGTGCGCATCGCCATCGCGAAACTGAACGAGGAGTTCCGCATTGCCGGGCACGATACTCTCCGCGCCCGGCGCCACCGTGATATTGCCGAACGTCCACACGGTATCCGGCGCGGCGAGCGCCGCGAAGCGCGTATCGAGCGCGTGGGCGAACCGGATCAAGGCCATCGCGGCATCCCGGCGCACGGCCATCGGGGTCGTGCCCGCATGATTCTGTTCGCCGCTGAAACCGATCCTGAACGCACGGATCCCGACGATCGCGGTGACCACGCCGATCCGCAGACCATCCGCTTCGAGCCGGCCGCCCTGCTCCACGTGCGCCTCGAGGTAGGCATGCTGCCGCCCGGGTTCAAACCGGCTCCGCTCGCGCCCGGCGTACGCCGCACGCGCGAGCGCCGCGCTGAGCGATTCACCATCCGGCGCGCGCACACTGGCGATCTCGCTGTCGGCAAGCACGTCGAAAAACGCGCGGCTGCCGATGAAATGCGCGAACCGGCCCTCCTCGTCCATCCATGATGCAACGTCGACGGCGAACTCCGCGCAGTCCTCGCTGTCGGCGAACGCGCGCGCGACTTCGAGTCCGTACATGACGCCCATGGCGCCGTCGAGCCAGCCGCCCTCGGGCTGCGTGTCGGTATGTGAGCCGATGATCAAGGCCGGTCCCGGCCGGGTCGAACGACCGAACACGGTGCCGACCCCGTCGATCACCGCGTCCAGTCCGGCCGCCAGCATGCGTTCACGCAGCCAGATGCGCGATTCGATATCAATCGGCGACAGCGCCGGACGCACGACCCCGTTGCCTGCGGCGCCGAATTGTCGCAGGCGCTGCAGATCCGCGAGCAGGCGTTCGGGCTTAATCGCGGGCATGTTGACCCCCGCGGTGCCGCGCCGACGTCGCGGCGACGTTCACCGGACCGGCCGCATCGTTGATCACGCCACCGTCGCCTTGCGCGACACGGCCGGCGCGAGCGCGCGCGTGAGTGTGTCCGCAACGACATTGCCGGGAGTGCAACGCGCGCTGCACGGCGCGGGAGCAATCGGGTTCGCGATGCTGCCGCGCGGTGCGGTGATCCGGACCGGCCGGCAGAGTCCGGCGTTTCGCGGGATGTTCCCATAACGAACGGGGTCGAGCAGGAGCGAGCACAGGGTCGGCCACACGGCCGCATCGACCATGCCGATGAACGGCATATTGATCGGGCGGTCGTCGAGTTGTGGCGAGCTGCCGGTGAAATCAACGGTCAATTCGTCGCCGACGACAGTGACCGTCGTGACGATCGGGATCTTCTTCAGTGCGGGATCCGCCACATCGGGGTCGTCATCGAGATAGCCGGTCGCGGTGTAGCGGCCATCCGGCAGCGCGGCGATCCGCGCGCGCATGATGCGTTCGGATTCATCGAGCCGATCCTCCGTCGCAGCGGCAATCGTTTCGCGCCCGAATTCCCCCAGCAGTTCGCAGTAGCGCGCGGCGCCGATGTGCGACGCCGCGACCTGCGCTTCGAGATCGCCGATGGTCTGATCGGGCACCGGCGTGTTGTCACGGATCGACTGCCATACGGGTTCGTTACGTTCACCCGCGACGTAGCATTTGACGGCCTGGAACCGCAGCCCGTCCGCGCACACGTCGACGCTCTCGACACCACCGGGTTTATCGGTACCGAGATCGCGATGGTGCGCCGTGATCACGGCAAAGCCGACGAGTTCGTCGTGAAAGAACACCGGTGCGCAGACCCCGATATCGGCACGCCGTGACGCACCCGCGTACGGGTCATTGTGGATGATCACGTCACCGGGCACGGGCCCGTCGCCGCGCTGCATCAGCGTGCGCATGATCCCGCCGACATAACCCGGGGCCGGACCCGGCTGCCGCGGCGTACCCGGTTTGCACTCGCACAGCTGCAGCGCCCGCTCGTCGCAAATTGCGGCAACGAAATCCCCGGATTTGCCGATGCTGCTTGAGGGCGACCGCTGCACGAGCGGATGCCCCATCGCGGCCGCGATTGCTTCGAGCCGGTTTTGAATGATGCGCGCGGTGTCCGGATCGACCCGGGCCGTGAGTTCGGTCGTCATGACGGACCTCGTCCGTATGTCGGCACTCGATTATACAACCGCCCGGCGGATCGGCGCGGGCCGAGCGACGCGGCGGGGCTGTGTGTGAGACCCGGTCGCGTCGATGTCGGCGCGGCGTTCACCGCTTTCGCGCGACGAGCCCGGCAACCGGCGCGGCGCCCGTATACGAAGCCGCGGGCACGCCGTACGCGATGGGCTAGCCGGTTAGTGCGCGTGGGCGGGGATTTCCGGTTCGCGCGATCGCGACGGGTTTTTGCTCCCGCCCCGGTGCGAACGACGCACGGCATACTCCCGCGGATCGATGTTCGGGTTACATCCGGCGGCAACGTGATCCGGCGACCGCGCTCCGGGATCGGCAGGCACCGGGCGCGGGCGCGCGTTGCCTCACCAGGGGTGTCGTTGACCGTCCAGGGTCGCGGAAAAGAACTCGCCGCTCGGGCCGTCGTCATCGAGCGTCGCGAGCCACACCGCCGTTGCCGCGCCCTGCTCGACGCTGAGCGGCGCGTCCGCGCCCCCCATGTCCGTGCGACTGACCCCGGGCGAGGCCGAATTCACCTTGATCCCGGTGCCCGCGAGCTCTTTCGCGAACAGCAGCGTCAATACGTTCAGGGCGCATTTCGACGCCCGGTAGCCCGGAGCATCTACGTCGTATTGCGCGCCCGCGGGATCACTCATCGCGTGCAGCGAACCGAGATCGCTCGACATATTGACGATGCGCCCGGCCGTCGATTTTCGGAGCAGCGGCAGAAAGCGCTGCGTCGTTTCGAACGCGCCAAAGAAATTTGTCTCGAAGCTCGCGCGCAAGCGTGCCGTGGCGAGTTCGCTCGCCAGTTCGCCGTAATCGTTCAGAACGCCGGCGTTGTTCACGAGCACATCAAGATGGTCGTGCGCCGCGCTGAATGTCTCGCACGCCGCCGCGATGCTCACCGGATCGCCGACGTCGATGACGAGCACGTCCGCGTTGATGCCCTCGGCCGCAAGCTGCGCCTGCGCCTGCGCGCCCTTGCCCGCATCGCGGCAACCGAGCACGACGTCGTAGCCGCGCTTCCCGAGCTGGCGACTGATTTCGAGGCCGAGCCCGCGATTCGCGCCGGTGATCAATGCTGTCGTCACAGAAATTCTCCTTGTTCGTCCGCCGCGGCGGATCGTGCCTGCGACGCGAAAATGATGCGACCGGGCAAGGCCGGCTGTCGCGCACCGATCACCCCGATCGGTTCAGCGCAGCGGGTGGCCGTCGCTGCGGCGCGCTAGCCCTGGTTCTGGTCCTGAAACAACCACGGTGCTTCCGTGGCACGTCGCGCTTCGTAGCGCCGGATCGCGTCGGCCGACTGCAGCGTGACCCCGATGTCATCAAGACCATTGAGCAGGCGGTGACGCAGTCCCGGATTGAAATCAAACCCGAAGCTTTCACCCGCGGTCGTCTGGACAAGCTGGTTTTCGAGATCGACCGTCAGTGAATACCCGGGCTCGGCCGCGCATTCGGCAAACAGCCGGTCGACGATCGTGGGGTCGAGCGTCACCGGGACGAGTCCGTTCTTGCATGAATTACTGTAGAAGATGTCGGCGTAACTCGGCGCGATCAGCGCGCGAATGCCGTAATCGTACAGCGCCCAGGGCGCGTGCTCGCGCGACGAACCGCAGCCGAAATTCTCGCGCGCCAGCAGTATCTCGGCACCCTGGTAGCGCGGCTGGTTGATCACGAAATCTTCGTTCAGCGGCCGTTTCGAGCAATCCTGATCGGCCTCGCCCTTGTCGAGGTAACGCCATTCGTCGAACAGGTAGACGCCGAACCCCGTACGCTTGATCGATTTCAGAAACTGTTTCGGAATGATGGCATCCGTGTCGACATTCGGTCGGTCGATGGGCAGCACGATGCCGTTGACTTTCTTTACCGGTTCCATCACTCAGTCCTCCCGTACATCGACAAAATGGCCGGCGATGCCGGCCGCCGCGGCCATCGCCGGGCTCACGAGGTGGGTGCGTCCGCCACGTCCCTGGCGTCCCTCGAAGTTGCGGTTCGACGTCGATGCGCAACGCTCGCCCTCGTCGAGTTGATCGGGATTCATGCCGAGACACATCGAGCAACCCGGTTCCCGCCACTCGAAACCCGCGTCGAGGAAGATCCTGTCGAGGCCCTCGCGTTCCGCCTCCGCTTTGACGAGACCGGAGCCGGGCACGACCATCGCGACCTTCACGTTCGCGGCTTTCTGGCGGCCCTTGATCGCCGCGGCCGCGGCACGCAGATCCTCGATGCGGGAATTCGTACACGAGCCGATGAAGACCTTGTCAATCGCAATGTCCTTGATCGGGGTGCCGGGTTTCAGATCCATGTAGGCCAGCGCGTTGTTCATGCCGATCCGGCGGGTCTCGTCCGCCACATCGGCCGGGTCCGGGACCACGCCGGAGACCGGCACGACCATCTCCGGTGACGTGCCCCAGCTCACCTGGGGTTCGATCGCGGCGGCGTCGATATCCACGACCGTATCGAATTCAGCATCCGGATCCGAGGTCAGCGTACGCCAGTAGGCCTCCGCCTGGTCCCACAGCTCACCGGTCGGCGCATAGGGGCGGCCGCGAACGTAATCGATCGTCTTGTCGTCGACGGCGACCATGCCCGCACGGCCACCGGCCTCGATCGACATATTGCAGACGGTCATGCGTTCTTCCATCGTCAGCGCCGTGATCGCGTCGCCCGCGTATTCCATCGTATGGCCGGTGGCGCCGGCGGTGCCGATCTGGCCGATGATGGCGAGGATCAGGTCTTTCGCCGTGACGCCCGGTCGCAAGTCGCCGTTCACCCGGATCAGCATGTTTTTCGCCTTGCGGAACACGAGGCACTGCGTCGCAATACAGTGCTCCACTTCGGATGTACCGATGCCGAACGCGAGCGCGCCAAGCGCGCCGTTCGTGGCCGTGTGCGAATCGCCGCACACGATCGTCATGCCCGGCAGGCACCAGCCCTGCTCGGGGCCCGTGACATGGACGATGCCGCGCCGGATATCGCCGATGTCGTAGTGCGTGATGTGGTGGGTCTTGCAGTTCTGCGTCAGCGTGTCGAGCTGCAGTTTCGCGATCGGATCGGTGATGTTGTGGACGTCGATTGTCGGCGTGTTGTGATCCGAAACCGCTTTTGTCGCCGCCACGCGCCACGGTTCGCGTCCGGCGAGCCGCAAGCCTTCGAAGGCCTGCGGGGTCGTCACTTCGTGGATGATGTGACGATCGATGTAAAGCAGGGTCGTGCCATCGTCGAACTCTTCGACGATATGCGCGTCCCATAATTTGTCGTACAGGGTCTTTCCGGCCATCACTCGATCCCTTGCGCTGCCGCGGCAGCGTCGCTGGTCAAACGGGGCCGGAATTCTAGCATTAATCGTGCGCAAGCCTGGACCCGATTCATGCGTGCGACAACGACACCGATGCCGCGCAAACACGTGCGCCGCGATCGAAACCCCGGCATCCGGGCCCGCTGCAGGCACGGCGCGGCGGCGTGCGGCGCGTGCGGGAGGCGAGGAATTCGGTTTATCATGCCGGGCCCCAAGCGGAACGGCGTACGGAGAAAATCTATGAGACGTAAGCTATTAACCCTGCTCTTGCTCGCCTTGTGTGCGACCGGGGTGCGCGCCGATTTCAATGACGGTGTCGTCGCGCTGATGATGGGCGACTACGACAAGGCCCTGTCGATCCTCGTGCCCCTGGCGGAAACCGCCGATCATGCGTTTGCCCAGTACTTCGTCGGGCGCATGTATGCCGCGGGACAGGGGGTGGAGAAGAATATGGAGACCGCCGCGGACTGGTATCGCAAGGCGGCCGAACTCGGGGTCGCCGATGCCCAGTACCGCCTCGGCGCGCTGTACGAGGAAGGCGACGGGGTCGTGCGCGATATCGAATCGGCGTACGGCTGGTACAGCGTAGCCGCACATCTCGGCAATGCGAAAGCCGCCGCCGCGGTCGAAACGTCGAAAACGATGTTATCGGCCGACGAAATGAAAGAGGCGGCGGCGCTGTCGGCCGATCTGATCGCGAAATACGGTAACGCGCCGCGATCGACGGTGCGGACACAGTAGCGAATACCGGCAGGCGCTCGCCACCGGCGCTGCGGTCCGGTCCCCGGGCCGGGTAACCCTGCCCGACGCGCCGGTTATCAAGCCGTGCAAGCGCACGGCATCGTGCGGCATACCTCGCTTCGCGCGATCTGTGATCTGGAGTTCTGCGTGGCGCGAGCGGGGTGTGCCCTGACGGCGGATCCGGCGCTGATCTGGCCTGGACCGCGAGTTCGACCTGCGTCCTGCAGCATTGCGGGCGCCGGATGCCGGGCCCTGACGATCGGGTTGTGCCGCTCGCCTAGACCGCGATATCCACGTACACGCCCTTCGCACTGCTCGTGATGCCCCCACCCATCTGGTGGATCATCGAGTTGAGCAATTCCGAGGAGCGGACCCTGCGCGTGTCGGCGAATCCCCCGTCCGTCCGCGCTGGCGGCGCATCGTTGCGGCTTTGTGCATACGCGCGGTAGGCGTCGTCGACCCGGTAGCGCGAGCCCCCGCCCGGCGTCGCGCCGGCGTCTTGCTCGCGGGATTCACGTTGCGGATTCGCGGCGCGCGGCGGTACACCGGCCCGATCGGGCGATGTCCCGGGCGGCTGGGGCAGCAGCAAATTGATGCTGTCCGCGACCATGGCCTAGGCCGGCTGGCCCTCGTTCGCGGCCGGGGCGGATTCATCAAACAGGGCGATGAGCTTGTCCATATTCGACAAAGAGTACATGTGCAGGTACAGCAGGTCCATGTAATCGCGGTCGACGAACAATTTGAGCTGCTCCGGCGACATCGCCTTGATACGGTTGCGCGGCACGCAGTAGAGGCCGGCGAGCGAGAATTTGTCACCGGATTTCAGGCTGATATTCGCCTGCATCGATTCGACGAGCCCGGCCTCGGCAACGGCCTGGCAGAACGTCGCCGTGATTTCACTGTGTTTGTGGAATTCCTCGAGAAACTTCACCGAGTTCGCGAGGATCTCGCCGTGTTCCCCGGCATCCGTGATCAGGCGCTCGCCCTCGCCCGCGGTGTTGAAACCGGAATACGATTCGTCGATACACACGGCAAAACTGTTCGCATCCTGGCTGGCGTTCGCAAGAATGAACGGATAACGCCGGACGTAGGCCGGGACATAGCTCGCACGCCAGGTGCCGTCGTCCGCCACCATCAGGTTCTGGTTCGGGCGCAAGCCGAGCATCGCAACGGGAACGAGCTTTTCCCCGGCGTCCTTCGCGAACACGATCGGGTATTCGCGCGCGACCATGGGGAACTCCGTGCCGGCGACGTAAACCGAATTCGTCCCCGCGGTAAAGTGAAAGCCCTGGGCGAGATCCACGTACCAGTCTTTGTGTCGCTCGCGGCTCAGCGGTACCACGTCGCGGTAGAATATCGGTTGTCTTTGTGCCGCCATTGATTAATACCGCCGCGCGAAGGATGGAAGGACGATGTCACCGGTCCACGTAACGCTGCCATCGGCTGCCAGACCAATCTCGCCACGCATCTCGTTAACGTTCAGGTTTTGCGTCAAACGCCCGATCAGGGCGTCGTCGATGCGCATGCCGAGTTCCTCGAATTCATCGGTTTCCTGTTCGAAGTTTTCGAACTCCTCGGGTACCTCTTCGATTTCGGGTGCTTCGAAATCGAATTCGAGATCCTCCTCGAGTTCCTCGAATTCATCGGTCGATTCGAGTTCGAGCGGCTCGATCACCTCGTCGTCAAATTCCTCGAACGCCTCTTCGGTCGGTTCGAGTTCGGGAGCCGGCGCGGGTTCCGCCACCTGTGGTTCGTCGCTGAACGGTTCGGCGAATTCGTCTTCGGGTAAGGCCTCGTCGAACTCTTCGACGAAATCCTCGAGTTCGTCGAAAGCATCCTCGCCACCACCGTCCTGGCTCGCGGCGAATTCCGTCAGCTGCGTTTTGTAACGCCGGAAATTCTCGAGTTCACGCTCGAAGCCGGCCAGCAGATTCGCGCCGTCGTCCGCGTCGATCGTCCCGGCCGCGAGCCGATTCTTGATTTCGTTGATGCGACCTTCGATTTGCACGATCAGCGCATCGAGTTCCTCGTCCGACACGTTCGGTGCACAGCCCTCGGCTTCTTCACACTGATCGAGCGACATCGCGATACCGTTCCCGATCACACCGAACAAGGTCAGTTCTTCCTCGAACAGGCCGACGTCGATGAACTGCACGTTCTGCAAACCGGTCAGTGACGACGCCGGATTCGAGAACACAACCTGCACCGACTGCAGTTGCAGGCCGAGTCCCGCGATGATCGCAAGCGTGGTCGGGTCGAAGTCGACGGACGTCGCGTTACTGCTCGGATCGAACTGCGGCTCGTCTTCGTTCGCCGACGCCGCGAGGAGCAAATCGCCGCCATTCAGATCGAGCCGGATATTGCCCGCGTTCACCACCGTGCTGTTCGCAACGAGCACGGCCTTGCCGCCGGAAATCGCGCTCGTCCCGGACACCGGCCCGATAATATCGCCGGGTCCTTCACCGCCGTTCGCCTGCGAGTCGCCGACGGCAACGAGCGTGACCTGGCCGGTAAGGGACGCGGCGCCGATGCTGGCGTCGAGGTTGATGTTGCTCGCGATTAACGTGACGTCACCGCCAACGACGAAATCCTGGTTTACGAAGATCCGATCAGCCGTTACCCCCGGCGGGTTCACGACGACCGCGTTTTCCGCCGGCGAGTCGAGCGGGTTCAGCATCGCACCGATGATCAGGTGGCCCTGGAAGCCGGCGAACTGGTTCGCGGCGATATTGCCCGGGCCGTTGTCATTACCAATGAAGATATCGGTGTTCGCGGTCGGGATGATGTCGAGGTTGCCGCTGCCGAGGACCGCGGCATTGAAATCATAGACGTCATTGCTCGACTGCATCAGCACGTCGCCATTGAACGTCGACGGCCCGTTGAAAACGAGGTTCGCGCCCGTCAGGTTGCCGCCGAACGTGGTCGGCCCGGTGTAAGTCTGATTACCGCTCGTGGTGACCGCGCGGACGCTGCCGCTGCCGGAACTCAGGTTCAGCGTGCTCGCATTGATAGCGCCGGCGACCGTGACGGCGCCACCGCTGCCGTTGATCGAAATCGCCCCGCCGGTGAGACCGCCGGCGAAGGCAACCGGCCCGGAGTAAGTCTGCGCACCCGTCGTCGTGACCGCGCCGATCGTGGCACCGCCCGATCTCACGTTCGCGGACGCCGCCATGAGCGGGCCGCCGATGGCCACGGTGCCGGCGCCGGCGTTCACGGACGCGGCGCCGCTCGTCGTTACCGCACCGGAAGCATAGTTCCCGCCGTTCGTATTCACGGTGAGCGCCGCGACGCTAACCGCCCCGCCGATCGTCGTGTCGCCGGCGGCGTTAAGCGTAAACGACGACCCCGTATCGTTCAGGGTGCCGGACACCGTGACGGCGTCGCCCGCCGTGATCGACTGCGCCGCCGAAGCACTTACGAGGTTGCCGAAAAGGTTGAACGGGTTCGCGCCGGTCGTGATCGTCGCGGTATTCAGGGTCAGGGTCGAAGCGGTCATGCGGCCGCTGAGCCCGACCCCGGCCGACTGCGTCAGCGCCGCGGCCGAGCCGCCCGCGGACAGATTCTCGATTTGCGTGAACGCGCTGCCGTTAGCGGTGCCCGCATTGTTTGCGGTGATGTTCCAGGTGTTCGCAAAGCCGCTGCCGGTAAGGGTATCGGTGCCGCCGCCGCCAATGATGAGCGTGCTGATCGTGCCGGCCGCGTTCGCCGTAAACGTATCGTTGCCGAGCGCGCCGTCGATCGTTTCGAAGTTCTGAAAGGCGGCGCCATTCAGCGTGCCCTGATCGGCGCCCGTGATAGTCCAGGTGTCGTTCGCGTTCGTCCCGGTCAGCGTGTTGGCACCGCTCGTCGCGGATCCGATCACGGATTCGACACTCGTAAATCCGTTCGCCGCGCCGCCAGCGATACCCGTGGCGGAGAAATTGACAAAGCTCACGTTCGTCGCGCGCGTGTCGTCGCTGTAATCGAATACGTCCGTCCCGCCCGCGCCGTTGATGAACGTGGTGATGCTGACGCCATCGGCGAAGTCGAACGTGTCGACCGCGGAGCCGCCAACGAGGTTACCGAAGTTCGAAAACGTTCTCGGTGCCGCGGTCAGCACATTGATCGTGCCGGCATCGTTCGCGGTGATGTCCCACTGGTTCGCGATGTTCTGAGCCGTCAGCGTGTTGTTCGCCGTCGCCGCATTGCCGACGAATGTTTCGAAATTCGTGATGCTGTTCGTACCCGTCGCGGTGCCGGACGCAAGGTTGATGTTGATCGCACCGGCGAAGCCGCTGTAGTCGAGCGTATCCGACATCGTCGGGTTCGCGCCGTCGAAATTCTGGATATTCGTGAACGCCGTCATGAGCGGGGTGCCGCCCACGTCGACGGTGATCGCGCCGGTGCCGGCCGACGTCAGTGCGACGGTGTCGTCGTTCGCACTACCGACGATCGTATTGTTACCCGTAAACCCGTCGATGCCGGCCGTCATCCGCCCGTCCGTTTCGAACGTGAAGATGTCCGCGCCGCTGCCGCCGGTGAGTCCGCCGAAACCGGTGAACGGGATCGTCGAGCCATCGAGCGTGAATTCATCGACCCCGGTGATCAGCCAGTTGTTCGTCGTTGCGTTGTTCACCTGCAGCGTATCGAGCGCACGACCGTCGACGGCGTTGATGTTGTCGAATCCGGCCGCGACCGCGCCGGCCGTACCGAGTCGTCCGTCGGCCGAACCGTTCGCGTTCAGTGCGACCGTGACCCCGCCGAGACCCGACGGCACGAGATCGATCTTGTCGTCGCCGAGCGCGCCATCGATCTGGCCGCTGATGCCGCCGGTGGCGCCGGAGAATTCGAAATCGTCCGCGCCGGCGCCCCCGGTCAGGTTCACGAAGCCGCTGAACGTGAGACGCGCCGAGGCGGTCGCATCGTGGGCATCGGCGTCGGAGACCGTACCCGCGTTCGCCGCGTTGACGAAGAAGAACGTGTTCGTCGCCGGACCGACCAGGGTATCCGCGGCGCCGGAACCGACGAGGTCATCGATATTCTTGAAGCCGGTAGCAAGGTTGACGGCGACGCTGCCGTCATAACCGTCGGTGGCGCCGAGTGCGCTCAGGGTGACCGTGAGCGGCCCGCTGAGTACGGACAGGTTCAGCGTATCGGTGCCGCCGAGACCGTCGATTTCGCCGTCGAATACGACGGAGTTCGCGGAGAAACCGAACGTGTCAGCGCCCGAGCCGCCCTGGACGACATCGATATTAGAAAACGTCGTGGCGGCGACCGCGTCGCCGGTATCGGCATCGATCGTACCGCTGCGCGCGCCGTCGAGAGCGATCAGGCTCGTGAGTCCACCGACGGGGTCGACGAGCACCGTGTTCGTTCCGCCCGTCGCGCCACCATCGACCCCGATATCAATGCGGCCGCCGGAGCGGAATTCGAACGTGTCGACGTCCGTCTGGCCCTGCAGGAAGAAATTGCTGAACGCGACCCCGTCGAGCGTACCGGCGTTGATGCCGGTAATGATCCAGACGTTCGGATTGCCGTCGTCCGTGGCGACGAGCGGACCGAGCGTGTTGCCGTTGATCGTCTCCACCCCGAGGAAGCCGCCGACGACGAGGTCCGTACCGGCGTCGATCGCGAACCCGCTGATCGTGCCGTCACCGCCGACGGAGTTCACGGTCTGGACGAGATCATTGCCGGTGAAATCGATCGTGTCGTTACCGGTACCGAGATCGATGACCCCGGTGATCCGGGAATCCTCCGTGTTATCGGCCGTTGGTGGTGGCGCGGGGAAACCGAAGTTCACGGTGTCGTCGTTCGCGCCACCGGTGATGTTGCCCGTGAGGATGCTGCCGCCGCCGGGACCACGCAGATTGAACACGTCGTCGCCGGCGCCACCGTCGAGGTTCAGGGTGAGCGTTACCGGCGTATCCGATGCATCACCGCCTTCGACGGACTGGCCGAGCTGAAACGTGTCGACCGCGCTGCCACCGTTCAGGTTGACGAAGCCGGTTCCACCGGTTGCGTTCAAATCGAGCGTGCGCCCGCTGACGGTATCCGTATACGTGCGTCCGGCGGCGAACAGGTTCCAGTTCGACGCCGTATCGAGGCCGGTGATCGAATGTGCCACGCTTTGTCCGACGATGATCTCGTCGATGTTCAGAAAGCCATTCGCCGCGCCGCCGTTCACGCTCGCTTCGCGACCGTCGAAACCGTCCGCCGCGCCGGCGCCATCGAGCATGACGTCGCGCGCCGTCGTATAGGCAACCCAGTTGATTGTGTCGAGCGCCACGCCGGTGCCGCCTTCGATCACGCCACTCAGGGTGCGCGTGTCGCTGAAAACAAACGTGTCCGCGTTCGTCGCCGCGCCGGTCAGGTTGCCGAATTCCGTAAACGCGACGGTATACCCGGCCGTTTGCACGAGCGTACCGGCGTTGTCCGCGGAAATCGTCCACGTGTTCGCCACGTCGTCCGCGATCAGCGTATCGTTGCCGTCGTTGCCGCCGTCCGCGTTGAATGTGCCGAACGTGAGCGTGCCGCCGCTCAGATCGAGACTCGTCGTGCGCGCATTGCCGGAATCGACCGTTACGTTCAGGGTGCCGGCACCAAGATTTACCGTACCGCCGTTGAACGTGACCCCGTCGTTGAATACGAGCGTCGCGCCCGTGCCGGTGAGGCTGTTGACCGTCGTCGTTGCGGTGGCGAGATTCGTCAGGGTTACCGTTGTCGTTGCGTCCGCGTCGATCGACGTCGCGTTGATCTCGAGCTGTCCGATCGCACCGACGGCGTCGAGGTCGATTGCGGTCGCGGAAATATCGGCCGCCGCATCGTTCGTCGCGTCTTCCGTGATCGCGCCCTGGCTGTTGATGACGACGGAATTCGTCGCCGTAACGTCGTTCACCTCGATCGTGCCGGCGCCCGTGTTCAGCACATCGACGGTGTCGGTGGCGACGACACTCGCGAGGATCACGCCGTCGGCTTCGGACACGAACACGCTGCTGCCGCCCTGGGCGTTCGCGTTCAGGGTGCCGGCGTCCGTGACGATGCGCCCGGCGAGTGCGCCGATGTCACCGTTGCCGGTGGTCAGGGTTACCGTGTCGGCGGCGAGCGTCCCCGCGGTGCGACTGATCCCCGTGCCCGTGTTGCCGCCGTTCGCGGTATCGATCGTGATCGCGCCGCCGGCGCCCGTCGTCATGTTCGCGCCGATCACGGCGGCACCGGTACCGCCACCGGCCGTATTCACGGTGATCGCGATCGCGCCCGCGCCCGTATTGCCGCTCGTGATCGTCGCCGCGGCGTTCTGGGTAAAGCCTTCGGCGCCCGCGCCGTCCGTATTCGCCTGGATCGTGATCGCACCGTCGTCACCGCCACCGAGCACGGCATTCAGATTCACGGCGTCGCCGCTCGCGAGCGTGATCGTGCCGGTGCCGGTGTTCGTCGCGCCGGCGATATCGAGCGTGCCGCTCGTCGACAGGATGTCGATCGCGCCCGCGCCCTGCGCCGTGACGGTGAACGCCGCGCCGTCTGTTTCGCCGAGAAAGACCCCGCCGCTGCCGGCCGTCGCGTTCACCGTCGTGGCAGTCGATCCGATCCGGAAACCCGTGGCGCCAATCGCGCCGGCGCCGTTGTTCGCGGTGAGGTCGAGCTGGTCTGCGGTGATCGAACTGTTGCCGTCCGCGTCCGTGATCGATTGCCCGGCTACCGTGTTCGCGGTGAGGATGACGTCGCCGGCGGTGCCACCGGTACTGATAGTGTCGACCTCGATGTTGCCGGCGGTGGTCGAGATATCGATCGAATTCGCCGCGGCATCGGTTTCCGCGACAACGCTCGTCGCCGTCACGCTGCCGCCGGCGTCGATATCGATCGCGCCGTTCGCGACGGCGACGTCAACGAGATCAATGCCGTCGGCTTCGTTGACCGTCAGTCCGGCCGTGCCGTTGATATCGGCGGACAGGTTCGTCACGGTGAGATTCAGAATAATGTCGCCGCCGGCAGCGCCGGAGATGATGCCGAGATCGGTAGCCGCAATCGTCAAATCACGCGGCGATGCGCCGCTTTCGACGACGTCCGTCGCGCCGCTCAGCAACAGGTTCTGTCCGGTGAAATCGATCCCGCCGTCGGAAATCGTCAGCGTACCGGTGCCGTCGTTACCGGCCACGAGGCCGATGCTGTCACCGGCGCCCGCGTCGAATGCCGTGGCGGCGGTCGTGAAATTCAGATCATCGGCCGACTGGATGATCGCGGCGGCGGTACCGTCCGCGTCGACGACAATCGCGCCGGCCGCGATCGTGCCGCCGGTGAGCGAACCGCCGACATCGAGATTGATCGCACCACCGGCCTGGGTGATCGTCGCGTTCGTCAATGCGTTGCCGAAACTGATCCCGAGCGCGGTGCCCGCCGCGGTCGCGAAATTCGTGATCGTGCCGATGTTCGTGAGCGCCGCGAGGTCGATGTCGTTGCCGGCGCTGACATGAACCGTACCGCCGCTGGCGAGAATACTGCCGGCAACCGCGGACAGCATCGCGTCGTTGTCTGCCGCGATACCGTTGTTACCAATCGAAATATCCCCCGCGGCCGCCGTGAGCACGACATCGTGCGCCTCGTCCGCGCCGGCATCCTGGGCATCGACGGTGGTGACCGTGATCGTATTGCCGGCATCAATGACGATGCCGCCGTCCGTCGCCACGACGGAGGTCAGGGTAACGGCGTCGGCTTCATTGATATCGATATTGCCGGCCGTGGCCGCCGCGGTGATCGAGTCCACCGCCGTATCTGTATCGATGCCGGTGCCGGCCGTCGCATCGAGCACGAGCGCGGTGATGTTCGTCGTGCCGTCGGCGTTCGCGTCAGTAATTGCACCGGCGGCGTTCAGGGTGGCCTGGTTGTCGGCGGTGACGAGCGTCACGTCGATGTCACCGGCCGCCGTGGTCAGGACGACGTTGTGCGCATCGTCGCCGCCCGCGTCCTGCGCGTCGACGAGCATCGCCGTCAGCGTGTTCCCGGCATCGACCGTGATCGCGCCATCCGTTGTCGTCACGCTTGTCAGGGTCACGGCATCGGCTTCGTCGATGTCGATCGCGCCGGCACCACCGGCCGCTGCGATCGTATCGACCGCGGTATCGATGTCGATGCCGCTCGCCGCCGTTGCATCGAGGCCGATCGCGGTGATGTTCGTCGCGCCCGCGTTGTTGTCCGTAATCGCGGCGGCGGCGTCGAGCACGGCCTGATTGTCGGCCGTGATCGCGGTAACGACGATATCACCGGCCGTCGTGGTCAGGAACACATTGTGCGTTTCGTCCGCACCGGCATCCTGGGCATCGACGGCCGTGACGGTGAGCGTACCGCCGGCATTGATCGTGATCACGCCGTCGGTCGTCATCACATTCGTCAGCGTGACCGCGTCGATCTCGTTGATATCGATGGCGCCGGCAGCGGACAGGACGGCCGTGATCGAACCGACCGTGGTATCGATATCGATCCCGGATGCCGCGGTCGCGTCGAGTACGAGGCCGGTCAGGTTCGTCGCGGCGCCATTATTGTCCGTGATGGCGCCTGCCGCATTCAGCGTGATCTGATCATCGGCCGTGACGGTCGTCAGCACGATATCGCCGGCCACCGTGGTCAGCGATACATCGTGCGATTCATCGGCACCGGCGTCCTGGGCATCGACGGCCGTGACGGTCATCGTATTGCCGGACGTAATCGTGATCGCGCCGTCCGTCGTCGCGACATCCGCGAGCGTGACGGCATCGAGCTCGTTCAGATCGATCGTACCCGCGCCGCCCGCGGCGGTGATCGAATCAACGTCCGTATCGAGATCGATACCGCTCATCGCCGTGGCATCGAGGCTGAGCGCAGTGATGTTCGTCGCGCCGGCGTTCGCGTCCGTCACCGCGCCGGCCGCGTTCAGGATCACCTCGTTGTCGGCGGTGATGCTGTCGACGACAATATTGCCGGCGGCCGTGGTCAGGGTCACGTCGTGCAGTTCGTCCGCGGCGAGATCCTGGGCATCGAGCAAGGTTGCCGTCAGTGTATTGCCGGCGGCGATCGTGATCGCGCCGTCCGTCGTCGTCGCGCTCGTCACGGTCAGCGCATCCACGTCGCTGATGTCGATTGCGCCGGCACCGCCGGCGGCGGTGAGCATAGCGATCGTCGTATCGAGATCGATGCCACTGGCCGCCGTCGCATCGAGCGTGGTCGCGTCGATATTCGACGTCGCGCCGTTCGCATCCGTAATCGCGCCGGCCGCGTTCAGGGTAACGGTGAGGCCGGTCGCGGTGATCGCGTTGATCGCGAGATTACCGCTCGTCGTCGCGAGCCCGAGCGCACCGGTCACCGTCGAGTCGATTACCGTCAGCGCCGAGCTATTCGTGATGTCGGCGGCACCGGTGGTCAGGCCGAGATTCGACACGTTCAGCGCGAACGGATCGCCGCCGCTGCCGACCGCACCCGTACTCGTGAGCAGCAGGGTACCGGTGGTCTGCAGCGCATCGCTGCCGCCGTCGACGTCGTCGATCGTCGACCCGGTGATCACGCCGAAACTGCGCGCGCCGAAATCCGCTGTTGTGTCGAGCAGGATGCGACCGGCGGCGGCCGTGCCGAACACGACCGGCGCGGTCGTGGCGTCGATCAGCGCCTGCATCGCGGCGTCGTCGATTTCAAAATCCGACACCGCACCGCCGACCGCGTCGTCGCCGAGTCCAAGCGTGTTGCCGGCACCGGGGTCGACAGCGACGTTGCCGCCGTTCAGATTGATGTTCGCAACGCCGAGATCCGTCGCCGTTTCCTGATCGATGAAAATACTCGTCGCGGCCATGAACACGAGATCGTTCGCGTTCGTCGTGAGCAAGGTGATGTCGGATGCGCCGGTCGGGTCGAGGTTCACCGTGCCGGCGGAGGTCAACGCAATAGCGCCGGACCCGGCGCCGCCGGTCGTCGTGACGTTGTGTGCGATCGTCAGGTCGCCCGTGGTCGTGGTCAGGTCGAAGCTTTGCGCGGACATGTCGCCACTGCTCGTGAACGCCGCGTCCGAGACAAACGTCACCGTCCCCGTGGCATCGAGTTCCGCCGCGATCACGGTGGTCCGGTTCGTGATGTCGAGGTTGCCGGCCGAGGCATTCGCGGTGAGCGCGCTGCTGTCGACCCCGAACGAATTCGTCGCACCGATTTCGGTGCCCTGCAGTGCGAGTGTTGCCTCCGTGAATTCGTTCGCGGCATTGCTACTGTCGATCCCGACCGTCGTTTGCAGCAGGGTCGACGTTGTATTCGCGTTGCCGGTGTCGACATCGCTCGTGAGGTTGATCGCCGCGGCGTGCGACGGGCCGCCGATGATCAGCTGCGTCGTCGCGTCGATCAGATCGAGTTCGGCCGTGGTCAGGTCCATGCCGCCCGTGCCCGTGCCGAGATTGATTTCCCGCGCCGTATCGTTTGGCCGCAGCGCGACCGTGCCGGTTGTCGTGATCCCGCCCGCCGCGAGGGTAAGCGTGTCGGCGATCACCGTGATATCACCCGACGTCGAAGCGATATCGTCGTTCGCATTGTCCGTTACAAGCGCGGCGGCGGGGCCGAGCAGGGTCAGCGTTACGGCGCCGGCGCCGTTCGCGGTGATGTCTTCGTCGAGTTGCAGGTTGCCGGTCGTGACGCTCAGGTCGATCAACGCGTCGTTCGCCGTGGTTTGCAGGCCGGTGCCGTTGATGACGAGGCCGTCGGCGGTGATGGTGTCGAGTTCGACGATGAAGATGCCGGTATTGCCGGCGGTGCCCTGCAGCGCAGTGACATCGAGATCGATTGCGGCATCGGCCGCGGCACTACCGATTGCCCCGCCGGCGATCAGGGTTGTATTACCCCCGCTCTGGATGTCTACCGCCGCGTCGGCGTCCGTGATATTCCCGGCGACGTCGATGATCACGTCACCGCTGCCGTTCGTGACAATGGGCGCGGTCAGCGCGAGATCCCCGGCGGCCAGCGTAATTTCGACATCGGCATTCCCGCCGGTCGTACGTACGCCGTCGACCCCGCCACTGCCACTCGCGTCGACGATCGTAAGCCCGTCGACCTCGCGGATATAAATACCAGTCGTATCCGTCGAAGCATTCAGGCTCGCGACGTCGATGTCGAGTAGCGCGTTCCCGTTCGCGTTGTCGCCGATCGCGCCGCCGGTGGCGAGCAGCGTGAGCGTATCGCTCGTCGTGATCTTCGCCGTCGTATTGTTGGCGACTTCGTCGATGCCGCCGCTCGCGGCCGTCAACGTGATGGCCTGGTCGCGCGTATCGATCGATCCGACGGCGATGTCGCCCGCCGTCGCGGTGTAGGTAAACGTCGCACTCGTGGTCGCATCGTTCAGGGTCACGGTGGTCAATACATGACCTTCAGCGATCGCGACGTCGTTGCCGCCGAGTAAATCAATCGTGATACCGCCGGCGGTGGCCGAGGCCGAGGTAATGTCGATCGCGGTTACTGTTGTCGCGGCGCCGAGTTCCTGCAGTTCGACGTCCGTGCCCGTGCCGCCGCCGTCCATGATCGTGAGCGAGGTCGCATTCTCGAAGCCGACCTGGTTGCCGCTCGTGCCGACCGACGCCGCGTTGAAGATAATCGCACCGCTCGTGTTGATCTCGGTGCCGCCATCGCCGGTCGCTTCGAGCGCGGTGATGGCGCCCGCCGTGGCGTTCAGCGTGACCGTTCCGGCGCCGGCGTCGATCAGGTCGTCGGCGTTGCCGAGGACGATGCCACTCGTCGTCGCGGTCAGCGTGACATCGCCGGCGCCGTCGGTCAGATCGAGTCGTTGATTCAGGTTGATCGCACCGCCGCTCGTCACGGTCAGTGAACCGGCATTGATGTCGGTGTCCGTGAGCGACAGCGTGCCGGTCGCACCGCTGACGAACACGACGTCGCCGTTGATCGTGGCGTTGTCGATGTCGAGCGTCAGCGCGTCGGCGTCCGTGCTCTCGTAGTCCACCCGCGCCGCGCCGGACGTGGTCAGTTCGATTTCTATCGTCGAACCCGAATCCGCATCCACGTCGAGTCCGCCGGTGCCGGCGGCATCACCGATGCCGGTGCCGGCGCTGAGAATGATATCGCCGGCGCCGGCGGCGATATTCGCTGTCGCATTCGTCGCTTCGGCGCCGCGGATCGTACCGCCGGCCGTGATGTCGACCGTACCGCCGGCGGTGACGATACCGCCGTCGATGATGTCGACGTTGTTCGTCGCGTTGGCGGTGAACAAACCACCGTTCGTCGTGATCGCGGCGTTGATGTCGATGGTGCCGCCACCGTTGTTCGTCGCGTTCAGGATCACGTCGATCGCATGGTCGCCGCCAGCTTCCGCCGTTGCGTCGATCATGGCGTTGACCATGATGTCCTGCGCGAGCATCGTCAGACTCCGGTTCGCGCCGAGGTCGTTCGTCGGCTGGATCGCATCGACGACGAAAATATCGCCGTCACCGGCGCCGCCGCCGGTTGCATTGATGACGACGTTGCCGCTTTCGAGTTGCGTTTCGAGCGTGCCGGTAGCGAGAAACGAGCCGGTCGCCCCCCCGGTCTCCACTTCGTACACGCCGCCGCCCGGTGTGTTGTCGTCGGCCGTCGTATCGGCGCCCGGCATGCCCGCGCCTTGCGCATTCACGAGGCTGTCCGCGATGTAGATATCCGCCGGATCGAGCAACAGGGTGCCGTCTGTGCCGTGCGGCGCGAGCGTGTTCACGAGACCGTTGAAATCGAGATAATCCTTACCCGACACCTCGACGAAACCGCCGTCACCCGCGTCCGCGCCGCCGCGCGCCGAGGCCTTGCCGTAGAAACGGGTGGCGCGGTCCGCCCACACGATGACCTTGCCGCCGTCGCCGTGCTCGAGCGCGTCGGCGAAGATCGCCGAGTCCGCGCTCACATACGTCGCGCGCGCATTCTCGACCGCCGGGTTCTTGCCCTGGTAATCGCCACCGAGCAGGACTTCGCCACCGCCGTGCGTGCCGGAGACGTCGATCGTATTCGCGCCGACGAGTCCGACCTTGTCGCCGAGCACGTGGACCTGCCCGCCGGCGCTGCCACGTGCGCTGATCGAACCGGTGCCCGCGAGTTCAGCCGTATCCGTTGCCGCGAGGTTCACCGTGCCGCCGGCACCGCCGGCCGCGTTGGCCTGGACGAAACCCGCCTGGCGAATGTTCGTCCCGGTGATGTCGATCGCGCCACCGCTCGAAGCGCTGTCGCGCGCACTCGCGTCGAGCGTGCCGGTATTGATCACGGACGCCGTCGGGCCGAGACCGACGAGGCGGATTTTCCCGCCACTGTTGTCGATCCGCCCGGCCTTGATCACGCCGCTGTTGTTGATCGCCTGATCAAAGACCGCCGCCGCGGCACTCGCGGCCATGATGACTTCGCCGCCCTCGGCGGCGAGCGTCCCGCTGTTCGCGATTTGCGGGTCGAGCGGATGGGCATTCTCGAGCACGGCTTCGTCGACCGCGAAACGCATCAGACCGTCGCCATCGAAGTCGAGCGTAACCTTGTTGCCCGCGGCGAGGTTGATCCGCCCGGCCGAGGCGATGATCACCCCGTCGTTACGAATCGATTTCCCGACGAGCGTGACGTCACCGCCGGCGGCCGCCTCGATCGTGCCTTCGTTGATCACGACACCGCCGGCACCATCGAGCGCTTCGAGCCGGAACTTGCCGGCCATGAAATCCTCGACGGGGATATTGCGCATGCCCGCGGCGATGAGGCTGTTGACGTTGACCTGCGCGGTCGGCCCGAAAATGACCCCGTTCGGGTTCATCAGCAACACGCGGCCATTGGCCTGCAGTTGACCGTGGATCTGGCTCGCGTTCTGGTCGAAGATCCGGTTCAGCGCCTGTGCATTGCGCCCCGGTTGTTTGAACTGGACGATCTCGTTCGACTTGACGTTGAATTTCTGCCAGTCGATCGCGAGGTTCGTCGACTGTTGCCGGATCACGGTCGTCGTGGCGTTCGGGCGCGCGATACTGCCACTGCCGCCAACCACTTTGCCGCCCTGCGGGCCGGCAAACGCGGCGCCGACATGCAGCCCCATGATCAGGCCCGGGAACAGGGCCCGCCGCATGTGTGCCGCGAGTGGCTTCATGCGCAGCAGCGCTGCCGGCTCCGACGGGCCGCCGGCGTTCGGTGTGACAGCGTTGTTCGGGCGTTTGTTCATGCCGCTACCTGTATCGATATTCCTGCCTGACCGGCACCAGCGCGGGCATTTTAAATACCCTTCCCCGGCATCCTACGGCCGTGTATGTCCCGGTTCCGTGAAGCACTTCACACCGGATCCGGCGCCCAAACCCTGCGGCGAGAGCGCGCTCAAAAGAAGAAATTGAAATCGAGCCAGTACTGCGGATCGCGGTTGTTCACGGAACTCTTGCCCACCGGCCATGCAATCGAGACTTTCGACGAAAATACGTTCGGGTTGTTTGCCGACAGGCCGAGGCCGGCACCCTTGAAATTGTCCGACCCGTCTTCGGACGGCAGCGGGCTGTTCAACACGCCGGCGGCCATGTCGAAGAAAAACGACAATTGCACGATCTCACCCCACGTGCGGTTGCCGAACGCCGGCTTGTCGGCGATCCCCGGTGCGTTGATGATCCACTCGATCGAGGCGAACCAGGCGCGGTCGTAGAGCTGCTCGGTTGGCTGGTAGGCGCGCACGTTCGTCGGCCCGCCGACGGAATATTGCTCGAGCGGCACGAGCAGGTCGTCGGACCATTGCAGTTCCGTGCGGAACAGCACCGTGTGATGGCGCAGTTTTTCGCTCAGCGGCGACAGCGCCTGCAGCCGCGAATAGCTGAAGAAAATCTTGTCGAATTCGCCCTGGGCGAATTTGCCGTTGCCGCCCTGCCGGCTCGGCGCAACGCTGCCTGCTTTTGCGCCCATCGCGCCGAGGAAGTTGTTGAAACCGCGGGTGACCTCGAGAAAACCCGCGTTCAGACCCGCGAACCGCGTATCGACGGAGTCGTAGTCGACCCCACCGGTCAGGGTCGTCAGATTGTCGATCGATTGTGATCGGGCGCGCACTTTCGTTTCCGCGCGTTGGCGTTCGAGTTCCACCCGCGCGGACAGGTTGCGCTGACGCGAGCGGATGAACGATTTCGACAGGCGCGCGGTGGCGTTACGCGTGTCACTCGCGATGTCGCGGTCACGAAATTCGCCGCCTACATCAAACTGGTTACGGTCGAACAGGAACGTGAAGACGGTGTCGTAGAGGAATGGCAGCGGTCGCTCGTACTCCGCCGCCCAGAAAAACGAGAACGCCGGTTGCTCCGTGTGCTGCAGCGTGCCGGTAAAGCGATCACCGGCGCCGGTGAGATTGTTCACGCTACCGGTCAGGCGGTAGCGATTCTGGCCGGTCTCGCGGATACCGTGGTTGTCGGCGCGCACTTCCGCGTTGAAGCGCTTTTCTTCCTGCACCTTCACCACCATGTCGGCCGAGCCGACCTGCTGGCCCGGCTGGAACACCCCGAACAGGGTCACCCCCGGGTTCTCGGTCAGCTGCAGCAGCGCGGATTCGGCCTCGGCATTCGTGACCGGTTTGCCGACGAGATCGCGAAACGGGCGTTCGAGCACCTTGTCGCTGTACATCTCGTTGCCTTCCGCGACGACGCGCCCGAGCACCCCCTCGAGGACCTGGATCGTGACGATCCCGCCTTCGACGTTCTGCACGGGAACGAACGCCTGCGCGAGAATCAGACCATTCTCGCGGTAGTAACGCGTGACGGAATCAGCAACCTCCTGCAGTCGCCCGACGGTGAAACCATCGGTATGTTCCGCGAGTTTTGCCTGCAGCAGGGCTTCGATGTCGGCGACGAGGATCGATTGCTCGGGCCGGTCGACGGCGCCGGAGAGGGTAAAGGCGGTGACCTGGATTTTCGTGCCGCCGTCGATATCGAGCGGTCGGTCGACGACGGGCGGGACCGAATACACCTCGCCGGGTGGTGCTTCCGGTACGTTCAGATCGTCGTCGCCGGGGCGGATGGCGCCGGGACGCACGGCAGCGGGAACGTCCACGAGCCCGGCCACGCAGTCGAGGGCGCCCAATGTTGCCATGCAGCAAATCAGGCATCGACCTAGGAGGACCCGTCGTCTACGTTGCTCGGACGAACTTAAGCTCATGAATTCTATACGCAATTCGCACGTCGACGATGGGCCCCGGCGCATCCCTGAACCGAACCCGAGAAAAGCTTGTGTTCCCACCCCTCGAACACCGCATCGAGTATATCAAGGGGCCCCCCGAGCGACAATAACGACCGGGCTTGACCCAGCCGTAGCTTGTTCACCGAAATATCGGAAAAGACTGCACTTTTCTTAACCCGGACGAGACGTCCGAGGATCCCTTAGCGGAGACCGGCCGGCCACGCCGTGGACTGGAGTTGCGCGCGCCAGGATTCCAGCGCTGCCTCGTCGACGGCAACGGGGTAGGTTTCCAGAATTTTCTTCACCGCGGCCTGTCTGACCCGGGTTGCCGCATCATTGCGCAAGCGGGTCACGATCCGCTCGCGGACCGCGGCAAAATCGAGCTGCTGTCCGGCGACGATTTCACCCCGCTTGAGAATGTGAAAGCCCGCATCGCTTTGCACCGGCTGGCTGATTTCGCCGATTTTCAGCGCCGCGACCGCGGTTTTCACTTCCGGTAGCAAATCATCGAGTTGCAACAGCCCCATGTAGCCGTCGTTCACTTGACTCTGCAGGTGTTTGGAATACCGGTTCGCGGCCTCTTTGAACGACGCCTTGCCGTTCGTCAGTGACGTCGCCACCTGGGTGGCGAGGCGCCGGGCATTCGTCACGGCCGTTTCGGCCGCCTTGGCCGGGGCCGGAACGAAGATCTGCCACAAGTGCACCCGGTCGGGCAGCCGGAAGGACTCCGGGTTCGCATCATAGTACTCGCGGGCCTGCGCTTCGGTCGGGAACCCGTCATCGAGGTTGCGCCGGACAACCTGCGTCAGATAAGCCTCCGCGAGTACTTTCTGCGATGCGCGCAGCATCAACGTGGCAACGGCGGCATTGCGGTCCGCGTCATTCGCATATGCCGCCGTGAGCACCGCCTGGTTCGCACGTTCCTGTTCGACGAACCGGGCAAACACGTCTGGTGATTCGAGAATCGCGTCGCGGCGGCTTGCTTCGACGAGCCGCAACAACTCGCGCAGCATGTCGGGTTCGATGCGCCCGGCGCCGCGACGCGCGTCCGGCGCGGGTTCGACGACGTCTTCGGCGACCGGTTGCGGTTGCGGTGCCGGAGCCAGCCTGCCGGTGTACCACATGGCGGCGCCCGCCCCCACAAAAATTAACAACACGCCGACCAATGCCGCGGCGATGATGGGTAAAATTCTCAAACGAATCGACTCCTCAAGGTTTCAGCGCGCGCTACCCGCCGTCACGGCAACCGCGGGCGACCTGAAAGACAGTACCGGCAACGACCCGCGGAGTCCGCGCCGGGCCTCACTGAAAGGGTGTGCTGATGCCGGTTAATGTATACTGGGTAAAGCGCCGCTACAGTATACGTAAATGTCGCAGGTACCGGCGGAATGTGAGCGACGCTTCCGTTTGGAGTGACTTCTGATCAAGCTTTCATGAGTATGAACTAGTCGATGGCTCCCAAAACCACGAACCTCGCCATCCTGTTTGCCGACATCAGTGGCAGCACACGCCTGTACGAAATTCTCGGTGACGTCGCCGCACGCACGAAAGTTGCCGATTGCCTGGAAATGCTGACGGCCGTCATCAAGCAGCACAACGGCACCGTCATCAAGACGATTGGTGACGAAATCATGTGCACATTCCCGACCTCGGAAGACGCCGCCAATGCGGCGTGCGAAATGCACGAAATGCTCGAAGAGGATATCACCGAGCAAACCGCTGCCGGCCCTATCTCGCTGAGCATCCGGGTCGGCATGCACTTCGGCCCTGCGATCCTCGAAGCGGGCGATGTGTTTGGTGATGCCGTGAACGTGGCGGCGCGCATGGCCTCGATGGCGAAAGGCAATCAGATCATTACGACGCAGAACGCGGTGGACGAAATGTCCCCGATCATGCGCGCGAGCACCCGTTTCATCGATCGCGCCCCGGTCAAGGGCAAGAAAGAAACAATGGATATCTTCGAGGTACTGTGGCAGCAGGAAGACGTCACCCGCATGTCCACCGGAGTCATCACCCCGCAGCAAACCGAACCCGTGCGCATGCGACTGACGTATCAGAACGACAGCGTCGTGCTCGACGGGGAGATCACGCAGATTGTTATGGGACGCAGCAAATCCGCCGACCTGACGGTAAACGAAACTCTCGCTTCACGGCAGCACGTACGTATCGAGCACCGCCGCGGCAAATTCTTCATTATCGACCAGAGCACGAACGGAACTTACGTGCATCACGAAAATGACGAATCGTTCCTGCGCCGCGAGGAAATGCCGCTGAGCGGCGACGGCATGATCAGTCTTGGAAGATCATTTACGGAAAACCCACAGGAAGTCGTGCACTTCAAGTCTGAATTCTGAACTGACGCGGCCCGCCAGTTTGCGTCGACAACGAAACTCCATTGCGATGAACCGCCCGATCCACTCTTTGGCCATTCGTCGTCTGTCGCGGCCCGCGTGCGGATCGAACGCGAAGTCGCTGCACCTTGAACGCAGGCGGGCACGATGAGCGCGGACACTCTCACATGGCGCTCCTCGCTGCGCAGCGATGTCGGCAAGGTGCGCAAACTGAACGAAGATTCGGGCATTGCACAACCCGAGGAACGGCTGTGGTGCGTGGCCGACGGTATGGGCGGACATTCGGCCGGGGATCTCGCGAGTCAGATGATCGTGAACTCGCTCGCGAAAGTTAAGGCGAGCGAAAACCTCAGCGAGCATGTCGATTTTGTCGAACACAGTATTCTTGGCGTGAACAACCGACTGCACGAATTGTCGACGGCACAAAACCAGACCAGTGGCAGTACGGTCATCGTACTGCTCGGGGGTGCGCGGCACGCGGTGTTCATGTGGGCCGGGGACAGCCGGCTGTATCGCCTGAGGAACGGCGCGCTGGAGCAGTTGACGACCGATCACACGCAGGCCGAACTTTACGTCGAGCAGGGATTGATCACGCGCGAATCCGCGGCGGATCATCCGTCGGGCAACATGGTAACGCGCGCGGTGGGCGCGGCCGAAAATCTGTTTCTCGACATTGATATCGTTGCCGTCGAATCCGGCGATCGCTTTCTTCTGTGTTCCGATGGCCTCGACAAGCATCTCAGCGATCCGGAAATCGAAGCCGTCCTGCGGGACGGAGAGCCGGAACTCGTTGTAGACGAATTGGTTGAAACCACGCTGGCACGCGGTGCGGTCGACAACGTTACAGTATGCGTCGTCGATGCGCAGGCAGGCGACCAGCCAGGGTAGAGATTTGATAATACTAGGGCCTGTTTATCTTTCATCGGCACCTCTGTTGCCCCTGAAAAATCGTCAATCAAGGCGCAACGAGCGTGATTTGGTCGTTCCAAATGAGCGAGGTGCAACGCCGGGTGACGGTTTTTCAGGGGCAAGCCGAAGGGCTGAGACCCGGTTTGCGTCCGGCCACGTTATCGCTCGCTTGTGTAGCTCGGCTACACCACGCTCGCTCTGCCTTGACGGGTCACAAACAGGGACTCAACAGTGGCGCCGATGAAAGATAAACAGGCCCTAATAATGCAATTTGGCGGCGCGGGTCCCGTACGAACCGGCCACCAGCAACTGTCCGGCCGGAGCACACATCGTGGCTGATTTCAAAACCGCCTTGAGAGCGTTGTCGCGCGGCGAAGTCGAGTTCGATGCGGTGTCGGAAAACCTCTCCCGACTGTTGCAGCGTCAACCGCAACTCGCCGTCTCCATCATGGAGCAATTGCGTGAAGCGTACGGCGAGGATTTGATCGACGCGGCGATTTACGCGCGCATGAAGAAAGTGGTTGCCGAACAGAGCGCCCCGGACGATGACCCCGGCAACGACTCGACGAAGTTCGATACCGCCGATACCACGCGCATGACGAGCGCGGACGCGACGCAGTTTTCGGACGACGACGACGGCGATGCAATCGCCGAACAGGCACGCGCGGCCATCAGCGCGGCAACGGAATCATCCGCGATCGATTTCGATCTGACCGGCGACAGCCTGCCATCCGACGGTTCGTGGCCGACGGACGGTGTCGAAACGGGCGCCACGGCAACCGGCTGGGCCGAGTCGCCCGGCGAGACCCCAGCCGAGGCAAAAATCGAACCGGGCTCGGTTCTCAAGGATCGCTTCAAGCTCGACGAAGTGCTCGGGATCGGCGGCATGGGTACCGTCTACCGTGGCCGCGATCTGATCAAGGTGGAAGCGCGCGACAAGAATCCCTACGTCGCACTGAAGGTACTGAACGAGGACTTCAAGCAGCACCCGGATTCGTTTATCGCGCTCCAGCGCGAAGCAAGCCGACAGCAGAAACTCGCGCACCCGAACATCGCAACGGTCTACGACTTCGACCGGACCCGCGGCGGTACCGTGTTCCTGACGATGGAACTGCTCGAAGGCGAACCGCTGAATACGTTCATCAAGAAGAAGGTACGCCCGAAAGGCGGGCTCCCGTTCGACGAAGCGTTTCCGATGATCGAAGGTCTGGGCAACGCGCTGATCTACGCCCACGAACACAGCATCGTGCATTCCGATTTCAAACCCGGGAACTGCTTTCAAACGAAAGACGGCGTGATGAAGGTGCTCGATTTCGGGATTGCGCGCGCGGTGAAAAACCCGGGCCAGGGCGACGGTGAAAAAACCCTGTTCGACCCCGGCAAGCTCGGCGCGCTGACCCCGGCCTACGCGAGCGCGGAAATGCTCGAAGGCGAAGAACCCGATCCGCGGGACGACCTGTATGCCCTGGCCTGCGTCGCTTACGAACTGCTGACCGGCAAACATCCGTTCAACAAACTGCCGGCAAACAGCGCGCGCGACAACCACCTCGTGCCGGCCCCGGTAAAAGGGCTGAAGCGCAAGCAGATGAAAGGGCTAATGCGCGGCCTGGCGTTCGCGCGCGAAGATCGCTCACAAAATGTCGCGGAGTTCCTCGAACAACTCGAAGGCAAGACCTCACCGTTCAAGAACCCGTTTATCGTGGTGCCGGCCGCGATTGTCATCATCGGCCTCGCCGGCGTCGCACCGGCGTTGAATTACGTCCACGAACGCGAAATCGAACAAACGATCGCGCTCGTGAAAAATGGCGATGCCGAGCAGGTCAACGCGACGCTAGATGCCCTGAACAGCCCCGACTTCAGTGCCTCCGACCGCGACCGCATCCTCGTCGCGACGCGTACCGAAATTCTCCAGCATTTTCAGGACCAGGTGGACGAGCGTGTCGATGTCGAAGCGGGACGCTACGACTTTGCCGGTGCGAACGCGGTGATCGACCGGGTCGCCGCGATGGACGTGTTCAAGGACTCCGCGCAGGTCCAGGACTGGCGCGAACGCATCGAGAACGCCGAAAGCGTGCTCCTGAACGAGCAGACCGTGCTGTTCAACACCGCGGTTGCGGAAAACCGCCTGCTCCCCGTCGACGGGCGCAACGACGTACACGACGCGCTCGAAGTCATTGCGCAGTTCGCACCCGCGGCCGTCGATTCGCTCAAGCGCCGCTTGCCGGGCCAGTACTCCGCCGCCATCGATCGCGCCATCGTCAACGAGGAATTTGAACTCGCGAAGAAACTCAGTGAAGCGGGCCTCAATGCCGTACCGGGCAACAAGAATCTGAAAAACCTGATCGCCAAAATCGACGGCGCCGAAGAGCGCGTACAAACGACGCGCGATATCCTCGAGTACACCGCCCGGATCCAGGATGCGATCGACAACGCCGATCGTCTCGCCGCGTTTTTACCGATCAGTGATGCGGTGATGAATCTCTCGCGCATCGACCCCGACAGTCAGATCCTGGAAGACCTCGCGCGCGTCGTCGGCCCGAAGGCGGACAAGGAAATCGCGCAACTGAACCGCAGCAAGGACTGGGGCTCGAGCGATCTCGTGCAAAACGATTACGGCGATCTGTTGCGCTCGCTCGGTATGCGCGACAAGGACGTAAAAGCCGCGAAGCTGCGCAACGAATTCGATGCGACAGTGGTCGATTACGTGACGCGCGTGAGTGCTGCCGTCGCCGCCGATCGACTCGCCCCCCCGGCAACACCGAATGCAAATGACCTCGTATCGGAACTCGAAGCGATTGCGCCGGGTCACGAACGCACGCTCCAGGCGCGTGAAATCGCCGCCCGCGGGTACCTTGACAAAGCCCGCCACAGCCGCGCCGAACAGCAGTTCGACGATGCCGCGAACGAACTCGCGGCCGCGCAGGCGATCGCCGGCGAGTCCGATGTTGCCGGTGCCATCGAGAAGGAATCGTCGATCGTCGCCGAGGATCGGACCGCCGACCCGGCAACGCTCGAATCGCGAATCGCGAATCGCCATGCGGAATTCGAACAGGGCCTGCCGCAGGCCGAAGCAACGTTCGCCTATCTCGAGCCGGATCCGGCGGCGATCTCACAGGCGCTCACCCGATTCGATGCGCTGGCCAGCCTGAAACCCGCCGATCCGCGGCTGGAGACGTTAAAAAATCTGCTCGTCGATGGCATCAATTCCGTCAGCGAATTGCTTGGCCAGGCGGAGAAATGGAACGAAGCGGTCGCGATCACACGCGCCACACTGGCCTACGCGCCGGGATCCGAAACGCTGTCCCGGGATCTCGTCACCCTCGAGGAGAAACAGCGCGAAGCCGCTCTCGAGGAACAACGCCGCTACGTCGCCGATCGCAAACGTGAAGTGGAGTCGCTCGTAACCGAGGAGACGACCGCGACGCGCGAATGGAATAACCAGATCCAGCGCAACATGGCGGATATCCAGATCCTCTCGGATCCGAACGACCCGTGGCTGGCGGAATACCGGGATAAAATCGCGCAAATCTACGTTGCGAAAGCCACCACCGCGCGCGAGAACGAACGCTTTGCCGCCGGTGCGAACCTGCTCGAACGCGCCGCGCGCTACGCGCCGGACTCGAGCGCGCTCGCGAGCGAACGCCAGGCGCTCGCTAGCGCGACCGAAGCCTTCGAACGCGAACAGCGCGAGCAGGAACGACTCGCGCGCGTCGAAGGCCTGAAGCAGGATTTCGCAACGCAAGCGAACGCGAACGATGTCGTCAGCGCAACGAAAACCCTCGAGCAACTGGAAACGGAACTCGGCGCCGACGACGAATTCGTCGCCCGGACAGCGCCACGCATGCTTGCTGACGGGTATTACAAGCTCGCGACGAAAAAAGCCCAGGAGCAGGATTTCGCCGCCGCGCTGAAGCTCGCGAAAGCCGGGCTCGCATTGAAACCCGACAGCCAGGAACTGCGGCTCGCGGTGAAGGACTACACCGTGGACGGCAACAAGCAGGATCTCGCGCGGACGTTCGGACGCGGTGGCGAATTCGATCTCGCCGATGTACTGGAGAAAATTTCCGAAGTTCAGACACTCGACCCGCGCGCATACAGCGAGTCGGAATCGGGCTGGGCGAATGCCGTCGCCAGCCGCATTCAGGCGCTGCAGAAATCGGACGGCGAAGCATCGAATCAACTGCTCGACGAGGCGAAAGATGTGTTCGCGGGTAACCCGCAGATCGCGGCGTTGAAACCGGCCGGGCCGGTGCTCTCGGAAGCGCCGCCGATTGCCGGGGAAATCCGTACCGCGATGGACGCGGCATTGCTCACGAAGGCACGCGACCTGCTGAAATCCGCGTCGCCGGAAGACGCCGGTCACCCGGCGATCGTGCAGCTGAAAGGACGCTATAACTCGCTGATCAAAAAACCGAAAGAACTGAACGACGAATTCAATTCCGTGTTCAGAAACGGC
Organism: uncultured Gammaproteobacteria bacterium; assembly: GCA_963976285.1. Lineage (GTDB taxonomy): Bacteria > Pseudomonadota > Gammaproteobacteria > UBA11873. Next base: position 52,847 of record CAXBJY010000006.1, read on the forward strand.
AAGGGTGACCTGGAACGTTCCGCGGCGATCATGCGCGAGGCGCTCGGCTTGTGGAGTGACAGCGAGTTGTTCCAGCGCAAGCTCGCCGAAGTGCAGCGTCTGCAGAGCAGCGGCGGAGAACCGCCCCCGCCGGCATCAAAACTGCCGTGTTCGTCGAAGCTCGCGGGTCACGGCAAGCGCAAGAAAGGTACGTGCTTCGATATGGTCACGCAATCCGCGCGCGGGCCGCTCATGGTGGTGGTACCTGCCGGCGGGGATTTTTCGCGTCCGTTCGCGATCGGCAAGTACGAAACAACCGTCGGTGATTTCAACAACTTCTGCCAGTCTAGCGGTACCTGTACAGCGATCACGGATCGTGAATCACGCATGCCGCTCACCGGCATATCGCTGGAACAGGCGAGAGCCTATGCCGAGTGGTTGAGCAAGCGTACCGGCCATACGTACCGGCTCCCGAGTGTTGCCGAATGGACGTATGCCGCGGAAGCCGGCGGACAGCAACCGCGCAAGGATTACAACTGCCGCGTCGAGCAGAGCGGGCAAATCCTCAAGGGACAATCGACGATGGGGGTGAACACCGGCAAGGCCAATGGCTGGGGGCTCTACAACTACGTCGGCAACGCGCAGGAGTGGGTAACGAACGGCGACGGCGTGGTCGTGCGCGGTGGCGCATTCGAAGATACGTTCAGCAAATGCAGTATTTCGCTCGAAAAACCGCACAGCGGCGCGCCCGACAAGAGCACGGGCTTCCGCCTGCTGCAGGAACTTGGCTAGTCCGCACCGGGTCACGGCGGCATAACCATGAGCACCCCAAAACTCAGAGGACTTGCGAAAGCCTATAGCGACGGGTTGATCGATCGTAAGCAATACATCCGTGAACGCCGACAGCTCATCGACGGCATCGTCGCCGGCGAGCTCGAGATCGTGCCTTACGATGCGCCACAACCGGCGCCGGACCCGGCGATCGAACGCACGTTCAGTGACGGCGAGGCCACGCTCGAAATTCCGCGTGTGGATCCCGAAGCCGAAACGAAACCGGTCGCGCCGGTGAAGCCCCGACGAAGCGGCAGCACGATCGTCATCATCGTGCTCGGTCTCGCAGTGGCCGCGTATGCACTCTGGCACACGATGAGCCGGGTCGATCCCGGGACGCCGACGGTGACGGCGCCTGCCGCGACGAGCACGCCCGAAACACCAAACCCGGCCGGCGCCCTGCTCGACAGTTTTCTCGACGAGAATACCTGGCTGCCGAAACGCATCGACGGGTTCCTGCTCGCCTGGGAACAGGAATCACGCACGGCCCGCGATGCACTGATCGATACGCCGACGATGCGCCGCGCGGCGGATCTGATCACGCAGCAAATTCTCGAAGAAAAAGCGTTGTTCGAGCTTGGCGAGCAGGACACCGCGTTGCGCAAGCAACGACGTCTGCTCGATCTCGCCGACGCACTGTCGATCGAAAACGAGCGGATCTCGCGCCAGGAAACAGAATGGCTCGCGCGCCGTGACGCACTCCTCGCCGCGCAGCCCCCCGACCCCGTGGTCGAGCAAGACCCGCCGGAAACCGGCACCGTTCCGACGACGGAACCCGATGTCGAGACGCACGCGGACATCGCTGCCGTGACCGCCCCGCCGGCGCCGCCCGCGGCGCAGGAACCGGAACCGGTGCCGGAGCCGGCAGAAACCACGCCGGATGCGATCGAGGCGCCGACGCCGGAGATCGCGCACGCGACGTCACCGGTGCCGGCGGCGACACGAACGGCGAACGATCCCGCAACAGCCGCAACAGCCGCAACAGCCGCAACACCCGCCGCTCCCGCGGCACCGGTCACGACCGGTGACGGCAGCGCGACCGCGAACTCCGGTGCCGTGGCAAACACGCGTGCAGCGGACGCGAACGTCGCCGCGAATACCACACCACCACAAACGCAGAAATCGTCGGCGGCGCGCAAGGGGTGTCGGGCCGCGCTCGCGAAACAACGCCGCCCGTACTGCCGCGACCCACTCGGCAAAAACCTCAAGGGTCCGACACTCGTCGTATTGCCCGCCGGCAAAGCCGAGATCGGCGGCAGCAAACCGACGGAAAAACCGAAGTACACCGTCGAGATCAAACGGCCGTTCGGACTCGGCGTATTCGAAGTAAGCAACGCCGAGTTCAGTGCCTTCTGTCAGGCGACGCAACAGGCGTGTCCTGCGCAGCCTTGGTCCGATCCGGACTTCCCGGTCGTCAATGTGAGCTGGTCGCTCGCGACGAAATATACCCGCTGGCTGTCCGAGAAGAGCGGTGCGACGTATCGCCTGCCGAGCGAATCGGAGTGGGAATACGCTGCCCGGGCCGGTACGAGCTCGCCTTACCCGTTCGGCGACGAAGTGTTGCCGACGCACGCGCGATTCAGTTTCCGCGGCCCCGAATCCATGCCCGTGGCGGCGAATGACCGCACGGTAAACCGCAACAAATTCCGCCTGTACCACATGATCGGCAATGTCCGTGAATGGGTGCTCGACGCCTGGCACGACAATCACGCCGGGGCCGCGACCGACGGCAGCGCGCGCGTCGGCGATACCTCATCACCGCGCGTCGCGCGTGGCGGTTCCTACAGTGACGGCGCCGATAAGGTGCGTTCGGCTTCACGCGTTCGAATCGACGCAGATCGCGGCGATGCGCAAACCGGCTTCCGCGTCCTGCGCGAAATTGATTGATCCCGCCATGACCGAACACAGCGCAGCGGCGCCCAATGTCGATCACGACGAACTCGCGAAATTCGCACTGCTCGCCGAAGACTGGTGGAACGAACACGGCGAATGCAAACCGCTGCATGAGCTGAACCCGCTGCGTACGGCGTTCATCGCCGACCGTGCCCGCCTCGAGGGCGCGCGTGTGCTCGACGTTGGCTGCGGTGGCGGCATCCTGAGCGAAGCGCTCGCCGGCCTCGGCGCAACCGTTACCGGTATCGACGCGAATGCCGATCTGATCGCGGTCGCGCAACTGCATGCGGCGAACGCAGGGATCGGGAACCTCAGTTATGAATGTACTGACGTCGAGGCATTTACCGCCGCGCACGCTGCGTCGTTCGACATCGTCACGTGCATGGAACTGCTCGAGCACGTGCCGCAGCCGGCGCTCATGGTCGAGGCGTGCCAGGCCTGCGTGGTGCCGGACGGCAGTGTGTTTTTTTCGACCATCAATCGCACAGCGAAAGCGTATGCGCAAGCCGTTGTCGGCGCGGAGTACGTGTTACGACTGCTGCCGCGCGGCACGCACGACTATGCGCGCTTTATCAAGCCGTCGGAACTCGCCCGCTGGTGTCGGGCTGCCGCGCTCGAGGTGCGCGAAATCAGCGGCATGCGTTACAACCCGTTCACCGGGCAGGCGAGCCTGCGCGATGATCGGGGGGTAAACTATCTCGTTCATTGCGTCAGGCGCACCTGAGCGGTCGCCGCACCGCCGGCGCCGCACGCGTTCCCGTCAGTCCGGACCAGGCCTTCAATGACACGCCCGACCGCCCGCACCGTATTGTTCGATCTCGACGGCACCCTGCTCGATACCGCACCGGACTTTGCCTGGGCGGTGAACGAGGTGCGTCGCGCTCACGGTGATCCGCCTCTCGACTATGCCGCCATCCGCGCGGTCGTTTCGCACGGCAGTCTCGCGATGACCCGGCTAGCCTGCGCGCACACGGAAGACAGCGAGCCGTTCACCGCGTTCCGTCAGCAACTACTCGACACGTACCGGGATAATCTTGCGATTCGCACGCGCCTGTTCGCCGGGATGGGAGAATTACTCGACGAGTTCGACGAACGCGGTATTTGCTGGGGGATCGTCACGAACAAGCCCGCGTGGCTGACGAATCCGCTCCTCGAGCGCATGCAGCTTGGCAAACGCGCGGCAACGGTCGTCAGCGGCGATACGCTCGCGCACAGCAAACCGCATCCGGCCCCCTTGCTGCTCGCCGCCGAACAAACCGGGAGCGCACCGCGGGACTGCATCTACATCGGCGACGCGGAGCGCGACGTTATCGCCGGCAAAGCGGCCGGGATGCGCACGATGGTCGCGCTGTACGGCTATCTTTGCGCGGAGGATCAACCCGAACGCTGGGGTGCCGATGTCCTCGCGGAATCGCCGGCCGCGGTTCGCGCGTGGCTGCGCGACGGGTTCCCGGGGGCGGAGGCATGACACCGGATCCGCAGCGCGGGACCGCGGGCAGCGATTTTTATTATGCATCGCTGTATCGCCCGCGCGAGGAACGTGATCGCGTACGCCTGCTCGATGCGATCAAGAGTCAGGTGACCGCCATCCCGCTTAGTGTGTCCGATCACGGGGTGGCGCGGGTCAAACTCGACTGGTGGCACAGCGAGGCGGTCGAACTCGCCGACGGGCGCCCGCGTCACGAACTCACCCGTGCCTACCATCAGCGCTTCGGAACCGACGACGGCATTGCGCCCGCCCTGCACGCGCTGATCACGGGCCTCGACGATGAACTCGGGCGTGAATGCGTATCGACGCGAGCGGCTCAACTGGCCTGGTTTGACGACACTTTCGGGCCCATAGACCGGCTCTACGCGCAGCCCGGCGACCCGCTTCCGGACGAAGTCGAACTCGTCTTCACGGAACTCGCGCGCTGGATCGAGATGGGCTATGCCCTGCTCCAAATCAAGGCGCTGGCACTGCGCCACCTGCATCGCTTTCCAAACGACGCGCTCGAAACCGCCGCGTGTACGTGGGACGACGTCATCAACGGCACGAACACCGACGCGGTCGTCAGGTTCGTATCGGCGGAAGCGTCCCGCATCGGCGCCGCGCTCGTCGATCGGCGCGCGCAACTGCCGGCAGCCTCGCGACCACGGGCACGCACGCTGTCGACACTTGCCGGCATCGTCGACCGGACGCTCGCGGAAATGCGCGCCGATGGTTGTCGCGTGTGGCAACATCGGATCACGCTGACCCCGGTGCGAAAATTGTGGTGCGCTTTTCGTTGCCGCTGGGCGTGACTGATCGGAAAGCAGGCGAACCATGCGCCCGGGTGGCGGGCGCTCGCCCGCTTCAGGCGTATCCCGAGTTGCGTCCAACCCCGCTCGCCAGCGGATATCGCAGCCGGACGCGCAGGCGACGAAACGCATCGGCCGGGGTATTCGCGGGGGTCAGCACGAATTGCAGCGGCCGTCCGGCCGCTGGTTTCAGGCGCACGATGACGAGCCGCGTGGAGACGAAAACCCCCGTCAGCAGCCGCGCACTGATCGGGTCACCGCCGGCTGTGAACAACGTCCATTCATCATTACGTCCGAGCAACAGTGCCTTCCAGCGTCTGTGGGGCAAGCCGACCGTATAGACTTCGAGTCCGAGACTCACGGTAACCAGCGCCATGAGCAATGCGGTATGCATGCCGGACGGAAAAATGAACACGAGGCCGGCGAACGTCAGCACATGACCCGCGACGAGCCCGTAGTGAAGGACGGTTGCGCGAGCCACCGGAATGCGAATGGGCGAAGCGAGCGACTCCATCTGTTAAACTGTCCCCCTCGCCGTCGACGATAACAAATCGTAAGCCAGCTAACCATGACCAACACCTCAACGAATTCTTCAAGCACGTACCCAAACACCGGTTCAGTTGATAAAATGCCGGGCTGCGACAGCGATGCGGATGATGCGACGGAGACGTCGACGGAACCGGTGGCTCCCGCGAACCCGGCCAAAGAATTCGGCGGGCCCAAAGGCCCCGAGCCAACCCGCTACGGCGACTGGGAAAAAAACGGACGGTGTATCGACTTCTAGTCGCAAGATCGACACTTCCGGGCACATGGTTGTATCGCCGGCCGATACACCTCAACAGCATACCGTCAGCGGTGTTACGAGAATGTACTTATGAGCAGCAGACCCTTATCCCCGCATTTACAAATTTACCGGCCGCAACTCACCTCGACGCTGTCGATTACACACCGCGCCACCGGCATCGTGCTCAGCCTCGGCGCCGTGGTCCTCACTTACTGGCTGCTCGCACTCGCGGGTGGTGAAACGTCTTACGCAGCCGCACGCGGCTTACTGGGCTCGTTGCCCGGTTTGCTCGCACTCGCCGCGTGGGCGTTCTCCTTCTACTACCATTTGTGCAACGGCGTGCGTCACCTGTTCTGGGATATCGGTGTCGGGTTTGAGCTGAAGTCTGTTTATGCTTCCGGCTATACCGTTATCGGCGTAAGCGTCGTGCTGACACTCGCAACGATCGGCTACGCGTTATCGCAAGGGGGCGCCTGATGAGCCTGAAATCCGACCTCGCCCGCGTTCGCGGACTCGGCTCCGCAAAAACCGGCACCCACCATTTCTGGCATCAACGGCTCACCGCGATCGCACTGATCCCGCTCGGCCTGTGGCTCGTAACGAGTCTCGTGTGCATCATGCGCAGCGACTACAGCGATGCCCTGGCGTGGGTGGCAAAGCCTTACGTCACCATCCTGCTGGTTGCGACTCTCGCCGCGATGTTCTATCACCTGAAGCTCGGCCTGCAGACCGTGCTGGAAGATTATCTGCACCACGAGGGCCTGAAACTGGCCAGTATCATCGGCCTAAATCTCGGCACCGTGCTGTGCGCGCTTGCCTCGATAGTCGCCGTCTTGAGAATCTCTTTCGGAACGAACTAGGCTATGAGTGAAGCGTATAACCTGATCGAACATAAGTACGACGTTGTTGTAATTGGCGCCGGTGGCGCCGGGCTGCGAGCGACGTTTGGCATGGCCGCCGAAGGGCTGTCGACGGCGTGCATCACGAAAGTCTTCCCGACGCGAAGCCACACCGTTGCCGCCCAGGGTGGTATGAGCGCGGCGCTCGGCAACATGGGCCCGGACGACTGGCGCTGGCACATGTACGACACCATCAAGGGCTCGGACTGGCTCGGTGACCAGGACGCGATCGAATACATGTGCCGCGAAGCGATCCCCGCTGTGATCGAGCTCGAACATTACGGCGTGCCGTTTTCGCGCACCGAAGAAGGCAATATCTACCAGCGTCCGTTCGGCGGCATGACAACGAATTTCGGCGAAGGCACGGCGCAACGAACATGCGCCGCGGCGGACCGCACCGGCCACGCGATCCTGCATACGCTGTACCAGCAATCGCTGAAGCACGATGCGGAATTCATGATCGAATATTTCGCCGTCGACCTGATCATGGACGACGACGGCATCTGTCGCGGTGTGCTGGCGTGGAACCTCGAAGACGGCACGATGCACGCGTTTCGCGCGCATACCGTAGTCATCGCGACGGGCGGCTACGGCCGCACGTATTTCTCCTGCACGTCGGCGCACACCTGTACCGGCGACGGCAATGGCATGGTCTTGCGCGCGGGTTTGCCGCTGCAGGACATGGAGTTCATCCAGTTCCATCCCACCGGTATTTACGGTGCGGGTTGCCTCATTACCGAAGGCGTGCGTGGCGAAGGCGGTTATCTGACGAACTCGGAAGGCGAACGCTTTATGGAGCGTTACGCACCGAACGCAAAGGATCTCGCTTCGCGCGACGTCGTTTCCCGCTCGATGACGGTTGAAATTCGCGAGGGCCGCGGGGTCGGTCCTGAAAATGACCACATTTATCTTCACCTCGAGCATCTTGGTCCCGACGTCATCAATGAACGCCTGCCGGGTATCGCGGAATCGGCGGCCATCTTCGCGGGGGTAGACGTCACGAAGCAGCCGATCCCGGTGCTGCCGACGGTGCACTACAACATGGGCGGCATACCGACGAACCTGCACGGCCAGGTTGTTACCGTGAAAGACGGCAATCCCGACGCCGAGGTCGGCGGCCTCATGGCGATTGGCGAGGCTGCGTGCGTGTCGGTGCACGGTGCGAACCGACTCGGCTCGAATTCACTGCTGGATATCGTCGTTTTTGGTCGGGCCGCGGCGAAACGCGCGGCGAAAGACGTTACCCCGGGCGCTTCCCACCCGGATTTGAACAAAGACATCACGGATAAAATCCTCGACCGTTTCGACCGCCTGCGGCATGCGAACGGCAGCGAGTCGACGGCGAAAATCCGGCTCGAGATGCAACGAACGATGCAAACCTACGCCGCGGTATTCCGCACCGGCGAAGTACTTGATGAAGGTGTCACGAAACTCAAGGAGGTCTATGAAAAGTTCCAGCACGTTAAAGTGACGGACCGTTCGATGACCTGGAATACCGACCTCGTCGAAACCCTTGAACTCGACAATCTGCTCGGGAACGCGATGACGAGCATCTGCTCAGCGACGAACCGCAAGGAAAGCCGTGGCGCGCACGCGCGCGAGGATTTTTCGGAGCGCGACGACGAAAACTGGCTGAAGCACACGCTTAGTGCGATGGATGAAAAAGGTAATGTGACGTTCGAGTACCGGCCCGTGCACATGTACACAATGACTGACGAAGTGGACGTTGTTCCGCTGAAGAAGCGCGTTTACTAGACGCCGCTTCGAAACGAGGATGCATTAAATGGCGCAGCTCACGCTACCGAAAAATTCAACTGTCGGCGAAGGCAAGACCTTCGACGCCGCGAATGGCGCAACCCGGCGGAAACGCTTCGTAATCTACCGCTGGGATCCCGATGGCGGTGACAACCCGCGCACCGATACGTACGACATCGATCTCGATAAATGCGGCCCGATGGTACTCGACGCCATCATCTACATTAAGAACGAGATCGATCCGACCCTGACGTTCCGTCGCTCGTGTCGTGAAGGTATCTGCGGTTCATGCGCGATGAATATCGACGGTACGAACACGCTCGCATGCACGATCGCGACCGCATCGATCAAGGGCGACGTGAAAATCTATCCCTTACCGCATATGGAAGTGCGCAAGGATCTCGTACCCGATTTGCGGCACTTCTATGCCCAGTACGCTTCGATCAAGCCGTGGATGCAAACGCAGACGCCGCCGGCACCGGACAAGGAACGCCTGCAGTCGAAAGAAGATCGTTCGAAACTCGACGGTTTATACGAGTGCATCCTGTGCGCATGCTGCTCGACGAGTTGCCCGAGCTACTGGTGGAACAGCGACCGTTACCTCGGACCCGCGATACTGCTGCAGGCGTATCGCTGGATCATTGACAGTCGCGACGAAGCAACCGGCGAACGCCTCGACGATCTCGAGGATCCTTTCCGCCTCTACCGCTGCCACACGATCATGAATTGCGCACGGACGTGTCCGAAAGGCCTCAATCCCGGCAAGGCAATCGCGGAGATCAAGAAACTCATGGTTTCACGATCGGTTTGACCGATACGCGGATTCAGAAGGCGAAATGGCGCAGCCGCCGGGGCATGCGCGAGCTCGATGTCCTGCTGACGGGCTATATCGACACCCACTGCAGCACGCTGGACGAAGCTCAATGGCAAACGTTCGAGGCGCTGCTGGCGGAAAGTGACATGGATCTGTATGCCTGGTTTACGGGTCGCAGCGCACCGTCGGATCCCGATTACACCGCCCTCGTTGCCACGATCCGCGCAGGCAGCAAGCCGTGAATGCTCATGGCTGATCTCGAATCCCATCTTAAACACGACGCGAACGCGCACTTTGACGGCGATGCGGTGTCGTCGTTCGGGGATCCCGACGGTGAATTCGAGACCGCCAGGCAGGGCGGCGTCAAGTGTCCCCTGCTTTCGCGCGGCCTCGTGCGATTCGCAGGGGCTGACGCGCAGACGTTTATCAACGCGCAGTTCACGACGAATTGCCTGCAGCTCACGCCGTCGCAGGGCCAGCTGAGTGCATGGTGCGATCCGAAAGGCCGCGTGTTGTTCCTGTTCGTGCTGTTCACGAATGGTGAAGAATACTTCACCGCGTTGCCCGCGACTCAGATCCCGAAATTCATCCAGCGCCTGCGTATGTACGTACTTCGGGCGGCCGTCGGAATCGAGGACGTAACGGCTGATTATCGGCAAATCGGCATTGTTCACAACGCGCCCGACGAATCCGCTGCGACCGCGCCATGGTCCGTAAACTCCGCGGATTCCCTGACAGCGGCCATTCGCTTCGGACCCGGAGCGCCGCGCACGCTGGCGATTGTTGCCGCGTGCGACGCGCTCGATTACTGGCTTGCGGATCCGCTCGCCTGCGCCGGTGAACCGGTATGGCAGGCGATGAATGCGCTGTCCGGCGTGCCGGAACTCGATGACACGAGCAGCGGAGAATACCTGCCTCAGCAACTGAATCTCGACCGGCTCGATGCCGTCAGTTTCGCGAAAGGCTGCTATCCGGGACAGGAAATCGTCGCCCGGCTGAAATACCGTGGCGAAGTGAAAAAGCGACTCGCGGCCGCGAGTTGCACGAGTAATACCGGCATCGCGGGCGGCACCGCGATCCGGCTGCCGAATGAGAACCGCAACGTCGGCAACGTACTGCGCGCCGTCGCTGTCGGCGCGGACGAGACTATCCTCAGCGCCGTCGTCGATGTCGCCGCAGACTGGTCGAAAATCACGCTCGACGGCCATGAGGGAATCGACTTACGGCGGCTAACGCTGCCGTACGCGGATGTCTGAAAACGAGGTCCCGCGTTTCGAACCGGCATGGTGGTTGCCGGGCCCGCACCTTCCCACGCTGTGGGCCGCCGTTGCGCGTCGCCGCCCTGAGGTAGCACTCCGTCCTGAACGCCTCGAACTCGCCGACGGCGATTTCCTCGAACTACGCTGGTGCGGGTCGGAGTCGGGGCCACTCGTCGTCCTGCTGCACGGACTCGAAGGATCGTTCCGCTCAAAATATATCGCCGCCCTCGCCCGCATGATCGAACGTGCGGGCTGGGGTGCGGTGATCATGCAATTTCGTGGCTGCAGTGGCGAACCAAACCGACTCGACCGAAGCTATCACTCCGGTGACACCGGCGACCTCGAAGCCGTACTCGCGCACTTGCGCCGACGATTTCCGCGCCGGCAGTTTTTCGCCGCGGGTTTTTCGCTCGGCGGTAACGTCCTGTTGAAACATCTCGGCGAGCGCGGCCCCGCCTGCGATATCGCAGCGGCTGCCGCCATCTCCGTCCCGTTCGAACTCGCGGCGGGTGCCGAGCGATTGAACCAGGGGGTATCCCGACTTTACCAGTACCACCTGATCCGCAGCATGAAACGCAAACTGCGTGAGAAATTTGCGTCCCGCAGCGCGCCGATTGATCTGTCTGATCTGGACCGCTGCAACGATTTCCGGTCGTTCGACGATCGCGTCACAGCGCCACTGCACGGTTTTGAGAACGCCACGGAATACTACCGGAAATCCAGCTGCCGGCAGTACCTTGGCGCGATCCGGATCCCGACGCTGGTGCTGCATGCCGCCGACGACCCGTTCCTCACGCGCGCCGCGGTGCCGGGCAACGACGAACTGTCGGCCACGACGACACTGCAACTGACCCGCCGCGGTGGGCATGTCGGCTTCGTCGCGGGCCGCAATCCGTTGCAGCCGGATTATTGGATAGACGCGCGGCTTATGGCATGGTTCGCGGCGCACGTGAACGACGGCACACCCAATACCACCTGAGCGGCACTGGTCCGCAAGCGGAAACGAACTCATGAAACTGACTCCCCGACTGTTCTTCTCGGCCCTGGCAACCACCTGCCTCGGCCTGCTCGCCTACGGTTACTACCTGCAGTATTTCGAACATCTCGAACCGTGCCCGATGTGCATATTCCAGCGTCTGTGCTTTATGGCGGTCGCTGTGGTCGCGATCGTCGGCGCGCTCCACGGGCCGCGTGGCCGCGGCGTGCTCGCCTATCTTGCCTCGATCGGCGTGTTTGCCGTGACGGGCGCGGGCATTGCCGCGCGCCAGACCTGGCTACAGCACCTGCCGCCCGAACTCGTCCCGGAATGCGGTCCGGGCCTCGAATTCATGCTGGAAATGTACCCGCTGCTCGAGACGCTGGAACGGGCGCTGAAAGGCACCGGCGACTGCGCCGAGGTTTCCTGGCGCTTCCTGAGCCTGTCCATTGCGGAGTGGTCGTTCGTCTGTTTTACGACAATACTGCTCGCGGCGGCCTGGCAAACGTGGAAGTACGTCGGTGGTAAACTCACGCCCGGGTAGACCGGCGGGGTGCAACAAATCCGCCTGTCGCGGGTCAACATTACCGTCACCCCGGATTCGGTCCGCGAACCACGGCTCCGGCTCAATTGCTCAACTTCGAGGGCGTAACGCCATGACGATATCGCAATCAGTTTCTTTCGTCCTACTTTGCGTCAGCGTGATGCTGCTGCCCGTACGTAATAGCGCGGCCGCGGAACTCGGGTACATGACCCTCAATGGGGTCGGTCGGGTTGCGGTGGAAGTGGAAGGCGTGCGCGACGATTTTTCGCGCTACGGGCTGAAGGCCGCGGAGATCCGAGAACGCACGATAACGATCCTGCGCGAAAACGGGCTCGAAGTCGTCGACGCCAACACGCAATCGCGTACTCCCGAGACCGCGCTGTTGCGCATCGATCTGAACGCAAACGAGAATTTGTACCGCTTCTTTCTCTACGGCCTGAAGATTGAAATCGTGCAGAGAATTCCGCTGAACAACCCGGCCGGTGGCTACGTGAGCCAGGTTATCTGGCAACACGGGCAAACCGGGATGGTGATGCCGACGGATATGCGTAAACTCAATACCATCGTGTCCGAGTTACTCGCGAAATTTCTCGACGATTACCATGCGCAAAACCCGCAGCAGCTGTCGGGTTTACATTAGAAGCGGTCTCAAAAAAAGTAGCGTCGCGTTGAGTCCTGAAATCGGTGGTGACAAGGCGCCGTGCGCAGGGAATGGTGGTTCCATTTTCAGGCATGGCAACGCGGTCAGCGCCGATTTCAGGGCGAGCCCTCCGGGCCGGGGCCATTTTTGCGCACTCCGGCGTTACTCATCGCTTATTTAGCCCGACTAAACGACGCTCTTCGCGCCCTCGATTGCGCAACAACGACTCCCGGCGCGACGCGACTTATTGTTGAGACCGCTTCTAGGTGCCAACGCCGCCGGCGTGATCGCCGCTCGCCTCGCGCTGCGATTTCTCGAGCTGTGCGTCAACAACGGCCAGCGTACTCATGTTGATCACCCGGCGTACCGTCGCGGACGGGGTGAGAATATGCGCGGGGCGCTTCAGGCCGAGGGTTATGGGTCCGACCGCCACGCCTTCGCCGAGTACCGTGAGCAGGTTCATCGCAATATTTGCCGCTTCTACGCTCGGCATGACAAGCACGTTGGCCTGACCCGCCAGCGTCGAGTCCTGCAGTATCGAATCGCGGATAGCGGGCACGAGCGCGGCGTCCGCGCGCATCTCTCCATCCACCTCGAGATCCGGATCCGCCTCGCGGATCAGCGCCAATGCCTCGCGCATGCGTCGTGACGGTTCGTTGTCCCGGGTGCCGAAGTTTGACGCGGCAAGTAGCGCGACTTTCGGCGTGAGTCCGAAGCGCCGGACGCGTTCCGCAGTCATCAGCGCCATTTCCGCGATCGCTTCCGCGCTTGGATCGTCATTCACATAAGTATCGCAGATGAAAAAGGTGCCCTTGCGTAAGACGAGTACATTCATCGTCGCAATATGCCGGGCCTCGTCATCGACACCGAGTATGTCGGTAATGTGATCGAGATGGTTGCGAAAGTGACCATGCATGCCGCACAGCATTGCGTCCGCCTCGCCATTCTTGACGAGCAAGGCTGCGATGACTGTCGGACTCGTACGTACCGTCATGCGGGCGTCGCTGATCGACACCCCGTTGCGTTTCATGATCTCGTAGTACGCGTCGGAATACTCTCGGAAGCGACGATCGGATTCCGGATTCACGATATCGAAATCGCGTCGCGACTCAATTCGTAATCCCAGTTTTGCGATCCGGCGACGAATGATCGCGGGACGTCCGATCAGGATCGGCCGCCCGAGGCCGTCGTCAACGATATGCTGTACGGCACGCAGGATCGTCGGCTCTTCGCCGTCGGCATAGACCAGGCGTTGCAGTTCCCGTTTAGCGCGTTCGTACAACGGCCGCATGAGCAAGACGGACTGGAACACGTGCCGGCTGAGTTCCTGGCGATACAGTGCCAGATCCTCGATCGGCCGGGTTGCAACCCCGCTTTCCATCGCCGCTTTCGCCACCGCCGGCGCAAGCGTCGAGACGAGGCGCGGATCGAAAGGCTTCGGGATCAGGTATTCCGGCCCGAAGCGCAAATCCTCGCCGCTGTAGGCCGCGATGACCACCTCCGATGCTTCCTGCATCGTCAACTCCGCGAGGGCGTCGACGCAGGCGATTTTCATCGCTTCATTAATCGTTGTGGCGCCAACGTCGAGTGCCCCGCGAAACAGATAGGGAAAGCACAGGACGTTGTTCACCTGGTTCGGGTAGTCCGAGCGTCCGGTCGCGATAATCGCGTCATCGCGCACTTCACGCACGAGTTCCGGCAGGATCTCGGGAGTCGGATTCGCCAGCGCCAGGATGACCGGCCGATCGGCCATGCGCCGTACCATATCCTGGGTCAGCACCCCGGGCGCGGACAGACCGAGAAATATATCGGCGCCTTCGATCGCATCCGTGAGAGATCGTGCATTCGTAGCGTGAGCGTAATCGCGTTTGTGTTCGTCAAGGCTCGCAGCGTCGCGATCCGCGTTAACGACACCATTGCGATCAACGAGGAGTACGTTCCTGCGATCCAGTCCAACGGACTCGAGCAGCTTCAGACACGCGATTGCGGCAGCGCCGGCACCCGAGGTGACGAGCTTGACGGCACTGATATCTTTTTCGACCAGACGAAGCGCGTTTTTGATCGCCGCGGTGGCAATGATGGCGGTACCGTGCTGGTCGTCGTGAAAAACCGGAATATTGACCCGCTTGCGCAATTCACGCTCGACGTAAAAGCATTCCGGCGACTTGATATCTTCGAGGTTGATACCACCGAACGTCGGTTCGAGGCTCGCAATGATATCGACGAGGCGCTCGGGGTCGGATTCGTTGATCTCGATATCGAACACATCGATGCCGGAAAACTTTTTGAACAGGACGCCCTTGCCTTCCATGACCGGCTTTGCCGCGAGCGGACCGATATTCCCCAGGCCCAGCACCGCGCTACCGTTCGTAACGACGGCCACGAGATTTCCCCTGGCGGTGTACAGCGCAGCGGTATCCGGGTTTTTCGCAATCTCTTCGCAGGGCGCAGCAACCCCGGGTGAATAGGCCAGCGCCAAATCACGCTGGTTCGCCAGCGGTTTCGTTGGACTGATCTCGATCTTCCCCGGCCGGGGAAACGAATGGTACTCGAGTGCGCTGGTATTAAGTTCGTCGTCCATTGCGGAACTCCGTTATCGGTTTGTGGTGCACACAGGCGATACACCGGGGGGGACGGCCAGAACCGGCAGATTCGTCCGTCGGTCCACTGCTGCGGCCCGATCGGACAGAAGCAATCGTCGTTATTACTGAAACGGCATGCCGGGAGGCATGCGTCCGCCCATCCCGCGCATCATGTTCTTCAGCGCGCCCTTCTTCGTCATCTTCTTCATCATTTTCTGCATCTGGTTGAACTGCTTCAGGAGTCGATTGACGTCCTGAACCTGCGTTCCCGACCCGGCGGCGATCCGCTTTTTGCGCGAGGTCTTGATGATGGCCGGGTGCAGCCGCTCCTGCATCGTCATCGAGTCGATGATGGCGCCGAGCTTCACCATTTCCTTGTCGTTGACACTGTCCTTAACGTGGCTGGGCAATTCGGCCGTGCCCGGCAACTTGCTGATCAGCGATGACAGGCCGCCCATGTTTTGCATCTGCACGAGCTGGTC
The DNA here is from genome assembly GCA_963976285.1 of uncultured Gammaproteobacteria bacterium. GTDB lineage: Bacteria > Pseudomonadota > Gammaproteobacteria > UBA11873. Next base: position 68,565 of record CAXBJY010000006.1, read on the forward strand.
GCGGAAATCCTGCAGGTCGAAGCCTTTGCCCTTTTTCAGTTTGCGGGCGACTTTTTCTGCTTTGTCTTTGTCGACCTTCTGCTCGACTTCCTCGATGAGGCTGAGCACGTCGCCCATACCAAGGATCCGCGACGCCATGCGATCCGGATGAAACGCCTCGAGCGCTTCGGTCTTCTCGCCGACACCAACAAACTTGATCGGTTTGCCCGTGACCTGGCGTACGGACAAGGCCGCACCGCCACGGGCATCGCCGTCCGCCTTCGTCAGGATGACACCGGTGAGCGGCAGGGTTTCGTTGAACACTTTCGCCGTGTTTACCGCGTCCTGCCCGGTCATGGCGTCGACCACGAACAGCGTCTCGTGGGCCTGGACCGCGGCGTGAATAGCCGCGACCTCGCGCATCATGTCCTCGTCGATTGCCAGCCGGCCGGCGGTGTCGACGAGCAGCACATCCATAAACTGCGTACGCGCCAGATCGCGCGCCGCCGTCGCTATTTGCTCGGGTTTCAGGGCCGGGTCCGTCGGATAGCACACAACCCCGACTTCCTCGGCGAGGATCGACAATTGTTCGATTGCGGCGGGTCGGTAGACGTCGCAACTGACGACCGCGACCTTCTTTTTCTGCCCCTGCGACAGATAACGGGCAAGTTTCGCCGTCGAAGTGGTCTTGCCCGCGCCCTGCAGGCCGGCCATCAGGACCACCATCGGTGGTTCGACCGCGAAATCGAGGCCGACGTTGGCCTCACCCATCAGGCGGGTAAGTTCGTCGCGTACGATCCTGATCAGCGCCTGCCCGGGCGTGAGGCTGCCGATGACTTCTTCCCCGATCGCGCGGGCTTTTACCTGCTCGGTGAAGTCCTTTACGACCGGCAGCGCGACATCACCCTCGAGCAGCGCCATGCGGACATCGCGCAGGGTTTCGTCAATATTCGCCTCGGTCAGGCGCGCGCGCCCGCGGAGTTCCTTTACGACGCCGGTGAGGCGCTCGCTCAAATTCGAAAACATAGATCAGGCTTCAGAAATTGCTTGATGATCGTGTGTCGAAAGGCTACCACCCTTCCATGACTTCTTCGAGCGGGAACACGAGCCCGACCGTCGACCAGACCTCGCTCACCCGCCGCACGACGGGTTCCGCCCGGGCGATCCACTCCGGGTGCCGGTCGCGCTTGTCGAAGACTTCAAACGGCTCCGGCTGCGGATCGGTATCGCCGAACCGGTAGTAGAAGGATTTGACGAGTTGTTCCATGCGTTCCTTGCCGTACGCAACCACCCGGATCGCCTTGTTCGCGCTCAAGCCGGTCGTCGCGACATAGTAATTGTATTGTTCCCAGTAGCGCAGGTAGGCATCGAAGTAGTCCATTTTCAGCACCGCATCCGGATCGGCCCCGGTATACACGAGATCGCGACGCACCCAGTCCTCGATATTCCCGCGGATCGCGAACCTGCCGTCTTCCGGCAGGCCGCCGGATTTTTCGTAAGTTGAAATGCACGACGCGACCGGATGCCGCACGGTAAGAATATTCTCCACCGCCTGCCCCAGGATGCGATGAAAGAAGCCGCCGGCATACGTGCCCTTCAGCAATTTTTTCGGTACGACGATTTTCCCCGAATGCGGCGCATTCTTGCCAAAGTAGATTTCGACCATGGTCAGGTATTCAGCCATCGTCTGGAGGCTCGAGACCCAGGAGTTCACCCCTTTCTCGAAACGGAATGGACCGGCGTCCGGAAATCCGTCGTGCGCGATGACGTTCGGTACTTTTGTCGGGTCGTAGCCCATGGCGCGATACAACTCTTTCGTCAGGTACGAGCCACCGTTTCGCGGGATGCCGATGACGTTCACGAAATGGAATTTCAGCTGGATGTCCTTGATCGTGTCCACGTCGCCCGTCAGCAGCGCGAGGAGCATTTTGTAGGCGCGCCCTATCGCCTCCTGCCCGAGCTTGTGGCTCAACACGCGTTTCGCATTTTCCGGCGCTTCCTCGACGATGCGCCGTTGGTCGCTGATCATGATTTCGCTCAACTGATCGCCCCATTGGGCACCTTCGAACGGCCTGTCTTCGACGATATGCAGCAGGAAATCAATAAACACCGGGGACACCGGGAGTTCGTTGTCGGTCAGCTTGATTTCTACGCCCATGAAGTCCCCTGCCGAAGTTTTGAGTGATCGTTTAGCGGTGAAAATTTTGCCCGGGCATTATCTACCGAAACGCCCGCGCTTGGTAATCAGGGCGGCATTCCGGCAGCCCGCAATCGTCTGTCAATCGACGTAGCGGTCGAGCAGCCGGTTGAAGTTTTCCAGCGACAGCAGATGCGCGTAAATCCGCGCGAGATGACCGTCACGCAGCAGTGATACCTGCACTGACTCCTCCAGCTTGAGCAGCCGTTGCTCGTTCACCCGCAGCAAACCGCCAACACGTACCGGTCGTTTCCCGCGGGGATGGAAATCTGCGTCAAACGGTTCGAACAAATCCAGTTCGTCGATGGATTGGCAGAACCGCTCGGTTGCACGCTGCTCACGATCCATCTCCGTGATCAGCACTTCAAACTCGCGCCACGCCGCGGTGGGCTGGCCGGAGGCATCGATGAGATTGTCCACGCCACCGACGAGCGCACCTTCATCTACGCAGATTAGGGCTTCGCCGGCCGGGTTTCCTGCGTTCTCGAGGGTCACCGTGAAAAACGGATAGCGCCTGACGTAGGCCGGACAGTAGTGGTTTGCACTCCACGTACCCGCCTCGTCGATAAACAGGTTCGTCGCGGAGTCGAGCCCCGTGATAATAATCGGCACGGCGACTCCGAGGCCGTCGCGGACGAATGCAATCGGGTAATCGCGCGACGCGCGGGGAAACTCGGCCGTCGTTACGTAGATGAAATTGAGGCGGCGCGCAAACAGGGCGCGCCGCGTCGCGACCCCGAGCCGCCGATGCTTGTCTTTGTCGAACGGAACCGCCGACCCGTAGCCGGGAGGCTGCGGGATATCCATGCAGGGGGTTCCGCTTATTCGCAGGCGGCGGGCGGCAGCGGGTCGTCGGTAAGCGGGTCCGCGTCGGCTTCCGGGATCGAAATCGGCGTCATTGACGGATCCTGGACGTAGGCAAAGTCACCGGCCTGGTAATCACTCTGGCCGCCACCGTCGGTGGAAACGAAAATACCGCCCTCGTGAACCTGGTAGTAATCACCATCAGGATTGTTGCCACAGTCGCCGGCACAGGTCCGCATCGAGTAATCCGTGCCGCGGATCCCGATCGTCGCGACCGCCGTGCGCACCCGGTAACCGCTGCGGTTGCGACGTCCGATCGCGCCGGTGACGGCACGAAAACCGCCTTTGACGAGACTGAAGAAGCTGCGGTTTTCTTCTTCCTTTTCGGCGACCTGATATTCCTCGATATGGAAGCGGGAATTCGGGCGCAATATGACCGATGCGCCGTCGATGAACTTCATTCGAACATAGCTGTTCGAACTCGTGACAACCGTCTCACCGGAATTCACCGCCTCGCCCCGGCCCAGACTGCGAATATCGCCTTGCTGTGTTGCCGCGGCAGCACGACCGGCAACGTTGACGACTTTCCCTGCTTCGGCCGCCGCGAAAGCGGAGCCGAATGGGCTGACGACCAGGAGGACGATAACGCCCCGGATCCAGGCACGACTCGACAACAACTTGTTTGCGATCATTTATGAGCACTCCATCGATTCTGAGCCGGACCCTTCCTGTGTGACTCCGCCGTCTTCGCCGTCGTCACCCTCCCCGTCTCCGAGTACGAGTTCGTCTTCGTCGTCATCATCGTCCTCTTCTTCAGTTTCCGGTTCTTCGCCGAATTCATTCACGAGCGGTACCTGGAAGAAATCATCCTCCGCAAGCCCGATGATTTCGAAAATGCCGTCGGTTATCACCGTATCGTCACCACTGACAGCACCGCGCGTGATAATAAACATATTACGCTCGCCGAGATCGATGAGGCCGCGCTCGCCAATCGTTACCGGGCCGTTCAACAATGGTGCCGCCGGACCGCGTTCACCGAGGACCACCGTCACGTTGTGGTTATCCGGCAGGCCGGAAATCGTCGGGAAATTGAAAAACGCGCTCGCGCCGAGCGGTTGCAGGTACGGTTCGTCTTCGAAGAATATCGGCCGGGTCGTGTCGATCGGCGAGAACACCGCGAGCAGACTGCTCGAGGATGTCGTCAGGCCGCTGACATTGAACGGACCGTTCGTGTACATCTTCGTGAACGGGTTCGGGCCACCAACGTTAAACGTCTGGTTAATGTTGATTCCGTTCTGCGCGAAGATCTGTACGTTCGGACCGTGGCCCGGCGGTAACAGGCCGCGCTCCGTCATGATGCCGAACAAGGCCAGATCGGGCGCCGTCGGCAGGAACGGGGTCGCTCCGGTGATATTGACAGGGCCGCCGAACGTCACGGTGCCGTTCGTCACCCCGACAGCGAGATTATCCGCAGTGAATCCGCCGTTAAACGTGAGCGCACCGCTGGCGAAGAAACTCGCCGCCTTCAGTACCGTACCACTGTTGAAATTCACGCTCGAAGGACCGATGAACGCGCGATTGTCGAGCCGGACGTTCGGCGTCTGACCGAGATTCTGCAGGGTCGTCGACATCGTTCGTGTCTTCACGTTTATGTTTGTCGTGATATTCGCGCGGGTCGTGAAATCCGCGTACTTCGCATCGATCAGACCGTTGACACCGGTTGTAATCGAGTTCTGCACGTCGACAGCAACGCGATCCCCGGCGCCGCCATTCGTATCGAGCAATTTGTTGAACGTTATGCTCCCACCGCGGACCAGGCCGGAAGGTAACGATGGGATCCCAGCGCCCGCGTCCGTCGCATTGAACAACGCGATACCCCAGCCGTTCGCGCCACCATTGACGATATGTCTGCCAATCGTTGCGGCACCGCCGAACAGGTACTGTGTGCCGGCGTTACCCGTTGCGTTACTGACGAGGACGTCACCGGAAACGTTCAGGTTGTTTGCCGCCCAAACGGCGAGACCGGCATTGATATCACCGGACATCACGGCCGCGCCGACGCCGCGCACCGTAACCTTGCCCGGCACGTTCACGTTACGTCCGAAGATCACCGCATTTGCCAACATGCCGGAAACGACCGAGACATCGCCGACAACGTTCACCGTATTCACCGGCAGCACCATCGCATCTTCGTCGGTGCCGATATCGAGGAACGCGTAACTGCCCTGGCCGCCCATGACCTTGACGTCGCCGTTGATCGTCGCGGCTTTCGCGGCAAACAAGCCCACGTTCACCATGCCGCCGCCCGCCTCGCGTGCGGTGATATCACCGTTCACGACGAGGTTATTCGCCGCCATTGTGTACATGTCGACGTAACTTGGCGCGGTGAGGTCGACATCGCCGTTCAGATTGATATTAAACGCACTCGCGTTGAACATGGCCGCCGTGCCAGATACCTCGACGGCACCGCCGACGGTAATTGTCGAAGACGCGGTATTCGCTTCAAGTGAGACCTCGGCGGAGCTGTTGCTCGATATCGCTCTTAGCCCCAGCGTTTTCAGCGGGCCGTTCGTCGTCTCGGCGTCAATTCTTGCACTGCCCGACTGCGCGGTCGCGGCGAGATTCATTGCATCGATGCCACTGAACGCCTCAAGCGAGATGCGCGCGCCGCTGCTGCCGCCATAAGAGCCGCTGCCGCTGCCGCTGCCCATCGCTTCCACCGTGATGTTCTTCACCTTCAGAAGCCGGCCGCTGTCGAGGTTTACCGCGGCGCGCCCGCCCGATTCGCCGGCGACGGCTTCGAGATTGCCCGCGGTGATATCGCGCTCGGCGGAAAAGTTGATAAAGGCCGATCCGCCATAAGACCCGCCGTAGGACCCTGCACCGATCTCCGCTTCCGCATTGTTCGTGACGATGTCGCGCCCGGCGGATAAATCGAGACTCGCGTAAGACACCCCGTAGACCATCACATTGTCGATATCGATATCGTTCCCGGCATCGATTTCGACGTAGGCGCTGCCGAACGACGCGGACGCGGACGCATCGATCGTCCCGTGTACCGTCACGTTGCCGCCCGCGCTCAGGTCAATCGAAGCATCCGAACCGTACGCCACCAGCCCGCCCGGATTCATCGCCGTTCCGACGGTAATATTGCCGCCGGCGTCGATATCAATTTCGGCATCGTCGAACGAAGCAATCGCGTTAATCGTGCCGTTGACAGCGACGTTGCCTGATGTTGCGTCGATAGTTACGAACGCAGAGCCACCGGAACTCGAGGCCATCGCATTGATGTTTCGCGTCTGGACGTTGTTCCCCGCCCGAATCTCGATCGAGGCGTAACTGTTGCTGGTCGCGGTTGCGTTGATCGTATTGTTGATGGTGACGTCGTTGCTCGCGCTGTAGGAAATGGACAACTCGTCACGCGCTACAGCCGTCGTAATTCCGTTCACGACAAGGTTATTCGTCGCGAAAAAGTCGATGAACGCGGAACCGCTCGACGCGATTGCCCGGACGTTGTTCACCGTGATGTTCGTCGCCATGATGTCGATCGACGCGTCGCTGCTGCCAAGCGCATGAACATTGCCGAGATTCACGTTACCGGTGGCGCTGATACTGATGTCCGCGTCCGTACCGGAAGCTGTTGCGACAACGTTACCCATCGAGATGTTATCGCCGGCGTCGATATTGATATCGGCGCTGCCGGTGGTCGCGGATGCCGTCAGATTGCCGGCGACGTTGATGTTGCCACCGGCATCGATGTCGACATTGACCGTGCCGCCAGTGAGATTCAGATTCCCCGGCATGACCATCGTGCCGATGTTGATATCGTCGGCCGCGGACAGTCGCAGCACGGAACTCGCCGCAGCGATGCCGCCGGTGTTCAGTGTTATGTCGCCACCGCTCGAGCCGGTAAAAATCCGTACGTTGTTTGCCGTGACCTTGCCGAGGTTCACACTGCCGACCATCGTGCCGGCGGACGCGGTGAAATCACCCGCGATATCTATCGTGACCCCGGAAAGTTCTATGTCACCGTCGGTCAGAATGTTCGTGCCCGATGAGCCTGAAAACGTGAACGACACCGGTGCACCGCCGCCCGCCCCCGTCACCTGCAGGGTGAGAGCGCCGCTGCCCGACGTCGCGGTGACGTTAGTCACACCGGAGCTCGCAAAGATCGCGTTGCTGGCCAGCACCGAAACATCCACGTCACTATTGAGCTGATCTTCGATGAAACCAACCCCGATGGTCGAACCGTAAGAGCCACCATAGGAGCCGGAACTCGCGACGAGGCCGACCACCGCGGGATCAATGACGAGTTCACCGCCCTTGCCGAGTTGCAGGTTGCCGCGGACCTGAATGCCTTCGTGTCCGCTCAGTTCCACCTTGCCGCCGCGCTCGCCTTCGGTCCCGGCGCGCGCAGAAATTCCGGCGTCGCGACGGAATGCCATCGTGCCGTCGGCAATGACATTCACGGTGCCGCCATTACCGGCTCCGGCTCCGTTCGCGTTGATTTGTGATCCCGCCGTCAGCGTGATGTCGGCATCGCCGGTGATGCCGACTTCGCCGCCCGACTGATCGTTTTCCCCGGACACATCAATCGTGCCGGCCTGGACGACGTCCGCGCCCGCCGCGGACAGATAAATTTCGCCGCCGTCGGCGACGATGCGGCGCGCCTGCAGGAGTCCGTCATTGTTTACCGCGGTGGCGACGAGATCGTTTGCCACTTTCGCGGTCATGATGATCTGTCCGCCGTCGGCGAGGATCTGACCCGAGTTGTTCGCGCCCGCGAGACTCGACACCGTCGCTTCGTCGACGGCGAAACTGACGAGGCCGTCGTCGCTGAGATCGAGCGTCATCTGGCTGCCGGCCGCAAGCACGACATTGCCGAGTCGGGCGGAAATAATGCCGGTGTTATTCGCGTAGTCGCCGGCAAGCACGACGAAACCGCCGTCGCTCACATTGATCTGGCCGGCGTTCTCGACCGTCGCGCCGTCGGGCGCGTTCGTCGGTCGGGTGAACACATAATTACCCGACATAAAGTTATTGTCGGTGATGTCCATGACGCTCGCGGTGAGCGCCGCCGCGTTGACCTGGGCGCCGGGCGCGAAATACACGCCTTGCGGGTTGACGAGAAACACCCGTCCGTTGGCATCGATTTGTCCGAAAATCTGTGACTGGTTCGCGCCGACAACCCGGTTCAGGATCGACGCTGTCGCGCCGGGCTGGTTGAACACGACATATTCATCGCTGTCGACCGAGAACGTCGACCAGTTGACCACTGCCCGGGCGGTCGACTGATCCACCTGCGTATGCGTGGCATTTGGTCGCGAAACGACGGCACCGCCGGCAACGACGTTTTCGCCGCTCGGACCGGCAAGTGCGAGACCGGGTATCGAGGCGAGCGCCCCCCAACCGAGCCGGGATGGCGTGTTGCGGCGAAGAAAATCTGCGATCGGTCGTAATCTGAAAGCCCACGCGTTCATGGAGCTGCTCCTAGGAAATTCGGCGATTACCGTGCAATTGGCGTCATGCTAGGCCCGCATATCCGCCCGAAACAAGGTAATAATTCACGTAAAAACTCAAATTCATCAAAAATTTGCAGTCAATCCGAACCAAACGCGAAGCCCGTCACGTCCGTCGATGGATTCCTGCGACCCGATTTGCTTCGCCAACTCCAGATTGATCAGGTAGCGGCCGGACAACAGCGTTTCGAACCCGATGCCCGCGCCGGAAATCGATTCACTCGATTCGACTCCCAGCGACGCCGCGTTCTTGCGCGTGACGGTGCCGCTGTCGCCGAAGATGAAGGCGCGGCTCGGCCAGTTATTGCCGAACACGAACTGACGGTGGATCTCGACGGTCGTGGCGTAACCACCGTCACCGGCGAGTTCCGAGGAGGCATACCCACGGACGCTCTGGCGACCGCCGACGCGAAACTGCTGCGTATCGACGATCGGGTCGATCGAGCCGACCATGGTCAGTTTCGCAAACAGCGACCACAGCCCGACGATCGGCCGCAGGTGCGAGAGATCAACCCGCATCTTCGCGGTCTGGGCATTATTCTCCGGCCGCAAGGTGATCGGATCCCGATCATTGGCGTCGAAGTTCGTCGCGAAATTCGCGCTGATCGTGGAGAAGGAATTGTCTTCGTGCACCTTGCTGTACAGCAGGTTCAGGTTCATCAGGCTGATATCGGCTTTTGATTTCAGACCGAGTCCGCCGATCCGCTGGCGGGTGATTACCCGGTCGTAGGCAATCCCGACGTACAGGTTCTCCTTGCGGGAGCGGATCAGCGGATGCATCAAACCGAACCCGAAGTTGTCGCCGTCACCGCTGATGTCGAGACCTTCGAGGCCGCGCTGCAATTCGTCGCTGTCGACCTTGTAGTCATTGCGGCTGAAATACGCCGATGCCCGCGTCCCGGCGTACGACACCGGCGCGCTGTAGCGGAGATTGAAATAATCGAGCTTGCCGCCATCGGCGTGCACGACGTTGAAATCGATACGATCGCCGATACCGAGGGGCGCATTGATGCCGAGGTCGGCCTCGAGCTTCCATTCGCCAATCGACGTACGGCCGTAATTGTTGAAACGCGTCACAAAATCGAGACGCTTCTCTTCGGTCCGCACGGTCAGATCAGATTCGCCGAATTCGGCACCGGGGGATACCACCGCCTTTGCCGTGAGACCGGGCAGGTCGTTCAGTAACAACAGGTCGCGCTCGAGGGCGCGCTCCGCGATGACGTCGCCGGGCGCGGCGCCGGTGATATGCCGTTGCAGGAACCAGTCGCGGTAGGCCTTGTTGCCGTCGACCGTAAGTTCGCCGATGCGGCCCTCGACGACTTCGAATTTAACCGTACCTGAACCGACCTTTTGCGCGGGAACCGTAACCGTTGCGACCGAATAACCTTTGGAACGGTAGTAATTCGTCAGTTCGTCAGCCACTTCGTAGATTTCGAACAGGGTCATCGAACGGCCTTCGTGGGCGGCGACGACGCTTTTCAGTTCTTCCGTTGCGATCACGGAATTACCGCTGATTTCGAAGCGCTGGATAGGAATTTTCATGCCGCCGGCGGGCACGCCGGTGGTTGCCGAGGGCGCCGGGGCGCGTTCGAATTCCGGGGTACTCGGGGTTGTCGGCAACGTCGGTTGACGGCGGATTTCTTCCTGGATGACACCGGGGGTCGGAACCGCTTGTGCAATAACGATCGACGGCGCTAGTGCCGCTGTAAGCAGCAGGATCCGCGATAAATCGCGGACCTTGGAGTCGTACCTAGCCAAGGCAGATTTCCCCTAATTTAGATTTCCTGACAATGTACAGTATAAATCGGGTGTAACACATTGCAATTATTATTTATTTTGAGTTCGATCAGTGTGCCGAAGGCGGACGGCGCGGCGCCATCCCCAAGGCCGGATCATAATACGCGTTTTAGATCACCAATCCCATCAACTCCGATCGAGCACCCGGTCGAGGTCCGCCAGCATCCGTTCGCATTGCTGCAGCGCACTGGCTGAGCGATAGCGCGTCGCAAATTGTTCGGCCGCGCGGCGGAATGCCCGATCGCTAATCACCGTGCGCAGTTTGTCCGGCAAGCGGGCCGGCTGGTGCCATCGGGCCATGAGCCCACCGCCGGTCAGTTCGAGTCGGCGCCCCACCATATGACGCTCGAGATTGTTCGGCAGCGCGAGTTGTGGCACCCCGGCGGCAAGAAATCCGGACACGCTGTTCAGGCTTCCGTTCGTAATGACCGCATCGGCAGTGCCGGCAACCACCGCCAGATCAACCGGCCGCGATGAAACGACGGTGCGTTCGGGGCTGAGGCGCGCGAACTCCTCCGGCGGCAGCGCCGGCGCGTGGATACACAGATTGCCATTGCTCGAGCGGAGCGCTGAGAGAAGTTCAGCACTGAGTCGCGCAACCGAGAGGTAGGCGAAGAGCTTCGGTCCGTCAATTGCCTGCCACCGCGGCGGTACGCCAAAGCCCTCGGCGGAGAAGCTGCCAAGGTAATCAGCGCCTTCACGCACCCCGTAGTGATCGAGTTCGGGAAAGCTCAGGATCCACTCGACCGCCGTCGTGAACAACTCCGCAACCGCAGCGAGCGGCGCCGCCCCGTGCGCGCGCAACACCGTGTTACAGGTGTCGAGTACGCGTTGCTCGTGGCCCACGAGTTGTTCGCGCTCGCGCCCGCTCCAGTATCGCAGCGCCGGCATCGGCGCCACCCGCGGCGGCACCGTGAACCCGTTACCCGAGGAAATCACGCGGAGCCCTCTGATGCGTGCCGCAACAAGCGCGGTCGGACTATGGTCGACGATGAGCGCATCCGGTTGCAGCGCCTGGAACTTGCGCAGCCACGGCTCGAGTTGGCGGCGCAGGTATTCGGGTCGACGAAACCCGAAGTCGTGCAGGATTTCAGGATAGGAATTCAGTCGCACAAGGCGCTCGGATGGCGGAGTATGGCCCGGCTCAATTGGCAATATGTTCACCGCCATCCCGTCGAACACCTTGCGCGCACGCGCGGCGTCTTTGGCGATGAATGCGACCTGATGCCCGCGCTCTAGCAGCCGCGCTATCAGCAGGCGATAGCGCACGAGATGCCCGTAACCCTGCCCCAGTTCCCATGTAAAACAGATTTGTGTCATGTCACCCGTCGGCGTTCACCCGGCAAATTCCGTCACTCAACGCAGTTCGTCGAGGTCGGCAAGCATGTATTCGGTCCGATCGCTGAGGCGGCGTCCGGCGTACTTGTGCGCGAAACGTGCCGCCGCACGGGCATAACCGGGTTCGTGCAGAATTGCCTGCAATTTGCCGGCGACATGACCGGGATGCCGCTGCGGCGCGGCAAGTCCCGCGCCCAGCAACTCGATGCGGCGCGCGTTCAGGTATTGTTCCGCCGATTCCGGCAGACACAGCTGCGGCTTGCCGGCGAGCAATGCGATCGTCGACGTCGACAAATTCCCGTTATTGACGAAGGCCCGGCACTCCCGGCTCACGGCCGGCAACGATACGGGTGTCGTGCAGCGATGGAAAACCGCCGTCGGCAGATTCTTCGCCGCGGCGTCGGCAAGGCGCGGCGCGTAAAGGCACACCGAGACCGGCTGCGCGGCCAGCGCCGCGAGTGCCGCAAGACCCGACCGGCCAGGGGTAAGGTAGGCGAACACTTTCAATCCGTGCTCATTCGGCCATTGTGGCGGCGTGCCGAAATCGTGATCGGTAAACATTCCGAGGTAGTGCCCGTCCGGCCGGCCGGCATAGGAATCAAGCTCTTCATAAATGCACAACCAGAGGCGATCGGCGGTAAAAAATTCGGCGAACGTCCGGAACGGCGCAATTCCGATCCGCGCGCCCGCATCATTGATCACCGCGAGCACCGTCGCCTCGCGCTCGGCAAAACTTTCCGCCGGCGGACCGAGCCAGTAGCGAAAGCGCGGCATCGGGACTGACCGCGGCGGATTCCAGAAGCCGTAACCGCTGAGCACGAGCGGCCGTCGCGCGACGTGGTTTGCCAGCATGACCGACGGCGCATAATCACACACGAGGATGTCCGGCGCCGCACGTTCGAGCGTCGCGAGCACGTCGAGCAGGCGTGCGTGCACGACATCGACGTCGTGGAACCCGGAATTGAACAGCACTTGCGGGAAGCTGTCCGCGTTGCGCATTCTGTCCGCCACCGGTGTGTGGCCGTGCGCGAGCGGGTAGACCGTGAAATTTTCATGCCGAAATACGGATTCCACGCGCGCCGGGTCCTGGGCGAGAAAAACGACCTCGTCACCGCGCGCGACGAGACGCCGGATCAAATCGAGATGGGGGACAATATGCCCGAGACCGCGGCCCAGCTCCCAGCAGAATGCGATCCGCGCCATTGAAATCAGGCGCGCGGCGCGGCGCCCGACGCACCGGACGAAAGCGCTATACACCGGCTGCCGGCCGCTTTAGATTGGTTCCCGATCGACTTCGACTGTGAGATCATCGACCACAAGCTATGCAAACCTTGAGTACCGCACTGGCGGCGATTGTACTGTACCTCGCCGCGTCCCTGCGCATCGCGATGCCGTCGGCGCGGCACGCCAGTGCGTCGTCGCACAAACGCACCCAGGCGATCGCGTTACTGTTTGTCGCCGCGCTCGCGCATGCGACCGTACTGTATGTCACGATCGGTGCGGCGGGCGGATTCGATCTCGGCATTTTCAACGCGGCTTCGCTCGCGGGCTGGGTCATCGGCGCTGCCGTACTCGCAATCATGTTCTGGCGACCGATCGACAGTCTTGCACTCGTAATCTTCCCGGCGGTTGCCACGATGGTGGGTCTTGCCGTGTGGTTCCCGCACAGCCGGATCATGCCCGCCGCCACCCCGATTGGTCTGAAACTGCATATCGTGCTGTCCATCATCGCCTATGCCCTGTTCGCAATTGCCGCGGTCCAGGCCATTTATCTCGGCGTTGCCGACTACAAGCTGCGCAACCATAAACCGATTCTCGATTTCCTGCCGCCCCTGCCGACGATGGAAGTGACGTTGTTCCAGCTCACCGGGGTGGCATTCGCAACTCTGACGGTAAGCCTGGCGCTGGGCGTACCTTACGTCGGCGATGTGCAGGCGCAACACCTCGTGCACAAAATCGTGTTCTCGCTCCTGGCATGGGGCATATTCGCCTGGCTACTCGTAGGACGCTGGCGCTTTGGCTGGCGTGGCCCGCGCGCGATTAAATTCGTCATCGCCGGGTTTGTGCTGCTCGCGCTCGGGTTTTTCGGTACGAAAGTGGTGCTCGAACTCATACTCCAACGCGTCTGATCGATGACCACCCTGACCATCGTCAGCCTCGTCACCCTGCTGTTCGTGCTCATCGGGATGTCGGCGTATTTTTCGAGCAGCGAGACAGCGATGATGGCGCTCAACCGCTATCGACTGCGCCACCTCGCCGAGAAAGGTCATCGCGGCGCGAACCGTGCACAACAATTGCTGGAACGTCCCGACCGCCTGATCGGCGTCATCCTCCTCGGTAATAACTTCGTGAACATTCTCGCGACGCAGATCGCGACGATCCTGGCACTGCAGCTCCTCGGTAATGACGGATTACTGATCACCACGATCGCGCTGACCATTGTCATTCTGATTTTCGCCGAAGTGCTGCCGAAAACCTTTGCCGCGCTGAACCCGGAGCGGATCGCGTTTCCGTCCACCCTGCTGCTGAAACCCTTGTTGTGGATCCTCTACCCGCTCGTGTGGACGGTAAACGGCGTCTCCAACGGTATTCTCGACTGGTTCGATATCAATCCGCGCACGTCCGGCGCCGATCCGCTCGACCGCGAAGAACTCAGGACCGTGGTGAAGGAAGCGGGGGCGATGATTCCGCGCAAACACCGCCAGATGCTGTTCGGGATCCTCGACCTCGAGCATGCGTCGGTTGAGGACATCATGGTACCGCGCGCGGAAATCGACGCGCTCGATCTCGATGACGAATGGAGCGATGTAATCGGACAACTCGTCGCCTGCCGTCATACCCGCGTACCGTGTTACCGCGGCACGCTCGATAATGTGGTGGGAGTTTTGCACGTTCGGTCCCTCACGCGCCTCGTACAGAGCGCGGAGGAGTTTCGCCCCGTCGATCTCGAAGCGATGTTACGCGCACCATATTTCGTGCCGACACGAACGAATCTGCACACGCAGTTAATCAACTTTCAGCGGCGACGCGAGCGACTGGCACTGGCGGTTGACGAGTACGGGGAGATCGAAGGTCTCGTGACGATCGATGATCTGCTCGAGCAGGTAGTCGGAGAATTCACGACGGATCTGCAAAATTACGTTCGCGATGTTTATCCGCAGGCAGACGGGACATTCCTCGTGGACGGCAGTACGAATATTCGCGAACTAAACCGCGCGAATCGCTGGCACCTGCCGGAGCACGGCCCGAAAACGCTGAACGGCCTGATTCTTGAAGCGCTCGGCGACATCCCGGAAACCGGCACGAGTCTTCGCATCGACGATTACACGGTCGAGATCGTGCACAGCACTGAGCATATCGTGAAAAATGCCCGGATCACGCCGCCGGAACCGGCGCCGCATAAGCCCCACCCCGAACACTCCGAACACCCCGGCAAGGGCATCGATGGTTAAGCGCGCATAGCGGCGACGGCAGCTTACAGGGCGTCGAGTGCTTCGCTAAGTCGGGTCACCGGTACGACCGTCAGTTTGCCAATTGCCGATTTTGGCGCGTTCGCTGCGGGGACGATGGCGCGTCTGAACCCCTGCTTTTCGGCTTCGCGCAAACGTTCCGGCCCGTTCTGCACCGGCCGGATTTCGCCGGCCAGTCCAACCTCGCCAAATACCGCGAGGTCGCGCGACAGCGGCTTGTTCTTCAGACTCGAAACAACGGCGCTCAACAGCGCAAGATCGGCGCCTGTTTCCGAGATACGCAGGCCACCGACAATATTCGCGAACACATCACAGCCCGCGGTCGAGATCCCGCCATGCCGGTGGAGCACTGCAAGCAGCATCGACAGGCGGTTGTGGTCCATGCCGACGGTGACGCGACGCGGATTGCCAAGCGCGCTTTCGTCGACGAGCGCCTGAACCTCGACGAGTAACGGCCGCGTCCCTTCACGGCTCACGAGCACGACGCTGCCCGGCACGGGTTCTTCATGGCGCGACAATAAAATCGCGGACGGATTCGAGACCTCGCGCAAGCCCTGGTCGGACATCGCGAACACACCGAGTTCGTTGACCGCTCCGAAACGATTCTTGAATGCGCGCACGAGTCGGTAGCGTCCGGCCTGGTCACCTTCGAAATACAGCACCGCGTCCACCATGTGTTCGAGCACCCGGGGCCCCGCCAGGGCGCCCTCTTTCGTCACGTGGCCGACGAGGTAGACGGCGGTACCGGTCTGTTTCGCAAACCGCACGAGGCGGGCGGCAGATTCACGCACCTGCGACACGCTGCCCGGTGCGGATTGCGATTCCGCGCAATACACCGTCTGGATCGAGTCCACGACCAGCAGTTTCGCGTGCTGGCGACGCGCGACGTCGATGATGCGGTCGACATCGGTTTCGGTGAGCAAGCGTAAGGAACCGGCGTTCAGTTTCAGGCGTTCGGCGCGCAAGGCAATCTGCGCCGCGGACTCCTCGCCACTGACGTACAGGGGCGCGATACCGGGCATGGCCGCGACGAGTCCAAGACTCTGGAGTAACAGGGTCGATTTACCGATGCCCGGATCGCCACCAATCAGCACGACGGAACCCGGAACGGTACCGCCTCCGAGCACCCGATCGAGTTCCGCGATGCCGGAGCTCATGCGCGTCTCCTGCTCGGGCACGACGTCAGCCAGGGTCGTCACTTCAGCATGTTGCCCGGCGTAAGACTGAAAACGCGGGCTCGCCGGCGCGCTGTTCGTCGATACGATCGTTTCGACCAGCGTATTCCAGCTGTCGCAATCCCCGCACTGGCCCGACCATTTCGACTGCGTAGCGCCGCAGTTCTGGCACTGATACTGCGTTTTTGATTTCATTCGGCTGACTCGACGTAACGGGCGCGCATCCGCACCCGGCACAGTAATTCGTAGGGAATCGTGCCCGCGCTCTCGGCCACTTCCTCCACCGGTAAACCCGGTCCCCAGAGCATCACCGGGTCGCCCGTGCGCGCCAGCGGAACGGGCCGCAGATCGACGGTCAGCATATCCATCGACGCTTCGCCGATCACCTGCGTGCGCACGCCGTTGACGATGATCGGCGTAGCGGTCGCCGCGGCCCGCGGGTAACCGTCGCCATAACCGAACGCAACAACCCCGACCGGCATACGCTCGGGACAAACATAGGCCTTGCCATACCCGACGCTCCCGCCGGCGTCGACTTCGCGTACCGCGATCAGCGACGACACAACGCTCATCGCCGGAATCAGCCCGTGATCGATCCCGCGCTTGCCACGGAACGGCGAGACACCGTAGAGCATGATACCGGGCCTTACCCAGTCGGCGTGACATTGCGGCCAGCCGAGTACCGCACCGGAATTCGCGATCGATCGTTCACCGGGCTGATCGGCAATCAATTGCTCGAACAACGCGAGTTGTTGCGACACGCTCACATCGGATTCGCGGTGCGTGCTCGCGAGGTGCGTCATCAGGCGGACAACGCGACCCGAGCGGCGCAGGCTTTCGATCGCCGCTCCGGCCGCTGCGGGGTCGAATCCGAGACGGTGCATGCCGGAGTCGATTTTGACCCAGACCGGAACATCGACGGGGGCGTTTTCGAGCCAGCCGACCTGCTCCGCCGTATGCACGACGGTTTCGAGCGCGTTCGCCGCAATATCGCCGATCTCTTCCGCCGCGAACGGCCCCTCGAGCAAGACGATCGGCGCGGCGACCCCGGCGGCACGCACGCGCAGCGCCTCTTCGATCGAGGCGACGCCGAACGCGTCCGCGTGTGACGACAGTGCTGATGCAATGCGGCCTATCCCGTGCCCGTAGCCGTCCGCCTTCACGATCGCCATGATTTTCGCGTGCGGCGCGCAGGCGCGGACGATGTCGAGATTTGCCTGGACGGCGTGGGTATTTACGATGACCCGGGCGGGTCGACTCATCCTGGCTGCTCGGCCGCCGAGTAGTCGTCGAAAGCGAGATTTTCGAACGTCGTGTATTCACCGAAAAACCGCAACTTCCGGATCCCGATCGGACCGTTACGCTGCTTGCCGATGATGATCTCGGCAATGCCCTTATCGGGGCTGTCTTCGTCGTAGACCTCATCGCGGTAGATGAACATGATCACGTCGGCGTCCTGCTCGATGGCGCCCGACTCGCGCAGATCCGACATCACGGGTCGCTTGTCGCTGCGTTGTTCCAGAGAGCGATTCAACTGTGACAGCGCCACTACGGGCACATTCAGTTCTTTTGCGAGCGCTTTCAGCGACCGTGAAATCTCGGAGATTTCAGTCGCCCGGTTTTCGCTCGACCCGTGCACCTGCATCAGCTGCAGGTAATCGATCACGACGAGCCCGAGGCCGTGCTCGCGCGAGAGGCGCCGGCAACGTGCGCGCAATTCGCCTGGCGACAGCGCCGGCGTGTCGTCGATATACATGTTTACTTCGGAGAGGATACCGACCGCGTGGGTCAGTCGGGGCCAATCGTCATCGCCGAGTTTACCGGTGCGGACCTTGTGTTGATCAATACGTCCGAGCGAAGACAACATACGCATCGCAAGTTGTTCACTCGGCATTTCCATACTGAAAACCGCGACCGGCAGTTTCTCCTTCACCGCGGCGTGCTGGGCAATATTGATCGCGAACGCGGTTTTACCCATCGACGGGCGGCCGGCTACGATAACGAGATCCGATGGCTGCAGCCCGGACGTCATCATATCGACTTCGTAGAATCCGGTGGCGACACCGGTGATTGGATTATCGCGCTGGAACAGTTGATCGATACGGTCGAGCGCGTCGACGAGCAGATCCTTGACCCGACGGAAACCGCGCTTGCTGCGCGTTTCCCGATCCGC
Organism: uncultured Gammaproteobacteria bacterium; assembly: GCA_963976285.1. GTDB lineage: Bacteria > Pseudomonadota > Gammaproteobacteria > UBA11873. The sequence goes on from CAXBJY010000006.1 coordinate 87,017, forward strand.
GATCTCGAACACGTAGCGCTCGGCTTGATCGAGCAGTTCGTCCGCCGAGCGACCTTCCGTGCGGTAGCCGCTTTCCGCGATGTCCGTACCCGCGCGTACGAGCGAGCGCAGTACGGAACGTTCGCGCACGATATCCGCGTAGGCGGCGATGTTTGCCGCCGAGGGCGTGTTCTCGGCAAGCTCGGCGAGATACTCGAGTCCGCCGACCGCCGCGAGCAGGTCGTTTTTACCCAACCATTCCGCGAGCGTCACGACATCGTAAGGTTTGCCGTCGTTCGCCAACGATTCGATCGCGCGGAAGATCTCGTTGTGATCACGACGATAGAAATCGCCCTGGGTGATACGCTCGGCGACCTGCAACCACGCCTCGTTGTCGAGCATGAGACCGCCGAGTACAGATTGTTCCGCCTCGATCGAATGCGGCGGGACCTTGAGTGAGTCCGTTGCCGAATTCCGCAGCTCTCCCGCTAATATGGCGTTGTCACTGGCCATCCGGGGCGCTGACTAGCTTGCCGTTTCGACGTCGGGACTATTCGGTGCCGTCGTCATCGGGTTCGATAGTCGTATCGGCAACTACGGCGTCCGCGTCAGCGCTGGGGATTGCATCTTCCGACACGATATTGACCTTGATCGGGGCTTCGGCATCGGCGTGCAGATGCACCATGACGTCGTACTCGCCGAGTTCCCGCAGCGCGCCGTCGGGAAGCTGCACTTCGCGCTTCTCAAGCTCATTTCCCGTGGCACTGACCGCCGCCGCGATCTCGGCCGTACCGATCGAACCGTACAACTTGCCTTCAGGACCTGCTTTCGCCGTGATCGTAACCACGAGATCGACTATCGCCGAGAGTCGCGCTTGCGCGGCCGCGAGGACGTCCGATTGCGCCTTTTCGAGTTCAGCACGCTGGGCCTCGAACTTCTCGATATTTTCCGCCGTCGCCGGGACCGCCCGTTTTTGCGGGATCAGGAAATTACGCCCGTAACCCGCACGCACGCGAACCTTGTCGCCGAGCGCGCCAAGCTTGTGGATCTTTTCCAGTAAAATGACTTCCATAACTCTGTTCCTCTAATCGAATATCTCGTCACGTGCCCGGCGGCGATCCGCAACCGGGGCGTCCCCGTCTCAGTCCACCGGCGGTCGCCGTACGCGCAGCCCGCGTACGTCGAGGACCGTATCCGCGATGCCGGCTATCGCGAGGATCAATCCGACCCTGTGCGGCATCAACAATAACAGCACATACAGCCCGACCATCCAGCCTCGGGCCAGATTCAGCTTGTGCACGCGGTGGTGGAGGAGCGCGAGCCCCTGGAACGCGAACAATACCACCAGCACGATCAGCAAGTCACTCGCGAGGCCACCCGGGGCCCCCGCGAAGACCTGCAGCAGGGCCAGCACGGCAACCACGGCTGCCAGCGGCGAAATAGCCCGGGGAATGACGAGTGAGCGAAACTCGCTACCGAAGCCCCCCGGGTTGTACAGCGCCGACTGCCACCAGCGCGCGAGCAATACGGCCGTCATCCAGAACAGCCCGGTCATGACGAGTGTCGCCTCATGCATGACACTCGCGATTAAGGCAACGTCATCGTCCTTGAAAAACGTGCCGCCCTGGCTCTTTACCGATTCACCAATCTCCATCAGCCGCGCGAGCCAATGGGCCTGCATGTCAGGGATCAGCAAGCGGGTCGTCAGCGCGAACAAGGCGGCGAATCCGGCGCAAACGCTGAGCGCGAGTCCCTGGCTTTCGCTTACACGTAACACGAGCGCGGCGAACAAAACCGGGAGCCAGGTCGCTCCGACCAGGATCCCCGCCATTGGCTCGCGCAAGCGGGCGTAGTAAATAATGCCGGCGATCAACGCCGCGGACAGCGCGACCTGGATGCCGCGGGAGAAGCCGCCGCGCAGTGCCGCCAGGCCCACCACCGCGCCACTCAAAACCATCAGTGGCGCGAACACCAACGCGAACACCGCATAGGCAGCCGCGCTAACCGACGCGGCCGTCGGGCTACGCATCGCAAATCTCGCGATCGCGCGCATCAGACGGCCTGCGTCACCCGCTCGCTAATGAGCGTCGCAGTAGGGGATCAGTGCGAGGTAGCGGGCGCGCTTTATGGCGGTCGAGAGTTGTCGCTGGTAGCGTGCTTTCGTCCCCGAGATACGACTCGGAACGATCTTGCCGCTCTCCGTGACATAAGCCTTCAGCGTGTTGAGATCCTTGTAATCGATCTCGACCACACCTTCGGCGGTAAATTTGCAAAAACGTCGACGTCGAAAAAACCTGGCCATGCTCTATCTCCCAATCCTAATCGTCTTTCTCGACGGCAACAGCTTTTTCGGTGTCGCCGGTTTCTGCCGCGGGCTTTTCCGCGGTCTCGGTGGCCGCTTCGGCTGCGGGAGCCGGTGCTGCAGCGGCTGTTTCTGCACTGCGGGACTCACTGCGCGCCGCATTCTGCTCGCGACGTTCGCTGTTCTCTACTTCGCGCGCGTCCTGCTCTTCTTTCGCTTTTGCCATCGGGGACGGCTCGACATCGGCCTGGTCGCGCTGAATCACGAGATTACGTATAACCGCATCGTTGAACCGGAACGCGCTCGTTAATTCATTGAGCGTCTCGGCGCCGCACTCGATATTCATGAGCACGTAGTGTGCCTTGTGAATTTTATTGATGGGATAGGCCAGTTGCCGACGGCCCCAGTCTTCGAGCCGGTGGATCGCCCCGCCGCTCGATTCGATCATCGAACGATAGCGGTCGATCATGGCGTTGACTTGCTCGGTCTGGTCAGGATGGACCAGAAACACGATTTCGTAGTGTCGCAAAGAGATTCCCCTTCCGGATTAAAGCTTCCCGTACGTGCGGTGAAGCAAGGAGGTGTATGTAGGCGCGGCTGAATTCGCTGACGCCATTGTAGAGGGCGCGTATTCTAGGGAAACGGGGCCTCGAATGCAAAGACAGCGGCGATTAGCGCCTCACCGGACTAAGCCTCGCCCCCGCGCTGACGCACCGCCTCGAACAGTCCGATCGCAACCGCCGTCGAAACGTTCAGGCTCGCAACGCTGCCGGCCATGGGGATTCGCGCGAGCAGGTCGCACTTCTTGCGGGTCAGGGCCCGCAAGCCCGCACCTTCGGCGCCGAACACGAGCCCCGTCGGTGCACTCAGATCGCAGTCAAAAAAGCGCTGTTCGCCGTCGTGCGTCGCCCCGACCAGCCAGATCCCGGCATCACGCAAGGCGTCGAGTGAGCGCGCGAGGTTCGGCACCGAAATAATCGACACGGTGTCGAGGGCGCCGCTGGCCGCTTTCGCGACATGCCCCGTGAGCGCCGCGGTATGGTCGCGTGGCACGATCACGGCGTCGGCACCGGCGCCGTCCGCGACGCGCAGACACGCGCCGAAATTTTGCGGATCCGTTACCTGGTCGAGGGCGAGGAGCAGCGGTTTCGCGGGCGACGACGGGATCCCCGCGAGGTAGTCGTCGAGCGCCAGTGGCCGCGGAAACCGCCGCCGCAGCACGATACCCTGATGAACCGCCCCTTCCGTGAGCCGCACGAGCGTTTTGGCCGGTGCTTGCTGCACCGTAATGCCCCGGGCGCGACCGAGTTCGGCCAGTTCCTGCAAATCGGCGGACAAACCGCCGTCGCGCAACCACATCTCGAGCCCGTCGGTTGCGGCATTCGTCAACGCCGATCGCACGGCGTGCACACCCCAACAAATGAAATGTTTCGCGCCCATCAGGATTTCCGACGACGACGACGTTTGGGCGCTTGCGCGAGCGAAAAATCGATCTTGCGATCGTCGAGGCTCACGCGGGCGACGGTCACGTCAACTTCGCCACCAATCGTGAACGCCCGCCCCGACGCGCGCCCCCGCAGGGTGTGCCGGATTGGATCGAACTCGTAGTAATCCTGCGGCAACGACGTCACGTGGATCAGGCCTTCGACGAAGATGTCGGCGAGTTCGACAAACACGCCGAACGAGGTAACGCCGCTGATAACACCCTTGAACGACTCACCCACTTTGTCTTCCATGTATTCGCACTTGAGCCACGCGACAACATCGCGGGTCGCCTCTTCCGCACGGCGCTCGGTCATCGAGCAATGCGTGCCGAGAGCGACCATGTCGGCAACAGCATCCGGGGACTGTTTACGGCGTGCGATACGGTCTTTCAGAGCCCGGTGGACGACAAGATCCGGATAGCGGCGAATAGGTGAGGTGAAGTGCGCATAGGCTTCGAGCGCGAGCCCGAAATGACCGCGATTCGTTGCCTCGTAGGCTGCAAGCTTCTGGCCACGCAGCAGGATCGTTTCGATCAAATGCCGGTCGATGCGGCCCGCTGCGCTCGCGAGCGTCTCCGCGAAATCGAGCGCCGTCGGGGCGTCGCCACCGCCAAGACTCAAACCGACACCGGCGAGAAACTCGCGTAAACCCGCGAGCCGTTCCGGATCGGGGCGTTCATGATTGCGAAACAGCGCCGCGCGTTCGTGCTTAATCAAGTCCGTTGCCGCGGCGACGTTCGCGGCGATCATGGCCTCTTCGATGAGCCGGTGCGCGTCGTTGCGTTGTCGCGCGTCGATGCGTTCTATCTTGCGCTCGTTGTCGAACACGAAAAACGGCTCGCGCGATTCGAAATCGAGCGCCCCGCGCTCGGCCCGGCGTTCACGCAGTTGCTCATAAAGCGCGTACAAACTCCGAACGTGGAACTTCAGCGTACCTTTTGCCGGGATCTTGTCTTCGGCCAGCCAGGCAGCGACCTCGGTATAAGTCAAGCGTGCCTGTGAATGGATCACGCCGTTGTAGAAGCGGCTGCGCTGGATCTCGCCGCGACCATCGAAACGCATTTCGCACACCATGACCAACCGGTCGACATGCGGGTTCAGTGAGCACAGGCCGTTCGACAGAACCTCGGGCAACATTGGTATCACCTGGTTCGGGAAATAGACCGAAGTGCCGCGCGCGTGCGCTTCCGCGTCGAGCGCGGAACCCGAGTGGACGTAATGCGCGACGTCGGCGATAGCGACGTACAGCGTGAAACCGTCCGCCGACCTACGACAGAACACGGCATCGTCGAAATCGCGCGCGTCCTCACCATCGATCGTGACAAACGGCAGGTCGCGCAGATCACGGCGGCCTTCGATCGCATCGGCGGACACTTCTGCGGGGATCCGCGCGAGTTCCGCGGCTACTTCGGCCGGCCATTCAACCGGAAGATCGTAAGTCCGGATCGCGACGTCGATCTCCATGCCCGGCGCCATGTGGTCACCGAGAATTTCGACGATTTCGCCCATTGCCTGTCGCCGATGGTCGGGCTGTTCGGTGATTTTCGCCACGACGAATTGCCCGTTCTTGACCTTCTTGCCGGCTTTGGCAATCAGGATATCCTGGTTGATCCTGCGATCGTCAGGTGTCACGAAGCCGATCCCGCGTTCACGGTAGTAGCGTCCCACAACCTGTTCGTTTGCACGTTCGAGAATCTCAACGACGTTGCCATAAGGTCGATCGCGTTTGTCATAGCCGCCGATGCGTACGAGTACACGATCCCCGTGCAGCACACCGTGGGCTTCACGATGGGACAGGAATACGTCGGCGTCGCCATCGTCGGGCCGGACGAATGCGAAGCCATCGGCATGGCCGAGGACCCGACCGGCGATCAGCTCCATGCGTTTCGCGATGCCGTAGCGATTGCCGCGCGTGTGGAGCAATTCCCCGTCGCGGGTCATCGCCTGCAAACGACGTCGGAGACCGACGATCCCGGGTTTTTCTACAACCTCGAGTGCTGCCGCGATATCGCGGAGCGCCAGCGGCGCCGGTGCTGCGTCGAGGAACGCCGCGATGTCCTGGCGGCTGGGAATGGACACTTCGTATTCACCCTGAGCGGGCGAGGATTTTTTCGACGAGCTTCGCCGTTGTTTGATTTTCTTCTGATTCATTGACTCATGCGGATGGGTTCGGTAGATTGCGCGCCTCTTTGCCGAGGTGGCGGAATTGGTAGACGCGCTGGCTTCAGGTGCCAGTGGGGGAAACCCCGTGGAGGTTCAAGTCCTCTCCTCGGCACCACTGTGTGCCTGATCCAGGCCGGTGGCTGCCCCGGGCTATCCTGGACTTTTCGGTCCTTTGCGCGAGAATTCGCTCCGCCGTGCCGTTATTCTTGATCGGCTGGTGGAAGCAGTGAAAGTGGCGCGACGAAAAATGGCGGGTTGAGCCACGGCCGCGTCGGGCCGGCCTGACCTTGGTGGCAGGCACCGCGGCACTATATAGGATGGCCGCCGCATGAACCAGACCGGTTCTGTTACGTTTCGTTCCCCGACACTCCGCTGAGCGGCCGCTAAGCTTGCGCGGTTACGGGGTCCCGGCGACTTGCCTGATGCTCGGTGTTATCCCCCGTAACCATGCCTGCTATGGCACCGGCATCACGCCGGTAGCTGATCGGTATTCATTCAAAAATCCCATGCAGGTACCAGTGCTTCGCGCCGGATAATTCGCGGTAAATCCACAACCGCGCCCCGCTCGGGTTCGCCGCAACAAAGTAATCACGCCCAACGGGCTTGCCGTCCCACCAGCCGGTTTCGATGCGTTCGCGCTCTTCGAGAAAACGCAACGGCCCGTTGAGACTGAGTTGCCCGTCTGTAGGCGACAGTCGGATCGGCCGGCGCATCAACCAGACCGGTCGCGCCGGTGAACCGGCCGCCCGGTGGGCTTCAGCATGCCCGCTACGGGCCTGTCCCGAAGCGACATTCGACCAGCGCCAGGCGCATTCCGGACGATGATCCGCAACCCGCTGCAGACCGCGTACAGCCTGTTCGCCAAGACGCGCGCGCAGACGATCGAGAAAACTCGGCCAGTCCTCGGTGTTGCCATCGCGATGCTGCTGAAACAGGTCGTCCACGCGCGCCTGCTGCTCCGGGCTTACATCGTCGACATACAGCGCCAGCGCGCTGATCCGCCCTTTCAATTGCATGCGGCTCAGCTGTTCGCGCAGCAGCAGGACAAAATGCGCATATTCGCGCGTCGGGCGGGTCAGCTCGGTCTGGAAGTGCACCGCATCCCCGTGTACGGCGTTCAGCGACCAACGCAGGCGCCGTGTCACCGCCGCACAACCGCGCAGATAACCCACGAGTTCGTGCAATAAACGTTCACCGGCGAGACCCAGTGACTGCGCGTTGCTCGTCTCCCAGGGGATCTCGATGCTGCTGTGGAATAATTTCGGCAACTCGAAACGCGGCCGCGGGTCGGCCGCCTGGCCCGTCAGGCGACGGAATGTTTCGATCAGCCGTGGTGCGGTTCTGCGTCCGAGCCCGGCATGGGGCAGACGCAGGCAGTCGCCAACAGAACGTACTCCGATACTGTCGAGGACTGCCTGTTCCTTCGCTTCGAGACGCAAACTTTCGAGCGGCAGGTCGGCCAGCGTATGGCTCAACTCGTCCTTGTTGAAGATCAGCTTTTGCCGCTCCGAACGTGCCAGCACGGTCGCGGCCAGCGGTGTCGGTGCTACCGCAAGCGTTGCCCGGTAGCCCAATTCACGCAGCCCCCGGCGTACGTGATTGAGTAACTCATCGATACCGCCGAACAGTTTCAAACTGCCTTTTATCTCCAGCAGCAAACCATCGCACGGCACCGGGCTCACGATTGGGGTGAACTGATAAGCCCAGGCACACAGTCGCTTGAGTGCCTGTTGCTCGGCGCGTTCGTCGCGACCGAGCACGGTTAAATCACCGAGAATTTCTGCCGCCGCCAGCGGCATACCCATGCGAACGCCGAGGCGACTCGCATGTTTGTTGACGAACGCCACCCTGGGTTGCTTGCCCTGCCCTTCAACGAGAACGCAGGCTCGTCGATCAGGATTGCCGGCCGTGAGAATGTCGAGCGAGAACTGCTGCAGGTGGATATGCAGCCATAACTGCCCCGGTGCAGGCAGCGAACGCGTATGCAATGCGCGTGCGCCGGCGGAGGGGATCGCATGGAGAGTCGGGACTGTCGGTTTTAATTTGAATTGTGTATCCAACATGGCTATTACCTTCCTGGGACGAGCCGGAACAAATCACTGTCTGTTCAGGCTAGTCCTGGTTAACCCATCACACAGCGCTCTCGGCGGAGATATCCGGCGAACGTTCTGCGGTTCGCGCGATATCGCTGTGTGCTCTATCCGGCCGGTACGGTTTTCCCCCGGGCCGGAAACGTTCGTGAAACGAGCCACGCTTGCGCTGCGTTTCGGGATTGATCCGGTGCTTTAAAATTCACAGCTCGAGCTTGCAACTGCGTGCACGCGAACCGCCGTGTGATTTGAGCAGACGCAAATCGTGACCACCATCGGGATTGACACTGAGCGACACCCGCAGCGCCGCCGGCGAGGCCTGCGCCGCAAAGGAACCGGGGCGGAACATGACCCCCCAGGTCTGCCCTTGCTCACAGGCCAGTTGCAGGCGACGCAGGCGCATATGTTCGGCAGCCTCTATCCAGACCATGGCGACGCCGCAATCAGCAAATCGCAGTGCCTGTTCGAACACCCACAGGCGGTACTCGGTATCGGCGGTAGTCGCTTCGTCCGGCTCGATGATCAGCAGTCGTTCGAGCACGATCCCCGCCGCCTGCAATGCCGGCGCGTAAGGTACGTGGGGCGGACACACCCAGATTGCCCATTGCTTTTCGGTAAGTCTGGCAACGGCCGGCAAGACGAGGCTCAGGGCACCGACGCCTTCAGTTGTCGTCAACACTTCCGTCAGCGCCGCCTGCGGCCAGCCATGGTTCGGCAGGAAACCATCGAGCAGCGGGCGGCCCGTCGTGATGGTCGGGTTGACCGCGGTCTCGCCAGCCCGCCATATCTTTGCGTGCTGCAACAAGTCTTCCAGCGCTTCTGCCGGCCGGTGATCGGGTTCGTTTATCTCGGGCATCTCTTTTTGTTTTTCTGTCAGAACGTATCGCTTCAAAAATACCTGGCGCGGCATCGCCACTCCCGACAATGCCGCGCACCACGTTATGTCGTATGGGTTCTCAACACGCCAACCCCGAGGCCTTCGATCGTGAGCGAATCGTGGCGGAGATCGACCTCGATCGGTTCGAACGCCGGGTTCTCCGGCGACAGCCAGACGCGGGAACCCTGTCGCTTGAAGCGTTTCACCGTCACTTCGTCATCGATCCGGGCAACGACAATCTGCCCGTTGCGCGCCTCGGGCGTTGCGTGCACGGCCAGCAGATCACCGTCGAGGATCCCGATATCGCGCATGCTCAAACCCTTTACCCGCAGCAGATAGTCCGCCCGCGGTTTGAACAGGGCCGGATCAAGCTGATGCCGCGCCTCGATATGTTCGGTGGCCAGAATGGGGCTGCCCGCAGCAACCTGGCCGACCACCGGCAATGCCCCGTGCTCGGCGTAAGCTTGCGTAAGACGAATGCCGCGCGAAGCGCCGGGGAGCAGCTCGATCGCGCCCTTGCGCGCGAGTGCACGCAGATGGTCTTCGGCGGCATTTGCGGAACGAAACCCGAGGCGTTCGGCGATTTCCGCTCGCGTCGGCGGCAGGCCCGTCATGCTGAGACTGTCTTTGATTAACTCGAGAACCTGCAGCTGTCGCGCCGTGAGTTTTATCGTCATAGGTGATTAGCTGGTTTAATATACAGCTGTAATTATATACAGCTATTTTGTTTTGGCAACACACCGGACGGCCGGTTCGATGTTTCCGGCCGCTGGCGGCAATCATGATCCCGCGCCCGGCGCGTCCCCCGGCAGGCGATCCCGGAACCCGGCGCAAGCAGAACCCGGTATACTCTTCGGCTACAGCCAATGTTCGCCTCGCGCCCGCTATTCTCGATGTCATACCAACCCGCATCGCGCCACCGCACCGCGTGAGCCTGCCAATCCACGACAAGATCCCGGTCCATGAGTAATTACGAAGACAAGATTCCCTGTACATTGATCCGCGGCGACGGTATCGGCCCCGAAATCGTCGACGCTACCATCACTATCCTCGAGGCGATGAAAGCCCCGTTCGCCTGGCAAGAACAGACCGGCGGCCTCGCGGCGATCGAAAGCGATGGCGACCCCTTGCCCGAGCGCACGCTCGAGAACATGCGCCAAACCCGCCTCGCCCTGAAAGGACCGCTGACTACCCCGGTTGGCTCCGGTTTCCGTTCCGTGAACGTGCGCCTGCGCGAAGAACTGAACCTGTTCGCAAACGTGCGACCCGGGCGCTCGCTGATCCCGGACGGACGCTTCAATGATGTCGATGTCGTACTCATCCGTGAGAACACCGGCGGCTTCTACGTCGGAGTCGAGCACTTCATTCCTATCGGCGACGACCCGCACGCGGTCGCCGAAGCGTCCGGCTATCTCACCCGGGAGGACTGCCGGCGGATCGCGAAATTCGCGTTCGAATATGCGATCGCGGCGAACCGCAGGAAAGTCACCGTCGTGCACAAGGCAAACATTCTGAAGAAACTGACCGGCCTGTTTCTCGAAACCGTCACTGACATCGGCAAGGAATACGCGGGTCAGGTCGAACTCGAGGAACGCATCGTCGACAACTGCGCAATGCAACTCGTAATCAACCCGGCGCAGTTCGACATCATTCTGACGACGAACATGTTCGGCGATATCCTGTCAGACGAAATCGCCGGACTCGTCGGCGGACTCGGACTCGCACCGGGTGCGAACATCGGCGCCGACGCGGCCATGTTTGAAGCGGTACACGGATCGGCCCCGGACATCGCGGGACAAAACGTCGCGAACCCGACGGCGCTGCTGCTCGCGAGCGCGATGATGCTCGATCACTGCGAATTGCACGCCGACGGTGACCGTCTGCGCAACGCGATCACCACCACGCTCGCCACGCCGGCGACGCGCACGCGCGATCTCGGCGGCAAGCTGTCGACGACGGATTTCACCCGGGCGTTGATCGATAATTTGTGATTTCGGCGCCGTCGGCGACAGCGGCCTTGGGGTGCGTCAGGCTGACGCGGCGCGCGCGAGTGCTTTACTCGTTTTCCTCAGGCGATCGATCAACACTTCCTGGAAGATCCGGTTCAATCGCAACTGGCAGGGCAACGAAGCCCATTCCCTGAAATCGCGATCAATCATCAGTACGATGGTTTCGCGGTTTGCCGTTACCGCCGCGGTACGACCCGTATCCGAAAGATATTCCATCTCACCGAAACACTCACCGGTCTCGATATCACTGATTTGCACACCATTGATGCGCACTGACACGGCACCCTCGGCAATGATGTAGAACGCCTTTTCCTTGTCGTTTTCGGAAAACACGGTTTCGCCCGGCCCGAAGCGATTCCACTTCGCGATTTTCACGATTTCCTTCATTTCAGGCTTCGAAAAATTCTTGAAGAATTCGAGCCCCGCCATGCGTTCGAGTTTTTGTTCATCGGTGAGAACGAGCGACTCGTATTCGAGGATCTCGAGCACACGATCGAGATCCTCCGTCAGGTCGCCGCACGACTTGTAACGTTTCGTCAGTTGCTTTTCGAGCATCTTGCTGACGATGCGCCACAACTGTTGAGGAATTTCTTCGCGTACTTCGGGGAGCGGCTTTGGATCTTCCTGACAGACCTTCTGGATCAGTCCGGTCAGGCCTTTCGCCGCGAACGGCGGCACCCCGGCGAGCATCTCGTAAAAAACCGAACCGAGCGAAAATATATCCGACTGCGTCGTGATGTCCGCGTCCTGCGCCTGTTCCGGCGACATGTACAACGGCGAGCCAAACCATCCGATGATCTGGGTCTGATCGACACCGAGGCGCTTCGCGATACCGAAATCGCCGAGCTTCGCCACGCCGTCCTGCGTCAACATGATATTGGCCGGCTTTATGTCACGGTGCAGTACGCCCTGCCGGTGCGCGTAATCCAGCGCGTCCGCGGCCTGGCGGATGAGTTTGACCACGGTCGGGATCGGGAGCAGGTTCTGAGCCTTGCAATAACTGCGCAAGGTATCCCCGCCGGCGATGTACTCCATGACCATGTACGGCTGGCCATTCTCCTCGCCCGCTTCGTAAACCTTCAGGACGTTCGGATGGTCGAGACGCCCGGCGGACCGCGCCTCGTTCACGAACATGCGTTTCGCCATGTTCGCGCCCTCGTCGTCGCTGTCCGTATTTGTCGCGAGTTTTATGGCAACGGGACGATCCACGTAGGCGTCGTGACCGCGATAGACAATACCCATCGAGCCCTTGCCGAGCACGTCTACAACATCGTACTTGCCGATTTTCTTCGGAATGTCGCTCATTCAGGCTGCGATACGGCTCGTCTTTGACAGATCGTAAATAAAATCGACCCCGATTTCGCGCAGGACATCGACGACGTCGCTACCGGAGTCCTGTTTGCCAATCGTCTTCTTGCCCATGAAATGAATCAACTCGTTAATCGATTTGGCCATGGCAAAGTCTTTCGGGTTTTGCTTTGCCTCGGCGATGAAGCCGGTCTCGATCGTGACAAAGTCGACGGCGAGCTCTTTCACATACTCGTAGTTCCCCTGTCCGCTACCGAATTCATCGAGAATGAAGCGGCAGCCGAATTCCTTCAGGGTGCGCACGAGTTCCGCCGTCTCGGTAACGTTCGCGATGGCATCTTTATCGGCAATTTCGAAGAATATTTTACCCGGCGGAACGGCCGTTTCCATGAGCAGGTTGATGATGATATTGGACAGGTCGTCCCGTTTCATCGCCTCGTGTGAAAGCGGGATGATGACGGCGGCGAAACTGTCCACGTCGTCCGGATGTTCCGCCATCCACGAAAACGTCTTCTTGAGCGTCCATTCATCAATCTCGAAAGCGCGATCGGAATTCGCGAGTGCCTGCTTGAAAAAGCCCGGCGGCACGAGCTTTCCGTTGCGATCTTCGGCCGTCACGACGATATGCATGGCCGGCTGGTCGTCGTCGTCGACGAGCGAACTCACCGTTTGATGCAGAAGCACGAGGCGATCGCGGTCGTACGCCTTGCCGATATAGCCCACCATCTGCTCGAGCTGTTGCCGGTATTTGTTTTCGCTGCCGGCGATATACACCGGCTTCCCCTGCGCCGAGCGTGCCGTGTTGCAGGCCTCGCTCACGACCGTGAGCAGCTGCTCGGCGGTTGTCAGGCCGTCCTCGATCGCGGTAATACCGGCATAGGCCTGAGGCGTGAGAACGGCATCACCGGACTCCACGACGGCAGATTCCGCCAGCGATTCGACGCAGGCAAGAACTTTTTTATAGGCGCTCTGCAGGCCGCCCTTGGGCCAGAACACACCGAGGTCGGTACCCCCGAGACGACCGAACGTGACCGCCTTGCCGGGAATCGCGGCACGCAACTGACGCGCAACGTTGTTCAACATCGTATCGCCAACCTCGATACCGTAATCGTCATTGATCGCCTTGAGGTTCGCGAGCGACAGCTGACACAGTACCGGCCCCGACGATCCGGCGGCACCATCGGGTCGGTGTCGTTCGATGGCCTGCACGAACGATTTGCGATTCATGAAGTCGGTCAGTTCGTCGTGCGTCGCGCGTGCCTCCACTTCACCGTGGATTCGGTTCACGACGCCGAACAGGGCGCGGTCGACGGGCCCTGCGTCATCGCCCTGCAGCGATTTCAGCGTACCGCGGCGCAGGTACATCGCGACCTGCTGCAAGGTCAGGGTGGATGCCTTGTCGCCACGATCATCGACGAACACGTAAGGGTTGAAGCCGGGACCAACCCACACGAGGGTTACAAGCGACGGTTTGCTCGTGTTCGCGTTCATGATCATGCGCTCGCCCGCTTCCAGCAGCTTGCCGCGATCAAGCCAGCGATTCCATTCTTCGGGCAGCTCCTGTTGTGCGAGACTGGAATCCGTGGCTTCCAGGTTCCTGTCGCGGCGTGCGTGCAGAACCTTTTCCTGCTCCTCGCTCGCGCGGACAACCGAGGCCACTTTTTCCTCATAGGCATCACGCTGCTCGCGGAGGATATCGTCGAACTCGCCCAGTATCGGTTCAAACACCCCGATGTCGTCGTTGAATTCGGTATTGATCCGGCCGATCAGCTCCGTCACCCGATCGTTACGCTCGCCCGCCGTTTCCGTGAGCCCGTCGCGCAACATCGACACCCGATTGAGCAGCTGACGCACCGGGTGGTCCGTGGCCTCGAAAAATGCCGGGTCCATCAATGCGGCTTTGTGCACCGGCGCCTGCAGGCGGGTTAACTGCGCTTTCGCGCTGTCGGTCACGAGCGCGTCTTTAACTAACACATCGAACAGGTTCGCAATAACCTCTATCGCATCGCTCTCGGCCTGACCGATCGAGCCGGCGTCGCCGCCCGCGCGGGTGATGGCATCGACAATACGGTGCTTGATCCCGCTGACGTCGAGTGCCGGGGCTTCCTGCATTTGCGCGACCGACCGCTGCAGTTGCGTGAGCCCCTCGATGATCTGTGTCGGCGCGTAAGTCGGCCCGGTCCCGCTCACTGTTATCGCTTCACTTTCGCTCAGCGGCAGCAGTTCGCGTCGCAATGCCATTTGTGCCTGGGCGGCGGAATAGGCCTGTTGCAGGGACGGCGGAACATACACGGCCGGGCCGCCGCCGAATCCGCCGAATGTCGCTTCGAGCCCCATCCCGACCGCGGTAGAGCCCGCGCTCACACCGCCTGCGTGGCCCGGTGGTGACGCTGCCCCGCCTGGCACGGCGCCGGCCTGGACCCCGGGTGGTACCGCACCGGGCTGTACTGCCCCCGGCTGTACCGCACCGGGTTGTACCGCACCGGTGTGCGCACCCGGCGCAGCCGGAACGCCTGGCGCGGCCGGGAACCCGCCGGCCGGCACGGCACCCGCATCGATCGCCGGGTAGCCCGCTGCAGTCGGATCGATCACATCGAAACCGCCCGCGGGCGCGGTGCCCTGCTGGCTCGGCTGTGCGGCGACGAAACGCGGGGGCTGCGCCGCCTGCACATTCTGTCCGTAACCGGGCTGGAGCGGAGGCGCCTGGCCGGGCGCCCCGCCCGTCGGGGGGTGGGTAACTTCAGTGGGCGGCGCGCCCGGAATACTGTGCCCGCCGAGCGTGGAATCAAGCAGTGCATCCCCCGCGGGCCCGCTCGGAGAAGTGCTCTCGGAGCGTTTGATCGTCGACTTTTCTTTCTCGATGACCGGCAGCACCCCGAGCTCGACAAGCAACTCGTTCGCGTCCGCGTACAGCTGCCCGAGGTTCGTTTCGAGGACCTGGCGCAAGGTCCGGTAAATCACGTTTACAGCAGTCCGATCGGAGCGCAGGTTCTTCAGTGCTTCAGCGAACACACCGCCGACGACGGCGGGGCCGAGCGGATTCGAGCGATCGTCGATTTCGCGTTTCGCGAGCAACGAGAAGCGTCGGTCGAGCTTGAACAAATCCTCTTTGAAACGCGGCTCGAGGTCGGAAACGAGTTGCGAGACGGTGAGAAACTCCTCGAACTCGTCCTTGTCGATCAGGGACAATTCCGACACCGCGGGGCTTGCCGCTTCTTCCTGCGTCGCGCTGAGCGGGGAGTTCAGGATCGAAACGCCTTTTTGCAGCAGATTCGGTACCGTCTCGCGGATATCATCGCGGCGCCCGCGGATTTCGTTTTGTCCGTCGAGAAAGCGTGTTTCGTCGAGGTTATTGCCGGCATCACGCGCCGCCAGGAACAGCGCTTCGTCGACGAGGCGCAGAAATTCATCCGTCGCGCGCAGGCCGAACTTCCGCGCTAATTCGAGCAGCGGTTCTTTCGCCTCGTTGAAGCGCTCCGAAAATTTACCCTGGGTCCGGGACATGCCTTCGGCAGTGTCCGGTATCGCGTCCGGGTTCGAACTCGCGGCGAGCGACTGCAACAGGGCGATCGTCTGTGGGTCGGCGTTTTCAAAACCACAGCCAAAACCGGAGCCGACCACACGAAAAATTTTCAGCGTCAGCTGGTAGTCGCTCTGGACCCCTTCGACGATGAGGGAAAAATACAGAATTGCGGAGGTTTGTGGTTTCACGAGTCGCAGTTGCTGCTGCGATATCGCGACGAACAAGCCGGCGACGCAGAAATCCCGGACCGTGCACTGGATCGCGGGCCGGCCGTCAATTGCAACGAGCGCCTCGAGCCGAATCGGCAGACGGACGTAGCGCCGGCGCTCGGCGCCGCTGCCGGTTCCTATCGCATTGGTACTCATTGGTTATGTCAGGCTCGTATTTTCGTCTTTACCGCCAACCGTCCCGAGGCGGGAGTTTTCCCCTTCGTTTTGCGACCGCGACACGGGCGGGACGGATCCGTACCCAGCCCACGGATCAGGGCTTTTCAGGCATCACTTTGATTGTACCATCGAATTCGAGTGTTTCCTTACAAGTGCTGCAGTTTCCGTTTCAGCTCAGATAGTTAACAGATGCGCGCGGATGCGCGACAGGTTAGAATGCCGGCCCGCCGCGAGCGCCGTGCACCCGGTGGCGGCGTCCGGCCAGCGCGCCGCGTGCCGCACTGCCACAACGCGGCAATCGTTATCGGCCTGAACTGCACTGAAATACGTAATCCATGGACACTGACCCGGCACCCGCACCCACGAACTTCATCCGTACGCTGATCGAAGCTGACATTGCCGACGGGCGCCTCACCGGCCCCGTCACGACGCGTTTCCCGCCGGAGCCCAACGGGTACCTGCATATCGGGCATGCAAAATCGATTTGCCTCAATTTCGGCACGGCGATCGACTTCAAAGGCATCTGCAACCTGCGCTTCGACGACACGAACCCGGACAAGGAAAGCGAGGAGTTCCAGGAAGCGATCAAGGAGGATGTGCGCTGGCTCGGGTTTGACTGGGAAGATCGCCTGTATCACGCCTCGGATTATTTCGAGGCTCTGTTCGATTTCGCCGTCCACCTGATCGAGCACAAGCTCGCCTACGTCGACAGCATGTCGGCCAACGACATCCGCGAATACCGCGGCACGCTGACCGCGCCGGGCCGGAACAGCCCTTACCGCGAACGTTCAGTCGCAGAAAATCTCGACCTGTTCCGGCGCATGGCCGCCGGTGAGTTCGAGGAAGGCGAGCACGTACTGCGCGCGAAGATCGACATGGCGTCGCCAAACATGAACATGCGCGACCCCACGCTCTACCGCATCCGCAACGCAAGCCATCACCGCACGGGCTCACGGTGGAAAATCTATCCGATGTACGACTACTCGCACTGCATCTCGGACGCTCTCGAGGGGATTACGCACTCGTTGTGTACCCTCGAATTCGAAGACCATCGTCCGCTGTACGACTGGGTGCTCGATATGCTTCCCGTGCCGTGCCATCCGCAGCAGATCGAATTCGCACGGCTCGAACTCAGCTATACGATCACGAGCAAGCGCAAGCTGCATCAGCTCGTGACCGAGGGCCACGTAAGCGGCTGGGACGACCCGCGCCTGCCGACATTGAAAGGCATGCGCCGCCGCGGCTACCCGGCAGCCGCAATTCGCAAGTTTTGCAACGCGGTCGGGGTAACGAAGAAGCAAACCACGATCGACGTTGCGGTACTCGAAAACGCCGTCCGCGAGGAACTCGACGCGTCGGCGCCGCGCGCAATGGCGGTGGTGCGTCCGCTGAAGCTCGTGATCGAGAATTATCCGGACGACGATAACGACGAACTCGAAGCGGCGAATCACCCGAAGGATGATTCGTTCGGTTCGCGCAAGCTCGCGTTTTCGCGCGAACTGTACATCGAGCGGGATGATTTCATGCTCGACCCGCCGAAAAAATTCTTTCGCCTCGGACCGGGGCGCGAAGTGCGACTGCGATACGCCTATCTCGTCACTTGCGAGCGGGTCGAAGTGGATCCGGACACGGGCGAACCGAGCGTCATTTATTGCTCGTACGACCCGGCGAGCCGGGGCGGTAATGCGCCCGACGGACGCAAGGTCAAAGGCACGATCCACTGGGTGTCGGCGAAACACGGAAAACGTGCCGAGGTGAGACTCTACGACCGGCTGTTCCAGGTGCCGAACCCGGCCGCGAGCGAGAATTTTCTCGACGAACTGAACCCGGATTCAGTCGCCCGTGTGACGGATGCCTGGATCGAACCGGCACTCGCCGAAGCGGCGCCCGGCGCGCAGTTTCAGTTTGAGCGGCTCGGATATTTCTGTGCCGATACGGTCGAACACACGAACGCCGCACCCGTGTTCAACCGCACCGTCAGCTTGCGCGACACGTGGGCGAAAGAACGGAAGTAGCGCACCGTTCAGGCATCGTCCGTTCGCGCGATCGTTCGCGTCATGCGTAGCGCGGCCTCTTCGCCACAGTAGTACCGCGGGATTTGTTCTCCCCGCGCATAGCCGAGTTTTTCGTAGAAGCGGATCGCGGATCGATTGTTCGCGCGCACCTCGAGCGAAACCCGTCGGATACCGGCAACGAGACAGGATTCGTCGAGCCAGGCGAGCAGTTCACGACCTATTCCCCGGCGACGAAACTCCGGCTCGACGGCCAGCAGATTCAGATGCGCGTTCTCGTCGCCGAAATGCATCATTGCGAAACCACTGAGCTGACGCTCGGAGGTGGCGACAATGCCGACGGTATCCGGCGATCGGATCGCCTTGCCGAGCCGCTTCGGCGTCCAGCACCACCACGGCAGGCCCGCCTCGATGAGCCGTCGTGACATGCGTGCGAGCTTGTCGCCATCACGCGGCCGTGCGAGGCGAATTTCACAGGTTTCATTGTCGTGTTTATCGGACATTGCAGCGTAATGTTAGCGCGAACGTTTGGCCATGCCACGCGGAATTATCCGGGTAGCGGGCCAATCGACGCCCGACCACGGCGAACAGGTCTGCTAGAATTCGGCCGATGCCCTGGTAGCTCAGCTGGATAGAGCAATCGCCTCCTAAGCGGTAGGTCGCAGGTTCGAATCCTGCTCAGGGCACCATTCGTTTCTGGTCTGTTCCGGTCACACAGGTAACAGATCATATCGCGGACATGGGTAACACTTCAGGAGCGCACGGGTCTCGCGAGGGCTCGCAAGCTCCCCCCGAGCGCGCTGACATGAATCGGGAACGACGCGAAATTTCGCATCGGGCCCCCTGCCCCGCCGGTGCCAAACCACCCGGTCCGATCGGCAAACAGCCTCGCGCTGCCGGTCGGCGCCCGCGACCACGCGGCGGTGCGCTTATCCGCGGCCGTCGATCACGTCGCACGCAAACGCGACCCGGTCGTGCAGAGCGGACAAACGATACGGCATCGGTATCAACCGCTCGGGCGGCAACCACTGATGCAGCAAGCCAATGACGTTCGCCTGGTTATACAGCTGGAACCAGGGGTTCAGGGACCGCCGCCGGTTCACTGGCGCGGCGATCTGACGTAACGGGATCGCGCTCCAGGGCAAGACGAAAACAAAGTCGTATTTTGCCACGTAGCGCCGACACCGTTGATACAACCAGCCGGTCGTTCTCTCGTCATCACCAAAACCGCGCGACATCCAGAGGTTGAACAAATCCACCGCGCAGCGGTCGGCCACGAATGCGGGCGCGTCGTCCTCGCACGCATTCTTCCGCTCCAGCACAGCCAGGATCTCGTGGCGCAACCGTATTCGCGATGGCAGAAACCGGGCGTCCGCACCGAACAGGCCATCGTATCCTTCTTCGATGAGACGGCACCCGCAGCGTTCCGCAAGCGCGCGGGCGAACGTCGTCTTGCCGATCCCTGCACTGCCGGAGATCGCGACTTTCACACCCGGCGCGCAGCTGCGTGCGGTTCGCCCCGGGCCGGCCACCGGCTAGCCGGGTTATGAGTACCCGCACCGTTCGCGAAGCCACGGGTGTGGACGCTCGGCGCGAATTTATCCACTGATCGAACCGCCGCTATAACCCGGGAACGCGCTGCATGCTGTCGCCGGGAGGCAGCGGAAGTCCCGTGCGCGTTACGCCGCCGACTGCCACACTGCGGCGATCACCGGGTCGACGGACTGCGCAATATGCTCGGGTAGCGATGTCTCGATACCCGCCGGCGGATTGAAAGCGGCCATTGCTTCGACGAGTTGGCCGACCGCGGCATCGACGAGGTAGGCCCCACCGGCGAGTTCAAACCGTTCGATCGTACCGCGGCGCGTATACCAGTCGCGCACGAACACGGTGTCGGGCGTTCCGATTAAATCGATGCGGAGATCATCGCCGGCGCCGGAAAACCAGAGCTGATCCGCCGCAATGTCCGCACCGAACGCGATCGTATCGTCCCGTTGCGATGTCGTCTCCACGACAACGTCGACCCCATCGTGCCGAGCGAAAAAGTAGGTGTCACCACCGGTGTGTCCGTCCAGCGTGTCGTTGCCGGCGCCACCGTAAATTGAATCGGCGCCACGGCCGCCATCGATCCAGTCCGCGCCGGCGCCGGCGACGAGTCGATCATCCCCGTTGCCCCCGTACAGCGTATCGTTCCCCGTGCCGGCATCAATTACATCGTGGTGCGAACCGCCGAAGATCGTGTCATCCCCGGCGCCCGTCGAAATCGTATCCGCGTGTGGCCCGCCATCGACGAACTTGTCGCCGACAAGGGCAACGACGACATCCTCGCCGCGGCCGCCGAAGACGATGTCACGACCGGCTCCGGGATTGATCACATCATTGCCGCCGCCACCCGTTATCCGATCGGCCCCGCGACCGGCCGTGATGACGTCGCTGCCGTTACCGCCATCGACCGTGTTATTCCCGTCGCCCGCATCGATCGTATCGGCATGCGAACCACCGTGAATCACGTCAGCGCCGGCGCCTGTCGTGATCAGGTCATCGTGCGCGTCGCCATAAACGGTGTTATCACCACTGAGGTCAAATATCTTGTCCTTACCGGCGCCGCCGGTGATTTCGTCGTCCCCGATCAGCCCGTCGATCACGTCGTCGCCGGCATAACCGCTTATGCGATCCGGGCCGTTGCTGCCACGCAGCGTATCGGCACGCCGGGAACCGCAGATCATTCTCATCTCGGGTACAAGCCATAAGTTAAACGAATCACGGGCGCGGAGACCGCTCTGATCTTCGGCGACGACCTCGACCGTAACGTTTCCTGCGGCGGCGGGTGCGATCCCGCTGAACGTGCGCGTGACCGGATCAAACACGAGCCAGGCCGGCAACAGGGTACCGTCAGCGAGTTGCGCGGAAAGATTCAGACTGTCGCCCGGATCCGGGTCCACGAACGTATCGGTGTGGAGCATGAAATCGATCGCGTGTCCGGTGATCACCGTGTGGTCCGCAATCGCGACTGCAACTTGCGGCGCGGCATTTCCGGGCGGTCGCGCAAGCGCGAGTGTGAATTCATCCGTCGCCGACAGTCCCGTCGGATCCGTTGCCGTGATCCGTATCGACACAACGCCTGCAGCCTCTCCCGGTGGCTGACCGTGCAGTCGCCAGTCCTTGGCATCGAAATGCAGCCATGCGGGAATTCGCGAGCCGTCGGCTCGCGTCGCGGAGAGCGTCAGTGATTTGTCGCGATCAACATCAGTGAACGTCGAACCCGGGATCCGGTAGGAAAAATCGGAGCCGACACTTGCCTGCTGATCCGGGATAGGTATCGCGACGACCGGGGCATGATCCTGATCGATAGTCTCGGCGGTCGCAGGGTCGACGAACCGCAAATCGTCGTCCGTAAAGGCGAATGCTTCGATCCGGTTGTCCGGGTGCGCGAACCAGTTCAGAACCCTGATCGAATCGCCCGGGCTCACCGCGAGATACAGATCATCGCCGCGTCGCTCGCTGCGCGCATCGGCGGAACTCAAGCCAGCGGTGAAAACAACGCGATCGGAACCCCGCGGATCCGAAATCACATCGTGGCCATCACCGCGGCTGAAAACATATGTGTCATCTCCGCGACCACCGTTCAGCACATCGTCACCGGTGCCGCCGCGCAATAGATCGCTGCCATCGCCAGTGACGATCGTGTCGTTGCCGTCGAACCCGCTGATCCGATCGACGACGTTCGTACCCGTCAGTAAATCCGCCGCAATGGAACCCTCGATATCGAATCCCTGGCGCAACAGTTCTCCGTACGTGTAGGCAATCCCGTCGAATACGAACGTGTCGATAACCGGCGTAGCGCCGAAGACGTCGTCAGGATCAAAATCGTCGATATGCAATTCCACGTCCGTCCCCGCGAACGTCAGCCTCAGGGACCCAATGCCGAGCTGCAAATCGCCGCGACTCAAACCGGTGAACTGTAGCGTTGCCGACCCGGCTAGCCCGCCGCCGAGCGCCCGCCCGATCGTCGTGCTGCCGGATCCCGGTGTAATTTGCACGGTGCTGCGCCGCGACGCACCGAACGCGTTGCCCGCGGCTGATGCGGCGAGCGTCACGCGCGACCCGGACGCTCCGGGGCCGAGGATGAATGTGCCGTAACCGTAGAGATCAGCGGGACCGGAAACCGTCGCGACATCGCCGCCCAGCAGTTCGACATTGCCCTTGTGCAGGCCGATGGTCGCGGTACCGACGGCGCTCGCACCGTTGCTGTCCGACATCGTGTAGGTGACGATCGCCTCGGCGATGCCGCCGCTAGCGGGGATCACAAAATCCGTCCCGGCAGCGTAATGCAGCTTGTTACCGACGATGCCGACGCTGCCGGGCCCGCTGGCCAGAGTCACCGTATCGAGCGTGAAATTCGCCGGATTGTCCCCGGCGTCGGGATCCCAATCGTTCGCGAGCACGTCGACGATGATTGCGCTCGTGCCCGTATCGAACCGCAGTCCGGCGATATCGTCCACCGCGGTCGGCGCTTCGTTGACGTTATTGACGGTTAAACGGAAACGGTCGGAGGCCGAGATCCCGGACGGATCCGTCGCCGTGACGGCAATGTCATAGACACCGATATCGTCGTTGCCGGCATGGCCGCTCAAGTGCCGTGTATGTGGATCGAACGCCAACCAGCTTGGCAGCGCGGCACCGCCGGCCAGCGTCGCGCGGTAGCTCAGTGCTTCGCGTTCCGGGTCCATGAACGTCGGCCCGGGTACGAAGAAACTGTAGTGGGCTCCCTCGAGCAGAACCTGATCGGCAAGCGGCGCCACAACGACCGGCGCGGCATTGAATGCCGAACCGCCGACCGTAAAGTGACGCGCAAGGATCGCATCAGTCGCGGCGCCGTTGTCTTCGTGATCGGACTCCCAGTAGACATCAAAACCGCCGTCCACATCCGTCACGATTACCGGCCGTGACAGGCGTTCACGGGATTCGAGCGTCACCGGGATCTCGTCGCGCACGGGATTACCGGCGCGATCGAAATACTGCGCCCGCACGGTGCCGTACTCGCCCGGATGGATCCCGGGCTCGGAATGCCAGGCAATGACGAAGCCACCATCGTCCGTTGCCGTCACGTCGGCGTTGCGCTGGGGCAGCTCCGTGAGATTATTCACCCGCCAGGCGGCGCCGCGCGGGCTCCCGGACTCGTCGAGCAGGCGTGCATACACATCCTCGTCGCCGTCGCGCAGATCGGCAGTCCACGTCAGCACGAACCCGCCACCGGCGAGACTCGCAAGCGCCGGATCGCGATGATCGAACGCGGTGTTATCGTCGACCCGGATCGGCTCGCCCACCGGCGCGCCCGCGGCACTGAATCGCCGCGCGAAAACCGACTCGCCGCCAGCGGCATTGATGCCGGTCCAGGCCACGATGAACTCACCGCTGTCGCAAGCGGCCGACGAGAACCCCGTATTCCCCGGCACCTCCGCGACGATGTCGACGGCAGCGCCGATGGCTACCGGAACGGCCGCATTCGAGTAGCGCTGCAGCTTGATCGTCGCCGTGCTTCCGGCGCCGTCGGTTTGCCACGCCAGCGCGAATTCGCCGTGCCCCAGGTTTATCGCGCGCGCCCCCCATTTGTCGCCCGGCGATTGCGCGCCAACTGGAAATTCACCGCCGCGAGGCGCGCCCGCTGAATCGTAAACCCGGGCCAGCAGTTGCCCGTCGGCGCGCTCCCAGACAGCGACAAAGCCGCCATCATCGACGGCTGCAACGGCGGGGCGGGAGCTTTCCGTGATTCCCCCGTCGAGTCTGAATTCTGCCCCGAGCACCGCCCCGTCGGCGGCATAGCGTTGTCCATGGATCGCGGCGCCACTGTCCCATACGACGATGCGGCTGCCATCGCTGAGCCGGGTCGCGGCCGGACGGAAATTCCCTCGCGGTTCGGTCGAATTCACGCGGTAGCTCGCCGGCGCCGCGGTGATCGTGATGTCGGCGGCCTCGGTCACGCTAAACACGAAGTTCGCCTCAGCAACCGTACCCGCACGGTCCGTCGCGGTAATGGCGATGTCCCAGGTGCCGGTATCACCGGCAAGCGGTAACCCGTTGAACGTCGCCGTTGCCGGATCGAACGCAAGCCAGGAAGGCAGGACCTTGTCCGGCGCTGGTTGCAGACGAAACTCGAGCGCGTCGCCGTAAGCTAAATCGGGATCGAAGAAAACGTTGTCCTGAATCCGGTAGACGACGCTTTTGAATTCCGCGGCGGCAAGCGCGACCGTTGACTGGCGCGCTTCCACTGGGGTATTCGCCCGTAGTTCGATCCGCTTTGATTCGATGCGGGTCGGTTCCGCCAGGGTCCATGGCGCCGCCGGGTCCGTCGAGAGACCGCCGCTGTCCGTCGCGGTCCAGGTATGCACGATGCTGCCATCCGGCAATACCGTCAGCGACGGCGCGTCGTTCTGAAAACCCGCCGCATCGACAAGCGTTTCGGCGTCCACTTTCACGCCGTCCGCGCCGTAACGCTGCATATAGAGATCGCCGATCCCGCTGATCGGCGCGGACAACCAGCTAACCACGAACCCACCGTCGGGGGTCGCGGCGACGGCCGGCTCGCCCTGGGTGCCGAACGTCGTGGAATTGACCCGAAACTCGTCACCGATCGGGGCGCCGTTCGGCGCGAATCGCTGGCCGAATACGCCGCCGCCGCTCGCATCCTGATCGTCGGAACACCAGACGACGACGAAACCTCCGCTCGCCAGCGCCGCCAGCCGTGGAGTGGATTGTCGATCGGCGGCCCACGAATTTACCCGGGTCCCGGGCCCTTGCTGTGTTCCGTTCGAAGCATAACGTTGCGCAACGATGCCGCTATCGTCCCCGTCCGGAGCGTTCCAGGCGATGACGAAACCGCCCCCGATCAAACCCGCCGCGCTCGGTTCGAGATCGGCGATGCCGACATCCGCAAGCCGCACGGCGGCGCTTACCGGTGTGCCGGATGCCGCGTAGCGTTGGCCGAACAGCCCCGGCTCCCCGACCCCGTATTCAACGACATTGACCCGTTGTTCCTCGAACTGCGAAAACCACGTGATCATGTAGCCGCCGTCGCCGAGTGGCGCGATCGCCGTCTGGTCCTGGATCCCGCTCCAGACGTGATTGACCCGCGTTTCACCGCCGATCGGGCGCGCATCGGCGGCGAACAATTGCGCGTAGACGCCGCCGCCATCGTGCAGCGGCGGTACCTGGTTGCCATCGTTTTCATGCAGGGACACCCAGCTCACGACAAAGCCGCCGCCGGTCAATGCGCCAACCGCCAGCGAGCGCTGATCGCCGAGCGTTGTTGTGTTCACCTGCACGGTTGACCCGACAGCCGTGCCCGCGGCGCGATAACGTTGCGCGTAGATGCCGCGCGCGTCCCCGTCGCGGCCCGCGGATTCCCACACGACGACGTAATCACCGTTATGCAATGCAGTAGTGACGCTGCGCTTACGCGAATACGCCGGGGCGCCGATCTCGTCGGGCGCATGCGGTACGTACCACGCGTTTGCCGTGGCAGCGTCGGTCACGTGCAGGCTGAGATCCGCCGTCGCGGTCGCGCCGCGCTTATCCGTCGCGCTCAGGCGCAGCGCGAAGTCCTGATCCGCGAAGATCCCGACCGGTCGGCCGCTGATCGTCAGCGTGGCGGCATCGAACAGCAACCACCCGGGCAAGGGCGTCGCGTCCTGCATCGAGAGCGCATACGTGAGACTGTCACCGTGGCTGACATCGTCGTCCTCGAACGTGCCGGCTGGCAGCCTGAATGAAAACCCGGCGTGTTCCGTCACTGCCACGTTCGCCGGATCGATCACGAGCCGCGGCGCATCATTCAGATAATCAACGTTCAGCGTGAAGTGCGTCGCTACTCCAAGCGCACCGGTGTCGGTGGCGGTCAGCTCCAGCAGCAGCAAACCGACGTCCGCTTCGCCCGGCGTGCCACTGAACGTGTTCGTGTACGCGTTATACGACAGCCATCCGGGCAAGGCCTCGCCACCGGCCAGGTGCGCGGACAGTGTGAGGACGTCACCGGGATTCGGATCGGAGAACGTATCCGCAGCCGGCGTCAACGCGAACGCCGTACCCTCGATCGCGGACTGGGGGGTGACCGGGGCGCCCGCTAGCGGTGCGACGTTCACGTTGCCGACATTCAGTTCGAAACGCGTCCCGGCGCTCAACCCGCCTGCATCCGTCGCGACGACCACGACGTCGAGAATTTCGGCGTCACCGGAAGCGGGCGTTCCCGCGAACGCCCCGCTCGCGGGATCAAACGCGAGCCAATCCGGCAGCTCACTACCGTCACCCGACATCGCGCTCAGCGCGATCCGATCGAAAGGCGAGTCGTCGAATGTTGCCGCGGGCACGATGTAGTTGTAGTTCACGTTTAGCGGGATCACCTGGTCGGCCGGTGAGCTTGCGATCCGCGGCGCGACATTCAACGCATTCAGCGTGCTCGTGCCGAACCGGATGGTCTCGATGTATCCGTCCTCGCTGTAGTAGCCGTTGATGCGGATAGTACCGCGTGCGTCCGCGCTCGATTCGAACGTCGAATCGAGGGTCACCGCAAGCAGCAGATCGTCGCCGTTGCGCGCGCTGCCGGTGAGGATCGGGACTATTGCGCCGCTGCCGGTAATCGTAGTGCGTAAATCGACGACGTCGATCCCGCCGGTGTCCGTGATTTCGATTGTGAATCCGTCATCAAGCGCGGTCGCGAGCGTGTAAGTCGTGCCATTTGCGCCCCCGGTGACCACGAGCCCATCTGTCAGGGCATATGAATCCGGCAGGCGCGTTACGATCCCGGCACTGTTCCACACCGTGCCGTCATCGAATTCGACGCTTTCGATTTCGTTTGTAGCGAGTAAACCATCGACGATGGCAAGCCTGTCACCGACGCGAGCGCGATTGCTGCGCACATCGAAGATGAGCGTATTCCCGCTTGAATCGACGGTGACGTCTGCCGGCGCGATCGAGCGAGCGAAAACAATGCGATCGGCCGCACCACCATCGTCACGGATCACATCCTCGCCATCGCCGCGGTCATACACATAGCTGTCATCGCCGGGACCACCGAGCAGATCGTCGTTGCCGGCGCCACCGAACAGCGTGTCGTCACCGTCGCCACCGCTGAGCAAATCGTCGCCGTTGCCACCATAGAGCGCATCGTTCCCGGACTGGGCGTACAGCAGATCGTGGCCCGCTTCGCCCGCGATCACATCGTTACCGTCGTTGCCCTGCAGTTCGTCGTTACCGCCGCCTCCGAATATCCGGTCGTCACCGCTGCCACCCGCGAACAGGTCCGCGCCCGCGAGCAAATACACCTCGTCGTTGCCGCTGCCGCCGAAACTCACATCCGCCTCGTCGGTCGCGGCGAGGATCACCCCGCCGTTGTCGACCGGTTCGGGGTTGTCGACGGAGTGTCCGGTTGCTGCCGTGACGAACGCCGTCGTCCAGACCGGGCCAGATTCGAACGTAAACGTCTCGATGGCGTGACTTCGGTACCAGTTGCTGATGATCAACTCGTCCCCGATATCGACGCCGTTCAGGGTTAACGCGATGATGAGATTGCTGCCGGTCGTGTCCGCTTTCAGGTGCACGTCGTCGGGCATAACGCCGGCGCGGAACACGATCCGATCGGCGTCACCGTCGGCGTCGTAAACGAACGTGCGGCCGTCGCCGAAACCGAACACGTAGGCGTCATTGCCCACGCCGCCATACAGAACATCAATCGCATGATCGAAGCGACCGCCATCGAGGACGTCGTCGCCGACCCCGCCGATCAAGGTATCCGTACCGGCGCCGCCGTCGAGAACGTCATCCCCGCCGGCATCCGGACCGTCGAGAAACTCGCGGAATGACAGGACCCAGCTCCCGTCCGGCGCCGTGCCGGTGCTCACAGGCGCGCTGTGTTTCGCATACGTATTCGGGCTGATGTCGCCGTAAAGCGTATCGTTGCCGCCATCACCGAACAGGGTATCGTCGCCTTCCTCTCCTTCGAGTAAATCCCGATCGGCACCACCCGCGAGCCTGTCATCACCGCTTCCGCCAAGCAGGTGATCGTCGCCGGCGCCACCGTCGAGGTCGTCGGCGCCGGATTCCGCATCGATGGCGGCGGCGAAAACGAAATGCTCGCCGGCGCTGTTCGGCGTCGCGAGTACGGCACCCGCTCCGGCTGTCGCGGAATAAATGCCGTCGCTGCCACGGGTCAACGACGGTCCGCTCCAGGCGGCCGGATCGGCCACCGCATACGCCCAGTTGATCAAATCGCCGTAGATCGCGTCATTCCCCGCGCCACCTTTCAGCGTATCGCCGCCCTGCCCGCCGAATAGCGCGTCATCCCCGCCATAACCGAAAATGTCGTCGCGGCCACCACCACCGATCAGGACGTCGTTGTCTGTCGCCGGCGCGGCGGGATCGTCCTCACCGCCACTGATGCGGTCGTTGCCGCTGCCGCCGGATATCCAGTCATTTCCGGCGTCACCGAACAGTTCGTCGCTGCGGCGCCCGCCTTCGAGTCGGTCGTTGCCGCCGCCGCCGAAAATACGCGCCCCGTTATCGAGTTCGACGGACCCTGGGGCGCCGGCTAACCCTGCGCTGTCGACGAAGATTTCGTCGTGGCCATCGGCCACGGTTTCGCCGGTCAGCGTGTCGCCGTAGATCCGAATCCCCGGAACGTCCCCGGCTACCGTGACGACGTCGTCACCGCCAAGGGCGGCGATAGCCTGCACAAGCGGTGTAAAGCGCGCGACCGGTTCGATCACCCGGCCGTCGATCGTGCCGCTGATTTCAGTGCCCGCCGCGTTGACGCTGATCGTGTCATGCGCCGCCGATCCGAAAAAGCGGGCGTCTG
>CAXBJY010000007.1:0-102917 GCA_963976285.1 uncultured Gammaproteobacteria bacterium
GTCACTGTTTGTGCGCTTACCTTGAGCCCGCGCCGATTCGCATCCTCCATCCAGTCCGTGAAAGACTCCCAGGAACCCTCGGTCTTCATGCCGTGCTGGTCGCATTCGAGCGCGAGCACGTTGTAGATTACGTTCGCGCCGCTGGCCTCACACACGCGTTCCGTTTGTTCCGGCGTCAGTCCGAGCACCTGGACCGCGCCGCGACCTTTATCCTTGAGCACCGAGACCATGTCGAGAAAGTCGTCGAAATGCATAATGTCCGTTACGTTCGGTGAGCCGTCGTAATCGCGCTGAACGGACGTGTCGCCCAGGTTCTGTGAAGAAATCCCGCAGGCACCTGCGTCCATTGCGTCGGAAATGAGCTGCTTGATACGCCCCATTTCGTCCGCACCCGGGCGCCGCGTCTTCGCCTTGTCGACCCCGCCCATGACATAGGCGATCAGCGGCGAGAGCGGGATGTACGTGAGCAGATTAATGCCTTTCGGAGTACGCTCGATGGCATCCATGAATTCCGGAAACGTTTCCCAATCCCAGGCGAGAGCCTCGGCCATCGCGTCGTAGGAAATCGCCTCGTTGCGTGTCAGTGAGAGCATCGCCCGCTCACGGCCGTCTTCCTTCACCGGTGCGATACCGAAACCGCAGTTCCCGATCACGACCGAAGTGACGCCGTGCCAGCCGCTGGTCGTGCAGTAGGGATCCCAGAATACCTGGGCGTCGTAGTGCGTGTGCAGATCGACGAAGCCGGGGGCAACGATCAGGCCGTCGGCATCAATTTCCTTTTTCGCCGTTTTCTTCGACAAGCCGCCGACCCCCGTGATCGCTTCGACCCGGCCGTTCTTGATGCCGACGTCACCACGGTATCTTGGCGTGCGTTGTCCATCGATAATCATTCCGCCTCGAATGATGATGTCCAGATCAGTCATTTTCACGATCCTCCAAATCAGTTAATGCAAAGGCAGTCGATCGTTCATCGCCGCCGGTAAACCGGAACGCTGGCATCGCGGCTTCTAATCCGGGAGTTCGACGCAGAGATATCCGTCGCTTATTTGCAATTCGTACACCGCCACCGGTCCCCATCCTTCACGCCGACCGAGCGGGCAACTCCCCGTTTCAAGGTCGAACAAGTAGCTGTGCGTAGGGCACCGTATGCGGTTCGCTACAACCTTACCCCTGGCAAGGTCGCCCCCCGCATGAGGGCAAACGCGATCAATCAACGCGGGACCTTTCTCGCCGTTGACCAGTAACAGGTGACGGCCATCGACCTCGAGCGGGCGAATTTCACCTGCCGTTAATTCGCCCACCGGAACTAATTTGCTGTTCGACATGGAGTGCCTCCGCTCGAAACGCCGGTCTGTCGACCGGCACGAACCATTGCAGTCCGCTCTTGCGTGGTGCCCGGTTCGACCAGGAAACCGGGTTCGCGGACCGGTATGTTGTTGGCGGATGCTACACCTTATAATCGAGTGAAATTATCCATTAGCCGCCAATAAATATACTTTATGCGCCAATCCAGGCCGCGGTCCCAGAGCGTCGTTTTCAGTGCCTCGTTAATCGGTTCACGCGAGCTGATTGCGGAAATGGGCGGGCAGGCTGAGGCGGTAGCGCGCGCAGCAGGGATTCCCGCCTATGCGTTCGATACGCCGGACGTTTACATCGATGCTGAATATCTGATCGATTATCTCGAGTTAGCAGCCGAGGACTGCGACTGCCCCGAGTTCGGGCTACTCCACGGAAGTCGCTTACCGATGGGTATCTTCGGACAAATCTGGCTGCTCATGCGTGACGCTGAATCGGTTTTCGCGGCGCTGAGGTGCTTCGTCAAATACTATGGTTTGTTTACGGACATGGGGGTCTTTCGATTCGAGCCGGCGGCGGACGGGCAGTGGCTGCATTATTCCCTGCAACCGCTCGGACGCTACGGTCATCGCCAGGTTATCAATGCCTCCCTCGCCGTTGTGTGCCTGTTCATTCGGGAAAATATCCAGGCCCGGTGGCAGCCGTCGCGCGTTGCTTTGCGCCAAAGTGCGGTTGACAACGATTCGTTTACGCAATTCTTTGGCCGTCGGCCGGAATTCGACAGCGCGACCGACGCACTGTTTATCGAGAATTCCATCCTCGACCGGACCCTCGGCCGGGGCGAGCTCCGCGGCATATCGAAACAATCCGTGCTGTCGTCTTCGCAGCTTGACGGGCCGATTGTTCTGACGGAAGTAAAATCGATCCTGACCGTATTGCTGCCGTACAAGGAGTGTTCGATCAAAACCGTCGCCGAAACGATGCGGCTGTCGGAACGAACCCTGCAGCGCAGACTGGAAAATCTGGGCACGAATTTTAGCGCCGTCGCAGATTCAGTCCGCGCCGAACTTGCCTGGCATCACGTTACTTCGTCGCGACTGCGGCTCGCCCAGATTGCGGACATGCTCGGGTACCAGACGCAGTCGGCTTTCGGCCGCGCGTTTCAGCGCTGGCACGGGACTTCGCCGCGGGTTGCGCGGCAGAACGCGATTGGCACCGGCGGCTAGGGCTCACGGGGTCGGACCATCTCAACTGGTTGATTTCGTGTGGTTTGCGATTCAGTTCCGTCGATTCAGGGTTCTTAAACGGCAATTAAACGTCGATTAAGTGATTCTAAGCGAGCGGGCCGGAAGGTCTGTCGCCGACATGCCAGATCGTCAAAACAGGGGGGTTATTTCGAATCTAAGCGATAAATACCGGCGATATCAGCGGCGTTTTGTCGATAAATCAACGACCTTACCTGGTCTGACCCCGACGACGGCCGACGACGGCGCGCAACGAGTACGCCGAGCGCGCCCGTAAGCAGCCAGCCGGCGCCGGGTATCGGCACGGCCGCTAAACCCACGATCGTCGTTGCCGGTCCCGACAGTCCGGACAATGGATCCCCGTCGATCCAGCTCTCGATATAACCATAGGTTTCGAACGGTGCAAGGCTCGATTCGAGCGCCAGCATGAACGTGTCCATGGCGGCGACATCGACATCGCTGAGACCCAGCGCGTCCCATGTGAAAGCGATCGGCGTATCGAGCCGGTTGATCACTTCGTAGGTGTAACGATACTCAGCGACGCCGATTAATTCGACCATACTGACGAACTCGATGCCCGGTTCCGCGGCGCTCGCAGCCATCGGCGTACCGACGACCGCGTTCTGAGGCGGCGCCGACGACCCCGAACTGCGGCCGCTCATTTCGAACAGCGAATCGCCGATGTTATTGAGGCGATCGACGATGCCAACGACTTTTTGCGGCGTGACACTCGCCGGATGATCGTAGTACTCAGGGGAAAATGTCGTCGTGAGCCCGGCGAGGCCCTGAAACGTCATCTTGCCCGGCGTGGCCATGGGGTTCGGTTGCAGGCCCAGAACATCCCATCGTGTCGCGGTCCATTGTTCGAATCCGGGCAGCGAGCCATTCAAACTGATACCGGCCCAGTTGAACGTGAACCGCGGCAGCGGATCGGGATGGGTATGCTCGACCTCCCACAACCACGTACACCGGAGCGGACCACAGTCGTAACTCGAGCTCGCGGTATACAGATAGGGGGTTGCGGTATTGCTGAAAATCCGGTGGGTGGCGGACAGCGGGGTCCGGCTGCTCGATGCCAGCACCGGCAGACTGAGTGCCAGCCCGGGGATCGCGAGACACAAGAGAAGCAGTTGGCGTGGAGACATCGGTTACTCCTTTTCGGCCCCGGCGGCATTAGCGTGGATCCGAGGTAACGATCCTGTCAAGCAACACCGCGCAGCGTGTCCGTTCCCGTGCTCCGGGCGCTCCATTTCGGCCGCCTGCCGGTGCCGGCAGCGGCATCAGTTGCTGCGCTTGCGCTGCACGGGATCGCTCCGCACGACCCGCCGTGCGGGGCGAGCGCACCACGGCCAGGGCCCCGAACCCGTTCCGGCCAGCCGGGGCGAGGTGATCGCTGTATCCGCTCGGAACCGTTGTCCCGGTCGGCCGCTGTTTTGCCCGCGAATTGCCGGGAGTAGTATGGCCGGGTGCAGCACTGCCGCTGCCTACAGCATTCAGGAGGCACCAATGGAGGATTCGGAAAATTCGTTTCTTATGAACTCTTGGTACGTCGCCGCATGGGACCATGAACTCATCGACGGAAAACTGCTGGCGCGCACTCTGCTTGAAAAGCCGATCGTGTTGTTCCGGGGAGAAAGCGGACGGTTCGTGGCGCTCGATGATCGCTGTTGCCATCGTGCGGCACCGCTTTCAATGGGGCGACTGGAAGGGGACTGTATCCGGTGTATGTATCACGGCTCGAAGTTCGATCCCGCGGGACAGTGCATCGAAATACCGGGGCAGGAAAGAATTCCACCCACGTTTCAGGTTCACAGCTACCCGGTGGAAGAACGCAATCATGTGGTGTGGATCTGGATGGGAGATCCGGACCTGGCCGATCCGGATCTGATCCTGGACTATGCGCCGCTCGGGGATCCGGATTGGCGTGGGATGCCGGGCTACCTGCACTATGACGCCAATTATTTACTCATCGTAGACAACCTCAGCGATATTGGTCACCTCGCGTTTGTTCACACGCATACGCTGGGGGGGTCCGAAGAGTACGCGTACAAGAGCAAGCCGACGAAAGTGGAGCGTGAGCCCTGGGGCTTCAGACTCGAACGCTGGCACCGTGATACGAATTCACCGCCGTACCATCAGAAAGTGATCGCCGATAAACAGGCGAAGGTTGATCGCCGCAACATAACCGAGGTCCACGTTCCTGGCGTTTTTCTCATGGAAACGCTTTTTTCCCCCGCGGGCAGCGGCGCCGAGTCGGTGGAGCAGGGCGCGCGCCAATACCGTAACAGCCAGTACATGACCCCGGAGACGCGCGGTACCACGCACTTGTTCTGGAACTATCTGCACAACTTTGAACTGGACAATCCGAATATTGCGCGATCGTTGCACGACAGTCTCGTCGAGGCCTTCCATGAAGACAAAGCGCTGATAGAAGCACAACAGAAATTACTCGAGAGCGATCCCGACTTCAGACTGCGCGTGCTGGGCGCGGACGAAGGCCTGACTCACGTGCGGCAACTGCTGAAGAAACGAATCCTTGCCGAGCACGCGAGCGAGCAACTGATCAGCGCCGAGGCCCCGGCATAACCTCCCGACGGGGTGGCA
The DNA here is from genome assembly GCA_963976285.1 of uncultured Gammaproteobacteria bacterium. GTDB lineage: Bacteria > Pseudomonadota > Gammaproteobacteria > UBA11873. Next base: position 5,145 of record CAXBJY010000007.1, read on the forward strand.
ATCCGGGTCGGTCCAGCTTAACGGGTTGATTTCGTCTCGCTTGCCACGCAATTGCGCGTCTTCAGGATCGTTCAATGGTAAGACAACGGCACTCGGGTGATTCCGGGGAGGCGCCATCGAAACGGCGGCCTTCGCGACGCCGGACCGACTGAACGTCGGGCACATTTCGACTCCGCGGGACGGGAAGGCGCGAAATTCGCCGACGCGTTGCCGTAAAACCCGAGGCCCTGCGGCGTCTGAGCCGGACGTGCAGGGCCTCCAGCTGAATTGCTTTCGGGTTACCTGCATGCGGTACCGTATGGCGGCGCGTTATGCGATAGTTCCCCTATCGCGGAATGCTTGGAGTACCCCGACCGGCCAACGACCGGACGATTTACCTGCAGGCCGCCGGGCTTCGTACGGCAACCATCTCGGATCTTCATGAACGACTCAGTCTCCGCGGCGATCAGAACGCCGCTATTCGAACTGCACGTAGCGCACGGTGCACGCCTCGTCGAATTCGCCGGGCATGCAATGCCGGTTCAGTACCCGGCCGGAATTATCGCCGAGCACCAGCATACGCGTGAGCGCGCAGGGCTTTTCGACGTCTCACACATGGGGCAGTTCCGGCTCAGAACGAGCGATGAAGCGCTGGCAGCGCTCGTGCCCGCGGACATCGCGAAACTGGCCGAGTACCGCCAGGTTTATTCCGTGCTGACCCGCGCGGATGGTGGCATCTTGGATGACGTCATGATTACGCGGCTCACCGAGGGTTTTGCGATCGTCGTGAATGCCGCATTCGCGGCCGACTGCCGGGACCATATTGTGCGCGAACTCGGCGGCGAGGCGGAACTCAGCGTAGGTGACGATCTCGCGCTGCTGGCGCTGCAGGGTCCGCGGTCCGCCGCGGTCCTCGAAACCCTGTGCCCGCCGGTGGCGGCGCTCAGGTTCATGCAAGCCGGGCGCTTCACGATCGATGGCGCCGACTGTCTCGTCAGCCGCTCCGGGGATACCGGCGAAGATGGATTCGAGATTTCATTGCCGGCCGGCGCCGCTTGCGCTCTGGCCGAGCGCCTGCTCGCGTCGCCGGACGTGGCGCCTATTGGCCTCGGCGCGCGTGACTCCCTGCGGCTCGAGGCCGGCCTGTGCCTTTCCGGAACGGATATCGGGCCCGAGGTCAGTCCGGTCGAGGCCGGACTCGGGTGGCTCGTCGCGCGCAAGTACCGCGGCGCGAATGCCGTTCGCGCACGCTTCCCCGGTGCCGCGCGTATTTTGGAACAATTCGAAACGGCCCCCGCGCGCCTGCGGGTCGGACTTCGTGCTGAAGGTCGGCAGCCGCTCAGGGGCGGCACGGAACTGTTCACCGGGGACGGTGACAAAGTGGGCAAAATTACCTCCGGAACGTTCGGCCCCACGGCGGGCCATCCGGTCGCGATGGCCTATGTTGACCGCCGACTGGCGGATCCCGGTACGAAACTCATCGCCCGCGTGCGCAATCGAATGCTCGACGCCGAGGTCAGCGCGTTGCCGTTCGTCCCGCACCGATACAAACGTAACTAGGCACTGCCAGGAGATAGTCTGCACGTCATGAGCATGTTGAGATACACCACGGAACACGAATGGCTGCGCGCCGAGGACGATGGCGGGATCACCGTCGGCATTTCGGATTACGCGCAAGAGCAGCTTGGCGACATCGTTTTCGTCGAACTGCCGGAACCGGGCAGCCGGATTGAGAAAGGTACGAACGTCGTCATCATCGAGTCGGTCAAGACGGTCGGCGAGGTGGCAATGCCGTTTGACGGCAAGGTCGTTGCGGTAAACGAGCGACTCGTCGACGAGCCGGAAATCGTGAACGCCGAACCGTTCGCAGGCGGCTGGCTCGTGCGCCTCGAGGCCGACGGCGACCCCGGCCTCGATGCATGTATGGACGAGGCCGCGTACGCGGCTTTCATCGCCGACCTGTAGGCCGTCCCTCCACCATTAGCGGACCGCCGGCAATTTCCAACCCCAATCGCGACGGTATTTCATGAAGCTGAAGGATTATGAAATGCGCGGCGATTTCATTCGTCGCCACATTGGCCCCGATCGCAAGCAACTCGACGAGATGTTGCAGGCGCTCGGACTTGATACGCTCGAATCGATTGTCGAACGGGCCGTGCCCGAAAACATCGTTTCCACCGGGACCTTGTCGTTGACAGAGACGATCAGCGAGCGCGCGGTGATCGCGCACCTGAAGTCGATGCGCGAACGCAACCGGGTGCTCACGTCGATGATCGGCATGGGTTACCACGGCACGATCGTGCCGGAGGTCATCAAGCGCAACGTGCTCGAAAACCCCGGCTGGTATACCGCGTACACGCCGTACCAGGCCGAGATCAGTCAGGGCCGGCTGGAAGCGCTGCTGAACTTCCAGCAGATGGTGATCGATCTCACGGGCATGGAAATCGCGAATGCCTCGATGCTCGATGAAGCCACCGCGGCGGCCGAAGCGATGGCGATGGCGCGACGGGTGTCGAAGTCCAGGTCGTCGCGGTTTCTGGTCGACCGCGACTGCCACCCGCAGACCATCGCGGTCGTGCGCACCCGGGCGCGTTACTTCGGTTTCGACGTCGTGGTTGGCGATCCCGCGTCCTGGGACGGGTCCGACTGTTTCGGCATTCTGCTGCAGTATCCCGGTTCGGGCGGTGAGGTGCGCGATTTCTCGGACGTTATTGCTGCGGCCCGCGACAACGGCGCTGTCACCACGGTAGCGGCCGACCCGCTGGCGCTCGTGCTGCTGCGCTCGCCGGGCGCGATGGGTGCCGACATCGTGGTTGGCAGCACCCAGCGATTCGGTGTTCCCATGGGTTACGGGGGGCCGCATGCGGCGTTCTATGCTACCCGGCAGAAGTTCGTGCGTTCGATGCCGGGACGTGTCATCGGCGTTTCGGTCGATCGCGACGGACGCCCCGCGATGCGCATGGCGCTGCAGACCCGTGAACAACACATCCGCCGCGACAAAGCGACAAGTAATATCTGTACCTCGCAGGTACTGCTCGCCGTACTCGCCGGTTTCTACGCCGTTTACCACGGTCCCGGCGGGCTGACCCTGATCGCGAACCGCGTGCATCGGCTGGCGAGCATCTTTGTCGCCGGACTGAAGCAAATGGGCCACGAAGTAATCACGACCTGCTGGTTCGATACCGTGACCGTGCGTGTCCCTCATCGTGCCCGGCACCTGGCGGCGAAGGCCAGGGAAGCGGGTATCAATTTACGCGTGGTCGACGCGCATCATCTGGGGATCGCGTTCGACGAAACCATCAACCGGGCAATCCTGCGCTCGCTGTGGCGTGTGTTCGCCCGCGACCACGATGACGAACCCGCCCTCGCGACGATCGATGCGGACGTGACGTCACCGATTCCCCCGGCGCTTCTGCGTGAAGCGCCTTTTCTTACGCATCCGGTGTTCGAGCGCTATCACAGCGAGACGGAAATGATGCGCTACATGCGTCGCCTCGCGCGGCGCGACATCGCGCTCGACCGCGCCATGATCCCGCTCGGCTCGTGCACGATGAAGCTGAACGCGGCGGTCGAAATGCAGGCGCTGTCGTATCCGGAGTTCAGCGATCTGCATCCGTTCGTGCCGCTCGATCAGGCTCAGGGCTACCAGCAGATGTTCGACGAACTCGAGGACATGTTGTGTGACCTGACCGGTTTCGCCGCGTTCTCGCTGCAGCCGAACGCCGGTTCACAGGGCGAGTACGCAGGGCTGCTGGTAATCCGCAAGTACCACGAAACACGCGGAGCGGGAGGGCGCGATGTGTGCCTGATCCCGGCATCGGCGCACGGCACGAATCCGGCCAGCGCAGTGATGGCGGGTCTGCGCGTGATCGTGGTGGATTGTGACGAACAGGGCAATGTCGATCTCGACGACCTCACGCGCAAGGCAGAACAGCATGGCGACAGTCTCGCCGCGTTGATGATCACGTATCCGTCCACCCACGGCGTGTATGAGGAGTCCATTCGCGCAGTGTGCGACATCGTTCATCGCTGCGGCGGGCAGGTCTACATGGACGGCGCGAACCTGAATGCGCTCGTGGGCATCTGCCGCCCGGGCGAAATCGGCGCCGACGTCATGCATATAAACCTGCACAAGACGTTTGCGATACCGCACGGTGGCGGTGGGCCGGGCATGGGGCCGATCGGGGTGATGCCCCACCTGAGTCCGTTTCTGCCGGACCATCCGGTGGTCGGCGGCGTCAATCCCGCGGCCGGACCCGAAGGCACGATCGGTGCAGTGTCGGCGGCACCCTGGGGCTCGGCAAGCATCCTGTCCATTTCGTGGGCCTATATCGCGATGATGGGCGCGCGTGGACTGCGACGGGCAACGATGGTCGCAATACTTGCCGCGAATTACATCGCAACGCGCCTCGCCGAACACTATCCCGTGCTGTATACCGGCAAGAACGGCATGGTCGCCCACGAGTGCATCATCGATCTGCGGGCGATCAAGGCGGCGACCGGGATCACGGTCGACGACGTTGCCAAGCGCCTCGTCGACTATGGGTTCCATGCGCCGACGATGTCTTTCCCGGTGGCCGATACGCTCATGATCGAGCCGACGGAAAGTGAGAACAAGCGCGAACTCGATCGTTTCTGCGATGCGATGATCGCGATACGCCGCGAGATAGCGGCGGTCGAGGAGGGCATCGCCGACCGCGACGACAATCTGCTGCGCAACGCACCACACACGCACAGCCTGCTCATCGCCGATGAATGGGACAAGCCGTACACGAAGGAGCAGGCGTTTTTCCCCGTACCGGAACTCCGTGACGACAAGTACTGGCCACCCGTTGCCCGCATCGACAACGCCCACGGCGACAGACACCTGATCTGCTGCTGCCCGGGCATAGAAGCGGTAGAAGCGGGGTCGGACCAACTCAACTAGTTGATTTCACGAGATTTATCGTGCGATTCCGTGTCTCCAGAGTGCTTAAACGGCAATAAAGTAGCGACTAAATGGTTCTAAGCGGGCGGCCGGAACGGCCGCCTTCGCCATGCCGGGTCGCCTGCACACCGGGCATATTGCGAGTGGGAATCGGGCTGATTCAGGCCGTTGAGCAGAAAGCGATTTTGTTCGCCGGGCCCGGCAAAAATCACTTAGCGCCGGATTCGCCCCGCTTCGCGTGCGCGGACACGGGCCGGCGGTACGATAATGGGTTACATGCGCCTAAGGTTCGAAAAATGACCGTAGATTTTCGTCCGTTACGCGCGCAAAACCGTGCTGATTTGAATAAAGTGCTTTGATTTCCGCATGTTAAGTTGGTCCGACCCCGGTGAAACCCGACATGGATTGAAACAAACGCGCAGGCCGGTCTCCGGACTCGTGGATCGCCATGATTGAACCTGGCATGTCCCGAATGCCTTCCCATGCCAAAGCACAGTGGCGGGGTATCGGGTCTAATCCACTTACCGTTGCGGGGGCAGTGACGGCCTTGCCGCTTTCGCGACGCACCGTGCTTCCCGTTTCACCGCAGCCCTGATTGGGCATGCGGCACCTGAGCGCAACTATGTTTCTACGCTAGCATTTGAATTTGTGTCGCACAAGTAGCGATGTGAATCGCGCGAAATGCGGCCGCATGGCCGCGTGGTTTCGCGGGGTCGAACACCAGGCTCGGCAGAACCGCTGGCGACCCCGGGGTTAAACCTCGGCGTCAGCGATGCCAAACGAACCATGAAATCAACCAGGCTTTCGTCGCCGTTCGCGGTTTTGATACAGCAGATCATTCCGGCGTGTTCGAATGCGTAGTGCTAACATTCCGTCCAACTGCCCTCGAGGTTGGGACACTGCATCGCCTCGCACAATCCCTTCAGTTGCGCCCGCGTTTTCGCACACGACATGCCCATCCAATGAACGGTTCCTAAGTTGTCAGTAAACTGTCCTCGATTTTCCATGAGGAGTATCGACCGATGGGTACTGCTGACATGAACGGTTTCGCCACGCAGCTCGCCGCGACGCGCAATTTCGACGCCGCGCTCGACCTGTTGGCGAACGAAGTGCACGAACTCGGCTTTGACGGCGTCGATTACGCGGCCCCGCCGGTGGCGCGAGTGCTGGATGGCGGCTGGGCGGTTGAGCCCATCTTCGAACGTAATTTTCCGGCCGGCTGGCGAACTGGCTGGTGCTTGCACGGCCGCAGCGATCCCATTCTGCCCGCGAGCTACCGCAAAGGTCTGCCAGTCGACTGGCAGACCCTTCGATGCCACGCTCTACTGGAAGTCGCGCAGCGCGATGCCTTGGCGTTCCTTGAGGGTATAGGTTTCCCCAGCGGTATCACCGTACCTATTCACCTGCCGGCGAACCGCTTCGCGTTCGTCAGCGGCGTGTCATGCCACGCGGGTGACGACTGGGAGCGCCTGTGCGAACGCGCGATGGCACCGCTGATGGTGCTCGCGCATACATTCCATCATGTCGCTGCAGTGCGCCACGGTCCCCGTCGCGAGACCGCAGATGTGCGGCTTACGCGCCGAGAAAGAGAATGCCTGCAGTTCGCCGCCAGCGGACATTCGGCACCGGCCACGGCGCGGCTGATTAACCGTTCCGTCGATACGGTGCGGCTCCATCTGAAGAACGCGATGGCGAAGCTCGGCGCGAAGACCATCGCGCAGTCGGTGGCGATCGGCGCGGCTTGCGGTCTGATTGAGATCGACGTGGTTACGCCACAACCAGATTTCCACGACCGCGCTTGAGCGCGGATCCAACCGCCCAAAACCTACCCAATCGGGCAGTGGCGCCAAAGCGCCGACCCTGCGAACGTACGCATTGCCGCCCCCGCGACAGGGTGGGCGGCGTTTACGTATGAACCAAGACAAGCTGGGAGTAGGTTGGATGTCGAACTCAATCGGGAGCAAAGGACAGATCAGGCCAGTCGCCGTTGTCGGCGGCACGCTGATTGACGGTAACGGCGGCGCGCCGCAGCCGGACGCGGTGGTGCTGATGGAAGATGGGCGGTTCAGTGCTGTCGGCAAACGCGGCGCAGTCAAGCTGCCACCTTCCGCTACGGTCATCGACGCCACCGGGCAGTTCGTACTGCCGGGCATCATGAACGGCAACGTGCACCTGCTTGACGCCATCATGATGATGGGCAAGGGCGGCGCAGAGTACCTTGCGCGTTTCGAAGGTCACTTGCACGAAGCGATCGAGGAGGCCGCGCAGATCTCGTTGCGCGGCGGTTGCACGACAGTATTCGATACCTGGAACGCGTTGGTGCCGGTATTGAAAGCGCGCGACCGCATCAATGCAGGCAAAGTTGCCGGCGCACGCATTTTCGCCGCCGGCAATATCGTCGGCATGGGGGGACCGTTCAGCCCGGACTATTCGATGCAGTCGCGCGAGGTTATCAGCAAAACCTTCGCGGATCGCATGGATACGCTCTTCGATGCCGGGGTCGGCCGAATCCTGAGTACGCTACCGCCCGAGGAAGTGCGGCCGATCATTCGCGATTACATCGCGCAGGGCATCGATATGCTGAAGGTTGCGATCAGCGACCATCTCGTCGTAATGCTCGGTTGGCAGTCACCCTACCTGTGCTTCTCCGAGCGCGTGCTGCGCGTAATCGTGGACGAAACCAGGCGTGCCGGTATTCCTCTGCTGTCCCATACGTTGTCTGTGGAAAGTCTGAACCTCGCGGTCGACTTTGAGTGTGACGTGATGATTCACGCCACCATCACGAGCCTGCAGCCCATCCCGGAAGACCTGCTACAGCGGATGGTGAAAGGCAAGGGCTGGTCCGAAATCCAGCCGACTACGCATGGCTATCAATGCCACCTCGATAGCACCGGGCATCCGTGGGCGAGCTATGCCGGCGGCGCGCACGAGGAGAACACGCGGCGACTGATAGCAGCCGGCGCGCCGATTATCCTCGGTACCGATGCAGGCTGCACCGATCCGGATATCCTGCACGACTTGCCGCCCGAAGAACTCGTCGACCGCCCGTGGACCATCGGCAGCGACCACCTGGTGTGGATGCGCGCAATGGTAGAGCAAGGCATGACGCCGATGAACGCGATTCTTTCGTGCACACGCGAGGTCGCGCGAGCCTACGGCATGGCGAACGATTACGGTACGGTTGACCCTGGCAAGGTTGCCGACCTCATTGTCGTGAACCGCGACCCGCTGGCTGATATTGCGCGCATGAGCGAGCTGTCCATAGTGATCAAGGACGGGACGCCGGTCGACTTCGAACGACTGCCGACGACTCCTCTGGTGACGAAGTATCCGAGGGATGCGGATTTCAAGCGGTGAGAATACGACGAGTCGCGCTTCCGCGACCCGGGTATTGATTGGCCCTCGGTCACTACTGTGCGATCAGCCGAATGCAGTCGCATGCGGTGGCCGGCGAAGAGTTGATCCATCCGCGACGTGTGTGCCGGACATTGAAAGAACCATGACGGTGGATAACCACCACCGCTCTTGCAGGGCGACGTCATGGGATAACAGTTTCTGCGCGCGGTGCCCGCTGTCCCGGCATCAAGGTGCCGCTACGTGTGTGGCATCGGGGTCGGTCCAGCTCAACTCGTTGAGTTCACGAGGTGTGCCATTCAATTGCGCGTATACCGGGTTCTTGAATGGCAATAGCCCGGCGGTTAAGTGGTTCCAAGCGGGCGGTACGAAGCTGGACTGCACTCTCCTCGGCTTCGAGGAGTTACGGCAGATTTTCGTCCGTGACACCCGAAGGCGGACGTCATTCCGAGTAGATCGCTTTGATTTTCGCGCTGTAAGCTGGTGCGACCCGATGAAGCCGTTCCTGCCGCGATTGGCGCAACTAAAAGAGCAGATCAGGTTGCACATCACGTTACCCAGGGCAGTTCGATGCGTTGGCCGTCAGGAAAAAAAACCTCTACCGGCGAAGCCGCAAGTATGCCTACCAACTCGAGAGGCTTATCACCGGTATTGATGATTTCGTGTGGTACGTTACCCGGTATAGCAAGCGTCGTATCTGGCCCGAATCGGTGCACTTTCCCGTCAAGACGCAATTCTCCCTCCCCGGCAGAAATAAGGACTACCTCTTCGCATTCGTGGCGATGCGGAGGAGTCGCGCCCCCCGGAGCAATACTTTGTCTCCAGACAGAGAGCTTCGTCAGCCCGTTTGCGGAGCTGGCAAGGGTCGTATGTTCAATACCAGGCAAGGATGTGCGGGGAAGTTCTGAGTTCCGGATGACGCTCATTGGGCTCTCCTTCATATGCTGACGATGGTTCATGACTAACTGGCGGTGAAGTATGGGCGAACTATATTGGCAATAAAATATCCCTAAATGACATAATACTAGTGACAATATTTCTCGAATTGGCGTCACCCCTGATCATGATTAGTATCGACCTGCTCGTCTCATTCACGTCGGCTGCACGTCACGCCAGCTTCGCGAACGCTGCGCGCGAACTCGGGCACTCCCCGTCAGCTGTGGCGAAGAATATCGCCCGCCTGGAGTCACAGCTGGGGGTGAGACTTTTCCACCGAACAACCCGACAGGTCACGTTATCGACTGAAGGTGAGAGATTGTTCATTCGAGCCAACCGCGTGCTGGAAGAGATTGCACTGCTCGAGGGGGACGCGGCCGGCACGGATGCGAGCCCGTCCGGTATTCTGCGCATCGACATGCCGGTGACGTATGGTCGCGACGTGGTCTTACCGGTGTTGATCCGGCTGATGGAACAACACCCCGAGCTGAAGATCGATGCGCGCTTTTCTGACCATGTCGTCGACATTATCAAGGAGGGTCTCGACGCAGCGGTTCGCATAGGCCCGCTGAACGACTCCCGGCTCGTGGGCAGAATGTTCGACCAACAGGCGATCTCCACCTACGCGAGCCCGGCTTATATCGCAGCGCACGGGACGCCGCGATCTCCACAGGAACTGACACGGCATACATGTCTGTTGTTTCGTGTGCCGGCAAACGGGCGCGACCGACCGTGGCAATTTCAATCAGGCACGCGCAGTTACTCGTTGAATCTTCAAAGCGATATAAGGCTCGGCGATGGCGAGGCGCTCGTCAAAGCGGCGATTGCCGGCCTGGGGATCATTCAGGTCCCACGACATATGGCTCAGCGCGAAGTCGATTGCGGGACCCTCGTGGAAGTTTTGCAGGAACAAAAACCCGCACCGCTACCTATTTCATTGGTATACCCGAGTCATCGCTATATCCCCCTGCGCGTTCGCGTCCTCGCCGATGCGCTTGCGAATCGGGATACCGTTGCCGGATGCGCTTGAGCGACGGCCGTGGACCGAAAGCGAATGAAGATATTCTCCTGTCGTAACGAGCCGGTAAATCCGGGTTGATAAACGAAAGGAAGCTCCATACTCAAACGGGCAAGCAGTTTTCCGCATTGGCACGCCCCGATGGCACCGCGTCGGGAGGTCAACCCCGGTCGTGATCGGTGCGACGAAATAATTCCGCGTCCGGCGGTTTGCCCGCGGGCCGGTAGTTGCATCCGTCATCCGTACCCGACGCGTTGGACGAGGCCGTCACGTTGCATCGTGTTGCGTGGCTCAACGGAGATTTGCAGTCGCAAAGATCGCGGCCCCGGTGGTTGCCGAGGCGGAAAAAAGTTTTTGAAATTTGGTGGGCCCGGTAGGACTCGAACCTACGACCAAGGGATTATGAGTCCCCTGCTCTAACCAACTGAGCTACAGGCCCTTAAAGACAGGTTTGGCGCGCGGAGAGTTTACTACGATCGGAGCGGGATCGAACCCCCGCACGGCGGGGCCGTGCGGGGAAGTTCTCCGGTCTAGTCGAGGAACGTCCGCAGGCGTTCCGAGCGCGAGGGGTGGCGCAGCTTGCGCAGGGCTTTTGCTTCGATCTGGCGGATACGTTCGCGCGTTACGTCGAACTGCTTGCCGACTTCTTCGAGCGTATGGTCCGTGTTCATGTCGATACCGAAACGCATGCGCAGTACTTTTGCTTCGCGAGCCGTCAGGCCCTCGAGGACTTCGCTCGTGCTGCGGCACAAACCTTCGAACGTCGCGGAATCCACCGGCATCTGGATGTTCTGGTCTTCGATGAAGTCGCCGAGATGGGAATCCTCGTCGTCGCCGATCGGGGTTTCCATCGAAATCGGTTCTTTCGCGATTTTCAGCACCTTGCGGATTTTGTCTTCCGGCATTTCCATGCGTTCGGCGAGCTCTTCCGGGGTGGGTTCGCGGCCTTTCTCCTGCAGGATCTGGCGCGAAATCCGGTTCAGTTTGTTGATCGTCTCGATCATGTGCACCGGGATCCGGATCGTCCGCGCCTGGTCGGCGATCGAACGCGTGATTGCCTGGCGAATCCACCACGTCGCGTAGGTCGAGAACTTGTAGCCGCGGCGATATTCGAACTTGTCCACCGCTTTCATCAGACCGATGTTGCCTTCCTGAATCAGGTCGAGGAACAGCAAACCGCGGTTCGTGTATTTCTTCGCGATTGAAATGACGAGGCGCAGGTTCGCTTCAACCATTTCTTTCTTCGCCCGGCGGGCTTTCGCCTCGCCGATCGACATCCGGCGGTTGATTTCCTTGATCTCACTGACGCTGACAGACGTGTGTTCGGCGATCTCGGCGAGCCGTTGCTGGATATGCTCGATCTCACTCTGGCGTTCTTTTACCGCGGCCGCATACGCCTTTTTCTGACGGATGACGGAGCGCAGCCATTTACCATCCGTTTCCGCATCGACGAACGCCTTGAGGAAGTCCTTGCGCGGCATCTTGCAGTCTTTTACGCAGATATCGAGGATGGCTTTTTCCTGCCCGCGAACCTCTTCTACGGCGGCGCGCACTTTCGAGGTGAGCAGTTCCGTCAGTTTCGGCGACAGCTTGAACTCGAGAAATTTTTCCTGCAGTTCGGCGCGCAACTCGATCGTGCGTTTGTGATCGCGGCCGTTGCGCTTCGTCGCGTTGACGACTTTCTTGTACTGCTTTTTGTACTCGTCAAACCGCTGAACAACTTCTTCCGGATCGAGCGGATTCGGTGCCGGGTCGTCGTCGGAGTCGTCGTCATTCGAACTCGAATCGTTCATTGCCGGCGCCGGGTTCGCCTCGGCGTAGATGTCGACGAAGCCGCTGATCAGATCGGTCAGTTTGATTTCTTCGTTGACCGAGCGTTCGTACTCCGCGAGGAACGTTTCCGATACGGCCGGGAAATCGGCGAGCGCGCGCAGCACCTGGCTCAGACCGTCTTCGATGCGCTTCGCAATTTTGATCTCACCTTCGCGGGTGAGCAGATCGACGGTGCCCATTTCACGCATGTACATGCGTACCGGATCGGTCGTGCGGCCAAATTCGTTCTCGACCGCCGCGAGCGCGGCCGCGGCTTCCTCGGCGGCCTCGTCGTCGACGTCGTTGTCGTTCAGCAGGATGCCATCGAGATCCGGCGCGGTTTCGTGCACCTTGATCCCCATGTCATTGATCATGTTGATAATATCTTCAATCTGCTCGGGGTCGACGATGTCGTCCGGCAGATGGTCGTTGACCTCGTGGTAGGTCAGAAAACCCTGTTCCTTACCCTTCGCGATGAGTACCTTCAGTTGTGACTCGCCGTTTTTCTTCTCGATTCCGTCAAGGGTTTCCATAGTTGATACGTGCACCTTTGCTGCAAAGAGGTCTTTCGATAGTGGCTTCAAGGGTTTACCGCAGTTTGTAGAAGTCTAGTCCAAAGCTGCGCAAACGCCAGTTTGCCCGTAAAAGAAGGCAGCCGAGCATTATAGACCAAAATCGTTCGTCACGCCGCATAATTCCGCCGTTCCGAGCGCTCAATCCGTTGCCCGGTTGCGCCGTTCGAGTTCGGCCCGTGCCTGCTCCAGCGCGCTCGGCGCCGTGGCTTTGCGCACGAGGGTCTCGATTGCCTGGTGGAACTGGATCGCTTCGGCTTCCCGGTCGAGGACGAGGGGCTGTTCGATTTGCGCCGCGATCACGGCTTCATGCTCGCTGCCACGGTAGCGTTCGACCAGCGCCCCGGTTGTTAGTTCTGGGCGCGAGGCCGCGAATTCAAGTATTTCCGCGAGCAACAGCGCGTGATCGTCGGGTAATTTTGCGATCGTTGCCGTTGCGGTCACGCCGGCGGCGAGCGCGGGGTCGAACAATAATCGCTTGAGTGCCTGGTCGACCATCGACGGGCTGCGTCGGCTCGCGGGACGTCGGCGTGCCGGCGCCACCGGCCGGGCATTCGGTGCTGCTTCCTGCCACCACGTGGGGGCAGGCATTTCCGCCAGTTCCGTGATCCGCATCACGAGCAGTTGCTGGAACGGCCCCGGCGGGATCCGTTTGACGAGCGGTCGTGCGAGTTCGACGAACCGCGAGCGACCCTCGAGCGATTGCATGTTCGTCTGGGTTTTCAGGCTGCTGAGCAGAAATTCCGACAGTGGGGTCACGGAATCCGCGCGGTTGAAAAACTCCGGGCCTTTTTCGCGCACGAAGCTGTCGGGATCGTGGCCTTGCGGGATGAAGATGAAGCCGGCCTGGCGGGTGTCCCGGATCAGCGGCAGCGTGGTTTCGAGCGCACGCCAGGCGGCGCGCTGCCCGGCCTTGTCGCCGTCATAGCAAAACACGACTTCGGGCGCGGTCTTGAACAGGGTCTCGAGCTGTTCACCCGTCGTCGCCGTCCCGAGCGTGGCGACGGCATTGTTGACCCCGAACTGTGCGAGCGCGACCACATCCATGTAGCCCTCGACGACGATAATGCGCTCGACCCGCTGGTTCGCCTTGCGCAACTGGTACAGACCGTACAACTCGCGACGTTTCTGGAACACCGGGGTTTCGGGCGAATTCAGGTATTTCGGCTCACCCTTGTCGATCACGCGGCCACCGAAACCAACGACGCGACCGCGCCGGTCGTGGATCGGAAACATGATGCGGTCGCGGAAGCGGTCGTAGCGCCTTTTGTTCTCGTTTTCGATGATCAGACCGGCTTCGAGCAAATGCTGCCGCGTCTTGTCATCGTCGCCGAACGTGCCGAGCATTGAATCCCAGGCGTCCGGGGCATAACCCATGCCGAAGCGTTTCGCGATCACGCCGCTGAGTCCGCGCGCTTTCAGGTATTCCACCGGGCGATCCCGATCCGGGTGCGATTTGAGTTGCGCGGCGAAGAACGCCTGGGCCCGGTTGAGCACGTCATACAGCGGCGAATAATCGATTTTGGGCGCGACGTTTTCGCCCCCGTCTTCGCGCGGCACCTCGAGACCCACGCTGCGAGCGGCCTCTTCGACCGCTTCGACGAAGCTCAGGCCGCGGTGATTCATGAGGAAGCCAAGCGCCGAGCCGTGCGCGCCGCAGCCGAAGCAGTGATAAAACTGTTTTTCCTGGCTGACGGTGAATGACGGGGTTTTTTCGCCGTGGAACGGGCACAGGGCCTGGTAGTCACGCCCGGTTTTTTTCAACGGCAGATCGGCGTCGATGATGTCGACGATATCGACCCGGTTCAGCAGGTCATCGATGAACGTTTGCGGGATCCGGCCAGCCACTGTGGGAGTAGATTAGCGCTTCGGCCGTGGCGGCCGCCAGCGGCCCGACCGCGCCGGGCGATTAGCCTGCGAGCCGGGACTTGACGAGTTTGCTCACCGCGCCCATATCGGCCCGGCCTTTCAGTGCTCCCTGCAACACACCCATTACCTTGCCCATATCCTTCGGCGAGGTGGCGCCGGAATCACTGATCGCCTGGTCGACGGCGGCTTCGATTTCGGCCGGGTCGAGGGCTGCGGGAAGGTAGGCTTCGAGCAGATCGAGTTCGAAGCGCTCTTGTGCGACAAGGTCGTCGCGACCGGCCTTGTCGAATTGACTGATGGATTCACGCCGCTGCTTCGCGAGTTTGACCAGGATGCTGTTGACCTGGTCATCGTCGACATCCGTGCGTGAATCGACTTCCTGTTGTTTGATGGCTGCGAGGATGAGGCGCAAGGCCCCGAGTTCCTGCTTGCGCCCCTGTTTCAGCGCGTCGGTGACGTCACTGCTGATGCGGTCTTTCAGTGCGCTTGGCACGTGCTGCGGTGCGGCTGAGACCGGATCAGTACAGGCGAACGCGCCGGGCGACTTGTCGCGAAGCCTTTTTCTGCCAGCGCTTTACGGCCGCCGCAGCCTTGCGCTTGCGCACTTGCGTCGGCTTCTCGTAGTACTCGCGGCGGTGGACTTCGGCCAGCACACCGGCCTTCTCACAGGCACGTTTGAAGCGACGCATCGCGATGTCGAAAGGTTCGTTATCTCGCACTTTTACAGAGGGCATATTCGATTTGGCTTCCTGGTTTTCGATCTGGCGCAAAGGGAAACGCGAAATAATATCGACGATCGGGCCGAAAGTCGATAGGTTAGCGGGTTTCAGGAACCGACGGGACAACTATCGTGCTGGTGCTCGGGATCGAGACATCGTGCGACGAAACCGGGGTGGCGCTGTACGACAGCGACCACGGGATCGTCGCGCATCAGGTTTATTCGCAAGTCGGGATCCATGCCGAATACGGCGGGGTCGTGCCGGAACTCGCGTCGCGTGACCACATCCGCAAGACCGTGCCCTTGATCCGCCAGACGCTGGCCGAGGCGGGCGCGGTGCTCACGGACCTCGACGGTATCGCCTACACGGCCGGACCCGGTCTCGTCGGCGCGTTACTCGTCGGCACTTCCGTCGCGCGCAGCCTCGCGTTTGCCCTGGACATACCGGCCGTCGCCGTCCATCACATGGAAGGCCATCTGCTCTCGCCGCTGCTCGACGACGATCCCCCGGAGATGCCGTTTCTCGCGCTGCTCGTCTCCGGGGGGCATACGATGCTCGTCGACGTCCGCGCCGTCGGTGACTATACGATCCTCGGCGAATCCGTCGACGATGCCGCCGGCGAAGCGTTCGACAAGACCGCGAAGATGCTCGGGCTCGGCTACCCGGGCGGGCCGGCGATCGAAAAACTCGCCGCCTCCGGCACCCCGGGCCGGTTTCGCTTCCCGCGCCCGATGACGAACCGCCCCGGGCTCGATTTCAGCTTCAGCGGGTTGAAAACTTTCACGTTGAACACGGCCGACGCGCACCGTGACGACCCGGCAGCCGCGGCCGATATCGCGCTCGCATTCGTCGATGCGGTCGTGGACACGTTCGTGATCAAGTGCACCCGCGCGCTGAAGCAAACGGGGCTGAAAGCGCTCGTCGTATCGGGTGGGGTCAGTGCAAACAAGCAATTGCGCGCCGGCTTGTCGACGATGGCCGACAAACTCGACGTCTCGGTGCACTACCCCCGGTTTGAATTCTGTACCGACAACGGGGCGATGATCGCGTATGCCGGTGCGTCCCGTCTCGCCGGTGGTGCGGCCGAGGCGCTCGGCTTTGGGGTCAGACCACGCTGGCCAATCGATGAACTCGCGGCGCCGGGTGGCGTTCGCTGACGGCCCGACGGCGAAAAAAGCGCGAAATCACCTGATCGGAACGCCACGTCCCCCGCGGCCGCAATCCGGGCGCGCGGGACCCCGCAGGGCGAGTGCCGTGACGGCGGCCCGAGGCACGCGCGTTGCAGTATCCGGAACGCGGATTCAGGATTCGACCGGTTTGCGTTTGGCCCCGATCTTGTCTTCCCGGCCAGCGCGGAGATTGCGGATGTTCGAACGGTGTCGCCAGTAGACGAACGCAGCCATGACGACGAGCGCGGTGACGACGGCGGCCGAAGCCTCGAGCCAGGCGGCAATGAACGGGATCAACGCGGTTGCCGTCAGCGCGGACAGCGACGAATAGCGCGTGATCACCGCGACCGCGACCCAGGTACCCATGAACGCGATACCGAACCACGGGTTGAAGCCGAGCAGCACGCCAATCAGGGTGGCGACGCCCTTGCCGCCGACGAAACCGAAGAACACCGGGTACAGGTGACCGAGAAAGGCTCCGAGTCCGGCGAGCGCAATCGCCGTATCGCCGGCATCGAGGGTGTGTGCCACCACGACCGGTACGATGCCTTTCGCCACATCACCGGCCAGGGTCATGATCGCGGCGGCCTTGCCGTAGAGCCGCAGCACGTTCGTCGTTCCCGGATTCATCGAGCCGACGGTGCGCGGATCCGCATGACCCAGCAGGCGGCAGATCACGATAGCCGAAGAAATCGAACCGCACAGGTATCCAACTACGAGCATCGCGCCAGCCATCGGCGTATTGGACACGGTGGCAGGTCCGCATTCAAGTCCGATCGCGCGGGATGTCTGGTAATATCGCGCGCTGCGCTCACGCGGGATTACTGAAAAAATAGCAGCGATGGATATTGTTTACCTACACGGCCTGCGGCTGGAGACGGTCATCGGGGTCTGGGACTGGGAGCGCCACATACGGCAGACACTGATCGTCGATCTCGACATGGGCGCGGACGTCGCCCGAGCCGCGGCGTCGGATTCGATCGACGACACGATCGACTACAAGACGGTCGCCGACCGCCTCATTGAAATCGGTAAAGAGAGCAGTTTCGCGCTCGTCGAATCGCTGGCCGAACGCATTGCCGGCGAACTGACCGGTGCGCTCGGTATCCCCTGGGTCCGGGTGCGGATCACGAAATCCGGTGCGTTGCGCGGTGCGCGGGAAGTTGGCGTGCTGATCGAGCGAGGCACGCTCGCCTGAACCGCCGTGGCGCGGGTTTTCGTCGGTATCGGCAGCAACCACGAGCGTGAACGTCACATCGCGCTGGCGCTGGACGCGCTCGCGAAGGATTTCGGTGCGGTGCAGATCTCGCCGGTCTACCGGTCCGCGAGCGTGTACGGCGGTGGTGCGGAATATTTCAATCTCGTTGCCGGGTTCGACAGCGATCAGAGCCCGGCGGAGATCGTCGCCACGCTGAAAGCGATCGAGCACCGCGCCGGTCGTCGGCGCGGGGGCAGTGCATGCGCGCTCGACCTCGATCTGCTCGTCGTCGGTGACCTCGTGCTCACCGGGGACGCATGCGAACTGCCGCGGCGCGATATTCTCGAACACGCGTTCGTACTGCGACCACTGGCGGAACTCGCGCCGGCGATGCAGCATCCGATCGCCGGACAAAGTTACGCGGCGCTGTGGCAGGCGCTGGCGCCGCGCGCCCCGCGGCTCGTTCGCGTGCCATGGCCGCCGGGTTCAGGCTGATCGCAGGCTGTCTTGATGCCGCGCGAGATTCCGGTCACTATGCGGCGAACCCGTGACGAACGTGCGACTCTTGGCCAAGCAATCCGCAATCCTTACCCTGCTCGCCGCACTGCTGGTGCTGGCAACGCTGCCGGCCTGCAATCCGGTCGCGAATATCCAGAAGCGTGAATCCCTGAACCAGCTCGAAGCCGCCACGAATACGTATCGCAAACTGATGCGCTGGGGACATTTCGATCAGGCGGCACAATATCTGCGCGCGCACGGAGAAACCCCACTCGCGAAGCCCGACCTCGAAGATATGGCGCGCTTCAAGGTAACGAGTTATACGGTTGCCGACCAACTCATCGCGGATACCCGCGCCGATGCCCGCGTCACCGCCTACGTCGAGTTCTACAATATCGATACCGGGGTGACGAACTCCGTACGCGACGAGCAATACTGGTGGTACGACGATGAAACACGTCGCTGGTACCTCGGCTCGCCAATGCTGGATTTCGCTGCGAACGCCGACTGAATACGTGCTCCAAACCCCTCAAATCGAGGGGCAGGGACCGGGGGCGGGTGCAGACAGTGGTCCGGTCCCGAAGCCACAGTGTCCCCGATTTACGCACTTCCATTCAGCGCGCAGGGCGTTGCGCTCACTCAAATGAAGATCGAGCGGCCGCCGTCGATGTTCAGAATCTGTCCCGTCACGTAGGGCGCTTCGGCGAGATACACGACGGCGCTCGCGATGTCGCCGGTCTCTCCGAGTTTTTGCAGCGGTGTCTTGCGCAATACTTCCGCGCGGTAAGCCGGCTTGTCACCCTGCGCCCAGATGATGGGGCCGGGAGAAACCCCGTTGACCCGAATTTCCGGCGCGAGGTCGCGTGCCAGCGCCAGCGTCAGGCCGATCAGCGCCGATTTCGACGTGCAGTACGCAACGTGGCCGGGCTGCGGTCGCAGGCCGTACACATCCGTCAGGTTCACGATCGATCCGGCGCTCTCGCGCAACGCGGCGATCGCCGCGGTACTGAGCAGGTACGGCGCGCGCACATTCGTCGTCATCAGCGCATCCCAGCGCCCGACGTCCGCTACATCGACGTTCGAGGGTTCGTAGATCGACGCGTTGTTTACGAGCAGATCGAGGCGGCCGAACGACTGCAGCACCGAATCGATCAACTCCGGCGCGACGTCCGGCTCGGTCAGATCGCCGGCAACGGTACACGCTGAGTCCGCACGCAGCGCGTTCAATTCGGCGGCGAGCCCGGCGGCCCGTTCGGCGCTGCGATGAAAATGCACCGCGACGCGAAAACCGTGCGTGTGCAGCAGGCGTGCGGTATCGGCACCAATGCGGTGTGCGGCGCCGGTTATCAAAGCAGTTTTATCCATCCGCTAGTACAATAGAACACTCACGATTTTTCGTCGATACGACCACACCCGCGAACCCCATGCTCGATGTCACGGCTTTGCCCGCACCTTCGCCCGATGCCGCCGCCGTCTCGGCGACGCTCAGCGATGTGATTGCACAAGCGATTGCGAACGCCGGCGGTTCGATCGGATTCGACGAGTACATGCGCATGGCGCTGTACGAACCCGGGCTCGGCTATTACCTCGCCGGCGCGGTTAAATTCGGCGCGGCCGGCGATTTCGTTACCGCGCCCGAAATCTCATCGATGTTTGGTACCTGCATCGCACGTGCGGGGCGCGAGATCCTCGAGGCAACGGGCGGTAACGTACTCGAGTTCGGTGCTGGCAGCGGCGCGCTCGCGGCGAGTGTGTTGACCGCGCTAGCCGCCGCCGATTGCCTCCCGCAAACCTATACGATCATCGAATTGAGTCCGGATCTGCGTGCGCGGCAGCATGCGACAATCGCGCAACGCTGTCCGGACGCGCTCGCCCGGGTCAGGTGGAGCAATACGCTCCCGGATACCCCGTTCGACGGGTTCGTCATTGCGAATGAAATTCTCGACGCATTTCCCGTCCGTGTATTCGCGCTCGATGCGGGCGCGATTACCGAGCGTCGCGTGCGCAACCGCGCTCGCGCTTTCGACTGGGTGAGCGCGCCCGCGGATGGTGCACTCGAGCGCGCCGTCCGCGAGCGACTCGGCGAGGAAATGATTGCCCGGGAACAGGCTTACGTCTCGGAAATCAATATCGGCATCGAACCGTGGATCAACGACCTCGCGCGGATCCTGCGCCGCGGGGCCGCACTGCTCGTTGATTACGGTTACCCGCGAACGGAGTATTATCATGCGAGCCGTCCGGCCGGTACGTTGCAATGCCACTACCGCCATCGAGTCCACGACGATCCGTTTTTCCTTCCCGGACTTCAGGATTTGACGGCATCGGTCGATTTTACCCAGGTGGCCGAGGCGGCTGATGCCCGCGGATTCCATATTGCCGGGTTCGCCGAACAGGGAAGTTTCCTGCTCGCCACCGGGCTGCTCGACGAACTTGCGGCGCTGTCGCTCGAGGCGGAGGAAGCGTATCGTCAGCGGCTCGCGTTCGAAGCGAAAGTGCTGACGATGCCGGGTGAAATGGGCTCACGCTTCAAATTCATCGCGCTCGCCCGCGATTACGCACAACCGATTGCAGGATTCGGCTTGCGCGATGATCGCCACCGTCTCTAACCGGATTCGTTGACTGACCCAACCGATGCTGCTGACCCAACTTGTCGCCATTGCAATCTTGCAGGGCGTAACCGAATTCCTGCCGATCTCGAGTTCCGGACACCTGATCCTGCTGCCGCACGTCACCGGCTGGCCCGATCACGGGCTCGTCGTCGATGTTGCCGCGCATTTCGGCACCTTGATCGCGGTGGTCACGTATTTTCGTGCCGACCTCATCGCGATGACCGCCGCGTGGGCGCGAAACGTCGGCGGTGGTGCCGCCACACCCCTGAGCCGTCTCGCCTGGGCCGTCTTGTGGGGCACGATACCGGTCAGCGTGATCGGGTTGCTGACCCACGATTTCATCGCCGCGAATCTGCGTCATCCCCTGATTATCGCGGCGACGACGATCGGCTTTGGTTTCGTGCTGCTGTTCGCGGATCGCTATGGCGCGCGCGTGCGCGAAACGGAATCGCTCACCTGGTCGGACATTGCGCTCGTCGGCTGCGCGCAATGTCTGGCCCTGATTCCGGGCACGTCGCGTTCCGGAATCACGATGAGCGCGGCACTTGCGGTCGGTTTTACCCGTACGTCGGCCGCGCGATTTTCATTTCTCCTGTCGATTCCGGTTATTTTTCTCGCTGCCGGTTACGAAACCGTCAACCTGATCGGCAGTGATGTCGCGGTGGACTGGGTCGGCCTGAGCGCGGTTACGCTTGGCGCTGCGGTGAGCGCTTTTGCGTGCATAGCGCTGTTTCTGCGATTGCTCGACCGGATTGGCATGCAGCCGTTCGTCTGGTATCGCTTTTTCCTGGGTGGCGCCCTGATCTGGCTGTATGTCTGAGCGCTGCAACTTCGACCTCGCATCGAGGTCTCACACCTCACGTGACACAGCGGGCTGAAACAACATGAAGCATTTATTCCTGGCCGGCGCCGCGGCGCTGTTATTGGTGGCGTCGACTTTCGGGGCGGCCGTTGTGGCCGCGCAAACTCCGTCGTTGCAGGAGTTTCCGTCGGGCACCGCGGTTGCGACGTTCGCCGGCGGCTGCTTCTGGTGCATGGAACCACCATACGACAAGCTCGACGGGGTACTCGCGACCATCTCGGGTTATATCGGCGGGGACGTCGACAAGCCAAGCTACAAACAGGTTTCGGCAGGTGGTACGGGTCACGCCGAAGCCGTACAGGTGTACTACGACCCGGCAAAAGTCAGCTATGAGAAACTGCTCGAGGTGTTCTGGAAGAATGTTGATCCAACGACTCCGGATCGGCAGTTTTGCGACCGCGGGAATCAGTATCGCACGGCAATCTTTTACCACGACGACGCGCAGCAGAAGCTGGCCGAAGCATCGAAATCCGCCCTCGAGCGCACGAAGCCGTTCGCCGAACCGATAGTCACGGAAATCACTGCCGCGGCTACGTTCTACCCGGCCGAGGACTACCATCAGGACTACTACGTTAAGAACCCGTTGCGTTACAAGTTCTACCGCTTCAATTGCGGACGCGATCAACGTCTCGAAGAGCTCTGGGGCAAGGCACACTAACCGCCGGATTCCCGCACGGAGCGACGGCCGATGTGCTGCCACAAGCGTAACCGTGGGCGCCGCGTCGCAACAAACGATCACCGGCAGCGCGTTCGACTCACGGCTTGCGTGCGGATTCGGACGAATTGTTTATACTTTCACCCGAATCTGCCGATAACCGGTCAATATTGATGCGTGTATTGTTTGCCGACATAGCGTGAGTTCGAAACCCAGTTATCAGGTGATCATGTTTGCTGACGTCGTCGGCAGTACCCGCCTGTATGAGGAACTCGGCGACGAGTCGGCGCAACGCATGGTGAAGCAGTGCCTCGACGTCGCGAACGAACTGATCGCGACGCACGGCGGCCGGACCGTTACCGAACTCGGCGACGAAGTGATGGCGATATTCCCCGATCCCGGGGCCGCGGCGGCTGCCGCATGTGAAATCCACGCACGACTGGCCGATCCGGAACACGGTCGTATCGACGATCGCCAGTTGCCGATGCGGATCGGGATGCATTACGGGCCGGTATCCGGCAACGACGACGATTTGCTGAGCGAGACCGCGAAAATCGCGCACTGGGCGGCGACGAACGCGAAACCTGAGCAGACACTTGGAACTGCCGCGGTGATCGACGTATTACCCCGCATCTACCAGGCGGTCTCGCGGTTCGTCGACGACGAGACGTGGAATTTCATCTCGATCGAGCACGTTGCGGTGCACGAAATCATCTGGGATGTCGAAGGCGTGACAGCCTATAACGGCGAAATCCCGACCCTCGATTCACAACGCTGCGCCCGCGTTAAGTTCACCTGGAACAATGTGTCCGTAACACTCGACGCGGAGCGGCCGGTTATCTCCATCGGGCGCGGTTCGGAAAACGACCTGATCGTTCGTCATGAACTCGCATCACGCCAACACTTGAGTGCGCAGTTCAGTCGCGGGCGTTGCACGATCACCGACAACAGTACGAACGGCACCGTTGTGTTCTCGAATTACGACAAGCAACAGCACGAACTCAAGCGCGAAACGTTCACGCTGCAGGGCAACGGCAAGATATTTCTCGGACAACCCGACGAAATCGACGACGCCTACGCGATCAGTTACCAGTCGTCGTGAAAACCGGCTCAGCCAGCGTGGTCGTGCAGGCGGAACTCCCGTAGCGCGTCGACCCTGCGATTGTCGAGCGCGGCCCGTAAGGCCTCGCCGTCTGTTTCACGTTCCCGCAGATCAGAGGTCTCCACGCGCGCAATCACGTCGCGCGCCTGGCGGATGTAATCCGCGGCCGGATACGCGGCGTGCCCGAAATCGCCGCCGCGACCGGTCGCATCGATCGCGCACGCGCACAGGATATCGTCGAGCCGCTCCGGTCTTCTCAGCGCGTCGAGTTCGTAGAGCAGGCGCAACAGGGTCGTCGGTCGCAGTTCGCGCGCACGATGTACTTTCAGGTGATAAGCGGTTACCGCGAGCGCGACGCCGCGATGCGCTTTCGGTACGCGAAACCGCCGGCAGAAATCCTCCACGAGCGCGACGCCGCGTTCTTCATGGCCCTTGTGGGATGGCAGCAATTCTGTCTCCGTCGTGCCTTTGCCGAGGTCGTGGACGAGCACGGCAAAGCGTACGATCGGGTTCGCGCCGACGGCGGCCGCACGCTGCAAGGCGAGGCAAATGTGTTCGCCGGTGTCGATCTCGGGATGATATTTCGGCGGTTGCGGAACCCCGAAAAGACGGTCAAGTTCGGGAAACAGCTGCGCGAGCGCGCCGCAGTCGCGCAAGGTACGCAGAAAGCGCGCCGGGTAGGATTCGTTCAGTGCGCGGTCGAGTTCCGACCATATCCGCTCCGGCGCGAGGCTCGTGAGCTCTCCGCTGTCCGCGATTTCGCGCATCAACGCGTTCGTTTCCTCCGCGACGGTGAAATCGAAGCGCGCCGCAAACCGGGCAACGCGCAGAACGCGTAACGGGTCTTCGACAAACGCCGGGCTCACGTGGCGCAGGATCCGCGATTCGAGATCGGCGCGGCCGCCATACGGATCGATCAGCGTACCGTCCGCCGCGAGCGCCATCGCATTGATCGTCAGGTCGCGTCGGGAAAGGTCCTCTTCGAGCGTAATCGTGGCGGATGCATCGATGCTGAAACCGTAATAACCCCGTCCGCTTTTACGCTCGGTTCGCGCGAGCGCGTATTCCTCGTGTGTCTCGGGGTGGAGATAGACAGGAAAATCCTTGCCAACCCGACGGTAGCCGAGCTGCTCCATTTCTTCCGCGCTCGCACCCACCACGACCCAGTCGCGATCGGTTTGCTCGCGGCCGAGCAGGCGATCGCGGACGCAACCGCCGACCTCGTAGATGTCCATGGCCGCGCAATGCTCCGGCGGTCCGCTAGGGCTGACGCCGCGCCGCCATACGCAGATTGTAGTAGCGCATGCGCTCGTACTTGCCGCCGAGGTACGTCGGCACGATTTCGGCTATCGACGTTGGCACGATGCCGAGCGTCGCAAGGCCGTTATCGCCGCGACAAACGCTGTCTTCCGTGGTTGAACGCAGATTGTCGCGCGAGAATGGCTTGCCGGGGACGTATTCGAGTATGTTCGCCTGCAGTTTCGACAGCCTGCTGCCGAGCGGGATCACGAGGCGATGGGTGTCGGTGATTTTCGCGACATAGCGAACGATTTCCAGCAGCGTCTTCTCTTCGGGACCGCCGAGGTCATACCGTTGACCGAACGTCGCGCGGTCCGTGAGGCAGCGAATGAACGCCTCGGCAACGTCGCCGACGTACACGGGCTGGAAGCGGGCGTTCGCGCAGGCGAGCGGAAACACGAACGGTGACAGCTTCAGCAGCCTGGCGAAGCGGTTAAAAAAGTCGTCGTGCGGTCCGAATATCACGGAAGGACGGAATACTGTGGTCGGCAGTCCGTCGTCGTGTGCCGCCATCGCCGCATTTTCACCTTCGCCCTTCGTGCGCAGGTAGTAGCTTGGCCCGAAAGGATCGGCATTCAGCGCGCTCATGTGGAGATAGCGTTTTATGTCTGCCTCGCCGCACGCCTTGATGATCGTTCGGGTCAGTTCCGTGTGCACCCGCCGGAACCCGGCACCGTTATCGCCTTTCTCGTTCA
The DNA here is from genome assembly GCA_963976285.1 of uncultured Gammaproteobacteria bacterium. Taxonomy (GTDB): domain Bacteria; phylum Pseudomonadota; class Gammaproteobacteria; genus UBA11873. The sequence continues at coordinate 30,418 of CAXBJY010000007.1, forward strand.
GTATCCCGGCGAGATTGATCACGGCATCGCAGTCCGCGAGCTGCCCGGCGACCGCGTTTTCGTCATAAATGTTGAATTCCACGACCCGGGTATTCGGTAGCGGCCATAACTCGCGCGCGCGTTCGCGCGAGCGGGTGAACAGTTTCAGCGCGTAGCCGCGTTCGACGAGCTCATTTGCCAGAAAGCTGCCGACGAACCCGGTTCCGCCGAATATTCCTATCGTTTGGATATGCATAATTTCAACACTGTTGCGTCATGCCCTGGGCATCGACGGCGGTTAGTCGACTGCTGATGCGTTCAACAGGCTCATTGAGGCGCCATTGGTACACCGTTGCGTAAAAAGAGGCGCGGCGGACATATCGGCGTGTCTCGGTGAACGGTATTGTATCGACCCAGATGTCGGCAGGCACGCACCCGGAGTCCGGCCGCCACGAGCGCACCCGATGCGGGCCGGCGTTATAGGCTGCCGCCGCCATTGAAAAGCTGCCATCGAACCGATCCAGCACCTGTTTCAGATAGGCGCTGCCTATCATGACGTTCTTCTTCGGATCGAGCAGCGCGCGCGCGCTCGGCAGCGCGGCGCCGATCCGGCGCGCCGTTTCCCGTCCGGTAGCCGGCATGACCTGCATCAGGCCAAGCGCGCCGGCGGGTGAGCGGGCGTCGTGCATGAATGCGCTTTCGGTGCGGATAATCGCGTACAGCACCGCCGGTGCGACGTGGCGTTTCGCCGCATAGGAGCGCACCAGCCCCTCGTGCTCCAGCGGAAAGCGCACCTCGAGGTCGTCGTAGGAGGCCGCTTTCCCGAGCGCGAGGATCGCGCGGTCATACCAGCCCCACTGATTCACGACGTGGGCAGCGACCTCGAGGTCGCGGCGCGACATGTGATCCACCTCGAACGCCCACTCGAGCCGCGCCTTGAACGGGCGATCGATGAGGAGCAGTTCGCGTGCGCGAACAATTCCCGGGCGGGCCGTGATCGCGGTGGTTTCCGCCGCGGACGGCGCGATCGGGTGATGATTCATACGGTATTCGACGCCCAGCTGATCGGCGCTCATGAACCCGTAGTAGTCGCGTTGTTGCGCGAGATCCTCGAAGCGGGCATTCGCTGCGTCCACTTTTCCGAGCTCCTGCAGCGCGCGCGCATGCCAGTAGCGCCAGCGCAGCAGGTTCGTGCCGCCGACCGGATCGGTGAGCGTCCATTGCGCGAGTTCCGTCCACGCGCGCAACCGGATACCTTCACGAATGCGGTATTTCTCGACCGTATCGTCGACCGCATCGCGCGGCACGGCCGCGAGCAGGGCGATCTGGTCGGGGTGCTCGGCCCGCGCGGCGGCAACGCCGATAATCGCGCGCACTTTCCCGCGCTCGGCATCGGAGAATGCGTACTTGTCCGCGAGCCGGTCCCACGCGCTCGAAGCGCGGTCCACGTTCATCCGTGCAATACGCGAGATTGCGTGGGTCACAACTTCGCGTGTGAGCGGCGTATCGTCGGCCAGGGCCGGGTGCGCAAGTCCTGCCTCAGGGTTCGCATGCGCCTCGAGCCACGCCGCTGCGGTCGCGACGAGGCGCGGATCGCCGAGCGAGCGGGCGAGGTAGTTCGCCAGACGGGCCTGGTTGTTCGCGAGCGCCAGCCGAATGCGCGCGTAACGCAGCTCGTCGCTTATCGCGCCTTCGCTGGCGAGAAAGGCGAAAGCCCGGTCGCACTGCTCGGGTTGTGATTTGCCGACGAGCCACAGGCGGGTCGCATCCGTGATCACGCCTTCGAGCGCGCCGGTCTCTATGCGCGCCGTGATCTGCCAACACTGCAGGACGGGATCCGTCTGCGGGCGATAAGCCTCGAGGTAAGCGCGCCAGCGTCTGCCCTTGCCGAGTTGTTTCAACCAGTCCCGCCGTAACCGTGAGGCCAGCAGCGAGCCGTCGTAAGCGGTGAGAAACTCGCGTACGTCGTCTTCGGCCGCCCGATGGAGGTTTCGTTGCAGATCGTAGTAGCGGTAGTAACTGTAAAGCGGGTAATTCTCGAGCCCGCGGATGAGTTGCGCGGCCTTCGTCCGCTGGCCGCTCGTCAGCGCGGCATAAGCCTCGGCGAATTGCTTGCGGTGGGTCGCGTTCGGATCTTCCGCGCCGGCGGACAGGCACGGCAACAGCAGCGTGAAACAGAGTACTTTAGTGAAATTCATTTTAGGACCATTCTGTCTGCCGCGTTTGCCGCTGGCAACCGACGGCAGGCAAGCCGCTATAATCTGTCGCAGGGCCTCGTCCGACCGGGCAGCCGGATCGGGGAATACCCGTTTTGTCCGTTGTTCGAAACATATCGAGATCGCTTCCAGATGACGAAAACAACCGGGACACCTGCCAGCGACGGGATCAGCCGGGTGCTCCGTGAGCGCCGCACAGTACACGATTTCACCGCCGAGGTTCCGCCGGTCGATCTGCTCAGCCGCGCGATCGATCTCGCCCGCTGGGCGCCAAACCACCGGCGCACGGAACCGTGGCACTTCTATCTGCTCGATCGCGCGAGCGCCGAGCGCATCGTCGAACTGAATACGGAACTCGTGCGTGCGGGCAAGGGCGACAAGGTGGCCGGGATTAAACAGCAAAAGTGGCTCGAAATGCCGGGCTGGCTCGTCGTCACGTGCACGGCGAGTGACGACGAATTGCGCGCGCGGGAAGACTACGCCGCCTGTTGCTGCGCCGTCCACAGTATGTCCCTGTACCTGTGGGAGCAGGGGGTCGGAATGAAATGGACGACCGGCGCGGTGACCCGCGATCCGCGGTTCTTCGACATCGTCGGCATCGATCCCCGGCGCGAAAGCATCGTCGGGATGTTCTGGTACGGTTACCCGGCAACCGTGCCGATCCAGAACCGCAAACCCCTCGACGAAGTCATGACGCACGTGACGGCAGACCCCTGAATCGTGGTATCGCAACACGTGCTTGATATCCCGACGAGCGGTCGCGGGATGGTCGAAGTGACGGACGAGGTGCGCCGTTGTGTCGCCGACGCCGGGCTCACGGCGGGTTTGTGTAACGTGTTCATTCAGCACACGAGCGCTTCGTTGTTTCTGAACGAAAATGCGGACCCCGCCGTGCAGCGGGATCTCGAAATGTTTTTTGCGGCGCTCGTACCGGATGGTGATCCGCGATTCAGCCACAGCGCCGAAGGCCCGGATGACATGCCGGCACACATACGCGCGGTCCTCACGACGAGCACGCTGACGTTACCGATCAGCGCCGGTCGGCTCGCGCTCGGCACGTGGCAGGGGATCTACGTGTGGGAACATCGTCACTCGCCGCACCGGCGACGTTTGCTCCTGACTTTCTACGGGAGCGATTGAGCGCCGCTTAGTCCGGCACCTGCATCATCGCTTCGGCACGCGCCGCGGCCGCGCGCCGCTGGTCTTCGTCGCGTGCGGGATCCCAGCCGGTGTCGGCCTGGTCCCAACCCGCGAGGTTGCGTCTGATCAGGCGGACGAGGGCATCGATATGCGTCGCCCGGTCGTTCAGGGCCGGCACATAACGCAAGGATTCGCCACCGGCGGCGCGAAACACGTCCGCGTACTGCAGGGCAATTTCTTCGAGTGTTTCCAGGCAGTCCGCGGCGAATCCCGGGCAGATGACGTCTACGGTCCTGACCCCGCGGCCGGCGAGTGCTTTCAGGGTTTGTTCCGTATACGGCTGCAGCCATTCGGCGCGACCGAAGCGTGACTGGAAACACACCGTGTACTCGTCCGGCGCCAGTGTGCGGTGTTCGGCCAGCAAACGAGCCGTCGCATGTACCTGGCAGTGATAGGGGTCGCCCGCGAGCAGCGAGCGTTTCGGTGTGCCGTGAAACGACATGAGCAAATGCTCGGCGCGGCCGTGTTCACTCCAGTGCTCATCGAGCGAGTCCGCGAGCGCGTGGATGTACCCCGGATCCTGATGGTATTCGTCGATAAGCCGCAGGGCCGGCACCCAGCGCCAACGGCGCAGCTCCGCGGTGACCGCATCGAACACGGAGGCCGTTGTCGCGGCCGCGTACTGCGGATACAACGGTACGACGAGGATCTTGCGGACGTTCGCCGCGCGCAATTCCTGTAGCGCGGCGGGGATCGACGGGTTGCCGTAGCGCATACCGACGGCAAGTGCGATTCGCCCCGGCAGTTGTTCGTCGAACTCGGCGCGAATCGCCGCTGCCTGCTGCCGGGTGATTGCGAGTAAGGGTGAGCCGTCGTCGCGCCACACCTTGGCGTACGCATGTGCGGAGCGGCGTGGTCGCACCCGCAGTATGATCCCGTGCAGGATCACCTGCCACACGAACGGCGGAATTTCGACTACCCGCCGATCAGACAGAAACTCGGCGAGATAGCGACGCACCGCGCTTGCCGTTGGTTGATCCGGCGTGCCGAGATTACACAGCAGAATACCGATTTTCGTGGGTCTGCCGTGAACGAAATCCTGCGTACCTGCGAAGCGTGACATTATTCGACTACCGGCCCCATGGAAATTCGCCGCGATGACTGCAAGCATGTATATGATACGCGGCCGCGGAACGTATTGAAGCCGCCTGAAATCAATTGAACGCGTATCCGCTTGCGGCGTCAGCGCAGCAGGATCGTGCACCGCCAGCAACACACCGCACGGAGGGGCAGCAACCATGCTGATCAAACGGGAACACGCGTGCGCCCAGTTTACCGCCAACGACGGCTGCCGCATTCGCGAATTACTGCATCCGAAAAATGACGATATTGCCGCCGGTTTCTCGCTCGCGGTGGCCGAGGTCGCCGCAGGCGGCCGTACATATCGTCACCGTCTGCAACAGATCGAAGCGTATTACATCCTCGAAGGCACGGGTATGGCCTGGATCGCCGGTGAGTGCGCGCCGGTCGCGCGCGGCGATGTCGTTTTCATTCCCGCCGGGGATGAACAGTGGATCGAGAACACCGGGGAGGGGACCCTCAAATTTGCCGCGATCGTCGCACCACCCTGGCGGGCCGAGGACGACGAACGTCTCGATTGATCGGCACCGTTCGCTAGCTCACCCGCCGTAACGCAGTACATCGGCGACGGGCCGGCGCAGGGCATTCGCGACGGCGAGCGAACCGACGAGGCTGACGCTGACGACCCCCGCGGCCACACCAACGAGGATCACGGACGGATCGGGGCTGTAGTCGAGTTCGAGCACGCGCGTGGCCACGAGCCATGAGGAAAACAGCGCGATAATGCCGGCAACCCCGCCCGCGATTGCTCCGATGGCACAGAATTCCGCGCCCATGATGTACAGGGTGAGCGCGCGACTCGCACCGAAGGTTTTCAGCAGGGCGCTTTCGAACACGCGTTCTTCCTGCGTCGCCTGCACGGCAGCGATGAGTACGAGCATACCGGCGAGCAGCGTGAACGCGAACACGAACTCAATCGTCGCGGCGGATCGGTCCATGATCGAGCGCACGTGATCGACGAGCGCCGCGACATCGATAACCGTGACACTCGGGTAGGCCGCGACGAGGTCTTTCAGCACCGCGTAGTTGTCGGCGTCGAGGCGGAAGCTCGTAATGTACGTCGCCGGGTAGTCGGCCAGCAGTGCGGGCGGGGCCTCGACGAAGAAATTCACCCGCATCGAATCCCATTGCACGGCGCGCAGATTCGTCACCGTAGCGCTGACTTCCCGCTCGGCAACCTGATAGGTCAGCGTATCCCCGAGCGTGATGCCCAGCGTATTCGCGATGTCCTGTTCGACGGAAAAAGCGGCGGCGTCCGGCGTGGCCGTCCACCAGCGACCGGCGACGAGCGTGTTGTAGGGTTTCAATTCGTCGGCGAAGGACAAATTGAACTCGCGTTCCGCGAGCCGTCGCGCGCGCGGATCGGAATAGTCGTCCGGCCCGAGCGGCTTCCCGTTCATCTGTGTGAGACGCCCGCGGATCATCGGGAAAAATGCCGGCGCGGGCAGTTGCCGCTCGCGGAAGAAAGTTTCCAGCCCGGCCACGTCAGCCGGCTGGATATTGATCAAAAACTGGTTCGGTGCGTCGGGCGGCAGGCTCGTTACCCAACTGTCCAGCAAGTCATTGCGAATGATGCCGAGCACGAGCAGGGCGAGCAGGCTGAGACCGAGCGCGGCGATCTGCACGATGGTCAGGATCCCGCGCCGGGCAAGATTGGCGACGCCGAATCGCCAGATAAGCCCGCTGCGGGCGCGCAGGCCTGCAACGACCCTGATCAGCACGAACGCGGTCACGATTAGCGCGCCGAGGCCGACTCCCATCCCGACCAGGGCCCAGCCCGTTATCGCCGGATCACCTTTTCCCCACGGGGCGACGAAGATGCCGGCGGCGATCGCGTAGGCAACGACGCTCAATTTACTGATCGCAGTCGCGTCGGCGTCACTCCGCAGAACACGCACCGGCGGTACGTTGCGTAAATTCAGCAGCGGCGGCAGCGCGAAGCCGGTCAGCGCAACGAGCGCAGTCGCCGCCGCGCGCAGCGCCGTACCCGCCGCCGGCGGTGGCAAATCCGTCTGCAGCCAGCCGGCCATCGAGCGCGCGATGAATTCCTGTGCCGCGGTTCCGATGCCGGCACCGACGGCAGCGGTTAATACGCCGAGCAGCAGAATTTCCAGCGTGAAATGTGCGAGGACGTAACGCCGCGACGCCCCGAGCGTGCGCAGTAAGGCAACCGTATCCTTATGCTGCGCGGCAAAGCTGCGCGCCGCGAGCGCGATTGCGACCCCGGCGAGCATGATCGTCGTCAATGTCGCGAGACCGAGATATTGCTCCGCGCGCTGCAGGGCCGAACGGATTTCCGGCCGTGCCGTTTTTGGCGACAGCAAGCGCTCGCCGGGCTGCAGTTCGAGCGACTCCTGAAAACGTTCGACGGCGGTTTGCACTCCTGCGACGAGCAGGCCGTAGCGCACCCGACTGCCCGGCGCGATCAGGGCGGTGCTGTCGAGATCGGCCGCGTTCATCATGACGCGCGGAGCGATGTTGAACAGATCGCCACCGCGGTCCGGTTCGAGCACGAGTATCGCCGCGACTTCGAGCGTCCGTGCACCGACGGTCACGGTATCGCCAACGTCGATTGCTACGAGCGACAGCAGGCGACTTTCGACCCACACCGTGCCGGGCGCGGGAATCGCGGCAGCGGGCCGGGCTTCGGCGAACACCTCGTCGGCCACGAGTACCTCACCCCGCAGGGGGTAGCCGTCGGCAACGGCTTTCAGTTCGACGAGTTGCAGGGCGCTGCCCGCGGTCACGACGCTGCGCATCGACACGATCGTGGTCGTCTCGAGACCGGCGGCGCGAGCCCCCCGGGCATAGGTCTGCGGCAGCGGGTCGTTTCCGATGAGCGCGAGATCCGCGGCCAGCAGGGCGCTGGACTGACGCGCGAGGGCGCTGCGAACGCGGTCGGTGAACATATCGACCGCGGTGACACTCGCGACGGCGATCACGACGGCGGCACCGATCACGAGGAAATGCCGGTCGCCGATGTCGCGCCGGAACGCGCGCAGGGTCGGCCGCAATAGCGCGAAGAGTATGCGGGCGGGAGTAAGCCTGGCCATGCGTTAAGTGGAACTCATATGGCCGTCGGCGAGTCGTATGATCCGTCCGCATCGTCGTGCCAGGTTTTCGTCGTGGGTGACGAGGATGAGCGTGGTGGCAAAGCGGGCGTTGAGCGCAAACAGCAGATCCGCGACCCTGGTCGCCGTGCGTGCATCGAGATTGCCGGTTGGTTCGTCGGCGAACAAAATCGGCGGGCGCGCGCAATACGCGCGCGCGATTGCGACGCGCTGCTGTTCACCACCGGACAACTGACGCGGGAAATGTCGCAGTCTGTCGCCGAGGCCGACTTCTGCGAGCGCGTCGCGTGCGTGCTCTGCTGCGGCGGCATCGGCGCGCAGTTCGAGCGGCAATGCGACGTTTTCGAGTGCCGTGAGATTCGGTAGCAGATGAAATTGCTGGAACACGAACCCGATGTAGCGGTTGCGCAATTGCGCACGCTCGTCCTCGCTGGCGCGCGTGAGGTCCTCACCGTAGATCAGGACGGAGCCGCTGGTCGGCAGATCGAGACCGGCGAGCAGCGACAGCAACGTCGATTTTCCGGAGCCCGAGACACCAACAATGGCAATCGACTCCGATGGTTCGGCGCGAAAATTGATATTATCGAGAACCCTTAAGGGCCCGTCGGGGGTCGTATATTCCTTGGAAATATTATCGACAATGATGGCAGCAGTGCGCGCGTGTGTTTCCATAGTCTCATTATGTCTTATCACGCTGGTGAGCCCACCGGCGCTGGCTGAAAGTAACGTTATTCTCATCGTCGGCGACAGTCTCAGTGCCGGTTACGGCATCGGGCTCGACCGCGCATGGCCCGCGTTGCTGCAGCAGCGCCTCGCTGAACACGGTTATCCGTACCGGGTCGAAAACGCGAGTATCAGCGGCGAGACGACGCAGGGCGGGCTTACCCGCCTCGCCACTCTGCTCGAACGTCACGAACCACGGCTCGTCATCGTCGAGCTCGGCGCCAACGATGGGCTGCGGGGTATCGCGATCCCGGAGGCCGAGCGCAACCTGCGGCGAATGCTTGCGATGATGCGTGATCACGGAACTGATACGTTACTGTTCGAAATGCGGATCCCGCCGAACTACGGTCCGGTCTACGCCGCGCAGTTCGAGGGCATGTACGACAGGCTCGCCGAACTCGATGACGTACGTCTCGTGCCGTTTTTTCTCGATGGAGTCGTATTGAACCGGTCGCTGATGCAAAATGACGGCCTGCATCCGAACGCCGACGCGCAACCGGTCATACTGAACAATGTCTGGGATTACATCGAAGATGAACTCTGAATCGCCCGCCGGGCAGGTGAGCGCGTGAATTTCTGCAGTCACTGCGGCTCCGACGAGCTCACGTGGATTGTCCCCCCGGGCGACAACCGTCCGCGGCACGTGTGCCCGAATTGCAATTCAATTTTCTATGACAACCCGAAGATCGTTGCCGGATGCATACCGCACTGGGAAGACAAGGTGTTGTTGTGTCGCCGCGCGATCGAACCCCGTCACGGCTACTGGACGCTGCCGGCGGGCTTCATGGAAAACGCCGAGACGACGCTCGAGGCCGCGATCCGTGAAACGCTCGAGGAAGCGAACGCACGGGTAGACGTGCATGATCTCTACACCGTATTCAACATCCCGCACACGAATCAGGTGTACATGATGTTCCGCGGACAATTACGCGATCTGGATTTCTCGCCGGGCGAGGAAAGTCTTGAATGCGCGCTGTACGCGGAACACGAAATCCCGTGGGACGAACTCGCGTTTCCAACGATTTTGCACACTCTCAGGTTTTACTTTGAGGACCGCAAGCACGGCGATTTCCGGCTGCGGTCGGGTGATATCGTGCGTGACCGGGATCGTGCGATATTTTCCCTGAGGAGAAAATAACCCGAGGCCCGGCTTGCGCACGGGGCGCGCGTCTCAGCGCTTCATCGAGTCAAAAAATTCCGCGTTGTTCTTCGTCGCTTTCAGGCGTTCGAGCAGAAATTCCATCGCCGCGATCTCGTCCATCGGGTGGAGGAGTTTGCGCAGAATCCAGATTTTCTGTAATTCGTCCGGCTTCGTCAGGCGTTCCTCACGCCGCGTACCGGAGCGATTGATATTGACTGCCGGGAAAATCCGCTTCTCCGCGATCTTGCGATCGAGGTGGATTTCCATGTTGCCCGTGCCCTTGAATTCTTCGTAGATGACATCGTCCATGCGCGAGCCCGTATCGACGAGCGCCGTCGCGATGATCGTAAGGCTGCCGCCTTCCTCGACGTTACGCGCGGCCCCGAAAAATCGTTTCGGGCGTTGCAGTGCGTTCGCATCCACACCACCCGTGAGCACTTTGCCGGACGACGGCACGACCGTATTGTAGGCACGGGCGAGGCGGGTGATGGAGTCGAGCAGGATGACAACGTCGCGTTTGTGTTCCACGAGTCGCTTGGCTTTTTCGATGACCATTTCGGCAACCTGTACGTGCCGGCTTGCCGGTTCGTCGAACGTACTGCTGATCACTTCGCCTTTGACCGCGCGTTGCATCTCGGTCACTTCTTCGGGCCGTTCGTCGATCAGCAAAACGATGAAGTAGCACTCCGGATTGTTCGCTTCCATCGAGTGGACGATGCTTTCGAGCATCATTGTCTTACCGGCTTTCGGCGGCGAAATAACGAGGCCGCGTTGGCCTTTGCCGATTGGGGCGGTGAGGTCTATCACGCGTGGCGTCAGGTCTTCCGTGCTGCCGTTGCCGAGTTCGAGCGTGAGCCTTTCGTCGGCAAACAGCGGGGTCAGGTTCTCGAATAAAACCTTGTTCTTCGCGTTTTCCGGCGGTTCGAAATTGATTTCACCTACCTTCAATAGCGCGAAGTAGCGTTCACCGTCTTTCGGCGGCCGAATCTTGCCGGAGATCGTGTCACCGGTGCGCAGGTTGAAACGGCGGATTTGACTGGGTGAAACGTAGATATCATCCGGACCGGCGAGATACGAACAATCCGAGGAGCGGAGGAAACCGAATCCGTCCTGGAGGATTTCCAGGACCCCGTCACCGTAAATATCTTCGCCTTTCTTTGCGTGTGCTTTCAGGATGCCGAAGATAACGTCTTGTTTGCGAGAACGGCCAACGCCGTCGAGCCCCATTTCGTCGGCGATTTCGACGAGTTCGGAAGCAGGTTTTTGCTTGAGATCGGTTAAGTTCATCGTTAGGTGTTCAGTGCTGTTGCCACGCGCAATAGGGGCGCATAGGGGTTTACGGAAGTGAGTTGTTTTAGGGAGCGGGGTACGCGCGTGGAAAGATTATTGTTCAGCGCGTGGGTGAGAACATAGCACGCGTTTACTGCGCCGTCCAGCAATTATCCACGGGGGAAAACGGGAGAAAAGCGGCGGCGCAGTGCTGCGCGAAGGCATGCGGGTCGGGTCAGATGTTGCCGTCGATGAATGCGGTCAGCTGTGATTTCGACAGCGCACCCACGTGAGTCGCGACGACGTTTCCGTCCTTGAACAACATCAGGGTCGGAACGCCGCGAATGCCGTATTTCGTCGATGTGCCCTGATTGGAATCGACGTCCAGTTTCGCGATCGTCAGCTTCTCATCGTAGTCGCCGGAAACTTCCTCGAGAATTGGCGCGATCATCTTGCACGGTCCGCACCACTCCGCCCAGTAGTCGACGAGCACGGGTTTCGTGGACTGCAGGACGTCGGAATCGAAAGAATCGTCGGTGACGGAAACTATGTTGTCGCTCATGGAATGTTGCAGCTCCTAGGATAAGTATTTGTCGCATTTTGGGCCGATCCAATCGGCGATTGCAACCGCAAACGGCGGCCTCGCCCCGGTGATTGCGCTCGCCGGTGAACGGGGTGCGCGACGGCCGGTCCCCGGGAACCGCGGGCCGGTCGCCGCGCGGGGACCGCCAGGACTGGCCGGATCCGCGGACCTCGCTAGCCGAAACGCGCTTTCAGCCACGCCGCGATGTCGGCGATTTCCGCGGCCGAGACGGCGTGTTCCATCGGATAGGCTTCATACGTGACAGCGTATCCCGCCGCGCGCAGGGTGTCCGCGGCGTGGTTGCCGAGTTGCTCGGGAACGAGGGGATCCCGGGTGCCGTGTGCGATGAAAATCGGTGTGGCCTGTTGCACTGGCGCGGCTTCGTCCGCGAGGTGGTCGGCCAGCGGTAAATACGTGGACAGTGCCAGGATTCCGCCGAGCGCGTGAGCGTAGCGCAAGCCGAGGTGCAGCGCGATCGCACCGCCCTGCGAAAAGCCCGCGAGCACGATTCGCCGGCTGTCGATGCCGGCTGCGATCTCGTCGTCGAGCAGACGCTGAACGGCGCGCGCAGATTCACGAATTCCGCCGGCGTCGACTTCGCGGTCGAGGCTCTGGTCGGTAATGTCATACCAGCCGCGCATCTCCATGCCGGCATTGATCGAAATCGGGCGTATCGGCGCATGCGGAAACAGGAACCGGATCCGGTGCGAGGACGGCAGCCGGAGTTCCGGTACTATGGGTTCGAAGTCATGGCCGTCCGCACCGAGACCATGCAGCCAGATAACCGACGCGTCGGCGGGAGCGGCGGGTTCGAGCCGCACGACCTGCAGGGGTGTGTCCATCGTTTCTCCGAAGTTCGTTGACAGATAGGAAATGGCGGGTTTAGGTCGTATTATAAAACGCTCTGCGATTACCCGCGCGACCGCCTGCATGCGGGTTACCCGATGTCACGGCGACGTGCTGAGACACTAGCAATACACTGATGACCAGACTACTCACAAAACTCGGAACCGGCATCGCGTTAAGCGTCCTCGCGCTCATATTGCTGTCGCTGTCGGCGTGCGGCCAGAAGGGAGATCTCTATCTTCCGGATCGGTCGGCGCGGTATTCGTCCTCGCCCGATCGATAGTCATGTTTCATTACGAAGACGATCGGCTGTTCGTCGAAGGCGTGTCCGTGGCAGCGATTGCAAAAGCGTACGGCACGCCATTGTTCGTTTACTCCCGGGCGAAAATCGAATCGAACTATCGTGAATACGCGGCCGGGTTTGGGCAGCGCGCCCACGAAATTTGCTACGCGGTAAAAGCCAACGGCAACCTCGCGATACTCGACGTCCTGGCCAGGCTCGGATCGGCATTCGATATCGTCTCCGGTGGCGAACTCGAACGCGTACGCGCCGCTGGCGGTGAACTGACTACAGTCACGTTTGCCGGGGTCGGTAAATCGCGCGCGGAAATCGACCTCGCGCTCGCCGCCGGAATCGGCTGTTTCAATATTGAATCCGCGTTTGAGCTCGATCTCGTTTCCGCCGCTGCCGTTGCCGGCGGTTGCGAAGCGCCGGTTGCGCTGCGCGTGAATCCGGACGTCGATGCAAACACCCACCCGTACATCTCGACCGGCATGAGCGAAAACAAGTTCGGCATACCGATGACGGAAGCCGTCGCGCTGTATCGTCACGCAGCCACGCTGCCCGGAGTGCGAATAACCGGCGTCGCCTGTCATATCGGTTCGCAGTTGACATCGATCGCGCCGATCGTGGACGCCGCCGGCCGCGTCATGGCGCTCGTCGAACAACTCGCCGCGGACGGCATTGACGTTGAACACATCGATATCGGCGGCGGACTCGGCATCGCTTACGGGACGACGCCCCCGCCACGAATCGCGGATTACGTGGCGGCAATCTGCCACGCGATTCCGGAGCCCTACCGAATCATCATCGAACCCGGGCGCTCGATCGTCGGCGATGCCGGCGTGCTGCTCACCCGGATCCAGCAGGTGAAAACAACGCCGGCAAAATCGTTCGCGATTTGCGATGCGGCAATGACGGAATTAATCCGGCCAGCCCTGTACCAGGCAGTCCATCCGATTTTGCCGGAGCGGCGTGACGGCGTGGTCCGGCGCGTCGATGTGGTTGGACCCGTGTGTGAAACCGCGGATTTCCTGGGTCGGGATCGTGATCTCGTCGTTGATTCCGGCAGCTTGCTCGCGGTTGCCGACTGCGGCGCCTATGCGGCGGCCATGGCGTCAAACTACAACGCCCGTCCGCGTCCTGCCGAGGTCCTCGTCGACGGCGCGGACGTGCATGTGTGCCGGGAGCGCGAGTCCGTTTCAGCCTTGTTTGCGGGGGAACATCGGCTTCCCTGAACCGAAACGCACCATTACAGAGCGTTCTGATCGAGCGCGCACCGGAATAATGCGAACATTCTTGATCCGGGATCCTGAATGCGCACTAAATTGGCGGTATAGTTCACCGCTTAGCTGCAGAGCCTTGATTCGCGCGCGCGCCGGTGGCGTGGCGCACGAACGCCTGAGCGCAATTGCCATCACTACGCAACGACCGCAACGTCCGGAGAGGAAACCACGATGTCCGTTGAGAAAATACTGAAATTAATCAAAGACGAAGAAGTACGCTTCGTCGATTTGCGCTTCACTGATACGAAGGGCAAGGAACAGCACGTCACCCTCCCGTCGCATCAGTGCGACGACGAACTGCTCGAGGACGGCAAGATGTTCGACGGCTCGTCGATCGCCGGCTGGAAGGGCATTAACGAGTCCGACATGATCCTGATGCCGGAAACGGAAACAGGCGTAATCGATCCGTTTTTCGAAGAACGAACCCTGAACCTGCGCTGCGATGTCGTCGAACCGACGACGGGCCTGGGTTATGAACGCTGCCCGCGGTCGCTGGCAAAACGTGCCGAAGCCTACCTGAATTCAACTGGCATCGGCGATACCGCCTACTTCGGACCCGAACCGGAATTCTTCGTATTCGACGACGTGCGCTGGAATGTCGAAATGCGCGGCGCGTTCTTCGAAGTCGACTCTGACGAAAGTTCGTGGAACTCCGAAAAGGTTTTCGAGGGCGGCAACATCGGCCATCGACCCGGGATCAAGGGCGGCTATTTTCCGGTGCCGCCGGTCGACTCCCTGCAGGACCTGCGTTCCGCCATGTGCCTCGTCATGGAAGACATGGGATTGCCGGTGGAAGTCCACCACCATGAAGTTGCTACCGCGGGACAATGCGAAATCGGCACGCGTTTCGACACCCTCGTGAAACGCGCCGATACGCTGCAGATCCTGAAGTACGTCGTGCACAACGTGGCGCACTCGTTCGGTAAAACGGCGACGTTCATGCCGAAGCCGCTGGTCGGGGACAACGGCAATGGCATGCATGTGCATCAATCAATTTCGAAAGGCGGCGAGAATATTTTCGCCGGCGACGGGTACGGCGGCTTGTCACAAACCGCGCTGCACTATATCGGCGGAATCATCAAACACGCGCGCGCACTGAACGCGTTCACGAACGCCTCGACGAACAGTTACAAACGCCTCGTGCCCGGTTTCGAAGCCCCCGCTTTGCTGGCCTACTCCGCGCGTAATCGGTCCGCGTCGATCCGGATCCCATGGGTGTCGAGTCCGAAAGCGCGCCGAATCGAGGTCCGATTCCCGGACTCCACGGGTAATCCGTATTTCGCGTTCACCGCGATGATGATGGCGGGTCTCGACGGGATCCTGAACAAGATCGATCCGGGTTCGGCGATGGACAAAGACCTCTATGATCTGAGTCCCGAGGAAGAGAAAGGCATACCGACGGTCTGCCATTCGCTGGATCAGGCGCTCGCGTCCCTCGACGCCGATCGGGATTTTCTCAAGGCCGGTGGTGTTTTTTCCGACGATTGCATCGATGCCTACATCAAGCTGAAGATGGAAGATGTGACGATGCTGCGGATGTCGACGCATCCGGTCGAATACGATCTGTACTACAGCGTCTGACGCAATACACAGGACGCCGTGCGCCCCGGTCTGCCGGGCGCAC
The DNA here is from genome assembly GCA_963976285.1 of uncultured Gammaproteobacteria bacterium. GTDB lineage: Bacteria > Pseudomonadota > Gammaproteobacteria > UBA11873. The sequence goes on from CAXBJY010000007.1 coordinate 45,716, forward strand.
GGCACTTGTCCCCGCCCAGGTGCTTGTCTATGCTCGAACGCATGTGCCGTTTAATCCTGCTGTTGTTCCTCACCGTGATCTGCGCGCCGCAGGTTGTTGCGGAAATCTACCGCTGGACCGATGACGCCGGCAATGTGATTTTTTCCGATACGCCAAGGCCGGGCGCGGAAGTTGTCGAGCTTTCGGAACCGACGATCGTACCGGCGGTAACGCCACCTGCCGACCCCGGCAAGGCACAGCCGCGAGCGCTCGCACGTCCCTACGAAACCCTCACCATCGCGCGTCCGGCAAACGATACGACGCTGCGTAACACGCGCACGGTCAACGTCGGAATCGAGCTCAGCCCGCGCCTGCAAACGCAGTTTGGCCACCGCCTGCAGTTACTGTTCGATGGCGAGTCGGTTGCTCCGCCGGGCGCCCGCACTATGTTCACGTTATCGGACGTCGACCGTGGTGCGCACACACTGCAGGCCGAAATTGTGACCGCCGACGGCACCGTGCTCGAGCGCTCACCGGTCAGCCAGTTCTTTGTCCACCAGCCATCGGTTGCGGGTCAGGCGCGCTGATTGCAACAAGTCCGGACCGGACATCCGATCTGGCCCGAATCTTGCGACGATGCTCCCCAGGTAAGAGACGCTTTGCCGGCGGTTCGTGTGACCGCTCTGTTTTGGCGCTCCACAGCCGGTATTTTCAGGTCCCCAGGCAGGAAGATGACGTGTCGTGAACGACAAGGAACTCAATATGCACCATAATGGTGCGCAATGACTACGCAATTCGACCTGATCTCCGCAGATTCCGGCAGCCTCGTCGAGGCGCTCGCGACCGCCGTCGTGGTTGTCGATGACGCGTATTGCGTGGAGTCCGTCAATGCGGCGGCCGAATCCCTGTTGGCGCTGAGCGCCGCGAAGCTTGTCGGGCGCAAGCTCGACGAAGCGTTTGCCGACGGTAGCGAACTCGCAACGCTCGTCACCCGCGTGCTCGAGGATCCGCGCACCTATACCGAACGCGATCTTCACCTCGTGCTGCAAAACGTGCAGACGATAATCGTCGATTGCACCGTGTCGCCGTGGACATCGCGGGAGGACGCGGAGACCCGCGTGATCGTCGAACTTGTCAGTGTCGAACGGCATCAACGCATTCAGCTCGAGGAGAACATGCTGGTCCAGAACCAGGTGACGACGGCTTTGATGCGCGGATTCGCGCACGAAGTCAAGAATCCGCTCGGTGGTATCCGCGGCGCTGCGCAACTGCTCGAACGCAAACTAGAGGATCAGGCCCAGGCGGAATACACCCAGATCATCATCGGCGAGGCCGATCGCCTGCGCGCGCTGGTCGACAGCATGCTGGGTCCGCCGGAGGCGCCACGCAAGGAGCCGGTGAATATCCACGAAGTACTCGAGCATGTTGCCCAGCTCGTGACCGCCGAACACAGCTGCGCTGTGCGAATTGTGCGCGACTATGATCCGAGCCTGCCGGAATTCGAAGGCGACCGGAATCAGCTCGTACAGGCATTCCTGAATCTTGTCCGCAACGCCGCACGAGCGATCGACGGCGACGGAGAAATCCGCCTGCGCACGCGCGCTCAGCGCAAGTTCAACATTGGTGAAAATGTTCACCGGCTCGTTGCCCGCATCGATGTGATAGACACCGGCCCCGGCGTGCCCGCGGAAATCAGCGAGAGTATTTTTTACCCCATGGTATCCGGCCACGCCGACGGTACCGGCCTCGGTTTGCCGCTCGCGCAATCGATGGTCAACCGGCAAGGCGGATTAATCGGATTCAACAGTGAGCCGGGCCATACGGAGTTCAACGTATGGTTACCGCTTGGAGCAGGACGATGACACATCATCAACAAGAAGTCTGGATCGTGGACGACGACCACGCGATCCGCTGGGTGCTGGAACGGGCACTCGCCCAGGCAGAGATCAAGACGCGCAGCTTCGACGAAGCAGACAAGGTGGTCGCGCGCTTGCGCAACACGATTCCGGACGCGATCGTCACCGACATCCGCATGCCGGGTACCGATGGTCTCGAATTACTCCAGCACGTGAATGAGCGTTACCCGGATCTGCCGGTAATCATCATGACCGCTTATGCCGATCTGGACCGCGCCGTGGCCGCGTTCCAGGGTGGGGCATTCGAGTATCTGCCGAAGCCGTTCGATGTGGATGACGCGGTAGCGATTGTCCGTCGTGCGGTGGCGAACGCGCCGCAGCTCGGGCAGGTGACGAGCGCCGAGACCAGCGATGCGCCGGAACCCGACATTATTGGTTCCGCGCCAGCGATGCAGGAAGTATTTCGCGCTATCGGGCGATTGTCCAAGTCTCACATGACGGTGCTGCTGACCGGCGAATCGGGAACCGGCAAAGAACTCGTCGCCCAGGCCCTCCACCGCCATTCACCGCGCGCCGCGAACCCGTTCATTGCCATCAATACGGCCGCAATACCCAGCGAACTGCTGGAGTCGGAACTGTTCGGACACGAGAAGGGCGCGTTCACCGGGGCCACGTCACAGCGGCTCGGGCGCTTCGAGCAAGCACACACCGGGACGCTGTTCCTCGACGAGATCGGCGACATGCCGTCAGCACTGCAAACGCGCTTGTTGCGGGTGCTGGCGGACGGCGAGTTTTTTCGCGTCGGTGGTCACCATTCCGTCAAGGTGGATGTACGTGTCATCGCCGCGACCCACCAGGATCTCGAAGCACACGTCAAAGCCGGTACGTTCCGCGAGGATCTCTATCACCGTCTCAACGTGATTCGCCTGCAGTTGCCGCCGTTGCGCGACCGCATCGAGGACGTGCTGGAGCTCGCCGAGCATTTTCTCAAGGTGACCGCGGCTGAACTCGACATCGAGCCGAAGCGCCTGCGTCCACGTGCACTCGAATGCTTCGCGCAGTACAGCTGGCCCGGCAACGTGCGGCAACTCGAAAACGTTTGCCGGCGGGCGACGATCATGGCGCCGGCGCAGGAAATCGATCTCGAGGATCTGCCGGCGGAACTGACGAGTGGCGCCGCGGAAAACGTGCGTGATGGTCGCGACGACTGGGAACTGAACCTGAAGAAATGGGCCGAGCGACGCGCAATGGCGGGCGACATGCCGATCCTCGACGAGGCGGTGCCGCGTTTCGAGCGCATCATGATCCGGGTCGCGCTCGCGCAGACCCGGGGTCGGCGTCAGGATGCGGCGAAGCTGCTCGGCTGGGGGCGCAACACGCTGACCCGCAAAATCAAGGAACTCGACATGGAGATCTAGAAGCGGTCTCAAAAATAGAAGATGTCTCGCCGGGAGTGATTATTGCGCACTCCAGGGCACGAAGAGCGTAGTTTAGCCGGGCTAAATGAGCGATGAGTAACGCCGGAGTGCGCAACAATGGCCCCGGCCCGAAGGGTTACACCCTGAAATCGGCGCTGACGGCGTTACCGTACTTGGAAATGGAACCACCATTCCCTGCGCACGGCGCCTTGTCATCACCGATTTCCGGGTGCAACGCGACACCCTCTATTTTTGCGACCGCTTCTAAATACGTGCTCCAAATTATGCAACACCGGCCTTGATGGACCAGCTACCCTTCCCCTCAAATCGAGGGAAAGGGACTTAGGATGGGGTGTAGACAGTGGTTCCGGTCCCGAAGCCACAGTGACTCGGATTTCCGCACACCTGTCTAGGCGGGAAGCGGATGTCAGTCGGCGAGCGCGCGCGCCGCGTAGGGAGCGAAGTACGTGAGGATGCCGTCGGCACCCGCGCGCTTGAAACCACCGAGTGATTCCATGACGACCCGACTTTCGTCGAGATAGCCGGCGGCAATCGCAGCCATCAGCATCGAGTATTCGCCGCTGACCTGGTAGACGAACGTCGGCATCGAGAACGTATCTTTTACCCGGCGAATCACGTCGAGATACGGCATCCCGGGTTTTACCATCACCATATCCGCGCCCTCGTCGATATCGAGCGCGACTTCGCGCAAGGCCTCATCGCTGTTCGCGTAATCCATCTGATACGTCTGTTTGCCGCCCTTGCCGAGATTTGCTCCCGAGCCGACCGCATCGCGGAACGGTCCGTAGAAGGCCGACGAATATTTCGCGGAATACGCGAGGATGCGCACATTACGATGCCCCTCGGCTTCGAGCGCGGCGCGAATAGCGCCGATCCGGCCATCCATCATGTCGGACGGCGCGATGATGTCGACGCCGGCCGCGGCCTGCGACAGCGCCTGCTTCACGAGCACCTCGACGGAGCGATCGTTATCCACGTAACCGTTTGCATCGAGGACACCGTCATGACCGTGCGTCGTGAACGGGTCGAGCGCCACATCGGTGATAACCCCGAGTTCGGGGACGTTCGACTTGATTGCCGCAATCGCGCGTTGGGCGAGACCGTCCGGATTGAACGCTTCGCGCCCGTCATCCGTTTTCGCGGCCGGCGGGGTCACGGGAAACAATGCCACGGCGGGAATGCCAAGGTCGAAGAGTTCGCGCGCATGGTCCACGAGCAGGTCGATACTCAGACGTTCCACCCCCGGCATGCTGGCGACGGCTTCGCGTTCACCGGTACCTTCCCGGACGAACAACGGGCAGATCAGATCATCGACCGTCAGTGTAGTTTCGCGCATCAGGCGCCGCGTGAATGCGTCGGCGCGCATGCGCCGGGGGCGCACGGCCGGGAACTTACCTCGTGTGTACGACATGCTTTTCTCTCATCGTGTGTGCCTGGGGGGGAATTCGTGCCCTTGGCCGGACCTGGAGGCGCGGCAGGTGGCGGCGTCCCGTGTCCCGGCGGCGAGTTGCCCGCTCACGTCCGCACGGGGTCCGTCGGCGTCGACTGGGGCATCTGCGCGCACTGCTGTTCCACCCACGCCGCGGCCGCGGCGGTCAATTCCGCCGCGCTACGCCCGTCCGGGTAGAGCGGTTCCCCGATTTTCAATTCTATCGTGCCGCTGAACTTGTGCATTGCATTGCGCGACCAGTACACGCCGGCGTTGTGGGCAACCGGGACGAGCGGGCATTTCGCCCGCAGCGCAAGCGCGGCAGCACTCGGCATGTATGGCCGTTGTTCTCCGGGCCGCGTGCGGGTGCCTTCAGGAAACAGCAGTACGCACCAGCCGTCGGCGATACGCTCACAACCCGTACGCAGCACCTGGCGCAGTGCTCTTGCCGGGGCCGCGCGGTCGATCGCGATCGGGTTGAGACTCGCGAGACCCCAGCCGAAAAACGGCACGAACAGCAGTTCCCGCTTTACCACCTGGACCTGCGGCGGAAAAACAAATTGCAACGCCATTGTTTCCCAGGCCGACTGGTGTTTGCAGAAAATCACGCACGGTTCGTCCGGGACGTTTTCACGGCCTTCGATCCGGGCGTCGAGACCGCAACAGATTTTCAGCCACCAAAGCGCGAACGCGGACCAGCGCGTCACGATCGCATACCGCACCCTGCGATTCAGCGGCATGATGAATATGCCGATCACGGAGAAAAACACCGTGACGGGAAACAGGCCGAGATAGAAAATGACGGATCGCAGCGTCGTCATTCAGGCCGCGCGCTCCAGGCCCGCGACGGCGGCGGCGAGATCATCGTAGACGGCGATGTCGCTCGTGTGATCAAGTTTGCTCAGCGTCTGCTCACCGTGTCCGGTGCGCACGAGTACCGGGGTGGCGCCGACGGCGACGCCGGCCGCAAGATCGGTCTCACGATCGCCGATCAGGGTTGCGGTGCACAGATCCGTGTCGAGTCGTTGGGCGAGGTCGGTCAGCATTCCGGGCAGCGGTTTGCGACAGCTGCAGGCATCGTTCGGGCCATGTGGACAGAAGTAGATCGCTTCGATGCGACCGCCGAATCGTGCGACTTCCCGCAGCATCTTTGCATGGATCCGATTCAGGGTGGCGACATCGAGCAAGCCGCGGGCGAGGCCGGACTGGTTCGAAATGACGACTACCCGGTAGCCCTTCTGATTCGCGGCGGCCACGGCTTCGAGGCTGCCCGCAATCGGGATCCATTCTTCCGGAGACTTGATGAAGGCGTCGGAATCCTCGTTGATGACCCCGTCGCGATCGAGTATCAGCATGCGCATGCCGATTATCGCCGTTTCAATCGTTCAGTCGCGCGACATCAGCCACGCGGGTAAAGGAATCGTGAATCCGGCGCAGCAAGCTGATCCTGTTCGCGCGCAACTTTGCGTCTTTGCACAGCACCATGACGTCATCGAAAAAGCCGTTGACCGGTTCCTGCAATTCCGCGAGCAGGCTCAGGTAGGCCGTGTAATCGCGTTGCCCGATCAGGCGCGCGCTTTCTTCGGCGATTGCCTCGATGCGATCGACGAGGTTTATTTCCGCCGGTTCCCGCAGTAACGCGGAATCGAGCGTGGTTCCGTTGCCGCCGGCTTTCTTCAGGATATTCGCAATGCGCTTGTTTGCGCCCGCGAGCGATTCCGCCGCGGGCAGTGCCCTGAACGCGGTGACTGCGTCGATCCGTCGCGCGATATCGGCGAGCTCGTCCGGCCGTACGGCGAGTACGGCTTCGACGACGGACCCGGCAACCTTGCGCTCGGCGAAGTAGCCGCGCAGCCGATCGAGCATGAACTTGTGTACCGAGTCGGCGACGCCTTCGGTCGCAACGACGTTTGCGTACCCGTCGCATGCGCGCGTGAGCGCGTCGTCGAAACCGGCCGAAGCATCGGATTCAATCGCGATGCGGATACAACCGAGCGCCGCGCGGCGCAGCGCATAGGGATCCTTGTCGCCGGTCGGGGCGCCTCCGATCGCGAAGATGCCAACTAGCGTATCGAGCTTGTCGGCGAACGCAACGCATCGCGCGGTCGCGGAGCTGCCGATCGCATCACCGGCGAAACGCGGGTAATAGAATTCACGCAGTGCCACCGTAACCGCATCGGGCTCGCCGTCGTGGGCCGCGTAATAACTGCCCATGACACCCTGCAATTCGGGGAATTCACCAACCATGTCCGTAACGAGGTCACAACGGGACAACTGTGCCGCGCGAGCGCAGTCGTCCGGGGGCGCGTCGAATCGGGGGGCGAGCGCAACCGCGAGTTGCTGTACACGCATGGTCTTGTCACGCAGGCTGCCGAGACGTTTCTCGAACACGATCCCTTCGAGTCGTTCGAGACGTTGTTCGAGGCGGAATTTGCGATCCGCGTCCCAGAAGAACGCCGCGTCGCTGAGGCGTGGCCGGATGACCCGCTCATTACCCCGTTGGACGGCACCCGGATCCTTGCTGTCGATGTTACTGATCGTGATGAAATGATTCACGAGCGCCCCGTCGTCCGTCACGACCGGAAAATATTTCTGGTGATCCTGCATGCTTGCAATGAGCACCTCGGGCGGTAGTTGCAGGAAATGTTCGTCGAACGAGCCGGCAACGGCTACCGGCCATTCCACGAGCGCCGTGACCTCATCGAGCAGGTCGTCATCGATGAGGGCCGTACCGCCGAGTCCGGCCGCCGCGCTCGTAGCGAGTTCGCGAATGCGGTCGCGGCGAGCGCCGAAATCGACCATCACATGGCCGTCACGCTCGAGCAATTCACGATAATCCGCCGCGGTGCCGAGCGGGAGGTCGCCGCGCGCGTGGAAGCGGTGTCCGCGCGTTACCGTGCCGCTCGTAACCCCGAGTATTTCCGCCGTGATCGGAACGTCGCCGAGCATCAGGACGACCCAGTGCACGGGCCGGACAAATTCCACGTCGCCGCCGCCCCAGCGCATTGGCTTGGGTACCGGCAATGCCGCAAGCGCGTTCGCGACGATATCGGGGAGCAGGGAGGTCGTGTCCTGGCCCGGGATTTCGGCGTTGTAGCTGAGCCATTCACCCTTGTCGGTAGCCAGTCGGCCGAGCGATTCGATACTCGTACCACACGACGCCGCAAAACCAAGCGCCGCTTTCGTCGGCTTGCCGTCCGCATCGAACGCGGCACTCACCGCGGGGCCACGCCGCTCGACGAGCTGATCCGCCTGCCGGACCGCGAGTTCCTCGACGATGACCGCAAGTCGTCGCGGCGTTGCGAGGGCGATCGCCGCACCGCGGGGCAGCTTCGCGCCGTCGAGGCCCCGTTCGATTTCGCGTCGCAGAACTTCGGACAACAAGCGCAGTGATTTCGGCGGCAGCTCTTCGGTGCCGATCTCGACGAGGAATGTCTGCGCGGCGCTCATAACAATGCCTCCGCTGCCGCGGCGTCCGTTACGAGCGGGAAGCCGAGTGCTTCGCGCGCGGCGTAATACGCTTCGGCAATGGCCCGGGCGAGCGTGCGGACGCGCAGGATGTAGCGCTGACGCTCGGTAACGGAAATCGCATGGCGCGCGTCCAGCAGGTTAAACGTATGTGATGCCTGCACCATCATTTCATAGGCGGGCAGGGGCAGACCGAGCTCGATCAGGCGTCCGGCTTCGACCTCGCAGTCGTTGAAGCGGCGAAACAGGATCTCGGTGTCGGCGTGCTCGAAATTAAACGCAGACATCTCGACTTCGTTCTGCCGGTAGATATCGCCGTAGGTCACGCGCTCTTCACTGCTGTCGGACCAGACGAGGTCGTATACGGAGTCCACGCCCTGCAGATACATTGCGATGCGTTCGAGCCCATAGGTAATTTCACCGGATACGGGCCGGCAATCGAGTCCGCCGACCTGCTGGAAGTACGTGAACTGTGTGATCTCCATACCATTGAGCCACACTTCCCAGCCAATTCCCCACGCGCCGAGTGTCGGCGACTCCCAGTTGTCTTCGACAAAGCGCACATCGTGCACGAGCGTATCGATTCCGAGCGCGTTGAGCGATTCCAGGTACAGCTCCTGGAGATCCGGGGGCGAGGGTTTGAGCAGGACCTGAAACTGGAAGTAATGCTGCAGCCGGTTCGGATTCTCGCCGTAGCGGCCGTCCGTCGGCCGCCGCGACGGCTGGACATAAGCGGCCCGCCAGGGTTCCGGACCGACCGCGCGCAGGAACGTGGCCGGGTGAAACGTGCCCGCACCCATTTCCATGTCGTAGGGTTGCACGACGACACAGCCTTTCGCGCTCCAGAACGTCTGTAAGTGAAAAATCAAAGCCTGGAATGACGTGGCCGGCGAGCCCGGGGCGATTTCTGTATGGTCCATGCGTTGTGAGCAGGTTTGAGGAGCGGCGCAGTATATCGTTCAGGCGTGGCCGTGCCTATGCGGCTGCCCGCGGGAAAGCGCCTAAAGATCGTCCGGGGCGCGTCGATAGCGGGAGTATGCAAATGATCGACAATCATCTCGCCGATACAGCGCCCTGGCGGGCGCTGCTGACGAAAGCCCAGTTCGTGGCCCGGGTCGAACTGCATGCGCTCGTCGAGGAGTACCTCGTCGGGGTCCTGTTCCGGACCTCGATCTCGCCGGCGGAAGTGGATGAAAGCATCATCGCGACGGCAGCAGGTCGTTCCGAACAGCCCGAGGACGTCGATACGCTGCGCGCGATCGGTGATCACTGCCTCATTTACGCCGGCCTGTATCCCGAACACGCAATCGGACGCGATGTCCCGCTGGCCTATTTCGTCAGGGTGGGCGCGGCGGCATACCGTGAATTCGGCGAACTGACGGCCGACCCGATGTTCACCCTGCTGGCGGAATGTTACGTGGAAATAATCGGCGTATTGCACACCCTGCGCGACGTTGAAGATGACGCCGCGTGTCTCGACCCGCTAAGTGCATTCCAGTTGTGGCAGGACACCGGCAGCATGCACGCGTGGCACACCCTGCGACGTGTTACGGATTCGCTACCCGTAGCGAGCCGCAACGGCGCGCGGCACTAGGCGACTACTGCGGATCCGCCGCCGGCGCCGCCGGCTTCTCCTCGATCGGCTTGAGCATGTCGTCGAAGCGCTTTTCGAGCATCCGGTCCTTGTAATCCGGTAACGCATAGACCCATTTCGCCGTCCGGCTATTCAGTCGCTCGGCTTCTTCCGCTACCGAGGACTCGCTGTCTTCGGCCGCTGCCGGTGGTTCATTGCTGTCGTCCGTTTCCGCGTCAGTCGCTGCCGGCTCGGGTTTCACGACGCTGTCGGGGTCGAACGCGAACTCGAAGCGCACGAAGTGCTCATCGCCGAGCGCGTAGCGTGACGCATTCACGACGAGGCCGTCGAACGTACGGATTTCCGCGGTTGATACCGGTTCGGCACCCGCGATTTTGGACGCCGCCGCGACATTTTCGAACTTCACGTCCAGCAACACGGCGCCGAGGCTCGAAATGACCGAGCGGGACTTCGCGGTGAAACCGGCCGGCACGTTCTCCAGGCTGAAAAAATTATCCGTGGGCTTTTCTTTCGACACGACGATGGCCGAGCCGTCGGCGGCCGTAATCGTCACTTTGCGCACGCGCTCCGTTGCGACGTTCACGACATCCGGATCCACCCAGTCCTGCGGTTCGGCGCTGACATTCAGTTCGCCTTCAACGAGCAGCGCGCCGGCCTCGCCGGATTTGCGCACATAGTATTGCCGCGCGTTCAGCTGACTGGCACTGCGTTCGTTGCCGATCAGCAACGACACGAGCGTGCTGTCCGGGCCGCCGGTGATATCGACGAGCGTGGCCTTGCTGTCCGTATCGTCGAGAGCGGCGACGCCGATTTGCGCATAGCGTTCGGGATTTGCGGTTTTGCGCTCGACGACCGTGGTGTTCGCGATATTCAGCAGGATATTTTTTACGTTCGCGAACGTGGCGGGATAATTGTCACGGTTCGCCACGACCCACTTGTCGCGCTTGCGCGAGAGTTCCGTCGTCGCCTGTGTCGAGCGAATCGTGAGGCCCGTGACGTCATTGATCTGATCGACAAGGCCAGGGTAGAGATTTTCACTGTGAATGCTCGTGGCCGGCGCTTTCTCACGGCTCGTCTGCCACGCCGTGAACACGACGACCACGGTGGCGAGTGCGATAAGGATGTTCCTGGTGTTCATGGCTCGTTATGCACTGTTGTGACGACGCACCCGGACGATACTGAAGCCGATCGCGAAGATCAAAATCAGCAACGGTATGAGACCGATATTGATTAGTTTCAGTTTCGTGCCGAGCGTTTCAATATTGCGCTGAAGCTCGTGCTGTACGCTGCGCAATTCCTTGCGCGTCTTCAGCTGCTCTTTCTGGAATAGCTCGATCTCTTTCTTCTGTTCGGGAGACAGCAGGTATTCGCCGCTTTCGTCGCGTTGCTGCTGCAGTTCCTGCATTTTTTGTTCGGTTTCCTGCAACTTCGCCTGCAGGGCTCGCTCGCGGTCGCGGAACTGCGCTTCGGCTTCGCGACGGATATCCTGCACGACGAGGAATGGTCGCGCGTATTCGCCACGGCTGCGCAGGCCGATCAGGTCGTCATTGCCGCCGAGATTGTCGATCGCATTGATCAGGAAATCGGCATTGTTCGCGAATGCCTGCGGCATTTGCATGCCGAGGAAATTCTCGTAACGCACCCAGAAGCGATCGGAGAGGACGTCGGTGTCGGCGATCACGATGACATTGATCGGTTCGGCGGATTTCGCCACGAAACCCGGATCGTCCGGGGCGCGTGATTCCGTCTCGTCGAGAGGTCGGCCATTCGGATAGGCGGTTTCGACTATCCCGCTGATCCGTGCACCGATCGTGTATGACGTCCCGCTCGGTTCGAAATTCTCGAGCAGCGCGGCCGGATCACGGACGAAAATGATGGCGTCGCGCTCTATCTGACCCGAACGTTCGCCGGTGCCGAACAATCGGGTCATCGTGGTTGTCGCGCCCTCGACGTGCTGCAGCGAACCGGCGGAGCCAACGTTGATGCTGTTCAGTTCGGTAGTGACAAAATCGTCGCGGTTGAGTCGTTCGCCCTGCAACTGCAGCCACGGCAGGTACTCGACTTCCTGCGGTCCCCGTTCGCTGCGGAACGACACGCGAACCGCCGCGTCGATATCGGTGACGACCTTGTCGCGTGCCATCGTGATGCCCCATTTCTCGAAAATCGGGTCGAGCGAGGAGCTGATCTCGGGCATTTGCATCGGGGCGTTCGGATCGCGGTCCGGGCGGTCTTCCTCGGCAAACGGGTCGACGAACACGATCGCGCGGCCACCCTTCAGCACGAACTGGTCGATCGCGTAGAGCAGCTTTGCGGGGAATTCTTTCGGATGAATCACGACCAGCGTATCGATGTCGGCGTCGATTTCGCGTGTCTCCATATCGAGCCGCTTCACCTCGTAGATTTCGCGCAGCAGCGTAATGACGCCCCATTCGCGACGCGTCGTGCGTCCGGTTTGCGGATCCGGAACATCGGATGAAACCGGCAAACCGGTCACAAGCCCGATCACCCGTTTTTTCGGGTTCGACAGGTTGTAGACCATTTTCGTGAGTTCGTATTCGAGCGCACTTTCCCGCTCCGGGCTCAGTATCGGAATCGGGATTTCATCATCGATCGCGTTCGTCCCGACAAGTCCGATGAAACCGCGTTCACCGCTCGCGTTCATCGGTACGGGCTCGATACCGAACCCGACGGCCTGGTCTTCCGCCTCGGAAAACGGCTCCGGGTCGATCACGAGCAGGCGGATCTTGCCGTCGGCGGCGGCCTCGTATTCCTCGAGCAGATCACGGACGCGTTTGCCGTATGTCGCGAATTCCGGTACCGCGGCGAATTGCTTCGCGGAGAAATAAAACCGCAACGTTATGGGTTCGTCGATACCGCGCAGAATATTTTGCGTGCCCTCGGACAGCGTGTGCAGTTTTGCTTCCGTCACATCGAGCCGCAGCCCCGTGAGGGACTGGTTCGCAATGATGTTGATGCCGAGAAACAGCGCGAGTGCGATGACGAGGCCGGTGCCGGTGAGTAATTTCGTGTTCATGCGCGCCTCAACTGCCTTTCTTTGCTTCGATCGCGAGAATGTTCGCGTATAACCAGAATGCAATCAGCGACCCGAAAAAGATCACGTCCCGAATATCGATGACGCCCTTCAGGATCGAATCGAAATGGGCCAGGAAGCTGAACGAACTGATGACATTAACGATGGCCTGAGGCGCCCACGTATTGAACAGGTCGAGCACGATCGGAAAACCGGCCAGCGTGAACGCAAAGCAGATGACGAAACTGATCACGAACGCGACGACCTGGTTTTTCGTCAGTGCGGAAATGCACGAACCAATCGCGAGGTAGCCCCCGGCGAGCAGCAGGCTGCCGATATAACCCGCGGCAATCACGGTGTTGTCGGGGTTGCCGAGGTAATTGATCGTGAGCCACATCGGGAACGTCAATGCAAGCGCGATGGCGGTGAAACACCAGGCAGCGAGAAATTTACCCACGACGGCTTCGACGAGCGACACCGGCAGTGTCATCAGCAGTTCGAGCGTCCCGGCCTTGCGTTCCTCGGACCACAGGCGCATCGAGATCGCCGGGATCAGCAGCGTGTACAACCACGGATGGAAACGAAAAAATGGTTCGAGATCGGCCTGATTACGTTCATACAGACCGCCGATGTAAAACGTGAAGACCCCGGTCAGGAGGAGAAAAATCACGATGAACACGTACGCGACCGGGGTGGCGAAGTACGCGCCGAACTCGCGTTTCATGATCGTAAACGTGCGGCTCATGTGCGTGATTCCTCTGCTGAACTCGCTCCACCCAGCGTGATGGATCTGAAGACCTCGTCGAGACGACCGGGTTCGACAAACAGTTCGTCGATCGCCCAGTCGTGGTCGCGCACGCATTGGTGCACGGCACCGACGATCGAGGCGTTGTTGTCGGGAATCGCGGTCAGTCGGATGGTGCCCGTCGGTGATGCCGTCGACTCGACGGTGGCAACCCCGGCAAGCGTGTCGAGATTGCTGCGGATATCTGCTTCGAGATCGGCGGGAATGGTCAGTGTGACTGCATTGTAATACCGCGAGTGGGCCGCGAGTTCCGCCGGCGAACCGGAAAACAGCAACCGGCCCTGCGCAATAATCACGGCGCGGGAGCACACCGCGTCGACTTCTTCGAGGATATGCGTCGAGATGATGATCGCCTTCTGTGCGGCCATCTGCTTGATCAGCGAGCGAACTTCATGTTTCTGGTTCGGATCGAGGCCGTCGGTCGGTTCATCGAGAATCAGCACCTCGGGGTCGTGGAGGATAGCCTGGGCCAGACCGACCCGTCGCTTGAAACCCTTGGACAGGGTTTCTATCGGTTGATGGAGTACGCCCTGCAAATTAATGAGATCGACGGCGCGGTCTATTGCCGCGGATTTCGCGGCGCCGCTCAGGCCGCGGATATCCGCGATGAACCGCAGGAATGTGGCCGGGGTCATCTCGCCGTAGGCGGGCGCGCCCTCCGGGAGATAACCGATGCGGCTTTTCGCCGCGATGGGGTCGGTGAGCACATCGTGACCGCACACGCTAATCGCGCCGTCGGTCGGGGCGAGAAAGCCGGTGATCATCTTCATGCTCGTCGACTTGCCGGCACCGTTCGGACCGAGAAACCCGAGCACTTCACCGCGTTCGACTTCGAGATCGATGCCGTCGACCGCGACGAGCGCACCGAAGTGTTTGCGCAGGTTCTTGACTGTTATCAGCTTATCCATTGTTTGCGCCTTCAAGCGCGAGCGTTCGAACCGTCGGCTCGCGTGAGTGTACTGCGCGTCGTAGCGCACGATTCTTGTTATAGCTCGCGAGTCCTGAGGTGCGCCGGGCATCAACGCCGGCGCTTCGTATCGCGAGCGGCTGACTGGAACCAGAAGACTCTCGTCCCGCGACGGCCTGCGGGAATCGGCCCACGTCAGCGGCGGGCAAATGTTCCACACGGGCGTCGTTTCGTCAACAGGGTGCGAGACAATGACAGTGGAAATAAGTTCATCAATGCCGATTTTCGTGCGTTCGCGTAACATGGGTCGGCACTCAACACTTCGGGTTATCGCATGACCATACGTAAATTTGGCGGAGTCGAACCGCGTATTGCCGACTCGGCTTTCATTGACCCGCTCGGCCTCGTGATAGGCGATGTCGAGCTTGGTGAAAACGTCTTCGTGTTGCCGTACGTCGTTATCCGCGGCGACGTCAACAGCATCACGATCGGGAACGAGACGAATATCCAGGACGGTAGCGTTCTGCATGTGAACAGCGACAGCGTGCTCGCCCCCGGGGGCACGCCGTTATCGATCGGCGCTCAGGTCACTATTGGTCACCAGTGCCTCCTGCACGGCTGCGAAATCGGCGACCACTGCCTCATCGGCATGGGGTCGACGGTGATGGACCGGGTGGTCGTCGAACGCGACGTCATCATCGGTGCAGGGTCGCTCGTGACCCCCGGCAAGCGTCTCGAGTCGGGTTTTCTCTACGCCGGGGCGCCGGCGCGCAAGGTTCGGGCGCTGAAAGAAACGGAAGCGGAATACATCGAATACAGCTACAAGCATTACTGCGACCTGAAAGAGCGCCACCGCGCGTCCGTCTAGCGCCCCGTGGCGGCGTCGGCTGCCATCGTCGCAGGGAGTCGTCGAATAAGCGGCGCCACGCTCGTATAATCCGGGCCCGCGGCTGATCGAGTGACGGCCGCGCCAGCAATCACGGTACTGCACTATGCGCCACCCACAGAAATTCGAGGTCATCGTCGTCGGCGGCGGCCATGCCGGCACCGAGGCCGCGCTCGCGAGCGCGCGGATGGGCGCACGGACCCTGCTGTTGACGCAAAGCATCGAGGCGCTCGGCCAGATGTCGTGCAACCCGGCCATCGGCGGCATCGGCAAAGGCCATCTCGTGCGGGAAATCGACGCGCTCGGTGGCTTTATGGCGCGCGGGGCAGACCATTGCGGGATCCAGTTTCGTCGCCTCAACGCGAGCAAGGGGCCGGCGGTGCGCGCCACACGCGCGCAAATCGACCGTACCTTGTACCGCAATTTCGCGCGCGCGACGCTCGAGCAGGCGCCGGGCCTCACCCTGTTTCAGCAGGCCGTTGATGACCTCGTCATCGAAGGCGACGCGGTTGCCGGGGTCGTCACGCAGATGGGACTCGAATTCCGTGCGCCAACGGTCATCCTGACCGTTGGTACGTTCCTCGGCGGTCTCGTCCACGTGGGCGATGCGAATTACGCCGCCGGCCGTGCCGGCGACCCGCCGGCGAATGCGCTCGCGGCGCGCCTGCGCGAACGGCCGTTCCGGATCGGCCGGCTGAAAACCGGCACGCCGCCGAGGATCGACGGCGCGACGGTCGACTTCGGCGTGCTCGAGGCGCAGCCGGGTGATGATCCGGCGCCGGTATTTTCGTTCCTCGGGTCGCGGGCGGATCATCCACAGCAGGTGAACTGTCACATCACGTACACGAACGAAATGACGCATGCCGTCATCGCCGGCGCGATCGACCGCTCGCCGATGTTCAATGGCAGCATCGAGGGCGTCGGACCGCGTTATTGTCCCTCGATCGAAGACAAGGTGACCCGCTTTGCCGATCGCAGCGCCCATCAGATATTCGTCGAACCCGAGGGGCTGACGACCCGCGAAATCTATCCCAACGGCATTTCGACGAGTCTGCCGTTCGACGTACAGTACGAGCTTGTGCGCACGATCCGCGGGTTTGAAAATGCGCACATTACCCGACCCGGATACGCGATCGAATACGATTATTTCGATCCGCGCGACCTGAATCCCTGGCTCGAGACGCGGCAGGTTCGCGGGCTGTATTTCGCCGGACAGATCAACGGCACAACGGGTTATGAGGAAGCCGCGGCCCAGGGCCTGCTCGCCGGGATCAACGCGGCGCTGCGGATCCGGGATCAGGCGCCGTGGTACCCGCGACGCGACGAAGCCTACCTCGGTGTGCTCGTCGACGATCTCGTTACGCGCGGAACGAGCGAACCCTACCGGATGTTCACGAGCCGCGCGGAATACCGGCTGTTGCTGCGCGAGGACAACGCGGATCTGCGCCTGACCCCGATCGGCAGAGAGCTCGGGCTCGTAGACGATCGCCGCTGGCAGGCATTCTCGACGAAGCGGGAAGCGCTGGAACGCGAACAACAGCGGCTTGCCGCGAACTGGATGACCCCGCAACGGGTACCCGAGGAGATCGCCACACGGGTCCTCGGCAAGCCCCTGCGCAAGGAGCAGAGCCTCGCGGATCTGCTGCGGCGTCCCGAGGTGGATTACGCGGCGCTGATGCAGCTGCCGGGCGCAGGGCCGGGCGTGGGTGACCCGGAGGTCATCGAACAAATTGAAATCGCCGCGCGCTACAGCGGTTATCTCGAACGTCAGCGGGACGAAATCGAAAAGCACGAGCGGTACGAGAATGCCCCGATCCCGGCCGACCTCGACTATGCCGACGTCCACGGACTGTCGAACGAGATCCGCCAGAAGCTCGCGGACCACCGGCCGGCGACGCTCGGGCAGGCCGCACGGATTGCCGGGGTGACGCCGGCGGCGATCTCCCTGCTGCTCGTAACGTTGAAAAAACGCGAGTTGCTGCTTGCCCGGTCGGCCTGAGCGCGGCGGCGGCGATGTGCCGGCGATAGAACTGCAGCTGGCCGGAGCCGCCGAGGCCGCGGGCCTCGCGCTGGCACCGGCTCAACTCACCCAATTGAGCGCATACGGGCGACTCATCGAAAAGTGGAACCGGGTGGTGAACCTCGTCGGCTCCGGCTCGATCGACGCCATCGTGCGTGCGCATCTCGGCGATTGCCTCGCCGCGATCCCCTGGATCGAAGGCCCGCGGATCGCCGATATCGGCTCCGGCGCCGGGCTGCCCGGGCTCGTCATCGCGATCGCACGCCCGGAATATGCGGTTGCGCTGGTCGAAAGCCGGCAGCGGAAATGCCGATTTTTGCGCCAGGCAGTCATCGAACTCGGGCTGGCCAACGTGACGGTTTTCGCCGCGCGCATCGAACACTGGGAAGCACCCCGCGAAGTCGATGCCGTGACGTGCCGCGGCTACAGTTCGCTGGCGAAATTTTTCACCGATACGCGCTCACTGCACCGCCCGGGGTTGCGCCTGTACGCAATGAAAGGCGCGATTGAGGACAAGGAGATCGCCGCGGTGGCGGTCCCGCGCGAGTCCATCGAGGTGCGCCGACTGCACGTACCGGGATGGGATCACCGCCATCTCGTGACGATCTCGCTCGACGGGTGAGCGTGGCGTCGCAGCAGCGGCCGCCGGATGCGGCCGGTTTGCTGCATGACGGCAGGCGGTCGTGTTGTGCCATAATTGCACGGCTGCGGAAACAGCCGCATTTTTGAGATCCCGGGTCCTTCAACAACGACGATATGACCAAAGTCATTGCCATAGCGAATCAGAAGGGCGGGGTCGGCAAAACGACCACGAGCGTCAACCTTGCGGCGTCGCTCGCGGCGACGAAACGCACCGTTTTGTTGATCGATCTCGACCCGCAGGGCAACGCGACGATGGGCAGTGGCGTCAACAAGCGCGATATCGAGCGTTCCAGCTACGACGTGCTCATGAACGAGGCCTCGATCGCCGAGTCGATAGTTCCCGCGGGCAATATTGGCTACGACCTGCTGCCTTCCAACGGGGACCTGACCGCGGCGGAAGTCGGCCTGATCGACGAACTCGGCCGGGAATTGCGTCTGCGCCAGGCGGTGGATACGGTGCGCGGTAATTACGCCTACGTGATCATTGATTGTCCGCCGTCACTGAACATGCTGACGATCAACGCGCTGGTCGCGGCCGACTCCGTGATCATTCCCACGCAATGCGAATACTATGCGCTCGAAGGCCTTTCGGCCCTGCTCGACACGCTGGACAAAATTCGCAAAATCCTCAACCCTAATCTCCATATCGAGGGATTCCTGAGAACGATGTACGACCCGCGCAACAACCTCGCAAATCAGGTTTCGCAGCAGTTACTGCAACATTTCGGCGACAAGGTCTACAAGACCGTGATTCCCCGTAACGTACGCCTTGCCGAAGCGCCGAGCCACGGTCTGCCCGCGCTGATGTACGACAAAACCTCGACCGGCGCCGTCGCCTATCTCGCGCTCGCCGGCGAAATGCTTCGCCGCGACGAAACCGGCATGGCCGCGGGTTAGGCAGGGGGAGCCCGATGGCAACGAAGAAGCGAGCACTGGGCCGCGGCCTCGATGCCTTGCTCGGCATGGGCGCCGAGCAGGCGGCTGCCGTCGGACGTAACGGCGACGAGCTGAAGTCGATTCCGGTGGATTTGATCCAGCGTGGTCGCTACCAGCCGCGCGTCGACATGAAGTCGGAGACTTTGCAGGACCTCGCGGATTCGATTAAGGCTCAGGGCGTAATCCAGCCGATCGTGATCCGCGCGATCGACGGCCCGAACCGGTTTGAAATTATCGCCGGTGAGCGGCGCTGGCGCGCCGCCCAGCTCGCGGGGCTGCACGAAATTCCCGCGATCGTCCGCGACGCTTCGGACGAAGTAACGGCGAGCGTCGCGCTGATTGAAAATATTCAGCGGGAAAACCTGAATCCGCTTGAAGAAGCGGAAGGCCTGCACCGGCTCGTACACGAATTTTCGTTGACGCACGAGGATGTTGCTGAAGCCGTTGGCCGTTCGCGCGCCTCGGTGACGAATTTGCTGCGCTTGCTCGATCTGCATCCGGAAGCAAAAAAGCTGCTGGAGACGGGCGAACTGGAAATGGGTCACGGCCGCGCGCTGGCGGGATTACCCACCGCGATGCAGGCGCAGGCGGCACGGAAAATCGTTGCCGCGGGCATGTCCGTGCGCCAGGCGGAGCGCCTGGTCAAGGAACTGCGCTCGCCGGAAAAATCGACTGCACCGGCGCCGGCGCCGGTGGATCCCGATGTGCGTCAACTCGAGGAATCGCTCAGCGGTCGCCTCGGTGCCAGCGTGACGATCCGTCACGGGCGCGGCGGCAAGGGGACCGTATCGATCTCGTATAATTCACTCGATGAACTCGACGGTATACTCGAGCACATCAAATAGGCTTGCCGCACTGCGGCAAAAGCGGATACAATTCACGGGTTTTGCGCTTACACAGACTTGGCGTGGACGGCGACAGACCATCCGGAGCGAATGGCCCCGGGGCGTTACATAATTATTCAAGACGAATAGCGCTTTCGGCAGTGGCCGGTCAGGTTGCTGCCGGATTGTGTCTGGCCGTGGTGCTGACGGTTTTCGTCGGCAGCCATTCAGGGTATTCGGCCTTGGTCGGTGCGGGTATCGGTATATTGCCGAGCTACTACCTGGCCCTGCGAATGTTTCGTCGTCAGGCGACGACGAGCGCAGAGAAAGCGCTGCGCAGTATCTACCTCGGGGAAGGCATCAAGGTAGTTTTTACGGTTGCGCTGTTCATCATTGCAATGCGCCTGCTCGACGTGGACTTGCTCAGCGTCGGCGGCGGGTATTTTGCTACGGTGGTGGCGAACTGGATCGCCGCTTTGAGAGCGGATTTAAGCGAATCGCCGCGCAACTGATGCGGGCGGCAACATTTAGTATCGACGCGATTCGAGCGAAACGAAGACATCATGGCAGCAGGATCACCGGCTGAGTACATCAGCCACCACATACAGAATTTAACGTTCGGACAGCGTCACGACGGCACGCTTGGATTCGCCCATTCGGCGAAAGAAGCGGCGGAAATGGGCTTCTGGGCGATTCACGTCGACACGATGTTCTGGTCGCTGCTGACTGGCATCGTGTTCTGCTGGCTGTTCCGCAAGGCCGCAGTCAACGCCTCGGTGCAGAGCCCCGGTCGACTGCAGACGTTCGTCGAAATGATTTTCGAAATGGTCAGTTCCAGCGTCCGCGACGCGTTCCAGGGCAACAATGCCCTGATCGCCCCGCTCGCACTCACGATATTCGTCTGGATTTTCCTGATGAACCTGATGGATCTCGTGCCCGTCGACGTCGTGCCGCAAATCGCGAACATGATGGGTATCCACTATATGAAGATGGTGCCGACGACTGACGTCAACGCGACGTTCGGCATGTCGCTGTCCATTTTCGGTCTCATGATTTACTACGGCATCAAGGTGAAAGGTGTCGGTGGTTTTCTCGGTGAACTCGCGTTCCATCCGTTCGGCAAAGCGCTGTTGCCGGTCAACCTCGTCCTCGAAACCGTATCTCTCGTCGCCAAGCCGCTGTCGCTGTCGCTGCGACTGTTCGGCAATATGTTCGCCGGCGAACTCGTATTTGTTCTTATTGCGGCGCTGGTGCCATTTTATCTCCAGTGGGCGTTTTCCGTTCCCTGGGCGATATTCCACATCCTCGTGATCACGCTGCAAGCTTATATTTTCATGATGTTGACGATTGTCTATCTCAGTCAGTCACATGAAGTCCACGACTCGCATTGACGAATTAAACAACAGGAGAGAAGTTATGGAGTCTGTAGTTGCCTTTTCAGCCATCGCCGCCGGTTTGATGGTCGGGCTCGGCGCCCTTGGTGCCGGCGTTGGCATCGGCATTCTGGGGAGCAAGTTTCTTGAGGGCGCTGCGCGTCAGCCGGAACTCGTTCCGATGCTCCAGGCGCGCATGTTTCTGATGCTTGGTCTGACCGACGCTGTGCCGATTATCGCTATCGCATTCGCAGCCCTGATGATGTTCGCGAACCCGTTCCTCGGACAAATCGGATAAAGCCACCGTAACTAACGGGCCACTGCCATGAATATCAATCTGACATTAATCGGGCAGGCGATATCGTTCGCGATCTTCGTATGGTTCTGCGTGAAATACGTGTGGCCGCCGATTCTCAAGGCGCTCGAAGAACGTGAAACCCGGATCGCTGATGGCCTCGCCGCAGCCGAGAAAGGTCAGCGCGACCTCGAAAATGCCGGACAGCGGGTTGAGGAAATCCTTCAGGAAGGGCGCGACAAAGCCCAGGAATTCGTCAACCAGTCGCAGAAGCGAGCCGACGAGATCGTCGACCTCGCGAAGCAGGCTGCGAGTGAGGAAGGCGAGCGGATACTCGCCGCGGCACGCGGGCAGATCGACCAGGAACGCAACGAAGCGCGCGAGTCACTGCGCAGAGAAGTTGCCGCCCTGGCGCTAGCAGGTGCCGAACAGGTGCTCATGCGTGAAGTCGATGCGAACGCGCACCGCGACGTACTCGACAAGCTAACCGCGGAAATCTAGGCACGATGCAGGAAAAACTCACGATCGCCCGTCCGTACGCCCACGCCGCATACGGGTTCGCCGCCGAGCATGGCGACGTCCCTGACTGGTCGGCGATGCTGAACGGTCTGGCACAAGCCGTCGTTCACCCGGATCTGGAACCCTTGATCGCCCACCCGCGCGTGACGAACGAGCAGTTGCAGGAAATCCTCGGTGAGATCCTCGGATCGCTGTTGAACGAGAAACGCGCGAATTTCGTGTCCGCGCTGCTCGATGCCGAGCGGCTCGAGCTCGCGCCCGAAATCGCAGAGCTGTTCGAGCGTCAGAAAGCAGCCTCCGAGGGGGTTGTCGACGTCCGCGTCGAAAGCGCTTTCGAAATGAGCGACGCGGAACGCGAGCGTCTGGTGAAAGCTATGCGTGAACGGCTGGGCAAGGACTGCGAAATCACGACCACGGTGAACGCCGATTTGATCGGCGGCGCAGTCATTCGGGTGAGGGATTCCGTCATCGATATTTCGCTGAGGGGTCGCTTGTCCGCACTCGAGCAACGCCTGGGCTAAGCGCGCTTTCTAAACACGAATCAAACCATTGACACTTTGTCGTAGAGGACAGCCATGAGTATCAGCGCAACCGAAATCAGCGAACTGATCAAAAAGAAAATCGACGGTCTCGACATCCAAACCGAGGCGCGTACGGAAGGCACGGTCGTCAGCCTGATGGACGGGATCGCCCGCATCCATGGTCTGAGCAACGCCATGCAGGGTGAGATGATCGAGTTTCCCGGCGGCGTTTTCGGTCTCGCCCTGAACCTCGAACAGGATTCCGTCGGTGCGGTTATCCTGGGTCAGTACGAACATATTTCCGAAGGGGATACGTGCAAATGTACCGGCCGTATTCTCGAAGTACCGGTAGGCGAAGGCCTGCTCGGCCGTGTCGTCGACTCGCTCGGCATGCCGATCGACGGCAAGGGCGACATAGAATCCAGTCAGTCGGAGCCGATCGAAAAGATCGCGCCCGGGGTCATCCAGCGGCAATCCGTTGATCAGCCGGTACAGACCGGCCTGAAATCGATCGACGCGATGGTGCCGGTGGGGCGCGGCCAGCGCGAACTGATCATCGGTGATCGCCAGACCGGCAAGACCGCGGTGGCCATCGACGCGATCATCAACCAGAAAGGCACCGGCGTTAAGTGCATTTACGTCGCGATCGGTCAGAAAGCTTCGTCGATCAACACCGTCGTGAAGAAGCTCGAGGAACACGGAGCGATGGATCACACGATCATCGTCGCGGCGAGCGCATCCGAATCAGCCGCCATGCAGTACATCGCACCGTACTCCGGTTGTGCGATGGGCGAATATTTTCGCGACCGCGGCGAAGACGCGCTGATCGTTTATGACGATCTGACGAAACAGGCCTGGGCCTACCGCCAGGTGTCGCTGTTGTTACGTCGTCCGCCGGGCCGTGAAGCCTACCCGGGTGACGTCTTCTACCTGCATTCGCGTCTGCTCGAGCGCGCCGCGCGCGTCAATGCCGAGCACGTCGAAAAGATCACGAACGGCGAAGTGAAAGGCAAAACCGGTTCATTGACCGCGCTGCCGATCATTGAAACGCAGGCCGGTGACGTGTCCGCGTTCGTCCCGACGAACGTTATCTCGATCACCGACGGGCAGATTTACCTTGAATCCGATCTGTTCAATGCCGGCTTCCGCCCTGCGATCAACGCCGGCTTGTCGGTGTCACGCGTCGGTGGTGCGGCACAGACGAAGATCATCAAAAAGCTCGGCGGTGGTATCCGGCTCGCACTCGCGCAGTACCGCGAACTCGCCGCGTTTGCCCAGTTCGCATCCGACCTCGACGAAGCGACGCGCCGGCAGCTCGAACGCGGGCAGCGCGTTATGGAGTTGATGAAGCAGAAGCAGTACGCACCGTTGTCGGTCGCCGAAATGGCCGTGAGTCTGTTCGCGGTGGAGAACAACTTCATGGACGACGTCGAACTCGAAAAAGTCGGCGATTTTGAAGCCGCGCTGCACAGCTACATGCGTTCCTCGCACGGGTCGCTGATGGATCAGATCAACGAGTCCGGCGATTTCAACGACGACATTGCCGCCAGCCTGAAATCGGCGGTGGAATCGTTCAAAGCGAACAACACCTGGTAAGGCGCGCTAGAGGGTATTCGTAATGGCTGCGGCGAAAGAAATCCGGACGAAGATTGGAAGCGTCAAGAACACGCAGAAGATCACGAAGGCCATGGAGATGGTCGCTGCGAGCAAGATGCGCAAGGCCCAGGAGCGTATGCGTTCTGCTCGCCCTTACGCGGACAAGATGCGTAACGTTGTTGCTCACGTCGCGCACGCGAATACCGAGTACAAACATCCGTTTTTGATTGACCGCGACGTCAAACGTATCGGCGTAATTCTGGTAACGACGGACCGCGGGCTGTGCGGCGGCCTGAACGGCAATCTGTTCCGTACCGCGCTGAAGCATTTCAAGGAATGGGAGCAGGACGGCAAAGAGCTCGACCTCTGCGTGATCGGCAACAAGGGCATCGCGTTTTTCAATCGTGTCGGCGGCAACATCGTCGGCCAGGCTAACGCAATCGGTGATACCCCGACGCTAGAGGATCTGATTGGCACCGTACGCATCATGCTGGATGCCTATAACGAAGGCCGGGTCGACCGAATCTACCTGGTTTACAACCAGTTCGTGAACTCGATGACGCAATCCGCCGATGTCGAGCAACTCGTACCGCTCGTTCCGGCTGAAGCGGACGATATGGCGCATCACTGGGATTACATCTATGAGTCCGGCAGTCAGGATGTTATGGAACAGTTGCTGACACGCTATATCGAATCTCTCGTCTATCAGGGTGTGGTTGAAAACATCGCGTGCGAACAGGCTGCCCGAATGGTTGCGATGAAGGCTGCCTCGGACAACGCCGGCAAACTGATCGAAGAGCTGCAGCTCATTTACAACAAGGCACGACAGGCTGCGATTACGCAGGAACTGTCGGAAATCGTCAGCGGCGCTGCAGCAGTTTAATTTTTGGCAAGACGCAAAACATATTGAGGATCTGAATGATGAGTTCAGGAGACGTGGTACAAGTCATCGGCGCCGTGGTAGACGTCAAATTTCCTACTGACGCTGTGCCCAAAATCTACGATGCACTCGAAATCGACGACAGCGAAATTGTCCTCGAAGTGCAACAGCAGATCGGCGACGGTGTCGTACGCACGATCGCTCTCGGAACCACCGACGGCCTGCGTCGTGGCATGAGCGTGAAGAACACGGGCGACGGCATCAAGGTGCCGGTTGGCCTGGAAACGCTCGGACGCATCATGAACGTGCTCGGCGACCCAATCGATGAGCGCGGTCCGATCGGCGAAAAAGAACGCATGGTCATCCATCGCGAAGCGCCGAAATTCGTCGAACTCTCGCCAACCCAGGAACTGCTCGAAACCGGGATCAAGGTTATCGACCTGATCTGTCCATTCGCCAAGGGCGGCAAAATCGGCCTGTTCGGCGGCGCCGGTGTCGGCAAGACCGTGAACATGATGGAACTCATCAATAACATCGCGCGCGAGCACTCGGGCCTGTCGGTGTTCGCCGGGGTTGGTGAGCGTACGCGCGAAGGTAACGACTTCTACCACGAGATGCAGGAAGCGGGCGTCGTCAACATCGAAGAGCCGCAGAATTCGAAAGTCGCCATGGTCTACGGTCAGATGAACGAACCGCCGGGCAACCGCCTGCGTGTTGCTCTGACCGGCCTGACGATCGCGGAGAAGTTCCGCGACGAAGGCCGTGACGTATTGCTGTTCATCGACAACATCTACCGTTACACACTGGCCGGGGTGGAAGTTTCCGCGTTGCTCGGCCGTATGCCGTCAGCGGTGGGCTACCAGCCGACGCTGGCCGAGGAAATGGGCCGCCTGCAGGAACGCATTACGTCGACGAAAACAGGCTCCATTACGTCGATCCAGGCCGTTTACGTGCCGGCTGACGACTTGACCGACCCGAGTCCCGCAACGACGTTTGCTCACCTCGACGCAACGGTCGTGTTGTCGCGCCAGATTGCCGAGCTGGGTATTTACCCGGCGGTCGACCCGCTCGATTCGACGAGCCGGCAGCTCGATCCGCTCGTCGTCGGGCAGGATCACTACGACACGGCCCGCGCCGTGCAGAACACGCTGCAGCGCTACAAGGAACTGCGTGACATCATCGCGATTCTTGGCATGGACGAGCTGTCGGAAGAAGACAAACTCAGTGTCTCGCGAGCCCGTAAAATTCAGCGTTTCCTGTCGCAGCCGTTCTTCGTCGCCGAAGTATTTACGGGCAGCCCGGGCAAATACGTTTCGCTGAAAGATACGATTGCCGGGTTCAAGGCGATTGTCGCCGGTGAATACGATCATCTGCCGGAACAGGCGTTCTACATGGTTGGAACGATCGACGAAGCCGTCGAACAAGCCAAGAAACTCTAGGCAAAGAGGTCGATAGCATGCCGATCCATGTCGATATCGTTAGTGCCGAACGCGAAATATTTTCCGGGACCGCGGAAATGGTTTTCGCGCCGGCCGTGCTCGGTGAAGTGGGTATTGCACCTGGACACACGCCGCTGCTGACCCAGCTCGGGCCGGGCGAAGTCCGGGTCAAGTTCGAGGACGGAACGGACAAGGCGTTTTACGTTTCGGGTGGCATGCTCGAGGTACAGCCGAAGGTCGTGACGATTCTGTCCGACACGGCGGAGCGTGCCGAGGATCTCGACGAAGCGGCCGTGCTGAAAGCAAAGGAAGCGGCCGAAGCCGCACTTGCCAATCGCGAAGGCTCTATCGATTACGCGCTTGCGCGTTCAGAACTCGCGGAAGTGGCGGCGCAGCTGCAGACAATCCAGCGGCTTCGACGCCGCGCCGGCGGCGGCCGCGGCTGAGCCGCACACGATCTGATTCCGGCAAGCGTCCGCCGCTTGCCAGTGGCTAAAACGATTCCGTCCGATCCCGCGTCGGCTTTTGTCCAAACCAGTGCTGCCGCCCGTCCGGGCGGCGCGCATCCGGAACAACCATTAACGTTGAACTTAGCTGTACGCACGCAGATTGCCAGCCGGCTGTTTGTGGGCATGCCGCCCTCGCCCTATCATAGCCCGCTGATTAACCGGGATCGCGAATGATGAATCTTACTGTCTGCATTCTGGCTGCGGGTCAGGGTAAACGCATGCACTCCGACCGACCGAAAGTGCTGCACGAAATCGGCGGCAAGCCGCTCGTTGGTCATGTCATCGACACCGCGCGCGTATTATCAAACCATGACCCTATCGTTGTGTACGGACACGGGGGGGAGCAACTGCAGGCCGCGTTTGCCGATTCGTCCGTTATCTGGATCGAGCAGCGCGATCAACTCGGTACCGGTCACGCCGTCGGGCAGGCGCTGGAAGCGATTCCGGCCGACGGCATGACCCTGATCCTTTACGGTGATGTTCCGCTGTTGCGCGCGGAAACGCTCGAACGACTCGTCAAAGAGGCGGCAGACGGCAGCTTCGGCCTGCTGACGGTAAACCTCGATGATCCCGCGGGGTACGGTCGCATCGTGCGCGACGGCGCGGGTAATGTCTGCCGCATCGTCGAGCACAAGGACGCGAACGCCGAAGAGCTCGCTATCCGCGAAATCAATACCGGCATCATGGCAATCAACAGCGCCGATCTGCACCGGTGGATTCCGGCGCTCGATAATTCGAATGCCCAGGGTGAGTATTACCTGACCGATTGCGTTGCGGCGGCCGTCGCCGATGGGGTCAGAATCGTCAGCGTCCTCGCCGCCAGCGAAACCGAGGTGACCGGGGTAAATAATCGCCTGCAGCTCGCCGCGCTCGAGCGTTGCTACCAGCGCGAGTGTGCGGACCGGTTCATGGAGCGCGGGGTCATGCTGCGCGATCCGGAGCGTTTCGATGTGCGCGGATCGCTTAAGTGTGGCCGCGATGTCGAGATCGATATCAACGCCGTGTTCATCGGCGACGTTACGCTCGGCGATCGCGTGCGCGTTGGTCCGAATTGCGTGATCGAGAACGCCGTGGTCGGCAACGATGTCGAATTTCTGCCGAACTGTGTCATCGAGTCAGCCACCATCGGTGATGGTTCGCGAATTGGTCCGTTTGCGCGCGTACGCCCGGAAACGGTACTCGGTCGGTCCGTTCACGTCGGAAATTTCGTCGAAGTGAAAAAATCGCATATCGACGACGGGAGCAAGGTCAATCACCTGAGTTACGTCGGCGACAGTGAAATTGGTATGAACGTCAACGTCGGCGCCGGCACGATTACGTGTAATTACGACGGCGCGTTCAAGCACAAGACTGTTATCGAGGACGACGCTTTCATTGGTTCGGATACGCAACTCGTCGCGCCGGTTACGATTGGTCGGGGTGCGACTGTCGGCGCGGGAACGACCGTCACGGACGACGTCGGGGCCGATGAACTCGTGATCAGCCGGGTGAAGCAGAAAACGATTTCCGGCTGGAAGCGACCGCGAAAGAACAAGTCCGGCTGAACGCAGCCCGGCATTCGACACCGGAATTTTATCCGTCAGTACTGGAGAGCAACGGACTATGGGCAAGGCAACGGCAGATTTGTATGACGAGCACGGCGAGCGTTTGCGGGTGCTGGCGCCAATCTTCAATGATTACGGCGGGGTGACGGATTTCGAAGGCAGCGTCACGACCGTGAAAGTACACGAGGACAATTCGCTCGTGAGGACGGCGCTCGAAGAGCCGGGCAACGGCAAAGTACTCGTGATCGACGGTGGCGGTTCGACGCGCTGCGCACTGGTCGGTGACTTGCTGGCGGCGCTTGGATCGGAGAACGGCTGGGCCGGGATTGTCGTCTACGGTTGCATCCGGGACTCCGGACCGATCAGCAACATCGCGATAGGTGTGAAAGCCATTGCAACGAACCCGCGAAAGAGTGTTAAAAAAGGTGCCGGCGACCGCGACATCGTCGTGCAGTTTGCCGAAACGACGATCGCACCGGGAGATTACCTTTATGCCGATCGCGACGGTATCCTGATCGCGCCGGCGAAACTGTAAATCACATGGCGGACCCGTCGGATCGTTTCCGCGTGGGCCCCAGGGCAGATCGATGACCAGCTGTTTTACCGTTGCGTGTGTACAGAATTCCGCGATCGATGATGTCGGGCACAATCTCGCCGACCTCACCGCGCTCGTTAACGAGGCGGTAGAAGCAGGGGCAGAGTTTGTCTGTCTGCCCGAATACTGTACGTGTCTCGAGGCAATGGACAGCGGCTATATCGAACGTGGCTTCGATGAGGCGACGCACCCCGCGCTACCGCATTTTATCGAGCTGTGTCGGTCGCTGAATATCTGGATGCTGATCGGTTCGCTCGCGATCAGGATCGGTGCGGAAAAAGTAAACAATCGCAGTTACCTGCTCGATCCCGCCGGTAACGTTGTCCAGACCTACAACAAGATCCATCTGTTCGATGTTGCGTTGAAACGCGGCGAGGCCTACCTCGAGTCGCGCACCGTCGCTCCGGGCACGGCGGCAAAGCTTGCCGACCTCCCGTGGGGCCGGCTCGGAATGACGGTCTGTTACGATTTGAGATTCCCGCAACTCTACCGCTTGCTCGCGCACGCGGGCGCCGACTTTATCTCGATCCCCGCGGCATTCACCGCCACTACCGGTGAGGCTCACTGGCACGTACTCGTTCGCGCACGTGCCATCGAAACCGGCTGCTACGTGTTTGCTCCCGATCAGTGCGGTCGTCGGCCTTGGGGGCGGCGAACCTACGGTCACTCGCTGATTGTCGATCCCTGGGGCGAAGTCATCGCCGACGGCGGCAGTGAGCGCGGTTTCGTCGTCGCTGAGATCGACCCGGCGAAAGTTGCCGACGCCCGCGGCATGATTTCATCGCTTGCCCACGACCGGCGGATTATCGCGCCGGAAATTCAGCCGCTGAGATAAGTTTCGTCCCGTCGCTGAGTCGAGGATTCAGGCAGGATTCAGCTATCTGTGCCTATGCTTCGCGCTATTGGCACAAGCTGGCGGATAATTGAAGGCGGACAAGGGTGATACGGACCAGACACATCATGCTGAGGTCGGAAATTTCCTCCCGCGGCGCGTGCGATTGCCGTAAACGACGCGTTATGATTCACGCATGAACCGCGCCCCCGGCCTGATTTTTGTCGCTTTCCTCGTGGTATCGATCCCGGCTGCGTACGGCGATCCACGGCCCGGCGCATTCCTGCTGGCGCAAGCGAGCGGAATTTCACAGGACGAAGCCGCCGCGAAGGTGCGCGAAGCAACCGGCGGTCGGGTTCTCGATGTACGAACGCAGACCCAGGACGGTGTGCCCGTCTACATCGTCAAAGTGCTGCTGCCTGACGGTCGCATTCGGGTCATGACGGTAGGCGGCCCCTGAGCGGCGGAGGCGACGATGCGTGTACTCGTAATCGAGGACGAACCACAATTACGCGAGCAACTCGTGCAACATCTGCACAGAGAGGGCTTCGCGGTCGACGCGACGGGTAGCGGCAGTGAAGGAGCCTACCTCGGCGCGGAATACCCGATCGATGTTGCCATCGTCGATCTGGGCCTGCCCGACATGTCGGGAACGGAAGTGATCGAGCAATGGCGCAAGGCAGACCTGAGCTTCCCGGTTCTGATCCTGACTGCACGCAGCCGTTGGGAAGACAAGGTGTCCGGACTCGAAATCGGCGCCGACGATTACCTCGTGAAGCCGTTCCACACGGAAGAGCTGATCGCGCGCCTGCGCGCCCTCGTGCGTCGTTCGGCCGGGTGGGCGGAGTCGAAACTGCGGTGCGGGCCTGTTGTTCTCGATACCGCGGCGAAGACCGCGGACGTTCACAACGAAGCGGTTGAACTGACGGCGTTTGAATACAAGGTTCTCGAACACCTGATGCTGCATACCGGACGCGTCGTTTCGAAAACGGAACTTTCCGAGCATCTCTACGAGGATGAAACGGACCGCGACAGCAACGTGCTCGAGGTGATCATCGGGCGTTTGCGCAAAAAGCTCGACCCCGATCGCGGTTTGAAGCCTATCGACACCGTGCGTGGGCAGGGCTACCGCTTTCGACTCGAACGGTCCGCCGCGCAATCCGCCGAATCGAATGCCTGAATGGCCCAGCGGGCGCGCGCATGCCGCCTGAGGTCGAGCCGCGCCGTATGCGGCGGCGCCCCGGCGCGGCGCGATGAGGCCGATCCGAATGCGCTCACTGAACACACGCGTACTCGTTGCGGCAGGCATCGTGCTGGCCGCGTTTCTCAGCGCGGCAGGACTGGCGCTCGATCAGGCGTTCAAGGACAGCGCATTGACGTCCGTTCGCGAGCGTCTCGGCAGCCGCATTTATCTTGTTCTCGGCACGATTGATCTGAACGAGCCCGCGCGCGGAATGCCCGAAGCGGCATTGTCGGGCGCGGCGCTGGCGACCCCGGAATCCGGTCATTATGCCCAGCTGCTCGATGGGGCGGGCACGCGTGTCTGGAACAGCCGTTCAATGCTGGGTATTACGTTTCCCGGTCCGCCGACACCACCGGTCGGCGAATTCTCGTTCAAGCGGACAAGCTCCTCGACCGGAGAATCACTGTTGGTGCTGAGTTACACGGTGTTGTGGGAAGGCGAGGGCTCACAATCCAGTCCCTACACCGTGCAGGTGGCCGAGAACGAGCAGGCGTTCATGGCCCAGGTCAACCGCTTTCGCAGAAGCCTTCTGCTCGGCTTCTCCGCCATCGGCGTTGTTTTGTTACTGCTGCAAACGGGAATATTTCGCTGGGGGCTCAAACCCTTGCGCGATGTCGCCCAGGAAGTGAACTTGATCGAACGCGGTGAACGTAGCGCAATATCGGGCGAATATCCGCAGGAACTGCGCCCGCTCGCCGAAAACCTCAATGCCTTGATCCGGACGAATGAATCGAGCGTGAAACGCTACCGGAATGCACTCGGTGACCTCGCGCACAGCCTCAAGACGCCGCTCGCGGTAGTCCGGACGACGCTTGCCGACCGTATCGCGGAACCCGGTCCGAACGCCGTGCGGGATTCTCTCGACCAGCTCGATGCAACGATTGCCTACCAGTTGCAACGCGCCGCGGCGGCCGGACGATCGGCAATCGGCGGCGTGTTCGAAATCGCCCCGGTCGCAACCCAGATTGAGAACTCCCTGAAAAAAGTCCACGCCGACCGGCACCTGGAGTTTTCTTCCACGATTCCGGCAGCTGCAAAGTTTCAGGGGGATCGCGGTGACTTCATGGAAATGCTCGGTAATATCGCCGATAACGCATGTAAGTGGGCGCGTTCGAAAGTGTCCGTGCAGGTTTCATTCTCGCCAAAAGACGCTCAACAGCGCCTGCTCCTGATCGAAGTGCGCGACGACGGTACGGGCATGCCCGAGGCCGACATCGCGAAAGCCCTGCTGCGTGGGTCGCGGCTCGATCAGTCGACCGCCGGTCACGGTATTGGTCTCGCCGTGGTCAAGGAACTCGTCGAGGATGTCTACGGCGGCGCACTGGAGATTCATTCGTCACCTGCCGGAACGCGAGTGGTCATGAAATTTCCGGGTTACTGAACGCGATGTGGCAATCTTTTGCCCGGCGCAATTGTTATAATTCCGCCGAAACAGGGATCCGATCGTATGGCAGCCGTAGAACCATTGAACGCAAACGCACCGATACTCAGCAATGGGCGGCAGCAAAATGCCTATACCTACGAAGAGCTGATCGACTGCGGCAAGGGCAACCTGTTCGGGCCCGGTAACGCCCAGCTGCCCTTGCCTCCCATGCTCATGTTCGATCGCATCATGAACATCCAGGAAACCGGTGGGGCTTACGATCGCGGGCTCATGATTGCCGAACTCGACATCGATCCGTCGCAGTGGTTTTTCCAGTGCCACTTCGAGGGCGACCCGGTGATGCCCGGGTGCCTCGGGCTCGACGCGATGTGGCAGCTCGTCGGATTTTTTCTTGCCTGGAAAGGCGGCCTCGGCCACGGCCGTGCGCTCGGCGGCAGCGAAATTCAGTTTACCGGGCAGGTCACGCCGGACAAGAAGCTGATCAGATACACCGTCGACATCAGGCGAGTGATCAACCGATCACTCGTCATGGGTATCGCGGATGCCAGAATGGAAGTTGACGGCGAAGAGATTTACGTCGGCAAGAATCTCCGGGTCGGTTTATTCACCGACGTCTGACCGCGGTCAGATCGGCCGGGGGCGCGCGTTCAGGCGCGCCCGGATCATCTCCATCTGGGTACGCACGTTGTCCATCCACGGGTTGCGCTCGAGTGCGAGTTCAAACGACTCGAGCGCCATTTCGAGTTCGTCCAGCTGCAGATAAACCTGCCCGCGTCCCGACAGCGCACCGAAGTGGCGTGGTTCGAGCGCGAGGGTCCGTTCGATGTCGCGCAATGCACCGGCGTAATCCTCGGCGAGATACAACACGATCGCGCGCTGATTCCACGCTTCAGCGAAATCCGGGGCGTAGGTGACGAGTTCATCAAGCCGCTGAATCGCGGTCGCGAAATCGCCGCTGTCGAGTGAACGCCGCGCCGCGCGCATAATTTCGAACGACTTGTCGTCGGGCGTCTCGTGCCAGATGGCCCAGATCTCACGTTCCGTGCGTTTCGCGACGGCCGGGTTCCGGGCGTCGTGCAGGCGGCTGAAAAGTCCGTCCAGGCGCAGGTCTGACTGGTCCGCAGCCGCAGGCGAGAGCATCACGAGCAAGGCAAAGAACAGCGTAATGACCGGGTTCGGTGCGCTGAGCGCGTTCTTTACGTAGCGTCGATTCACGTTCGTATGCCCCTGTTCAGCGAACTCCGGACATTGCTAGAGCTCCGCCATGACCCTGGCGGCTGCCGCGAGTGTCCGTTCTATCATCGCATCATCGTGACTCGATGAGACAAACCCGGCTTCGTAGGGCGAAGGCGCGAGATAGACACCCGCCTGCAGCATGCCATGGAAAAACCGCTTGAAGCGCTCGATGTCGCAGGCGGTCGCCTGGGAAAAATTGCTGATGGTTTCGGCTTCGGTGAAAAACAAGCCGAACATACCGGGGACGTGATTCGTTGCCAGCGGAATATTGTTCGCGCGAGCGATCTCCTGGAATCCTTCGACGAGCGTCGTGGTTGCGTGCGCGAGCCGGGTGTAAAAATCGTCAGGCGCGGTCAACTCGAGTGTGGCGAGGCCGCTTGCCATTGCAACCGGGTTGCCGGACAACGTTCCTGCCTGATAGATATCTCCGGCCGGGGCGATGTGCGACATGATGTCGGCTGATCCGCCGAACGCGCCGACCGGCAGTCCGCCGCCAATGATCTTGCCGAGCACGGTGATATCCGGCGCAATCCCGTACAGGCCCTGCGCGCTGTGGCGGTGAACGCGAAACCCGGTCATCACTTCGTCGAGTATCAGCAGCGCCCCGAACCCGGTGCAAACCTCGCGCAGCGTTTCAAGGAACCCGGGCAACGGCGGGATGCAGTTCATGTTGCCGGCAACGGGTTCGACAATAATCGCCGCGACATCGTTCCCGATTTCCGACATCACCTCGCGTACCTGCGTGCTGTTGTTGAAATCGAGTGTGATCGTGAGTTCGGCCAGCGCGGCCGGAACGCCCGGCGAGGTCGGTATGCCGAGCGTGAGTGCGCCCGAGCCTGCCTTCACGAGCAGCGAATCTGCGTGGCCGTGGTAGCAGCCTTCGAATTTCACGATCTTGCTGCGGCCGGTAATCCCGCGCGCGAGTCTGATCGCACTCATGGCGGCTTCCGTACCCGAGTTCACCATGCGCACACGTTCGATTCCGGGCACGAGTTCGCAGACCCGGCTCGCGAGCAGCGTCTCGATTTCAGTCGGTGCACCGTAGCCGAGGCCGTGCTGGATCTGTGCAGTAACAGCGGCGATTACCGCAGGGTGTTTGTGGCCCGCGATCATCGGCCCCCAGCTACCGACGTAGTCCACATACTCATTACCGTCGACGTCGCGAACGACAGCGCCGTTTGCATCCGCGAAATAAATCGGATTTCCGCCTATGGATTTAAACGAACGAACCGGCGAATTGACCCCGCCGGGTATGACGGATTTCGCTGCTTCGAAGAGCTCGGCGGAACGACTGGGCATATGTTCTTACTCCGGCTGGTGACGGTTATCAGGGTAAACGTCGGTTGCCAGCCTGCCGATCGTGTTCCGTTAGAATGTTGCCGCGCGGTGCGAAGGCCCGGACTTTGAGACGAACGTCGATGTCCGATACGCTCCGGGCTCAGGCGCGGCCGCGCGGTGAGCAGCCAGGGTCGGATGTTTCGATTGCCAGCTCAACGCGCAGGCTATTTTCGACGCTCGGACGGCGGATCGCAAACCGCAGCCGGGTAATTGATTTCCGCTGTCAATGCGCCGGTCGACCGGCACGCGGACGGTCGTGTGGTTGAGACAAGCGGGAACCGGAGTTTAGTGAGTTCCAGTCATGAAGCGTTACATGTGTGTTATTTGCGGCTTTATTTACGATGAGGCGCTCGGCTTGCCGGAGGACGGTATCGCCCCGGGCACGAAATGGGCGGATGTGCCGCCAAACTGGTCGTGCCCCGACTGCTCGGCACGGAAAGAAGATTTCGAAATGCTCGAGGTCTAGGCCCGTCCCGGCTCACAAACCCGGTTTCAGGACTGCCAACAACACGATGCCGATCAACGCGATTACCGGTAACTCATTGATCCACCGATAGTACACATGGGTTCGCCGGTTCGCGTCATGGGCAAATCGACTGACGAGGCAGCCGAGGTACACGTGATAGGCGACCAGCAGGACGATGAGCATTATTTTTACGTGAAACCAATGGCTTGCGACAACCCAGTCAATGCCGCGTAGCGCCGCCAGCCACAACCCGAAAATTGCTGTCAGTACCCCGCCCGGGGTCATGATCGCCCAGAACAATTTCCGCTCCATAATCTTGAAGCGGTCGATTCCGGCCATATCGTCCGCCGCGGCGTGGTAGACGAACAGGCGGGGCAGGTAAAACAGGCCGGCGAACCAGGTCACCATAAAGATAATGTGGAATGCCTTTACCCAGAGGTACACGCGCAGAAATCCCGGAAATCGAACGAAGAATTCGTGCTCAACTGCCTGACTGTTCGGCCCCCGCGTCGCGCCCGAGCGCCTTCAGGCTGCCCGGCCTCAGGGTGGGCTCGGGTGTCGGCGCGCCGGAAAAGAAGGCCCTGAGCGACGCGAACAATTGCCTCACCGCGAGCCAAATTTTCGGCAGGCACCACACCGTGACGGCGATGACCGTGACGAGCAGAACGAGGAATAGCGCGGGGTGGTACAGCGCCGCCCACAATCCGCCCACGACGAGTGCGTCTTCGGCGACCGAAGCCGTCCAGTTCGAGACCGGCTCGGGTGAGGTGTTGAGCATGACTCGCGTGCCGGCTTTCGCGGCATGGCTTGACGCGGCCAGTCCGCCGCCGACGATGAATGCCGCGATCTGGATGGCTGGATCCATTTCACCGAGCGCGGCAGCAGCGAGTACCGCGCCGGCGGGAATGCGAATGAACGTGTGAATCGCGTCCCAGGCGGTGTCGACCCCGGGTGTCTTGTCGGCGAAAAACTCGACGCAATACATCAATCCGGCGGCCGCGATCACGAAAGGGTTCATGAGTATTTCGAGATCCGCCGGCAAGGTCATATACCCGGTCGTGCCGAGCAGGCCGAGTACGAGTATTACCGCATAGACATTAATCCCGCTGGCCCAGGCGGCACCCGCGGCGAGTGCGAGTCCTGCTGTTACTTCCATGGCGTATCCTCTGCGTGTGTGGTAAGTGTCGCTGATTGGCGGTAAAAAAGCTTGCCCGGCCTGCCTGTTAAGACCGCGAAACGGTCCAAACATTCCCTTGGGGAACCGGAATTGAACAAATGTAAGCTATTGACAAATAATGTTTTTCTGATAGGTTCCGGCGCAGTTGAGCGCGCCGGCGGGGTGCGCCAGGCAAACACTGCGGCGACTGCCGCAGCCGGACCGACTCCTATGTGCCATTTTTCCACCACGAAAGCGCCGATGCCGGCGTCGCGATTCCCCGCATGAAGCTCGTTATCAAGCCGCACCGCCCGCGACAGCGCCTGTTGATTGGCTTGCTGCTGGTTACCGTATTGGTCGGCGCTGTCAGCTTCGCGTTCCACTACGGCCACTGGCAGTCGATCGGTCGTTCGATGGGGGCCGCTTCCGGCAAACAGGGGCTCATGGATGAACTCGTTGGGCTCAGGCGCAAGAACAAGGTGCTCGTGGAGAAAAACGCGCGCCTCGTACGGTCGGTGGAAATCGACCGCCACGCCCGTGATGATTACCAGAAAACGGTTTCCACGCTGCAAACGGAAATTGCCGACCTCAAGCTCGAACTCGCGTTCTACCGCGACGTCATCGCGTCGACCGAGGCCGACAAGGGGCCGCTCGTGCGGGGGTTCAAACTGCGTGACTACGGCGGCACGGGCCGGTATATGTATCGCCTCGTCTTAACCCATGTGAACAAAGATGATAAGGTCGCGAGCGGTCACGTCGATGTCGAAATCCGGGGGCGTGCGAGCAGCGGTGAGAAACGACTCGCCCTGGCAGATGTTTCGGAGCCAAGCAGCGGTGACCTCGCTTTCAACTTCAAGCACTTCCGCCGGATAGAGGGGGTGCTCCAACTCCCGGATGATTTTGCGCCAGAGGAAGTACGCATCGCGGTGTACGAGGAAGGCCGGAAAAAGAGCTCGTTCAACAAAACGTACAACTGGGCAAAGATAATCAATTGAGCGGACGATAGAAATGTTACGCAAAAACAAGAAACGCAAGCCGACCTCCGTGGATTCGCTGATCGGCCAGAATTCCCAGATCGTTGGCGATTTTCGCTTTAGCGGTGGTCTGCACGTGGACGGAACGGTTAAGGGCAATGTGCTCGCGGACGACGACGATCACGCAATGCTGACCCTGAGCGACCGTGGTACGATCGAAGGTGAGGTCAAGGTCCCGTTTATCATCCTGAACGGGGTCGTCAAGGGCGACGTCTACGCACGCGAGCACGTTGAACTTGCCGCGAACGCCCGGGTCGAAGGTAACGTGTTTTACCGCCTGATCGAGATGGCCATGGGTGCGGAGGTGAACGGTAAGCTCGTGCGCCTCGCCGAAGAGGACAATTCGCCGCTGGCGCTGAGCCACGGCTCGCCGGAACCCGCTGAATAAATGCCCCCGAACAGCGACCGGTAACCAACCAGAGATAAACATATGAACGCGATTGAAAACGAGATTGAAGCCCCGCTGGTGTTCACGGATTCCGCCGCTCAGAAAGTGAAGGCGTTGATTGAAGAAGAAGGCGACGACGGACTCAACCTGCGCGTCTTCATTTCCGGTGGCGGCTGTTCCGGCTTCCAGTACGGATTTACGTTCGACGAGAATGCCGGCGAAGGCGACACGGTCGTGGAAAACCAGGGCGTGAAACTCCTCGTCGACCCGATGAGTATCCAGTACCTGATGGGCGCCGAGATCGACTACAGCGAAGGGCTCGAGGGCGCACAGTTCGTCATTCGAAATCCGAACGCCCAGACTACCTGCGGTTGCGGATCCTCGTTCTCGGTTTAATCAGCTGGTAACATAACTTAAACGGTACCGGCCAGGCCGGATACCGTCCTCCTCGCTCACGCCATTGCGGTCGACTCAAACTGAAGCGGCAGGACACGCTGGCATGCTCGGACCTGCATCCCATGATTCGCCCCTTACGGTAACACTATGGTTTGTCGGTGCCGCGGTCGCTGTGATCCTCTGCGGTGCATTAAACCTTTACATGCCGTTCGTAGCGGACCAGGCCGTCGCGATTCTTGCCGGCAAGGCGCTAAATGCCGGCGGCACTCTGTATGTTGATTTCTGGGACAACAAGATGCCTGGCCTTTTCTGGTTCTATTGGGCCGCCGGCCGCTTGTTCGGTTTCACTGAATTCGGAATCCATCTGCTGGAATTAATATGGATGACGGGTTTTGCGTTCGTGCTGATGTTCGGACTGCGCCGTTATTACCTGCACAGCTGGTTATCCGCGATCAGCGCACTGGCCGTCGTCGGCGTATATCAGGTATCCGCGGAGCCATTCCAGCTGACCCAAATCGAGATCCTGGTCGGGCTACCTGTTTTTCTTTCAGCCCTGCTCGCGGCGTCAGTCGGCGCATCGGTAAAAGGGAATGTCGTACGAGGCTTCTTATCCGGGTTGTGCGCTGGTGTGGCCGTGTGCTTCAAACTTGCCTACGCACCGATCTTCGTTGGTTTCTGGCTGGTCGCGACCTACACATTGGCTGCTGACGGATTCGCCTTGCGTTCCAAGCAGGTCGTTTGGATGTGGGGAGCGGTGAGCGGGGGTGTTGCCATCGTGCTGGCGGCAGTTTCGCTTAAATTTTATACCGACGGCGCGCTATATGAGCTTTACTGGACCGCGTTTGTTTATCCTCCCATTGCGCTCGAAACGGCGCCACCGGCTCCGTATTACCGCCTGATCGCCTCCGCGACATACTTCGCGGCCTACTACACGGCCTGGCTGGTCTATATCGCGATCGCCCTGGTCCACTGGTGGCGCGTTGATCGCCGCAACCCGATAACCTTGATGATGCTTGCATGGTTCGTGATTGGTGCTGTGCTCATCTATATCCAGACGTTCTCGTGGTGGTCGTATCATTTCTATCTATTGTTCGCACCCGCGGGGATTCTCGGCGTAAAAGGACTCGATATTACGGCACGATTTTTATCGAGGACCGCGATGTCGCTTGGTCTCGGGCCAGTTGCTCTGGTGGGGATTCTGACGGTTCCCTGTGTCGGCGCCTTGCTGTTACCAGCCAGTCAAAAAGCGTTCAACTACGTTCATGTGTTTCTGCGCGAGCATAAGGGCATCAAGTTGTTCCAGGAAACAGTCAATCCGAAATACGCGAAAATTCGCGCAGGTACCCGGTTTCTGAACGACAGCGAAGCAAGGCCCGGTAAGATTTACGTATTCGGCGATCCGCTGTACTACTATCTTTCCGGCCGTGAACCGGCCGCCCCCATTGTCGGATGGCCTTGGGAGTATTTTCTCGATGTGCAATTTCGGGAATTACCCGGCCAGTTGGAATCGTCGCGCCCGGCATACATTTTTATCGATTACAAGAACGCGGCCGAGATCAATGAACGCCAGGCGGGGGTTCCGCAATTCGTCCTGAGTCACTACACCGAATTATTTGACGACAACTATGGCACCTGGTTCGGCGCAAAGCCGGGTTCCTGGAACAAACGAACGGCGACGATCAGCGGGCAGTCTGGTCAATCGAGCGATTCGTCATCTCGATGAGCCAGTGCCGCTCGGGCAAAATCCCGAAGAGCGCCGATTTCGAACGCTTGCTTCAATGCAAGTGTCACGGTCGTCAGCGTTTGGCGCTTTTTCTCATAAGTGCGCTTCATGCCTGGGAGAAACGTCGGGCAAGATGCGTCGTCGCCGCCGATGAAATCCGTAGCATGGAGCAGGAACGTAAACGGTACGCCGAGCACGGCGCAAGCTTTGACGGCGCCGGCAAAATACCATGCGGCGAGCCGGGCGGACCGATCGGCGATGAAATTCACGTACGTCATGTGTATCGGCAACCGAATGATCGGAAACGTCGTCACCGGGATTTCAAACAACACATCGCGGCCCGATCGCCATTCGTAAGGTTTCAGTGGTCCGAATCCATCCGTGAAACGCCCGAACAAATCGCGTTGACTCGCTTGTTGGCTCGCGTCTTCAGTGGCCGTCATGCGGTGGTAAGCGCGCGCGAGCGGCCCCGCTGAAGTCGGGAAGTCGGAGCTGTCGTAACGGTACCCGCGACGCACGAGTTCGTGCCGAATCGAGTCCGAGTTTCGGAACGACGGGCCGCGGAACCCTATCGGCGAGATACCCGTCGCCTCCCGGATAGCCTGCTCGGCCCTGTCGAAATCTTCGCGCAGTTCGAGGATCGGTAACTCGTGAATATCGATCCGGTGGTCGTAAGAGTGATTTGCAATTTCGTGACCGGCAGCCCCGAGCGCATAAAAATGCGGTTTCAGCGTGGGATGCTCGGCGTCCCGTCCCACAATGAAAAACGTGGCCGTTAGCTCCATTTCCGTGAGGAAAGTCAGAGCGCGGGGGATCGCAACCGCGAGAAAATCCGGATACTGCGCCCACTGGTGATCGCCGTGGGTCCGGGCGTACGCCCACGAATTATCCAGATCGATTGAAATCGAACCTGCGCGCGCCCGCGCGTTCACCGGTGTTCCGGGAGTATCATGCTTGCGAATCGATTTGCGAGATCGACCGATTCATTGACAGCGAGGGCCGCATTGATGATTTGCGCCGAATTGCACACATAGAAACCCGGGATCCCGGTTTCGATGGGCGGAAGTCCCGCACTGTAATTCAACGTCGGGATGGCAACGACGTGACGCGATTTTGCGGTATCGATCGTGACAATGTCATCAGGCTCGATCTCCGGGAACATCCGCCGGAGTCCGCGCAGAAAAAGTTCCTCGATGTTTTGTGATGGCAGATCGAGCATCGGATCATCGGACGGGACATATCGCGGCAGATAACATAAATATAGCCCGTCAAATAATTCGCTGCCGGTCAGAGATGACATTTCGATCACCGTTGTAAACGGAATCGATTCGTCGGTTATGTAGGTCATGTAGGCACCGCCGAGCGGCTTTTTCATCAGCAGCGATGTACAGATCACGCCCTGATAGAGAATGTTTCTGTGTTTCTCGCGATCACGTTCGCTCAGTTCCGGGCATACCTGCGGAACATGGCTTGACGGGCCAGTGAACACCGCGTTGTCGAAAGCGTAATCGAGGTCTTTTACGGCGACACGCAGCCCACTGCCGTCGGTAGAAATGCGATCGACTGCCGTTCCGGTTCTGAATTCCACACCAAGGACATCCGCTGCCGATCTGATCGCTCGCATGACCCGCGCGTACCCGCCTTCGAGATAGCCGTACTCCTCCGTTCGCGTGGCGCCCCGGCGCGCACTGTAGAAGCGCCGAATCACCGACCAGATATAAGCGGCGGATGCCTTCCCTTCGTTGCTGCCGAGTTTCGTTCGTAACAGCGGCTGCCACAGGTTTTGATAGGTTCGCACTCCGGACCAGTTGCACAGCCACTGTCTGGCCGAGATGCTTTCAAGCCTGGCGCCGTTTGCGAGGGTGGCGGCGTAGACGATATTCAGTGCGAGCCGCGCTTTATCGACCGGACCAAGCGCTGGCAGTGAGATGTAGTCAAAGACGTCGTTAAGCGGATACAGTTTTTCGCCGTCGAAAAAGTTTGTTCTTGTCCTGTCCCAGCGGATGAATGCGGAAAGCTCGAGTTCCTCGAGCAGGGCGAGGAGTTCCCGATCTCCTGACGCGATCACGTGGTAGAAACGGTCCCAGGACAACTCGCCGTTGTGGGTCGTCGATGTCAATCCGCCAACTTCCGGTGCTGCATCGAACACGACCACGCTGCGGCCTTGCTGAGCGAGGCGGAGCGCAATCGTCAACCCAAGCATTCCGCCGCCGATTACGGCCCAGCGATTACCATCCGGAGCAGCCAGGGACATCAACCTATCGCTTGTTTCGTTGCGGTAACGGTAATTTGAGCCAGCGCGCGCAGGCGAGGCGCGAGATGAGGTGAAGGTGGTCGACGATGGTGGATGCGAGGTTGATTTTTGAATGCCCGAGCACCCGAACTTGCAGTTCGGCCGGACATTCGCGCAACGCGTATCCTCTCTGGTCGAGGCGCGCCAGGATTTCCGCCACGCCGCAAAACCCGTCGAAATAAACAGACATACCATCCAGTACCTCGCGCCGGTAGATCCGAAAGCAACTGGTGTAGCTCGTGAACTGATGCCGCAGTACGCAACGGTATAAAAACGCCGCACCGCGGGATAACAGCATTCGCCACCTTGGGACGTTCGCTACGGAGCCTTTGGAATGGAACGGCGACGCACTTACGGCGGCGACACCGTCTTCCATCAGCTCAATCATCGCGTTCAACTGCATCGGATCGAACGTGCAATCGGCGTCGATCACCGCGACGAAATCCGTCGTCGCGAATTCCGCGCCGGTGAGAATAGCCGCGGCTATCCCCTGGTTCTCCACGTGTCGTACGAGCTTGACAGTTTCGGACTTGCCGAACAAGGCTTCGAGTTTCGCCCAGGTCCCGTCTGTGCTGCCGTCGTCGACGAGCACGAAACTGACCTGAAGTTTCGCGTGACTGTTTTCCGCGAAACTCGCCAGCGTCCGCGCCAAATAATCGAGCGACGCTTCTTCGTTGTAACAGGGGATGACGATCGTCAGCGCGATACGTGGCGGATCGCCATGGCAGTTCGACGGCGTTTGTGCCGGCTCGGGAAATCGCACTCGCGCCGGCGCGGGGATCGGGACTCGCGTAATGTCGAGGTAGTTCCTGATCGACGTAAAAGGGTATTTCTGCAAAAAATACCGCACGCGCTCCGGCATTTTGCCGATGTTGCGGTAATGACGGATTTTTTGCAGCCGGCTTGCCGCACTGATCGTCGGTTGTGTGCTGTCGAGCTCCCAGACGTGGAAGTACATGACGAGTGGCGCTTCGCGGCGTTCGACCCAGCGCGCGACGGCCTCGCGGACAGCCCAGGCCGGCAGCTGACGAATGTAATTGCCGCCGGAAAATGGCACGGCCCAACCGAATTTTCGTAGCGACGAGGCGGGCACTTCCCAGATATCACCGCTCGGCGTGCGATGTTTGTGCAGCCGGAATCGTTCGTCATCTTGCGCGAACTGGCGTCCAATCGGGCACAGGCTTGCGTCGTAATGGAAACCTTCGTCGGAAAGGGTGTCCAGCACCCAAAGGTCTTCGGGGCCGATCCGGTCACGGCCGATACGAAAACCGTGCACGGCATGTCCCGTTGCATCTTCGATTGCTTCGCGCGATCGTTTCAGATCCTGCCGAAACGCGAGCGGCGGGATGTCCCGGACCGATTGCTGGTAATAACCGCTACAGGCAACTTCGTGTCCTTGCTCGGCAATATGCCGCAATATGGTGCCGTAATTTTCGCCGATCCAGCCGCTTGCAAAAAACGTCGCCTGGTTACCGGTATCGGCGAGCAGTTCGAGGGTCGCTTCGGTATTACGATGGATTCGGGTTTCGAAACGCTCCCAGTGCTCGAACGGGATCAGCTTTCGAAACGCACCGACCTGAAAGTAATCTTCGACATTGACGGTGACGATATGATTTCGCGAGGTTCCGCGACGGATGCCGCTCATTTTTCGCAACCGGACAGATGTACCGCGATCGCCTTCGCGATGCGGTCCGCGCTGCCGATTTCGCCGAACGGATTTCGCTCCGGCGTCGCCGTTTTACCGGAAGCCGGGGCGAGTTCGCGTGCGAGTGCTTCTTCGAGTGCGTCCGGATCGGCGACGAGGCGGGCAACTCCGCTGTCGAGTGCCTCAGGGCGCTCGGTCTTCGAACGCACGACGAGTACC
The DNA here is from genome assembly GCA_963976285.1 of uncultured Gammaproteobacteria bacterium. GTDB lineage: Bacteria > Pseudomonadota > Gammaproteobacteria > UBA11873. The sequence goes on from CAXBJY010000007.1 coordinate 90,156, forward strand.
TGCGTACCCACGCTAGCCGCTTCTTCCTGGATACCACCGGAATCAGAAACGATAATTCGGGCACGGCGCAGCACACACAGAAAGTCGGGGTAGTCGAGCGGTGGCACGAGTGCCACCCGCTCGCCGGCAACGAGACAGCGCGCGAGCGCGTCGCCTACGTTCGGGTTTGGGTGTATGGAAAAGATGAGTGCGATGTGTCGGTTCGCCTCGACAAACCTGCCGAGAGCGCGCAGATAGCCATCGAGGCGGGGCCCGAAATTTTCGCGCCTGTGCATCGTGGCGACGATCAGATGCTTGTCCGCGAAAGTTTCCAGCAGTCGACTCGTGGCGGCCTTCGGTAGGAGCTTAGCCGAGATTCGGGCGACGGCATCGACGATCGGATTACCCGTTTCAACAATATTCGTGGGATCGACGCCTTCGGCGATGAGATTTTCGACATTCAGCCGGGTCGGGGCGCAATGAAGCGACGCGATCCGTGAGATCAGCGCACGGTTCAGCTCTTCCGGAAACGGTTCGGCAAAATCCCCGGTTCGCAATCCCGCTTCGACGTGCACGAGCGGAAGTTGACGAAATCGCGCGGCAAGCGCGCCGGCAAGCGCAGACGTCGTGTCTCCCTGAACGATGACGGCACTCGGCGTCGCGTGCTCCAGTACCGCGTCGACGGCCGCAATCGCCTTCGCCAACAGTGCGTTGACGGATTGGCCTGCGTTCATGATCGCTGCGTGATGGTGTATCGCAACATCGAGACACCGCAGCAGCTGGTCGCCGAGTTCGCGCTGTTGTCCCGTGAAAAGATTTTCCACGTCGAGCCCGATCGCCCGGCAGGATTCGGCGACCGGGGCGAGCTTGATGATTTCGGGCCGGGTGCCGAAAACCGTCAGGATCAAAGGCATGATGTAGTTAATGTCGGCCGCTGTCGTGTGAATCGAGATTCGCCGTCAGCACGCTGGCAGTGCTTCCGGTCTGCGCGTCTATTATAGCGGCGCCGATGTCCGATTTACTTAGCACGGTCCGTAAGGCCAAGTGACCCGTGCGCTAGGGTAAGCACCCGCATTAAATCCGGTTTGTAGATCGGAAGACCACGGTATAAGGAGGGCGGGTTCACTGAGCCTGCGCGTGAAGCTGTGCGGTGTTTCGCCAGCGCAAAAGAAATCCCCGCCGATTGGCGGGGATGAAGGTCAACTTTCGAGTGGGGCGGGTTCGATCCCGCCAGAATCTACGCAGCGATGGCGGCGTGCCGGCGTCGGTAGATGGCGGCGAGACCGAGAATGCTGAGGGCCAGCGTACCCGGTTCCGGAATCTGACCGCCCGACGGCGGGTCGTCCGGCGGATTACAACCGCTGAAGCTGCCGTCGCCGGCCGCGGATGTGGCGCACGTACCCGTGATCCTGATTTTATCGATATTGATGCCTTCGTTGACGGACGAAGCACCGGAGGCAAACGCGAAGCGAATATTCACCTGCGATTGCCCCGCAAGCCCGAGGCCGGCGAGGTCGAACATCGCGGTACCGGATTGTCCAAAATCTTGAAAACCCTGATCAGAGCCATTCAGGCTATTCAGGCTGCTCCCGGCCGAGTTGTTGACGGCCACGTAATTCATGCCCGATGCCGGGGTGAGTAGCTGCAGGTCTGTGATACTTGAGCCATCGAACGTATTCTGCAGCGTACCTGTATAGGCCGCTACGCTGAATCCGTCGCCGTGATTCCAGGAATTGTTTTCGTAGATCTCGGCATCGTACTTGAAGCTCAGCTTGAACATGTTGTCGTCATTGACTTCGGACAGATCGAACTGGACCGTGTAGATGGACTTCTCGTTGTTCGCATATTTATCGGTTCCATCGTAGATACCAGACAATCCGTTCCCGATGTGGCCGACGACCTTGTTCACGAGGCCGGCTTGGACCTCCGTATTCGAATCTTCCCAGTGAACGCCCCAATTTTCGGCATGTGTGCTTTTCAGCGCGTCCGGGAATCCCGTATGGTTGTCAAAATTCTGCTCCCACAAAGTGACACCGGCAGCCTGGACGGGGCCGGATGCGGCCAGTATCAGCAGCGAGGTAACGATAAGCTCATGTTTAATCTTCATTATTCTGTTCCTGACAATAATCGTCCATAAATTGTACTGGTGGTTTGTTCCAGATAAGGCAATTCTCATGCCACAGCAATTATTTTTGTTAAAAAACAAGGGGTTGCTCTTTATTCTTCTGTGCAAGCTCCGGTTTCGTGGCAGGGAATGTAAAGTTCATTGACAAAATTCGGCTTTCTATCGTGACTGCACCGGAGATTTCTCGATGGTTCGAATTAAAGTTTCGATTAATCAGGGAGTTGTGAAAATTCGACTGTCAGTGTTTTTTACACACGTCCCGTCAACGAGATCGCCGTGCTCGAAATTCCATCTCTGACATCTGCATCAGGCACTTTAATCGCGATGTCGCTCAAATTCCGGACCTGCGTGCCGATAACGATCAGGTTTGCATTATTTATATTGCGATCGACAAAAAGCCGAATGGCTATACTTTCCCGGCATCGCTGCATTGATATTATATCCATTTGCTGAAACCGCTTACGAGGCCAAATGAATTCAAGGCATCCGATTTTTTGCTTGTTGATGGCGCTGCTTGGCTCCAGTCTCGGGATCAGCAGTGCTGTTGCCGCTGTTGACCGGGAGCGGTCCCAGTCGTTTTATGAGAACGCGCTGCAATACTTCCGCACGGATGGTGTATCCGAAGCGATCATCGAATTGCGCAATGCCTTGCAGACGGATCCGGACAACCTGCCCGCCAGAATTTTGCTCGGTGAGGCCTTACTACGCGACGATCAACCGAGAGCTGCGATCGAGGAATTCCAGTTTGCGCTGAGCCGTGGCGGCGACGAGAACCTGATTTTCGTGCCACTCGCCACCGCTTACCTTGAAATCCTGAAACCGGAGCAGGTGATCACCGCGATAACGACCAGCGGGCACGATCCGGAGGTCGACGGCGCGCTGCATTATCTCCAGGGCAGAGCCTACCTGCTTCTAAAAAACCCGAAGCTCGCCGAGAAGTCGTTTATCACAGCGACGTCGCTGAATCCACTCGATGTCCGCCCCGTTATCGAGCGGGCGCGTCTGGCACTCGGTCAGCGCAATCGGGCGAAAGCGGAAAAGTTCATCACGCAGGCCTTGGGATCGAATCCCGACGCGTTCGAGTTGTGGCAGTTCAAAGCACTGCTGCATCGAGACGTCGGTGAGTACGAACAAGCTTTTTCGGCGTTCGAGCAAGCACTGAAACTCCGGCCGACATCTGGAGATGCGCTTGCGGCGCGCGCGGCATTGTGGCTCGACGTGGGCAACGTCGAAGCGGCAACGGCAGACCTCACGAAGGCGCGCGAACTCGAATCGGACACGCTGGAGACGATTTATCTGCGCACGCTGCTCCTGTATCGCGAAGGAAAAGTCGAAGAAGCGAAAGAAGTACTCGTCGAGAGCGCAGCCCAAATCAACAGCATCGTTGACGACTACCGTTCAATGCTTCCGCAAACGAAACTGATGTTAGGAATCGTCGCTTTCTTCCAGGGCAACTACAACGAGGCGGTTTCTCACCTTGAGCCTTTTGTGAAATCAGTGCCCGGACACCTCGGTGCGAAACGCTACCTTGGTGCCGTCTACGGGTCGCTTGGGGAATGGGATAAGGTACTTAAGTTGTTCGGGCGCAGATTGAGCGCGGAGGTGCCGGCGGACCCGATGGTCTTGTCGCTGTTGGCTGAGGCACATCGAGCGAAAGGGCAGTATGCCAAGGCGCAGACTTACTACGAGGAGGCATCGAAGCTCGCTCCGGACGCGGCAGGCGTCGGGTTGAGGCTCGCGATGGTTCGTCTCGAGGCGGGCGATCCCGACAAGGCGTTGGAAGAACTGACGTGGCTCGTCGAGAAGGTTCCGGATTTGCTTGAGGCGAAAATTCAGCTTGCACTGCTGTATCTGCGCGTCGGTCAGCGCGACAGCGCGCTGGAGGCCGCCCACGAGTTAGCGTCGGTGCACGGCTACAACCCGCAGGCGGTAAATGCGGCTGCAACGATATATCTAGCGCTGAACGATCCGACACAAGCCCGTGTGCTTTTCCAATCGGCAAGCATGCTTGACCCGAATTATGTGCTGCCGAAACTGAATATTGCGCGACTGGAAAAATCACTGGGCAATGCCGCCTCCGCGGAATCCGAGTACCGCACTATCCTGCAGAATCACCCGCACAATGTCGAAGCGGGGCTTGAACTTGCCCGGCTGTTGAGTGAAGACGGCGCCTTCACGGAAGCTAACGAAATCATCGACCAGGTGCTCGAGGATGCGCCGGAGAATTTCGACGCCTACGTGCTCATGTTACAAATACTTCAGGGCAGGCGGGCGCCCGAGGAAAGAATCGCCAACGCCGCCTACGATCTGACGGAGAAGTTCCCGGAAGAGCCAAAAGCCGAAATCATCGCGGCGCGTGTGTCTGAATCCCAGAATGAAAGGGAGGACGCACGAATGCGCTACCGGCGGGCGGTTGAAAAGGCCGGTTTCAATTCCGGGGTTCTTGTCGCGATCGCTGAAGAGCAAATTAAAATCCTTGATTACACTGGTGCGATGTGGACGCTAACATTAGCGTTACAAAGCAATCCCGGCAGCCTGAGTGCCGGTGTACTCAAAGTCGGCGTGTATACGAACCTGAAAGAGTTTGAAAAGGCCGGTGCCATGGTCGAAGAATTGTTTGTTCAGCATGGCGAGAAAGCGCCCTTGTTTTCTGTGCGTGGCGGGCTCCGCGTAGCCGAAGGCGACGTGCGAGGCGCTATAGAGAATTTTCAGCGCGCGTACGATTTGAATCCTACGCAGTACAACGTGCAATCACTTTTCCGAGCGCTCGTCCGCGACGGGCGCCTGTCGGACGGCGTCGAGTTGATGAAGGACTGGGCCAGCGCGAACCCGGGTGATTTCGCATCCCGTTTATTACTTGGCGAGGTGTTGATGAACAACGGCCGTTTCGCCGAATCGCGTGATGTCTACGAAGGCCTGCGTCGTGACGGCGTAACGCACGTCGCGGTATTGAACAACCTCGCCGTCATTTATCAGCACCTCGGTGACGGTCGCGCGCTGGCGCTCGCGAAGCTCGCATTCGACCAGGCGCCTGAGTCGGCCAGCGTTCTCGACACCTATGGATGGATCGTCACGGAGAGCGGCAATGCGACCGAGGGTCTGGCGATTCTGCGCGAGGCTTATGCTCGCTCCTCGACTGTTCCCGAGATTCGCTATCACATTGGACTTGCCCTGCTGCGGCTCGGGAAGACAGACGAAGCGCGGGTGGAGTTAGCGGCTTCGATTGAGCAGAGTTTGAGCTTCCTCGGACGGGACCATGCGGAGGAAACCTTACGCAATCTCGCGACCGGGCGGGCAGTCAATTAGGCGCTGAGTAATTAGCCGCTTTTGGTACCCGTTACGTTAGTTGGTTCATTAAACGGCGCCTAAAAGACGTGCGTGGCCGGTGCCCGAGGTCGTCAGTTTCACCGGAATACGATCGAGGCGCTGCTTCGCGAACCACGCGAAAGCCATCGCTTCGACGACATCGGGACCCATCGCGCTTTCCTCAGGTGAATGAACCGCGGTAGGTGACAGAGCGGCGTGCGACCCCTTCATGAGCTCGTGATTTTTCGCTCCGCCACCGCATAGCAGAAGCCGCGCGGGCACGAGTCCAGATGCCCGGATCGCCTGCACAATAGATTGCACAGTGTAAGCGGCGAACGTCGCATGTACATCTTCTGCCGCGAGCGATTCCGGGCCAATGATTGAACGGGTACCCCCAATCAAGTCGATATTGAAATATTCGCGGCCGGTACATTTGAGCGGCGGGCGACGAATGTATTTATCCGCCAAAAGAGCATCGAACAGCTTCGTAGATGCCCGCCCGTTCTGCGCCCTACGCCGCCCTTCGTCAAAGGGTAACCCGCGTTCTATCTGTGACCAATTGTCGAGGAGGCAGTTTCCGGGCTCTGTATCGAATCCAGTTATGGGCTTGCTTTTGGGCTTCGGCAGGACGGTTATATTTGCGATCCCCCGCGATGTTGGAACAATCGTATCTTCCCTGTCATTGCGGAAGCAGCCTTCGTGAAACGCGGGGACGAGGGGACACTCTGCCCGCCGGCAGCTATGTCGAGGGAGCGGAAATCGGCGATGGTTGTTGTACCACAAGGCGCCGCGATCGTGGCGGGATCTCCTATATGCACGCAATACAGTGGGTCCGAGACCGGGCTATGGCGCAGCGTTTGTCCATGGCTGCCAATCCCACTTACCTGGTCGCTCGTGATTCCGTAAAACGCCCGGCTCAGGAAACTTCTGGCGGAACGTGATATTGAGATCGAAGTCATGAAGAAGGTCAGTCGAAAAAATGATAGCCGCGTGCGTGCGACGTCAGATGGTGGCGTTTGGCACGACGCGCGGTTTATCACAACGACGAGCCTGTGAACTGTTTGGTACAGCACGATCCGCGTTACGTTTCGAGTCCAGAATGGCGGTCAAGGACGCGCCGGCGCTTCGCGCCGTGCATCGGCTGGCACATCAGTACCCGCGTTTTGGTTATCGACGGATCGTGATTCTGCTCGGCCGTGAGGGCTTTACCATTAGCTCTGACGGTGCGGTTGTGGCGAAAAGCTTGTCTACAAGTGCCCAAGAAGCATAAGCGGCGTCGAGTTGCGCTGAGCTGGCCTCGACCGCTACCGCCCCAACAACGGCATGATGTGTGGGCGTACGATTTGATTTTCGACCGTTGCGCGAACGGCTAGGTACTCAAGTGTTCGACTGTTGTCAACGAGCGCACCCGCGAATGCCTGGTAATCGATGTAGCCGGGCGTATTCGCTAGACACGGGTGTTCAATAAGCTCTCGCAGCTGGTGAGCGTGCACGGTGCGCCTCGTTACCTGCGCTAGGACAACGGCCCGGAGTTCGTCGCGCGCGCTGAGCTCAAATGGCTGACCGATCGAAGCATCGACACCGCCTACATTGAACTGTGAAAGCCCTGGCAAAATGGCCTCGACGAGAGTTTCAACGGCAAGTTCAGAGACGAGCGCCTGAACATGGAATGGTTCCGATCACGTACCGAGGCTAAAGTCATCACCGAATCCTGGCGCAAGTATTACAATCAAATCGGGACTCATTCGAGCCTGCGTTATCTGACCCCGAATGAATTTATCGAACATTTCGCCGATACGTCAGCACAACACGTCATGCTCTAGATTGCAGTGGTCCGAAGAAATCAGGCAGGTCAGAGCGCGCCCGGGTGATCTACGAGTCGCTTCAGTCTGACGGTATTGAAGACATCGTCATGATGAACAACCTGGCGGTAATTTATCAGCATCTTGGCGACAAGCGAGCGCTGCCGATCGCGGAAGCCGCGTACGCGAAGGCGCCCGAAGACTCGAACGTGATCGATACCTACGGCTGGATACTGACCGAGAACGGCCGCACAGAGGAAGGTCTCGCGCTGTTGCGTGAAGCGTATGCGCGGGCGTCGACGACGCCGTCAATTCGCTACCACGTCGGGCTTGCGCTTGCGCGTCTCGGGCGTACTCGGGAGGCGCAGGAAGAGGTCGAGGCTGCGCTGGCAGCCGGGGTCGGATTCCCTGGCAGGGAAGAAGCGGAAGCGTTGTTGTCGGAAATCAAACAGCAGAACTAACGGCGGAACCTTGTCTGCAGGCGCTGTAATTGACGCCGTGACGGGCTACGCCGTCGTCGGCAGGTAGACTGCGCCGAGGAGTCGCCGCGTAACGGCATCAACTGTCGTCAGACGCACCGGCGTCTCGTTCATTCGTTGGCGAGCCAGCCACGCGAATGCTACCGCTTCGATACTGTCAGGGTTCGCCCCGACCGCGTCGGTTGAATCGACGGAAACGCCGTTCAAACGGGCGCGCAAGCCGGCCATGATCCGCCCGTTTCGCGCGCCGCCACCGCAAACGAGCACGCGCTCGAGCGCCGTTGCGACCTGCTCGATCCCGAACGCAATCGATTCCACCGTGTAGGCCAGTAACGTCGCCTGAACATCTTCGGGTTGCAGGTCATGCGCGTGGGCTTTTCGGAGTACGGCCTGCAGCCAGGCAAGATTGAAATACTCGCGTCCCGAACTCTTGGGCGGCATGCGTGAGATATACGGATCGCTCATTAAAGCGTCGAGCAGTCCGGGGGCGATGTTCCCTGTTTGTGCCCAGTCGCCGTTGGTGTCGAACGCTTGCTGCCGGTGCAGTGCGATCCATTCGTCCAGCAGGCAGTTTCCCGGGCCGGTATCGAATCCTCGCAAGGGTAAAGCCCGATCGCCCGGTAACAGCGTCACGTTGGCGATTCCGCCGATGTTCAGCACTACGGTGTTCGAATTCCCGGACCGGAAATAAGCTTCATGAAACGGTGGCACGAGCGGTGCGCCCTGGCCCCCTGCGGCGATGTCCAGCGAGCGAAAGTCGGCGACGGTCGCTATCCCGCAGGCTTGCGTGATTGTTGCCGGGTCACCCAGCTGGATGGTGTAGGGGGGCGCGGAATCGGGGCTATGGCGCAGCGTTTGGCCATGGCTGCCGATGGCGATAATTTCCGCGCGCCTGCCATCGGCAGTATCCATGATTTCGCGTGCTGCCTGCGCGAATATCTGCCCGATCGCGGCATCAAGCGAACCGAACTCGTGTAACGTCAGGCGTGCGTCCGGCGCGATCGCTTCGATGAGTTGAGCGCGTAGTGCGGCCGGGTATTGTGTAGTTGCCGTGGCGTGAACGACGAACGTGTCCGCCTCGAACGAAACGAGTGCCGCGTCGACGCCATCCATGCTCGTTCCGGAAATGAGACCGATGTAGGACGACATCGACGATGCTGGAGCGGGATGATGACGGGCTATTGCGCAGTCCGGGTTACGGTGCCGGAGGCGTCGCGTCTGACGTCCGGATCGACGGTTGCGACCAATTTATCCGACCCCGCCGAATTGTCCAGCTCATCGAGTTGGGCGAGCAGCGGCGCGGCCTTGGATTTAAAGTCGGCAATATATTTTTTCTCGATCGGAAGGGCCTGGGGCAGGTCGATTTTCAGCGGGTTTTTGTGCACCCCGTTCACACGGAATTCGTAATGCAGATGCGGTCCCGTAGCGAGTCCGGTTTTTCCGACGTAACCGATCGTTTGTCCCTGTCTGACTTTGACACCTCTCTTGATGCCGCGGGCGTAGCGCGACATGTGCGCGAACAGCGTGCTGTATGAATCGCCATGCTTGATCACAACCGTGCGCCCGTAACCCCCCTTGTTGCCGGCAAAATCGATCTTTCCGTTTGCCGTTGCACGTATCGGGGTGCCGTGTGGAGCAGCGTAATCGACACCCTTGTGGGCTCGTATCGTGTTGAGGACCGGATGCCGCCGACTCAGGTTGAACTTCGAACTAATCCGGGTGAAGTTAACCGGTGCGCGCAGGAATGCTTTGCGCATTGCAGAGCCGGAATCCGAATAGTAGCCCGACAGTCCGTCTGTATTCGCGTAATACACGGCACGGTGGCGTCGCCCCTGATTGATGAATTCAGCCGCGAGTATTCGTCCGCTTTTTACTTTTTCCCCGTCTTTGAAGATCTCTTCATAGACGAGGCTGAACTGGTCGCCTTTTCGAACATCGAGTACGAAATCGATGTCCCAGCCAAAGATATCAGTGAGCTCCATGATCGTGTTGTCGGCGAGTCCGGCAGCCTGGCCGTCAAGAAACAACGACTGGTTAATTTTTGCCAACGCAGTGGCATAACGAATTTCAGGTTCCGTCTCTATTATTGTCGCGGTATACGCATTGTTCTCGACGGTCACCTGCATCGAGCGGCGATAGTCGAGTTCATGCGTCATGCCGAGCACATGACCGTCATCATCGACGTTAACCATGATGACCTGTCCGGGTTTGATGTGGCGCAGGTTTTTCGCCGCAACGTCGAGCTCGAGAATTCGATGGAGGTCGTTCTTAGAGAAACCGTGCCGGGCAAAAATCAGCGACAGGTTGTCGCCAGGGGCAACGGTGACATGCGTCCAGTCATCAGCAGGTACGGCGCGGGTGGCCGGTTGTTCCGCCGCGGGACGACTGTTTACCTGCGGTTCGAAGGGGATGCGACTGACCGTGGTTTTAACGCGCGCGGCAGCCACCGCACTTTCCGTCCCGGGCAGTTGCAGGGTGACGGAATCTATTTGTTCCGTGTCCGAACCGGGTTGCGGGAAACTGAAATTCTCGAGCGCGAGATAGCTGCCGATTCCGAGACCGGCGAGCAGTAAGCAGGCCGTTAGAGCGCGCCGTGGGCGCTGGCGACGGCGGGCACCGACCGGTGCCGCGTGGACGTTGTAGTCATACATGACCTGTCTTTTGTAAGACACCGGGAAACCTTGAAATTTTGTGCTGCACAAAATAACGCTTTGACCGCGAACGGTCAATGTGTGGAGCAGAGGCCTTATGGTAGTCTAGCGGCCCGAAATTCGCACACTTAATTGCCTGTTCATGATGCACGAGCAACTCGAAACGATCGGTCGCGGTACAACTGAAATTCTCGTCGAAAGCGAACTGCTGGAAAAGCTCAAAACCGGTCGACCATTGCGGATCAAGGCAGGCTTCGACCCGACGGCACCGGATCTCCATCTCGGCCATACGGTTCTGATCAACAAAATGCGTCAGTTCCAGGATCTCGGGCACGAGGTGATTTTCCTGATTGGTGATTTCACCGGCATGATCGGGGATCCGACCGGGAAAAATGTGACCCGGCCTCCATTGACAGAGGAGGAGGTGAAGACGAATGCGCAGACCTACACGAACCAGGTGTTCAAGATTCTCGACCCCTCCCGCACCCGGGTTGTGTTTAATTCCGAGTGGATGTCGACGCTCGGAGCCGCCGGGCTGATAAAAATCGCGGCGAAACACACGGTTGCGCGGATGCTGGAACGCGACGACTTCAGTAAGCGCTACACCGGTGGCCAACCAATTGCGATACACGAATTCCTCTACCCGTTGATCCAGGGCTACGACTCAGTTGCGCTCGAGGCTGACGTCGAATTGGGTGGAACCGATCAGAAATTCAATTTACTCGTCGGCCGGCAACTTCAGGAAGCCTACGGACAGCGGCCGCAGGTCGTAGTGACGATGCCCTTGCTCGAAGGGCTCAACGGTGGCGACAAGATGTCGAAATCGCTGGACAACTATGTCGGTATAGAAGAGCCGCCCGACTCCATGTTTGGCAAGTTAATGTCTATTTCCGACGATTTGATGTGGCGTTACTACGAATTGCTCAGTTTTCGCACCCTCGACGACATCAACGCCCTGAAACGTGAAATCGACGGCGGGCGTAATCCGAAGGAAGCGAAAATCGAGCTGGCCCGCGAAATCGTGGCACGTTTCCATGATGCAGCCGCCGCGAACCAGGCCGCGGAAGATTTCAGCCGGCGATTCTCGCAGGGGCAATTGCCGGACGAAATCCCCGAGGTGACCGTCAGCGTCACACCCGACGGGCTGCCATTCGCCAATTTGCTGAAAGAATCCGGCCTCGCCGCGAGTACGTCGGAATCCCACCGCCTCGTAAAGCAGGGCGCGGTGCGGCTCGATGGCGAGAAAGTCGGCGACAGTCGCCGAATTCTGCACGCCGGTCAGGAAGTATTGATTCAGGTCGGGAAGCGTCGAATCGCGCGTGTTACGCTGCAGCAATAGCGATTTCCGGGGGCCGGATAGCGGTTCCGGGCAGGGCTTCTTCGTCGGCACAAAAAATGTTTAGCGAAAGTAGTTGACGACCCGAACCAGATAGTTATAATTCGCGCCCTCTTGAGCGACACAATTCGTTTCGCCAGTTCTTTAAAAATTTATCTGAACATGTAATTTGTGTGGGCGCTAACGTCTAAGATTTGGTTCCATCAGAGACCCTGATGAGCAAAGTCTGACGTTACGTCAAACAGAGCTTGTCAATTCAAGATTGTCTGGCCTTTCAGCCGGACGTAAAACTTAAACTGAAGAGTTTGATCCTGGCTCAGATTGAACGCTGGCGGCATGCCTAACACATGCAAGTCGAACGGAAACGATGGAAGCTTGCTTCCAGGCGTCGAGTGGCGGACGGGTGAGTAATACTTAGGAATCTGCCCATTAGTGGGGGACAACTCGGGGAAACTCGAGCTAATACCGCATACGCCCTACGGGGGAAAGCAGGGGATCTTCGGACCTTTCGCTATTAGATGAGCCCGCGTTAGATTAGCTAGTTGGTGGGGTAAAAGCCTACCAAGGCGACGATCTATAGCTGGTCTGAGAGGATGATCAGCCACACTGGGACTGAGACACGGCCCAGACTCCTACGGGAGGCAGCAGTGGGGAATATTGCACAATGGGGGAAACCCTGATGCAGCAATGCCGCGTGTGTGAAGAAGGCCTGCGGGTTGTAAAGCACTTTCAGTAGAGAAGAAAAGCTTACGGTTAATAACTGTGAGTCTTGACGTTACCTACAGAAGAAGCACCGGCTAACTCCGTGCCAGCAGCCGCGGTAATACGGAGGGTGCGAGCGTTAATCGGAATTACTGGGCGTAAAGCGCGCGTAGGCGGCTTGATCAGTCGGATGTGAAAGCCCCGGGCTTAACCTGGGAACTGCATTCGATACTGTCTGGCTAGAGTATGGTAGAGGGAAGTGGAATTCCGGGTGTAGCGGTGAAATGCGTAGATATCCGGAGGAACACCAGTGGCGAAGGCGACTTCCTGGACCAATACTGACGCTGAGGTGCGAAAGCGTGGGGAGCAAACAGGATTAGAT
>CAXBJY010000008.1:0-99283 GCA_963976285.1 uncultured Gammaproteobacteria bacterium
GATTTCCACCGGAGAGACGCGCCGGGATTCGATCAGTGACGCGAGTTCGCTCACCGCCATCGATGCGAGTTCAGTCATCGCGCTGCGCCCCGGCGGGACGAAACACAACCGCCGGCTCCACGTCTTTCAGCGGCAGCCCGCGCAAGCCGGCGACCATCTGCAGGATCGGCTCCAGCGATTGCGCATAGCGCGCCGCGCGGTCGGCCGCGAGTGGATGCCCCGCATTCTGTGCCGCAACCGCGGCGACCGTCGTGGCGGTTACGGGTTCGCGTTTGTTCATCATTCGCTCCTGGCTTGGCTACGATGCGCGCCGGGACTCATTGCCCGGCGGCGCGGATCTTTTCCGTTCCGGCCCACGCGGCGCCGAACCCGACGTTGAAATTGAACAGGATGTCGAGTTTGCGGATATACCAGCGGGCGTCTATCCGTTCGAACTCGTCGAGGTAGTCGATCAGGATCAGGCGGCTGTTCGCGACCCCGTCATCGACGAACGTGCCCGGCAGCAGCGCGCGCCACTTCGCGGTCGCACGCTTGCCCGCGATGTCGATCACCGGGTTCATGCCCACGTGGGCACAAAACGGCAACCCCTGCGAGGCACCGTTGAAGAACGCGCGGATAGCGTCGCGACCAACGTAATGGCCGAGCTCCGCGTTCGACCACACGCCGTCCTCGGTAAACAGCGGTGCGATCCGATCCCCGAGCAGCCCGGTGTCGTTGTAGCGCCAGTAGCGGTGCTTCAGCGCGATGATGTCCTGGATTGATCGCAGTCGGTCGACGCGTTGTTCGAGATCGCTCACGACTGTCTGTCCGTCCGTACTTTTCACTGCTTGGCGAGCCCTGCGTTCAAATCCGCATCGACGCCGAATCCGCCCAGCTTTCGTCCGCGCGTACGTTGAAGTTCATAAACACGTCGATCTTCGAGAAATACCACTCACCACCGTGACGCTCATAGGTTTCGTCGTATTCGCCGAGCATCCATCGACTCACGTTTGTACCCTCCTCCGACAGGGTGCACGGCATGAGGAGCCGCCACTGTCCGCTCGCGCGATCGCCGTCGACATCGATGATTCCGTTCAACGCGAGATGCGCGGCAAACACGATATCCGCGGAAACCCCGCCGAAGAACGTCTCGATCGCGGCACGCCCCTCGTAGCGACCGAAAATTTCGCTCGTCCATACCGCGTCGTCGGTGAACAGTGGCCCGAGTTTCGCCGGCGGATAACCCTGGTCGCAGTATTCCATGTAGGTATGTTTCAGCCGCTTGATGTCCTCGATCGCCTCGAGTCGGGCAACCGTCTTCGCGAGTTCTTCAGTCACGTTAATTCACTCCGATTCGCTGGCGCCGCGGGCGCGATACGCCTGCCACTATGGACCGGGCCGAGGAATTCATTAACAATCGTATTCGAAACATACTGTTCGATAATTGGAACAATGATCCGCAGCGAGGAAATGCAGAGTTTCGTCCAGCTCGTCGATGCCGGCAGTATCACGCGCGCCGCCGAGCGTATGCGGATCGCGAAATCGTCGGTCAGTCGCCACCTTGCCGATGTCGAGGCGAAACTCGGCGTACAACTGCTCAAGCGCACCACCCGGCGCATGACGCTGACAACAGCCGGCCAGCAGTTCTATGCCGCGAGCAAGCGCATGCTCACCGAACTCGACGAGATCGAAGCCGCGGTGACCGCCGCGGATTCCGCGCTGGCCGGACGTATACGGATCGCCGCACCGTCGGCGTTCGGCCCCCGTCACCTCGGACCCGCGCTGATGGACTTCGCCGAACGGAATCCCGCCGTTGAGTTCGATGTCGAGTTCAACGATCGTCAGATCGATGTGATCGAGGAAGGTTTTGATCTCGCGATCCGCATCGCCAGGCTGCAGGATTCGCGCCTGATCGCGCGACGGATTGCGCGCATGACGATGCTCGTCGCAGCGAGTCCCGGCTACTGGCAGCTCCATGGCAAGCCGAAGCGCCCGGCCGATCTCGCCCGCCACCGCGTGCTGCATTACACGTCCGGGCGGGCCACGAGCTGGAGCTACCGCAGCGCGCGCGGTAAACCGGGCAGCGTTCGCGTGCAATCCGTCCTGCAGGCAAACAACGGTGATTTTCTCGTCGCAGCGGCGACCCGCGGACTCGGGGTAATCCGGCAACCGCGATTCATGATGTCCGCCGCGCTCGAGGCCGGTTTGCTCGAGCCCGCGCTCACCCGGTTCAAATGGCTCGATCTGACGGCGTACGTCGTGTACCCGGAAACGCGCTACCTGCCCGGTCGCGTGCGCGCTCTGATCGACTTCCTCGCGGCTCGCTGGGAGCACGCGCCGGTGTGATCAGCCGGTCGCCGATCCGCGCCCGGCGAGTTTCTCGAGCGCATCCGCGCGCAGGTCGACCTTGCGGATCTTGCCCGACCCGGTCATCGGGAATTCATCGATGAACAGCACGTGGCGCGGGATTTTAAACGTCGCGACCTTGCCCCGGCAGTAGTCGATCACGTCTTGTTCGGTCAGGGAGGCACCGGCGCGCAGCTGGATGTAGGCGACCGCAACATCCGTCAGGCGCGGGTCGGGATACGCGACGACGGCAACCTGCTGCACACCCTCGAGTCCGAGCAACAGCGCTTCCACTTCCATCGGATCGACGTTCTCGCCGCCGACTTTCAGCATGTCCTTGTAGCGGCCAAAGAAGCGGATGTAGCCATCGGGCCTCAACACCCCTGTATCGCCGGTGTGAAACCAGCCGTCTTCGTCGTAGGAATCCGCGGTTTCGCGCGGCTTGTTGTAGTAGCCCATCATGAGGCAATACCCCTTGACGACGATTTCGCCCGGCACACCGACCGGCTGTTCCTCGTTCGTCGCCGGATCGATGATCCGGAAGCGGTAACCCGGGGCGGGATAGCCCGAGGTTTCCGCGCGTTGTTCGACACTGTCACCGAGACCACCGACCGTCGCGCCGGCGCCCATTTCGCTCATCCCGTAGCCCGTGACGGAAACCATCGGCGCGAGGACCTCGGCGGCCCGCCGCGCGATCGGCACGGCACTGTGCATGCCGCATGCGAACACGCCGCAACGCAGCGAGGAAATATCGGCATTGATCCGCTCCTGTGCCTCGCTCAGTTCCTTAAGGTGCGTTTCGAACCCATGCATCATGGTCGCGCGTTCGCGCTCCACGAGGCGGATGCTCTCGTCCGGGTCGAACGTCTCCATGAGGATCTGTCGCGCCCCGGTCAGCATCGATGTCAGCGCGGCCTCGGAATAGGAAAACAGGTGAAACAGCGGCAGGTAGTTCAGAATCGTGTCGCATTCCGTGATCGCGAGCCGGAAAGCACGCTCCTCGATCAGTCGCAGCATGATGTGGTTATGCATCACGCCCTTCGGGAAACCGGTCGTGCCGGACGTATACATGATGAACACGGGATCGTCCGGTTCGACCCGATCGACCCGTTCGCGCAGCACGCCGTCACTGACGCCCTGCCCCGCGGCCACCATGTGCGCAAAATCAACGCAGCCCGGATGCTGATCCTCGCCGAGGATGATCACGCTGTTCAGACGCGGGTATTGCGGATCGTCGATCACGCAGCCGTCCGCCGGCAGTTTCACGACTTCGCGCACCATCGCGAGAAAATCCACCGGACCCGACACATCGTGCGTGATCAGCCACGCCGAATCAGACTGCTTCAGCAGGTAGGCCAGGTCGTTCGTGCGAAAGCGCGTATTCACCGGCACCTGCACGGCACCGATGCGCGCGAGCGCGAACATCGTGTAGATCCACTCCGGCCGGTTCATCAGCCACAGCGCCACATGATCGCCGGGTTTTACCCCGAGTTCGATCAGTCCCCGCGCGACGGCGTCGATTTTCTCGCGTACCTCGGAAAACGTGTAGCGCTCGTCGCGAAACACGAGTGCTTCGCGATCGCCGAAACGTTCCGCTACCGTGTCGGCCAGTGAGCCGAACGTCTTTTTCTGATACCACTCGCTCACAAATTCTCCTCCCGACTCAGGCGATCAATATTGCGGATGTTCCTGTTGCGCGCCACCCCTCACGTAGCGCGTCGCTACGATAACAAGCCTTGCCCGCCGGTTCGACCGCCGGTAAATCAGCACTCGACGAGGCGCGCGAAGCCTGCGGAAAAGCAGCGCGCTGCCGCTAACCCGGATCCCCATGTGCAACCGGACGACCATCGATGCATCCCCGAATCGGGCGCACCCGCGATAACACGCACGGACGGATCCGCCTTGTTCAGCGCTGCGTTATCGCATTGATGCTGCTCGCCGGCGCGAACATCAGCGCGAACGGACAAACGATCGACATTCCGTTGCGCATCCATCTCGTGGCCGGCCACGCGTTTTCGAAACAATCGCGGGCACTGCCGCTGTGGCTCACGGAACGCGACGTACGCGAAGTCGTGATCCCGGCGGTGAACCGGATTTGGTCGCCGGCCGGGATCCGCTTCGTTGCCCAATCCGTCGGCCCGGCCCGCTTGCGCTCGCCGGCGAATACACGCGAACTGATCGCGGCGATCGTGGCCTCACACCGGGATCACGCGGGCCGATCCGATCCGGATCGGATCGACAAACTCGACGCCCTGATCGATTATTCCGCCGCACCACGCGACGGCATTGACGCCTACATCGTGCCGTATCTCGGGGAAAAATCGCAGGGTCGGGCGATCCGCAAACAACGTCGCGTGTTCGTCACGGCGTGGACGGACAAGTACGCAGCGGACGGCGCGCCGCCGGTACGCTTTCGCCTGACCGAGCCACGGCCGTTCCGGCACGGCTCGCTCGCGCGCACGCTCGCGCATGAACTCGGACACGTGCTGCGCCTGCGGCACCCGGACAAGACGAAGCAGAAAACGTTTTCGCGCCTCATGGGCGCT
This sequence comes from uncultured Gammaproteobacteria bacterium, assembly GCA_963976285.1. Taxonomy (GTDB): domain Bacteria; phylum Pseudomonadota; class Gammaproteobacteria; genus UBA11873. The sequence continues at coordinate 4,872 of CAXBJY010000008.1, forward strand.
CGCAAACCCGGCTACGGGTTGACGGATCACGAGATCGCGCGCGCCACCACAAGCGCGCGCAAGCTGCAAACCCGTGCGCTCGCCGCCGGGTCACGACACTGAGTCAGGTAAATAATTCCGGTAAACGTTTGCGTTCCAGCTTCCCGGTCGAGGTGAGCGGTAAGCCGGCCGGGTCGACGAAACGGAACTGTCGCGGCGTCTTGTAGGCTGCGAGACTCGCGCGGCAATGTGCCGTGAGCGCGGCCGCATCCGTCGTCGCGCCACGGCGGGGTACGATCACGGCGACGAGTATCTCGTCGAGACGCGGATCCGGCAGCGCGGTCACGAAGGCGAGTTCGACGGCCGGGTGCGCGGACAACACCTGCTCCACTTCGGCGGGCGCGACATTGATCCCGCCCGTCTTCACCATCTCCTTGAGCCGGCCGCGGTAGTACAGGTAACCCTGCGCATCGAGCAGGCCCAGATCGCCGGTGCGAAAACCGCCGTCACGGCTCGTCGCCTCGGCGGTGCGCTCGGGGTCGTGCCAGTAACCCGGGGTCACCCGGCCGTACAGGACAATTTCCCCGGCCGTCCCGGCCGGCAGTGACGCCCCGCTTGCCGGGTCCCGGATCGCGATCCGCACCCCCGGTAACGCCTGCCCGACCGTCTCGATGCGCTTTGCCAGCGGCAGCCCCGCATCCGTCACCGTCGAATTGCCATACGCTTCGGTGAGTCCGTACACGTTGCAGATCCCGGGGATCCCGAGGGCGGCGGCGCGCTCGACCTGCGCCGGCGTACCAATCGTCACGCCGGTTCTCAGCGCACCGAGATCGAACTCGCGAAACCGCGCATGCTCCGACAGCGCGAGCACCATGTTCGGCGTGCCGTAAAACACACTGCAGCGTTCGGACGCGATCAGCTCGAGCGCCGCCGTCGGGTCGAAGTGATGCTGCAGTACGATCGTCGCGCCGTGCGTCACGGCGGCAAACAAGGCGTTGACGCACGCGAGCGACCAGAACAGCGACACCGCGAGCCACAGACGATCCGTGCTGACGAGGTGCTGGCGCTGACCGATCTCCCACATATTGTCGATCAGATCCGCGTGCAGCAGGGGCACGCCTTTCGGGGTCGCGGTCGAACCGGACGTATACAGCAGGCAGGCCACATCGTCCGGCGCGGCCGCGGCGACGGCGTCGTTCGCGGATTCCGCCGCATCCTGGCGCCAGGCGGTGAATTCACTCGCGAAACCGTTGCTGTCGTCGAACGTCACGAGCCCGCGCAGCCGGGGCAGGCCCGGCGCAATGGCGTTCGCGGCGTTGAATAGTTCGATGAAATCGCGGTCGCGGAACCGCGGCTCGAGGAACAACAGCGATACGTCGGCATGCGCAAGCTGGTAGGCGAGTTCCCGCGCGCTCGACCACGTATTCAGCCCGACGGCGATCGCGCCAAGATGCATCGTGGCGAAATACGTCACGATCCATTCCGCGCGGTTGCCGGCGAGTATGCCGACCCGATCGCCGTGCCTGACGCCGCTGTTGGCGAGGGCGGTCGCGGTGCGCAGCACGTCGCGCCGCAACTCGTCGTAGGTCCAGCGCCGCGCGCCGTCGATGATGGCGCAATGTGCGGGAGCGCGCGCCGCGATCTCTTCGAGCAGCGCGCTCACGGTTCGCCCTGCCGGCTTCTTCACGGCGTCGAACCGACCGTCAGAAGCGGAATTCGAAATTGATCACGCCGAGCAACTGTTCGTCGTGCTGGGCCAGGCCCGAAGTGTCCGCCGCGAACAGGTGACCGCCGCCATCGTAGGCATCGAACTTCAGCTCCGGGCGGATCGCGAGGTACGGGATCGGTTCGTACGTCACGTTCAGGGTCGTTGCATAAACGTCACCGCCGGTTGCACCCACCCCGCCCCACAACACGTTCACCGCATGCTCGTCGCGGAACCATTCAAACCGCGCGCCCGCATGCCAGCGCGGTGCGATACGGTAGCGGAAGCCCGCGTTCGCCCCGTAGAACTCGGAATCGCGGGTCACCGCGAACGGCAACGGCGCGAGATCCCCGCCCTCCTGGTAACCGTACGCGGCTTCGGCCGTGATATCGATCCGATCCGTGGCCTTGTGATTGAGCGTCCAGAAAGCGGCGAACCGATCGAGGTACTCGTTCGTCGAACTGAGCGCGAGATACTGGCTGCCACCGCCGCGCGGACGCGCGATGCCGTCGACAACCCGGACGTCGCCAAAATCGTCTTCGCCGTTGCCGTACACGGCTTCGAAATCGAGCCAGGTTTGCATGTCGGGACTGCGCCAGCGCAGACCGAAGATGAACTGTGGCCCGCCGCCGCCCGAGCCGAAATCGATACTGCCCCAATCGCTCGCGACACCGAAACTGAAACTGAGCAGGCCGTAAGCGGGATCGAGCGGGAGCTTCGCCTGCGCCAGCGCACCGACGTGTTTCGTCGGCGCCGCGGCGAAGATATACGTGCGACTCGAAAACCAGTTCGGGGGAATGAACGGATAACCGATCTCGGCGCTGAGCGGGGAATGCCAGCTGCCGACGAGCAGCGACACGCCGTCGAAGATCGGCAGGAAGATGTCGAGATACCATTGCGTGATCGCGAGACGGTGCGGCTTGTCCGCCTGCCACGAAAAATCGTCGAAGCCCTTCGTCGCCCAGAACACGGCGTCTTCGCCGTACAGCGCGGAAATCGTCCAGTCGACGATAACCTCGTCACCGCGCGGCCCGGGCAGCGGGGTTACCCGGCTCAGCACGTTCCGGTTCGGCTTGAACACGTGACCCGGCGGACAGCCCGCGCCCTTGCACAACATCAGTCCGACATGCTGCAGATTCAGTCCCGTATCCTGCAGCACCCCGCTCTGCGGCTGAATACCGCGCGCGCGCCCCTGCGGTAATTGCGTGCGCGAGATGTTGTGGTTCGCCGCGGACAGCGAGACATGCGCCATCCCGAGCAAGGCGATGTTGTGTTCACGTTGCAGCGTATCGCCGGCAAGCGCGCGGAAAAGACTGCCATGAGGTTTCGGCGCGTCTTCGCCGGCGACGCTGTGCGCACACCAGCCAGTACCGATCACGAGGAGTAGCAAGCCCGCCTGCAGGGGATGTGAAGCGGTCATAAGTCGGTCCTGATGTTGCTCGTTGTTCGCCCGGGTACGCGCTCGCACGGCTGAGCCGGGATCATCCGATGGCGCGCTGATGTTCTGATAATAATATCATGTATTTTATCAACTTCAATTCTTAACTTTTTGTAATTACTAAATTTTAAATGGAAGCCATCGATGCGATGGATGCACCGGGGCTGTGCCGGGAGTACGCGGGCGCCGCGTTCGGCGGGTGCAGCGGTTGGAAGCAGGCGCAGGCAGCGGAGCGAAGGGTCGGGCGGTCAGGCGATCGGGGATTGCGCGGTGATGCGAGGCGCGCGCGGCCGGATCACGGCTTACAGGGATTCGGCAATCGCATCGGCTAACGCTTCGAGCAGCGCAGCCTCGGCCGCGACGAGATCGCGGATCGCCGTGCCGGCCGTCGGCGTACGGTCGCTGAATTCGCGCGCGGCACCCCAGCTGCGCGTCGCCGGATCGAACCATCGCCATTGCGCGACGATCCTCGCCGCACCACCGACCGTGCCATCGAGCCGCAGGATATCGACCGCGACCCGACGCGCGGATCGCGCGGGTTCGGCGGCGCCCGGAAACAGGCTCACGTTCGTCGTCGGCAAGCGCGCGGCGAGCCGGCGCCGGAGCAACTCACGCGCCCCGTCGACGAGCGGGCTCGCCCAGCGATCGTTCTCGCGCAGCCCGATTACCTCGTCGCCGCTGCGCGTGACGATATGCGGTTGGTCGAGATAGGCGGATACCGCGACCGGCCCGAGCGCAAGCCCGGACACCCCGGTGTTCACCGCCACGCCCGGCGCGGCCGGCGTCGGTTCGAGCAGGTAGTAACGGGTCGCCTCGGGTTGCGACGCGCACGCGGCCAGAAACACGACGGCGAACACCCACTGCACGGCACGATTCATTCGCCTTCATCCTCGCGCGCGTCGTGCGTGCGCTTGCCCCAGATGATCGCGTTCGGCTGTCGCTCGACCGTTTCCGCGAGACCCCGCACCGCACGCGCCGCGCCTTCGAGTTGTTCCAGCGTACTGCTCAGGCGCGCATGCAGCGCGGAGTTTGCATCGATGTCCGCGAGCGTGGCGCTGATCTGCGCGGTCAGCGGCGGCAGCTCGGCGGCGAGCGCATCGGCGACCGCGCGGATCGATGCCATCGACGCCGCGGCACCGGTCAGCGCCGCATCGATTTTCGGCGAGGTCACGAGCGCCTCGAGTTCCGCGAGCGTTGCGGCGGCGTGCTCACCGATCGACTCGAGCGGCAAGCGCCGGAGTTTATCCAGTAATTCCGTCATGCTTTCCTTGATTTCGACGAACTCGGAAGGGATCGTCGGTATTTGCGCCAGCGTTCGCTTGCCGTCGACCATGATCGCGGGCGTGTCCGGATACAGGCCGAGTTCCACGAACATCTGACCCGTGAGCAGGCTGCCGGTCTGCACCCGCGCACGCAGGCCGCGCGCGATCAGGTTTTCGATGATGTCTTTCGGCCGATTCGGATCCGATACCGTCGACAGGCGCTGCGGCTGCAGCGCGACGGTAACCGCGATCCGCACTTCACCGCTGTCGTCATCAACCTCGAGGCCGATCTGCGATACGGAGCCGAGCTTGATGCCCTTGAACTCAACCGGCGCGCCAACCGCGAGCCCGCGCACGGAATCATCGAAGTACAGTACGAACGGAACCTGTTCCGTGTACTGCGCGTCACCGATGCTCTCGGCACTGTCGAACAGCCAGAATGTCGTTCCCGCCGGCGCGGGTTCGCCCGTCTTGCCGAGTGGCAGGTCGAACGTGACCCCGCCGACGAGCAGCGATTGCAACGAGGTCGTGCGCAGATCGATACCGTCCGCTCCGACGGACACGTTGATCCCGCTCGCGTTCGAAAAATTCGTCTCGTTGCGCACGAGCAGCGTGTACGGATCACGCACGAAAATATGGATCGTGACCCGACTGCCATCCGCCGCGAGTTCGTGGCCGAGTACTTCGCCCACCTGAATATCGCGATAAAACACCCCCGACCCCGCCTGGATCGACCCGAGCTTGTCGCTCTCGAGCACATAGCGATTGCCCGGGACATCGGCGGTAATGATCGGCGGCGCCTCGAGGCCCGTGAAGCGACGTCGCGGAGGACCCTCACCCGGATCGATTTCGATATAGGCGCCGGACACGAGCGTGCCGAGCCCGGTCACGCCGCGTGCACCGACGCGTGGCCGCACGACCCAGAAGCGCGCACCCTCACCGAGCTGCGGTGCGAAATGCTTTTCGATCCGCGCAACGATGATGACGGACTGCAGATCATCGGCGATCCGCACCTCCGTCACTTTGCCGATACGTACGGACTTGAACCGCAACTCCGTTTTGTCCGCTTCAATCCCGTCGCCGCGATGAAACGAGATCGTGATCACGGGACCGCGTTTCGCGTACGTATCGTAGACGAGCCAGCCGCCGACGACCGCCGCGATCAGCGGCAGCAACCACACGACGGACAGGCGCCGACCCGTTGTCACCTGCGCGCGCGGCAATTCTGCGTCACGCTCCATCTAGGCGCACCCGTTCGCGGGGTCACGAGCGTCAGCGGCGTCCCACAACAGGCGCGGGTCGAACGTGATCGCGGCAAACATCGTACAGATGACGACCGCGCCAAAGTAGGCCGCACCGAGGCCCGCTTCGATCGTCGCGATCGACCCGAGTTGGACGATGGCGACGAGAATCGAAATCATGAATATATCGATCATCGACCAGCGGCCGAGAAAGTCGATGAAATGAAACAGCGCCGTGCGCTCGCGCAGCCAGGCCCGTGATCCCGTCTCAATCGAGATCAACAAGCCGATGATGACGACGATCTTCAGCAACGGGACGAATACGCTCGCGACGAACACGAGCACCGCGATCGGCCACTGCCCGGCCGCGAACAGGTGCACGACCCCGCTGAATATCGTGTCCGGATCGCCGCTGCCAAAGCGGGTGACCGAGAGGATCGGCAACAGGTTTGCCGGTACATAACACAGGGCGGCACACAACACGAGCGCCCACGTGCGCTGCAGGCTGTGCGGCAAGCGTACGTGGACGCGCGCCGCGCAACGCGGACACCTCGTGCCGTGCGGCGCGAGCGCTGACGTCGGGATCAGCGCGCTGCAGTGCAGGCAGGCAATGAAACCCGCGGCGGCGGCACTGACGGGGGGTCGGGTCGCGTGCATTTACCGTTGCTCCTGCAGCCACAGTCGCTGGCCGTCCAGATGCCGGGTACTGTAAGCCGAGAGTATGCTCAGCGCCGCGAACGCAAACATCGCCGGGCCGGCCTCGACGCGGGCCATGTCGCCGAGTTTCACGAACGCGACGAGCGCACCGAGCAAATAGACTTCCGTCATTCCCCACGGGGTCAGATCGGCGACGAAGCGCAGACCGCGGGCATGCCTGCGCAAGGGATCGCCGTTCAGCAACGGCAGTGTGATGCCGATCACCGCCAGCGATCGGATCAGCGGGATCACGATCGTCACCGCGGCGACGAGTATTGCGGTTTCCGCCCGATCGCCGCGCCACAGCGCCTGCACGCCTTCGATCACCGTCGTGGCACGGGCCTGTCCTTCGAGCTGCAGCGACATGATCGGGAAACCGTTCGCGATGACGATCAGGATCAACGCCGCGACCGCGAGCGCGAGATTGAATTGCAAATCGACCTCGCCGCCAACGAGCAGGCAGTGACCGCAGCGCGCGCACAGTGCGCGCTCGGTTCGTGCCAGCGGCGTGAGCGTCTGCAACAGATCGCAGCTCGGGCAGGCAACGGCGGTGAGATCAGGCGCCATGTCTGCGGCGAATCCAGCGTAAAGGGCGCGCTGCCACGGCGCGATGCCGCCGCGGCGGGTTCGCGGGCGCGCGTCGGCCGGCGCCCGCTTGAAGCGGGACGCACCCCGCACGCTGCCGGGCCGATGTCATGCCCGGGGTCGCGGGCGATTCGACGCGGCGCGGATGATGCGATCAGCGAAGCGCAGCTTGTCCGCGGCAAGCGGGCTGATCACGAACGGGTACGCATCCGGCAGGCCCAGCCCGCGCATGATTTCGTTCAACGCGATACTGAATTCCGACCACCCCGTGAGCACCTTGTCGATGTCCCGGGCAACGGGCTTGTACAGCCCGAAAGCAACGGCCGTCTCGAGTCCGTCGGTAATGTGAAGATAATGCGCCCAGGTCTCGGCCCAGTCCTCGTGCGGGTGCGATGCGGCATAGGCGGTGATATAGCGGTCGTGCCAGTCGGCGGGCGGCCCCTCGTTATAGGAGCGTTCGAGCGCGGCGCCATAATCCTGTCGTTCGTCGCCGAACAGCGCGCGAAACTCACCGAGCGCCGGGCCAACCGCGACGAGGTGTTCGAAGTAGTAGTGTCCGCTTTCGTGGCGCGTGTGGCCGAGCACGGTGCGGTAGCGTTCGTTCATCGACTCGCGCACGCGCACGCGCACGACATCGTCCGCTTCGTGGATGTTCAGCGTAATCACGCCGTCCTCGTGCCCGGTGAGGACGAATTCTTCCGCCACGTCGGGATTGGACCGCTGGTCTTCGACGAAATCGAAAGCGAGTCCGAGCGGCCACCCGCGCACCTTGCTGTTGACCGGCAGGCCGAGGGCCAGCAACGAGTACACGAGGCGCTGCTTCGCTGCCTCGATCCGCGACCACAGGCGAACGTTCTCGCGCTCCTCGAGGTTCGGTATCGTGCGGTTCAGACGGCACGAGACGCAAAACACATCCGGATCATGCTCGGGGATCAGCCAGTTGCAGTTGTCGTAGGCGATGCCGTTGGAACAACGGCGAAAGCGCACGCCGTTTACATCGGACCAGATGTCGTTCTTGCCCTCGACGATACGCACGATATCGAGGCGCGCCGGATCGAAGCCGAGTCTGCCGCCGCAGTGCAGGCAGGTCGTCGCGCCGAAAAAAACCGCGGTATCGCAGTCGCACTTAAACCGCTTCATCCAGCCTCGGCAGGAACCAGGCGTTGACGACCTGCTCGTTGATGTCGGCGAACGCAACCTGTAATTCGTCCATATACAGGTGCAGGCCGTTGCCAAACAGGGCCGCGGTGTCGGTACTGGCGAGGTGCCGCTGGGTGCGTGCCGTGGCCCGCAGGGGTTTGTCGCTGCGCGGCAGGCGCTTCAGTGCTTCCGCGATGGTGATGAGGTTGTGCGCGACGGAACGCGGGAACTGTTCGTCGCGCAACAGGAATTCGACCGCGTCCGATCCGCTCACCCGTCGACGCACATACTGGCGGTACATCTGGTAGGCGCTCAGCGACCGCAGCACGTTCATCCACAGACGGTTCTCGAGTCGTTCGATTTCCTCGCCCGGCGCGATCAGCGTCGTCGAACCGACGTCGAGGATCCGGGTCGTCATGTCCGCGCGCTCGATCGAGCGGCCGAGCCGGGCAAACTGGTAGGCATCTCCGTGGCTCATCGTGCCGGCGAGCAGACCCGCGATCTGCTGCGCGCGCATCACGATCTCCGACAACACTGCGTGCTGATTCAGCGGCAGTTTGCTTTTCGCGAACTTCTTGCGCGCGAACAGGTACAGTTCGTTCACGTGCTCCCAGCCTTCCGACGGGATCAGGTCGCGCGTCGTGCGCACGTTCTCCCGCGCCGCGGCGAGACAGCTCAGCACGGAACTCGGATTGTCCAAATCACCGAGCACGAACTTCATCACGTTGCGCTCACCGCTGGAGCGGTAGCGCGGTTCGAAGTATTCCTCGGTGCCGGTAATTTCGACGAGCTGGCGCCACTGCACCCCAACCCCTTTCGGCAGGTCGAGCAGCGACTCGCGATAGACGTTGACGAGCCGGGCCGTGTTCTCGGCGCGCTCGAGGTAACGCGCCATCCAGTAGATCCGCTCAGCGACGCGCGACAGCATTACTGCCCCTCCACGATCCAGGTGTCCTTGCTGCCGCCACCCTGTGAGGAGTTTACGATCAGGGAACCTTTCTGCAGGGCCACGCGGGTGAGTCCGCCGGACGTCACGTACGTGCGCTCACCCTGGAGTATGAATGGCCGCAAATCCACGTGCCGGCCCTCGACCTTGCCGTCACAGAACGTCGGCGTAATCGACAGCGACAGCGTTGGCTGGGCCATGTAATTGCGCGGCGACTTGCGGATCAGCGCGGCGAATTTCTTGCGTTCCGTGACGCTCGCGTGCGGTCCGATGAGCATGCCGTAACCACCGGATTCGTTTGCCGGCTTGACCACGAGCTGGTCGAGATTCGCGAGCACGTGCTCGCGTTGCTGCGGATCCATGCACAGGTAGGACGGCACGTTCGGCAGCAGCGGATCCTCGTCGAGATAATATTTGATCATCGCCGGCACATACGTGTAGACGACCTTGTCGTCGGCAACCCCGGCACCGGGTGCGTTCGCGAGCGCAACATTGCCCTTGCGCCAGGCGCGTACGAGGCCGGGCACGCCGAGCGCCGAATCCTCACGAAAAGCCTTCGGGTCGAGGAACGCGTCGTTGATCCGCCGGTAGATCACATCCACGCGTTGCGGACCGTGGATCGTGCGCATGTAGACGCAGTCATCCTTGCCCACCTCGAGATCCGACCCCTCGACGAGTTCCGTGCCCATGCGCTGGGCGAGATAGGAATGTTCGAAGTAGGCGGAATTGTAAATGCCCGGGGTCAGGACGACGATTTCCGGGTAATCCAGCGGACGCGGCGACAGGGACGCGAGCATGTCGAACAGCTGCGCCGGGTAGTCGTCGACCGGCGCGATCTCGTGCTTGCGGAACAGTTCCGGCCACACGCGTTTCGTCACGCTCCGGTTCTCGACCATGTAGGACACGCCGGACGGCACGCGCAGGTTGTCCTCGAGCACATAGATCGTGCCGTCCTTGTCGCGCACGAGATCCGAGCCGCAGATATGCGCCCATACGCCGTAGCGCGGTTTCGCGCCGGCGAGTACCGGCAGGTAGTCTTTCGATCCCGCGAGCACCTCGGCCGGGAATACCTTGTCCTTCACGATCTTCTGATCGTTGTAGATATCGTCGATGAAATGGTTCAGCGCGGTGACCCGCTGTTCGAGGCCCGCCGCGATCCGCTGCCATTCGCTCGCCGCAAACACGCGCGGAATGATGTCGAGTGGCCACGCCCGGTCGATATTCTCGCCTTCGGAATACACAGTGAACGTGATGCCCATTTCCGCAATCGCGAGTTCCGCGGCGCGCTGACGCCGCGACAGCTGTTCGTCCGACAGCGAGCGCAGGTATTTGACGAGGCCACGGGCTGCGGCGCGGGCGTAGCCGGGTGACGAAATCAGCTCGTCGAAATTGCCCTGCAGGTCGTATTTTTTCCAGTCGATGCGCATGCGATCGATTATACACACGCCCCCGACCCCGCGCTCAGCGATCGCGAACGGCCCCGGCACCGTCTGGCACCACGATAGGGCTCGTGCGACTATGTAAAGCCGGAGCACAGGAAACACTATTGAACGCAAGCGGGCAATCCGTCGCGAGCGAGCGACCATGGTGGGGAGAATTCGCGGTGCCCCCCGGGGACACGCTGAGCACGGAAATCAACGGCATGCGCGTGACAATCTCGCGGCGACCGGGAGAATGGCAGGTGGCAACCGTACGCGCGACGGATCAGGCGGACGACGCGGCCGAACCCCGGCGCTATGTCTTTGAACACACCGATGAGCGGGTTTACCTGCTGCCGCGCCTCGCCGATCGGCCCGTCATCATGCGCCCGCTGAACCCGTTGACGGTCGCCCCCGGCGCGCAAACGGAAATCTATGTCTCCTCCCCGGTGCTCGTGCAGGTCGCGGTCGGGCCGGAACGCACCGTGCTCGAAGAACTGTTCAGCGTGCAACCGTCCGATACCTGGTTCGGTGAATCGACGATCGCGGGCGAGTTGTGCTACGCGAGCCGCACGCGCGCGCGCCTGCGCCCGGACGAACTGCCGCCGACGAACGACCGGGCAATGACCGCGGTCCGGATCTCGAACCGGGGCAGCGACCCGCTGCACATCGAACGCCTCGCGTTGCGCGCGCCGAATCTCGATTTGTTCGCGACCGCGGCCGGCACGCTGTGGACCGAGGACATCGCGCTCGATCGCGCCGGCGGCGATCGACTGACCCGTCTCACGCGTATCGAAGGCCCGCCGCGGCATGCCCACGGCGCGGAACTGCTCGGCACGGCGCGCGTGCCGATGGCACGCAATTTCGTTGTCCGCGCGTTCGGCGAAATGTTCACGTGAACGCGGTGCGCCGGAACGGCCGATGAACGACTTACTCGACACCCTGCAGACGCTGGCGACGAGCCCGCATGCGGTCGCGATCATCCGCGCCTGCGCGATGGCCGGCTTCGGCCTGCTGCTCGCCCGCCTCGGCAGCAAGGCACTCGAACGCATCTTCGTGACGCACCTCGACACCCACCGGGCGATGCTCGTGCGCCGCGGGGCTTATTTCACCATCCTTGCGCTGTTTCTCGTTTCCGCCCTGCACCAGCTCGGATTCAACTTCAGCGTGCTGCTCGGCGCCGCCGGCATCGTCTCGGTCGCGATCGGCTTCGCCTCGCAAACCTCGGCCTCGAACCTGATCAGCGGCCTGTTCCTGATCGGCGAACAACCGTTCCGTGTCGGCGACGTGATAAAGATCGGGGATACCACCGGGGAAGTACTGAGCATCGATTTGCTCTCGGTGAAACTGCGCACGTTCGACAACCTGTTCGTACGGCTGCCGAACGAGCAGTTGATCAAGTCACAGGTGACGACCCTGACCCGGTTTCCGATCCGGCGTTACGATTTGCAAATCGGGGTCGCCTACAAGGAAGACCTCGCGCGCGTAAGCGACGTGCTCATGGAGGTCGCCGATCGCAATCCCGCATGCCTCGAAGAGCCGAAACCGCTGTTCATTTTCCAGGGCTTCTCCGATTCCGCCCTCGGCATACAGTTTTCCGTCTGGGCCACACGCGCGAACTATCTCCTGTTGCGCAACACGATGTCCGAACAAATCAAGGCCGCGTTCGACGAGGCCGGGATCGAAATTCCGTTTCCGCACCGTTCGCTGTATGCCGGCAGTGCGACGGAACCATTTCCGGTGCGCATAATCGATAGCAGCGACTGACTCACGCGGCGCCGTGTCGGTTCACCGCGGCCCGCGCGGAACGCGGCGGTAACACCGCGGCGCGAACCGGAACCGACGAAATTCCCGCTTGTTTTCATGCCCTCGCGCCGGCCACCGGGAGGCGTGGCCGCGGCGCGCGGAAATTTACCCGCGCCGGTTCAAACAAGCGTATAACAACGCTGACAGGAGGATACCGTCATGGACAACGAAGGCGCGGGTCTCGACCCCTTGTTCGTCACTTTCGACCAGCTCATGACCATGCTCGTCGACTACCTGCCAACGCTTGCGTCGGCCGGCGCGATGCTCATGGCCGGGTTCGCGATCGCGTGGGTACTCAAGGTTTTCGTGCTGCGCCTGAGCGCCGCGATCTCCTCGCTGTTCTCACGCACTGCGGGCGCCGGGCAAACCCGTCACGTGCGCTTGCCGTGGCCGCTGTCGGTGATCGCCGCGAACCTGATTTTCGGCCTCACCGTGATCTTCTTCCTCGCCGTCAGCGCGCGCATCCTCGGGCTGGCCGGGGTTGCGGACTGGATCGAAGCGGCCGCGGCGTACCTGCCGATCCTGCTCGTTGCCGCCGCGATCGTGCTCGGCGGCTACATCGCCGCCTCGCTCGCCCGCGACAGTATTACGCGCTATAACGAGCGCGCGACGACGCTGGCGAATCTCGTGTTCGCGCTGATCAACGCGATAGCCGGGCTGGCCGCGCTGCGCCACCTCGGCATCGATCTCGTACTCGTTCGCGCCTTGGTGATCATCATTGCCGCGGCGGTCTTCGGTTCGATGGCATTTGCTTTCGCGACCGGCGCGAGCGGTTCGCTCGCGAATATCATCGCCGCCTACTACGTGCGTCGGGTGTACCGGCAGGGACAACGCGTACGTATCGCGGGGCTCGAAGGCGAAATCCTCGAAATCACCCCGACGGCCGTCGTCATCGACACACCGCTCGGTCGCGCGATGATACCGGCGACGAAATTCAACCAGGAATCCTCGATACTGCTCGGACGCGAGGAGGTCGACGATGCCGCGTGATACCGTAATCCACTACCTCAAACACCATCCGCGCGATGCCCTGCGCGTACTCGAGGCCGCGCGGGCGGAAGAACTGCACGCGTTTATCGACTCGCTGGGTTCCGAGACGAAGGCGAACGTACTCGGCTACCTGCTGCCCCACACGGCTGCCGGCTATATCGCACGCGTCGGCGCGGACCGCGCCGCGGAAGTCGTGAGCCAGTTGCGCAGCGCGACGGCAGCGCGGGTGCTCGCCGCGGTCACGCAGGGCCTGCGGCGGGACATCCTCGAACAGCTACCGCTGGAAAAGCGCACGAACATCCGCCACTTGTTGCGCTACCCGGACGACAGCGTCGGCGCGCTCATGCTCACCTCGACGCTCGCCTGCCGCGTGGACGCGAACGTCAGGCGCGCGAAACAACTCGTGCGCCGGTTCTCGCAGGTCGAGCTGCCGATGATGGTGGTCGTCGACGACGACATGCGGCCCGTCGGTCTCGTCTCGGTGAGCAATCTGCTGCGCGCCCGCGAACGCGACCCCATCGATACGCATATGCGTTTTGTCCCGGCGCGCCTGCGCGCCCATGCGGAAGTGCGCACCGTGCTCGCGCTGCCGGTATGGGACACCGAAGACTACGTGCCGGTGGTCGAAACCGACGAACGCTATGTCGGCCTGCTGCCGAAGGCGAGCCTGCACGGACACGCACTCGCGACCCGCGGTACGACGGAGAACTCCGAGGATTTCGCCACGACGGTCCTCGACGTCGCTGATTTGTTCTGGCGCCCCGCGGCGGAAACCCTCGCACGTGCGGCATCGACGAACTCCGGAGAGCACAAATGAGTACGCAAACCGGCGGCGCGCTCGATTCCGCGCTCGAACGCGACCTGTTCACCCGCCACCCGCTCGAAGCGGCGGGACTGCTCGAAAAAATGCCGGCCTCGGCGGTCGCCGCGATCTTCGCCGAGCACGATGCGCGAACACTCGCCCCGCTCGTCGAATCGCTGTCGCCGGCGATGCTGCCCCCGGTGTTCGTGAAGCTGCAGGAGGGGCTCGTCGCCGAGACGATCGATCGCATGGCCCCGGCGCGGGTTGCGGGCATCCTGCGGGTGCTCCCGGCCGAACTGCGCGAACGGCTGCGCCAGCGGCTCGATGCCCAGTTGAAAGCCGACGTCGATCTCGTCCTCAGCTGTCCGCCGGATACGGCCGGAGCGGTCATGGACCCGCGCGTGATCTTCCTCCGGCGCACGCAACGGGTTGCCGAGGCGCTCGCGCGCCTGCGCGAAGAGCGGCATCACCGCCGCTACGTGCGCTCGCAACGGATCCTGCTCGTCGTCGATGAATCCGCACGCCTCGAAGGCATCGTCGCGATCCAGGATCTGGCGCTTGCCGATCCCGATGATCCGGTCGGCGACTACATGCAGGCGGCGCCGGCGTTCGCGCCGCTGACCGCGACCACGGAGGAAATGGTCGACCTGCTCACCCGCCACGCGCTGTCGAGCCTGCCGGTCGTCGACAACGAAGGCCACCTCGTCGGCGTCGTGCGCTATGAACAACTCGTCGCCGCGGCCCAGGAAAACGCGAGCGTCGACCTGCAGACGATGTTCGGTGCGAGCCGCGACGAGAAAGCGTTGTCGAAACCCGGCTTCGCGGTGAGAAAACGTTTGCCGTGGCTGCAGATCAACCTCGTCACGGCGTTTCTTGCCGCGGCCGTCGTCGGCTTGTTCGAGGACACGATTGCCCGCTACACGGCGCTCGCGATCCTGTTGCCGGTGGTCGCCGGCCAGTCCGGAAACACAGGCGCCCAGGCACTCGCGGTTGTGATCCGGGGCCTCGCCTTACGGGAAATTTCGAGCGCGCACTGGCCGCGCGTCGTGCTGAAGGAGACGCTCGTCGCGGCCATGAACGGGGTTGCCGTGGCGATGTCGACGTCGCTCGCGGTGTATATCTGGAGCCGCTCGCTCGGCCTGACCGCGGTGATCGGTCTCGCGATGGTCATCTCGATGTCGATCGCCGGCACCGCGGGCGCCGGTATCCCGCTGTTGCTGAACAAGCTGGGGCAGGACCCGGCGCAGTCGTCATCGATCATCCTGACCACGGTGACCGACGTCGCGGGCTTCTTCAGCTTCCTCGGCATCGCGACCCTGTTCATTTCGATGTTGTAGGCGCCGCGGCCGCGCGGATCAGCGCGCGCCGTCGACGCTGCTGCCGGGTTGCGACACGGCGTCCATGACCCGCAGTGCGCGGCGCATCGCGAATTCGGCCGCGGCCGGTGAGCGCACGACGCAGTACGTGCTCTGACCACGGATCCCGAGGCAGGTGTTCGTGGCATCACGTTGCGACAGATCCGTGATCCCGATTTGCCAGACAACGTCCCGCGCCCAGCGCGGTACGAGCATCGGCCGACCGCCGCGCAGCAGGCCACGGTGCTCGCGCATAAACTGCCGCGCGCGTGCGAGCGCCGCGCGGCGGGTCATGTCGACCCCGCCGAGCAGGATGCTCCAGCGCCGCACCCGGAAGTACTCGCGCCCGGGTTCGGGATTGATGCATTCCGTCGCGATCATCCGCGCATTGAGCGCTTCGTCGCGCCCTTGAGCGAGCGGGTCGGGAAATGCGTCGAGCGTGTACGCGGGTGCGTAGTGACCCGCGAACCCGGCGTTCATCAGACGCACCATGCGCGCATCGCGCGCGGCCGCGCCGGCTTCGCCGAGGACGACCCCGAGCAGATGCCGCCCGTTACGCGCGGCCGTCGCGACGAGGTTGAATCCGGCGCGACACGTAAACCCGGTCTTCACCCCGCTCGCCCCCGCATACGCGCGCACGAAGTTGTTGTGGGTCTCGATCCGCCGGCCGGCGTGCGTGAACGCCGTTGCCGCGAAGCGCGCGTACTCGCGCGGAAAGTCAGCGTGCAAGGCGCGGGTCAGCAGCGCGAGATCGCGGGCCGACGTCACCTGTCCGGGATCCGGCAGCCCGCTCGCGTTCGTGTACCGGGTCGCGGTGAGCCCGAGCTTGCCGGCAACGGCGTTCATGCGGGCGACAAACGCCGGTTCCGTCCCGGCGACCGTTTCGGCGATCGCCACCGCGACATCGTTGCCCGAGGTGACGATGAGGCCGCTCAGCGCGGCATCGAGCGTCAGGGTCGCGCCGGCTTTCAGACCGAGCCTGACCGGTGCCGCGGCGGCCGCGGCCGGGGAAATCGTCAGCGCATCGTCGCCGGCCAACTGCCCGTCACGCACGGCCGCGAACGCGACATACAGCGTCATCAGTTTCGTCAGCGACGCCGGTCGCGCAGGCCGCAGCGCGCCGTCGGCGTGCAGTACCGCACCGCTGTCCATGTCCACGAGCAGACTCGCACGCGCCGCCGCGGCCGGATCCGATCCGAGCGCCGCGGCGGCGAAAACGATCAGGTGCACGGCACCGGATCGCAGGCAGGCAGTCAGGGACATGATGAAACCGTTGCGTGGCTCTCGTGGTCGCAGCGTGCAGTATCCGGGCTTCCCGGCGCGACGCCAACTCGTCGTGCCCCGGCCTCGCGACAGTTCGCCAGCGCACGCGAAATTCATGAAATAATGAACCGGCAGCGCGGCTTTGTTGTCACGCTAACAGTAGAAGCGGTCGCGAAACGCAATGCGGCGATGCCGGGAGCCGTTTTTCGGCAGTCCGGGGCATCCCGTGGCCACACGGCGTTTCGCGACCGCTTCCCGACGAAAAAAAGTAAACAAATTCGCCCGGCCGGCAACGGCGGGGCGCGCTGGTTCAGAACGGGCGCTTGCGCATCGCCGCAGGCCCACCGAGGTAATGAATTAATCATGTCCGACTGGAAGCGCGGCGCGCGGGTCGTGTTGATCGCGTTCGCCGTGCTGATCTTGCAGGGTTGCAGCCTGTTGCCGTGGTCCGCGGAAAAAAAAGCCGCCGCGGCCGCGGCGGAGGCCGCGCCGCAAATAAGCGCTGAAATTACCGGCATCGACGGTGAGCTCGCGGCGAACGTACTCGCTCACCTGTCCGTTACGCACAAGCCGTGCACGATTTCCCGCGCTTATCTCTCGGTGTTCGAACAGCGCTCGCAGGACGAAGCGATCGAAGCGCTGCGGGCGCTCGGGTATTACGCGCCGGAAATCGACGTCAGCATGGAATCCGCGGACGCCTGCCCGCACGCACGGATTCACGTCATTCCGGGGCCGCCGGTGCTGTTCGGCAAGATCAACATCGACATCCGCGGTGCCGCCGCCGGGGATCCGGATTTTCAGCAGCGCATCGAGGACCTCGGACTCGAACCCGGGCAGCCACTGAACCACGAGAAGTACACCGGGGCGAAGCGACGCATCGAATCCGTCGCGCTCGAACTCGGGTATCTCGAGGGGATCTTCGTGAAAAATCTGTTGCGGGTGAACCCGGAGCAGCGGATCGCGGATGTCACGCTCGCATTCGACAGCGGGCCACGCTACCGGATCGGTGACATCTCAATCGTGCAGGATCCCGATTTTCTCGACGAGGCGCTGATCCGCCGCTTCCTCGACAACGCGGCCGGCGAACCTTACAACGCCACGCGGGTTGCCGGATTCCACACGGCGTTAGCGCAAGGCGCGTATTTCAACCGCATCGACGTCCGTCCGAAACTGTCGGAAACGGTCGACGATACGATCCCCGTCGTCGTGACGCTGACCCCGAAAGACCGCCACAAGTTTACGACCGGGGTCGGGGCCTCCACCGACGAAGGGATCCGCGGCCGGGCGTCGTACAAGAACCGGCGGGTCAACCGTTATGGCCACCAGTTTGATGTCGCCGCGAATGCGTCGCTGATCGAGCAACGGTTTTCCGTCGGTTACAGCCTGCCGCGCGAACACCCGGTCGATGAATGGTTGACGCTGCAGACCGGGGTCAGGCGCACGGACGTCGACACGTTCGATGCGATCGAGGCGCAGGTCGTATTGTCGGAAACGAAACGCCGTCCCCGGGGCTGGATGGAAACCCGTTTTCTCGAATGGAACCGGTCGGATTTTGATGTCTCGTCGACGAACGATGCGACGGTTTTTCTCGCTCCGGGAGCTAAATGGCGCAAGAGCGCATCCAACCACGATCTGTTCCCGACCCGCGGTTACAGCATTGAATTCGAGGTGAAGGGCGCTGCCGACGCGCTGTTTTCAACCACGAGTTTCGCGCGCTCGAAGCTGCGCCTGTCGTCGGTCCTCGGACTCACGGAGCGCAGCCGCCTGCTGCTGCGCGGTCGCTTCGGCGCGTTGTGGGTTGACGAATTCGATCAACTGCCGCCCTCGGAACGCTTCTTTGCCGGTGGTGACAACAGTATTCGTGGCTACGATATCGATTCGCTCGGTCCGGTCGACTCGAGCGGCGACGTCATCGGCGGCACCCAACTCGCCATCATCAGCGCCGAGGTCGACTATTACTTCACGGAGCGCTGGGGCATGGCCGCGTTCGTCGACTCCGGTAACGCGTTCGGTGGCGACGGCAGTGCCACGGGACTGCAGACCGGGATTGGCCTCGGCGTGCGCTGGCGTTCACCGATCGGTTCGATTCGGGTGGACATCGCGCACCCGCTCGACGATACGTCGAACGACTTCCGCCTGCACCTGCGGATCGGACCGGATCTGTGATGCGCGTGCGTCGCCTGCTTGCCTGGACCAGCGGCCTCGCGCTGACAATCGCGCTGGCCGTGTTGTGCGCCGCCTGGTACCTGACCGCAACGGAACCCGGCAGCCGCTGGCTCGTCGCACGCGCGCTGTCGTTCACCGGCGAACACACCGTGCGCATTGCGCGGATCCGCGGACGGCTGATCGATCACATCGAACTCACCGAGGCGGCCGTCGACGCGGCCGGGAGCCGGGTCAACGTGAGCGAACTCGCGTTCAGTTGGTCACCGCGGGCGCTGCTCACCGGCGAATTACTGATCGAGCGACTCCGCCTGGCCGGCGTCGAGGTCACGCCACCGCCACCGTCGGCAGACAGCGAGCGCCCCACGGCCGTCTCGATCCCGGCATTACCGTTGCCCGGGACGATCCGCGACCTCACGCTGTTGCGCGTGACGATCCACACCCCGGATCAGGCTGTCGTGATCGACGAACTGAGCCTCGCCGCGAACTGGGATCGGGATCGCATGCAGCTGACGAACGTGATCCTGAACACCGGCGATCACCGGCTCACCGCGGACGCGATGCTCGGTATCGGTGACGCCGCCCGCCACGAACTCACTGCGAGCTGGCGCGGTAAACTCGGCGACGACCCCGCGTCCGCGACGATCGTCGCGGCCGGCCCGCTGCAAGCGCTGACGGTCGAGCTCGATGTCGACGGTCCGCTCACGGCGCAGATCGGCGGCAGCGTGCGTCCGCTCGAGGCCCGCCCCGGGGTCACGCTCAGCGGGCGCGTACAGGCGCCGCAAACCGGCGCTGCGGTGACGTTCGGTGATATCGATCTCGGTGTCGACGGCGATCTCGCGGCGCTCATCGTCAACGTCTCGACACAGGCGGGCCGCGCGGGCCGCGACGAGTACACGCTGACGGCGAGTGCCACGCTCGGCCTCGAAGCGACGGATGATGCAAGCGCGACGGTGAGCGTTGACTGGCGCGCCGTTCCGCTCACGGCGAAGCTGCCGACCGTTGCCGGCCACGGTCGATTTGCGCTCGCCGGCGAGCGCATCGCGCTGACGCATACGACGGACGCGCCGCTGGCGACGAACCTCGCCGGCACGGTCACGCTCGGCGACCCCACCCCCGCGCTCGATGTGAAACTCGCGTGGCAGGACTTCGTGCTCCCGCTCGGCAGCGGTCAGGATATCGTCGGACGCAGCGGTACGCTGACGGCGGTCGGGACCCCCGATGCGCTCGCGCTCGTGATCGCCGGTTCGTTCGCGGGCACCCCGGTCGGCCCGGTCGACGTCGACGCCCGCGGCCACCTCGACAGTCAGCGCCTGAATCTCGAAACCCTGAGCGCGCGCCTGCTCGACGGCACGATCGAAACCGCCGGCACGTTCGACTGGCGCGGCGAGCCCACGGCCGCCCTGCGCTTCAGCGGGCGCGAACTCGATTTCCGCCGTTTCCTCGCCGCATCGCCGAGCCGGGTCGGGTTTGCCGGTAACGGCACGTTCACCGCCGGCACGAACGGACCGCGCGCGACGCTCGAACTCGACAACGTCGGCGGCGAACTGCACGGGCACGAAATTTCCGGCGCCGCGAGTCTGCGGACGAGCCCCGAGGCCATCGTCGTGGACCGCGCGCGGTTCGCGGCCGGACCCAACCGTCTGACTTTCCACGGTACGTGGTCCGACGCGCTCGACGGTGAATTCGATGTCGCGCTGAGAGACCTCGGCACGCTCGACCCGCGGCTGTCCGGTTCGCTGACCGGTCAGGGAGCGGTGGGTGGCGCACTGCTGCGACCACGCATCGATGCGGCAATCGCGGGCCAGGGGCTCAAGTTCGATCGCTTCACCGCCGCGGATCTCGAGGCGAATATCGATATCGATCTGGCCCGCAGCGAGGCGTCGCAGGCGACGTTGAATTTTTCCGGTTTGACGCTCGACGGCGACACCCTCGGTGATGTCACGCTGCGCGGCAGCGGCACGGCCGCAGAACACCACCTGCGACTCTCGTTCGACGGCCCGCAGGCGTCGTTCGAAACCGCGGCGCAAGGCCATCTCGTCGACGACCGATGGTTCGGCGAAGTCGCCGAGTTCGATGCGACGTCGAGGATCGCGGGCGCCTGGAACCTGAGTTCACCGAGTTCGGTTTCCGTGAGCGGCAACGACGCCGTGATCGCGGACACGTGTTTCGAATCCGGCGCCGCGCGCGTTTGTCTCACCGCGTCGCGCCTGCCGGCGGGCGGCAAGGCACGCGTCGCCATGACCGGCGTCCCGCTGGCCCTCGCGGATTACTACCTGCCGCGAACGCTGCGTCTGCGTGGCGCCCTGAATGGCGATGTTGAACTCGTCTACGACGACGGCGTGCTGACGGGCGCCGGGGCGCTCGCCGTTGCCGACGGAGTTGTCATGCGCGAGACCGCCGGCGCGGTGCCCGAGCAGGTTGCGATCGAGTCACTCGCGGGCAAATTCACGCTCGCGCCGGACGCGTTCACCGCCGAGGTGCAGGCGAACGTCGAACGCTGGCTCGACATCGACGGTGCCATCACCACCGGCCGCGCACCCGATGCGCCGCTCACCGGTACGTTCGCGGCACGCGCGACGAATCTCGTCTGGCTCGCGGAGTTTGCGCCGGAACTCGCGGGCACGGACGGCGAACTCGAGCTCACGTCGACGATAAGCGGCAGTCGCGCCGCCCCGCGCGGTCAGGGCCGGCTGCGTCTTGCGAGCGGCGCACTCACGCTGCCCGATATCGGGCTCACGATCGCACGCTTCGATACAACGTTCGACGCGAGCCCGGAGGCCATCGTTTTCGACGCTGCGTTCGGCGCCGGCGACGGTGAATTGCGTGCGCGCGGCGACGCACGGAAACCGGCGGATGGCGCGCCGTGGAACTATACCGTCGAGCTCGGCGGCGAGGATTTCGCGCTCGTGCGGCTGCCGGAAGCGGAAGCCGACGTCAGCCCGGAGCTGAAACTCGCGGGCGGAGACGAGGGCCTGCATGTCAGCGGCACCCTGAACGTGCCGCGCGTCGCGATCGATGTGAAACGCCTGCCGAGTTCCGCTGTCAGCGTCTCCGAAGACGAGATTATCGTTGCGAGTGACGACGCCGGGCTTGAAGAAACGGCGAACCGCGGCTTTATGACGGAATCCGTGAGCGGCGATGTCGCGATCCGGTTTGGCGACGATATTTCCGTCAACGGCTTCGGGCTGACGTCGAAACTTTCCGGGGCGGTCGACTGGAAAAAACGCCGCGGCGAAGCGCTCGGCCGGGCGTCCGGGAAAATCAGCATCGACGAGGGCGAGTTCAAGGCCTACGGCCAGCAACTCCAGATCGAAAACGGCCGCATCGTGTTCGCCGGGCCGGTCGATAATCCGAATCTGAACCTGCGCGCTTACCGGCCGAACCTGGACGTCAAGGCCGGGGTCACGGTGCGCGGTACAGTAAGGGATCCGACAATATCGCTGTTTTCGGAACCGGTGCAGAGCGACGGGGATACGCTGTCCTACATCGTTACCGGGCGCGCCCTGAGCGATGCCTCGGCCGGTGAGTCATCCATGCTCGCGCAGGCCGCGTTGAGCCTCGGCGCGGAAGAATCCGCCGCGGTGACGAACCAGATCCGCGGCACGTTCGGACTCGATGAATTTTCCGTGAACGCGGGCACGACGGTTCGGGACACATCGCTCGTGGCGGGCAAGCGGCTGTCGCCGAAGTTGTCCGTGCGCACGGACTACAACCCGTTCGAACAGCTGTGGACGTTTTTTCTGAATTACAAACTCACGCCAAACTGGAGCGTCGAGGCGGAATCCGGCGAGCGCCAGGGTGCGGATCTGCTGTACAGCGTCGAGGGCGAAGATCTGATCGAAACGCTGTCGCCGTTCACGAAATAACGGCCGCGCTCGCTCACCGATCGAATTCGAGTTCGACCACCGGTTGCGTGATCCCGGACGCCGCCTGCGCGTGCCACTCGATACACCATTCGGTGCAGAAGATGAGGTCGGCTTGCTGTTCGGACGCCGACGTGAGGCCGGCGTCGTAAATGAGCACGCCGCAGTTATCACACTTCACGTACTTTTCGATGTAGTAACCGTTCTCCGCGAAACGCATCAGCGATGTCCCCCGTCAGGGCCGCCGGCCCCGTAGTCGCGCGCCGCCACCGCGGCGCTGATGAACCCGTCGTCGACATCCGCGGTCACGCGCGCCGGATCGCGCGCCGCGGGCTCGCCCCAGCCGCCACCACCCGGGGTGAGCAGGCGGATCCGCTCGCCCGAGCGGATCCTCACGTTCGACCATTTGCTCGTCGAGCGCTTGTTGAAGGCTTCCACCATCGTCTGCCATTCGGTGCCATCGGCAGCCTGGTACAGGGTTTGTCCGGCCGCGCCGGGCCCGCCGCCTTCGAGGCCCCAGGCCTGGTGGTCATGGCGATCGGTCAGTTGCGTGCACGTAATCTCCGCGTCGAGACAACGCCAGGTCTTGCTCGTGCCGAGACCGCCGCGGTATTGCCCCGCGCCACCGGAATCGGCGCGCAGGCTGTATTCCTCGGTGAGCCAGGGGTAGCGCGTCTCGAACACTTCGACCGGGATCACGCGGCAGTTCCCGTTGATCGAATCCGTCGCATTGTTGCCGTCGGCGAACGGCCGCGCGCCCCAGCCGACGACTTCGATGTCGTAGCACGCGAAGTATTCGTTGTTCTTGACGTCCTGTCCGCCGAACACGAAATTCAGATGCGTGCCGCCTTCCGCCGCCATGCCGCGCGCCGGATCGGCCTGTGCCAGCGCGCCGATCACGGTACCGGCGATGCGCGGATGCGCTTCGGTGTTACCGCCGACTTCCGGCGCGGGATAATCGACGTTCACGATCGACCCGCGTGGTGCGATCACCTTGATCGGGCGGAAGCACCCGGAGTTTTTCGGAATCGACGGATCCGTCAAATGCAGGATCGCGTTGTACGTGGCCGACCACGCCACCCCGAGCGTCGCGTTGATCGGCCCCGCCACCTGCGGCGTGCTGCCGGTGAAATCGACGACGATGCGCTCGCCGCGTACGTGGCAGTGCGCCTCGATGCGGATCTCGCTGTCGGACACGCCGTCGTTGTCCATGTAGTCGACGAAGTCGTAGCGGCCGTCCGGGATGTCCGCGATTTCCGCGCGCATGCGCGCTTCCGCGTAGTCCATCAGATCCGCGCACGTGCGTTTGAACACATCGATACCGTACTTGCGCACGATCTCGCCGAGACGCTCGGCGCCCTGCTCCACCCCGGCGATCATCGCGCGCATATCGCCGTAGTTGTAACGCGGCGTGCGCACGTTCGCGAGCCACAGCTTCCACACTTCCGCGACGTCTTCACCGCGCTTTTTGATCTTCACCGGCGGCACCCGGATACCTTCATGGAAAATCTCCGTCGCCTCCGACGGGAAGCCGCCCGGCACCATGCCGCCGACTTCGGCGACGTGGCCGATCGCCACGGTGAACGCAACGAGTTCATCGTCGACGTAAACCGGACAAAACAACGTGTGTTCCGGCGTATGCAGGCCACCACGGTACGGATCGTTGTGCACGATCACGTCGCCGGGTTCGATCTCGCTCAAGGGTATTTCCTCGAGACACGAGCGGATCAGCAGCGGCATGCCGCCGATCTGCGCCGGGCAGAATTCCGCCACCGCGAGCATTTCCCCGATTGGCGAAGCAATACCGCACGTGAAATCGAGCGCTTCATTGAAAATCGTCGAGTACGAGGTTTTCATCAGCGTGATGCCCATTTCGCGACACGCCGAAATCATCGTGTTCTCGATCACGTTCATCGTCACGAGATCCATCGAAGCGTTTGTGTTCATGTCTCTTCTCCCGCGGCGCCGATCACGAGATGCCCCGTGGGTGACACCGTCAGCTGTTGCGCAGGACCAATCACGGTCACCGACGCCGCTTCTTCGACGAGCGCCGGACCGGTGAGGGCAAAGCCCGCGCCGAGCGTCGCCCGGTCGTATACCGGCGTGTCGATCACGTCCTCGCCGAACGCCACTTTGCGCCGCGCCGGCACGGGCGGCGGACGTTCGCCGAGCGACGGGAAACGCGGTTTCTCGGTCGTTGCGAACACGGTGCATTTAATCGTCGTCATTTCGATCACCTCGTTCGGGATCGCGAAGCCGAAGCGGGCGTCGTGTTTTGCATGGAAGTCCGCCCACAGGCGGGCGCAGTTCGCCGGGGTGAACTCGTCGAACGCGATCGGTACTTCGAGTTCGTAGTTTTGGCCGAGATAGCGCAGTTCGAGTACGCGCTGGACGACGAGGTCGGTGTGGTAGCCCTGGCGTTCGAGATCGCGCCGGCCGCTCGCCACGAGATGCTGCAGCACCTCGGTCGCGCGCGCGGCATCGAAACGTTGCGAGGTCATATCGATCGTGCGTTCGAGATCGACGCGTGCGTCGGCGAGCGTAAACCCGAGCGCGGAAAACTGGCCCGGATGGATCGGCACGACGGCCGTCGGAATGCCCGCTTCGCTGATCACCTCGGCCGCGTGCAGTGGCCCCGCCCCGCCGAACGCCATCAGCGAGAAATCCCGCGGGTCGAGTCCGCGCTCGATCAGCACCGTGCGCAGCGCGCCGACCATGTTCGTATTGACGATGCGGATGATCGCATCGGCCGTTGCGAGTACGGACAGGCCGAGTGGCCCGGCGATCCCGGCGATCGCCGCCTCGGCGCGATCGCTGGCCAGCGCCATCGTACCGCCGAGGAAATTCTCCGGATTGATCCGCCCGAGCACGACGTTCGCATCCGTCACCGTCGGCGCCGTTCCGCCGCGGCCGTAACACGCCGGCCCCGGGTTCGCGCCGGCACTGTGCGGTCCGACGCGCAGCATGCCGCCCTTGTCGATCCACGCGATCGAACCGCCGCCGGCACCGATCGTGCGGATATCGAGCATCGGGATCTGGATCGGCAGCCCGAACGCGATTTCAAAATTCGTCGTAAACGCAATCTCGTGCTGCACGATCGTCGAGCAGTCCGTCGACGTGCCCCCCATGTCGAGCGTCACGACATGGTCGCAGTCGAGTTCCTGCGCGACGGCGCGCCCGGCGACGATGCCGCCCGTGGGCCCGGAAATCGTTAAATGGATCGGATGTTCCGCCGCGGCCGCCGGGGTCATCTCGCCACCGTTCGATTTGATCATCGCGGTCTCGGCCCGCACGCCGAGGTCGCGGAAACGCTGCTCCATGTCGCGCAGGTAGCGTTGCAGGATTGGCTTGATATAGGCGTCGGCGATCGTCGTCGAGGCGCGCTCGAACTCTTTCCACTTCGGCAGCACGTCGAACGAGATCGAAACCGGCACGTCGGGTAGTTCTTCGCGCAGGATGTCGCGCACGCGGCGTTCGTGCACCGGGTTGACGTAGGAGAACAGCAGGTTGACCGCGATCGCCTCGATATCGCCGGCGGCGCGGATGGCGGCGGCGACGTCACGCACGCTCGCTTCGTCCAGCGGTGTGTACACCTCGCCGGTGCTGAGCAGACGTTCGGTGATTTCGAAACAGTGCCGGCGCGCGACGAGCGGCTCAATGCGCGACCAGGTGCGATCGTAGTGATGCTCGCGGTGCCCGCGCTGCAGAAACGGGATGTCGCGGAAACCGGCGGTCGTGACGTAGGCAACGCGGGCGCCCTTGCGTTCGAGGATCGCGTTCGTCGCGACCGTCGTGCCGACGCGGAGATTGTCGATCGCGGACGGCTCGGCGATACGGCCAAGACCGGCGAGGATGCCGGCGGTCGGATCATCCGGGGTGGTCAGGTTTTTCCAGACGTCGATCGTCCGGGTGTCC
The DNA here is from genome assembly GCA_963976285.1 of uncultured Gammaproteobacteria bacterium. Taxonomy (GTDB): domain Bacteria; phylum Pseudomonadota; class Gammaproteobacteria; genus UBA11873. Next base: position 31,442 of record CAXBJY010000008.1, read on the forward strand.
TTGTCGTAGGCAACGAAGTCGGTGAACGTGCCGCCGACGTCCACCCCAAGTAAATAGGCCGGCATGGTCGTGTCTCTCGCTTAGTGCTCGTCGGTGAGTCCTGGCGTCAGCATAACGAACGGCGACAGGCGCGACCAGAACGGAACGACTCAGCGATTGCGATGGTCGCGCTCGCCGGGTTTTTTCGGGTGCGCGTAAGGATGCGCTCGCTCCGCGCGCTCCGCTACCGGGATCGCGGCAACGCTCGCCGCGGCCTCGCGCCATGCCGCGATCAGGCGATCTTCGGCCGCATAATCGAAACGATCCTGCAGCCGTTGTTCGAGGTCACCGCCGGCCGGCGGCGCATTGGCGAGTAACCAGTCGACCGTGATGCCGAGCGCGTCGGGAACGCTGCACACGTCGCGGTAACCGAGTTTGGTGCGGATCTTTTGCGTGTCCATGAGGCGGTGATGCGTGGTCGTGCCGTCGCCGAAAATATGCGCCGAGTGGGCGAGTTCGTGCGGCAGGTTCACGAGTTCGACGTCGGCGCCCATTTTTCGCGCGATCACCTCGATCAGCTGCGCGGTCGTGTATTGCTCGTCGTCGCCGCAATTGAAAATCTGGCCAGCCGCAGCGTCCGCCTGGTCGGCGGCCAGCAACACGCTGTGGGCGAGATTGCCGGCGAAACCGTGCGTCAGGAGTGACAGTCCGCCGTCGGCGACGATAATGTGGCGGCGGCCGTCGCGCAGGCGGCGCACGACGGACCACTCGCGCGGCACGAGCTGGCGGGGACCATAAACGTACGGGTAGCGGAAATGCGCCGCGTCCGGGTGGTGCTCGAACACGGCGCGTTCGGTCTGGCCAATCAGCCACGAGAAGCGATGTTCCGCTTCGTCATCGACGAGCGCCGCGTCCTCGGCGATCGGACTCGTCATCCCCGCCGGACGCAAGCGTTCCGGTTCGAGGTAACCGCGATAGGCGGCGACCCCGCCGACACTGATGAAGCGCCCGACCTTGCCCCGCAGGGCCTCGGCCAGCAGGCGAATGCGGCCGTACGTGACGACCGCGAGATCGAACGTGCGTCCGTCGAGCGCCCCGGTGATCGTGTCGAGGAAATGCGGATCGCCGTGGATATGCTCCACCGCGGGCGGGATCTCGTCGATCTCGTGCGTGCCGCGGTGGAATATCGCGACCTCGAAGCCGCGCTCGAGCAGACCATTGACGATGTAGGGACCGGTCGGGCCGGTGCCGCCGACGACGAGTGCACGCATGCAATTCAGCCTGATTAATCGAAAGGAACGGGCCCCAGTGTAACGCGCGGGCGCGGACCGCCGCGCTTACGCGCGGTCCGCGATGTAATCGCTCTTGATCGTCACGATCGAATTGAACCAGGCTTCCATGTCGCGGACGTTCATCGTCGACCAGTCCGGGATGTCGACCACGAGCGCCTGGCCGAGCTGATTGCCGAAGTGCACGAGATTATTGTTCACCTCGGTGCGCTCGACGTTCCAGGCCGCGAGCGCCGCGTCGATGTCGCCGCCAGGAGTCAGCGCATCGCCGAGCGCAATCGCATCGTTCAGCCCTTTCAGCGCGCCGGCCGCGCTGTGCGGCCGCGCGAACGCGCCGGCGTCACCGGCGAGGCAAATGCGGCCGCGGCGATAAGCCGGCACCGGGCAATCGTAGATGGCATAGGCAAACGTATCGGCACTGCGTTCGGCGATCTCCGCGTAATACGCCGGCAACACATCGCGCGCGAGATCCTTCATGCGCCGCTCCGTCGCCAACGGCATCGCGCCGGGCGGCAGGGAGCCGACGTGCTGCACCCCGTGTTTGTCGCGCATGAACGTTTCGAGTTCATCATCGGCGATCGGGACGTACAGGCCCCAGTTCACGAGGCGCTCGCCACGGGCGATCGAATCGTTCGCACCGGGCACGAAGTAAAAGATCCCGTGACCACCGGGGTAGCCGACGCAGCGGATGCCCTGCTCCAGCGGCGGCGATTCGCCGAGCGTCGCCTCGTCGATGAAACCGCGCCACAGCACGTAGCCGGCGTAATTGACGTCGATGTCCGGAAACAGCGTGCGCCGGCCGAGCGACGCATAGCCGTCGGCGCACACGACGAGATCGAATTCATGGCGTGAACCGTCGATGAGTTCGAGTTGCACGCGATCGGCGCCGCGCTGCCCGAGCCGGCACACCCCGGTGTGCGTCCGGTAGATCGAATCGGGAACGCGTTTGCGCAGATTGCGATAAAGCCCGCCCCAGTTCAGCGCGGCGAGTGAGGCCGGCTGATCCCAGGCCAGATAGCCGTAGCGCGGCTCCGCCGGGGTGCGGCAAATGCGTGAGAACGCATGCACCGGGAAATACGGAATGTCGGCGTCGATTAGATCGCGCGCGATGAAGTCCTCGATCGCCGCGAACGGAATACCGAGCCCGGCGCCGCGGTCTTTCAGTTCGTCGCCCGAGCGTTCGAACAGGGTGACGTTCGCGCCGCAACGCAGCAGTTCGATCGCAACCGCGCAGCCGGCGATGGAACCGCCGACGACCGCAACCTCGAGATCCGCCGCAGAATTTTTCTCGCCTCGGCCCATGTTTCGTCACCCACCCGGCACGTCGTCACGCGCGAAGAATTTCGTCCGCCGTCCATTCTAAGGCGAGAGTCACGCGAGGCACAGCGGCGACCTCGGCGTGCACCGGCTTTCCGATCGGAACGCCAGGCACACTGATCTTGCGCGAGCGACGGCACGTACCTTTCAGGTGACAACAGCAAACGAACAAAACCGCGCCGCGGTGATCCAGGGCGCGAGCCGTGGCATCGGTCTGGCGCTCGTGCGCGCGCTGCTTGCCGATCCGCACAACGACCGCATCGTGGCGAGCTGCCGCGATCCGGCCGCTGCATCGGCATTGCGCGACCTGCAACGTGCAAATCCGCGGCGTCTCGACATCGTCGCGCTCGACGTCACCCGCGAAGACTCCGTGCGCGCGGCGGCGGCGCGCACGGCGGAACGCGTCGATACGGTGTCGTTACTGATCAATTGCGCCGGCCTACTGCACGGCGATCACTTCGAACCGGAGCGCCGGCTGGCCGATGTTGACCCGGAACACCTGCAGCGGCTGTTTGCGGTCAATGCGTTCGGCCCGCTGCTCGTCGCAAAACACTTCGCTGCGCTGTTCCCGCGCCAGCAGCGCGCCGTGCTCGCGAACGTGTCCGCGCGGGTCGGCAGCATTGGCGATAATGCGCTCGGTGGCTGGTACGGCTACCGCGGGTCGAAAGCCGCGCAAAATATGTTCACGCGCAACCTCGCGATCGAACTGAAGCGCAGGCATCGCGGTATCATTTGCGTCGCGCTGCACCCCGGCACCGTCGACACGGATCTGTCGCAACCGTTCCAGCGCGGGGTGCCGGCGCACAAACTGTTCCCGGCGGCGCGCGCCGCGGCGCAGTTGCTCGCCGTGATCGACGGCCTGGGTCCGTCCGCCAACGGCGGTTTCTACGCCTGGGATGGATCGGAAATCGAATGGTAAGCCGATCCGATACGCAGCGCCGCCGACGCGCCGCGACCTTGCAATGAACCGCGAACCCGGGCGCCGGCTGCGCCGGCCCGTGCGCAATCTCAAAAGGAGTTTCAAGTGAATACAGCAGATGTTGCGACAACCAGCGCCTGGCCGCTCGCGCCGATCGAAACCTACCTCGCCGAGACCGCGCTGCCGTGCCGCCTGGCCTGCGTCACCGACGCCGGTTTTCCGCATGTCACGTCGTTGTGGTACCTGTATCGCGACGGCGAACTGCTGTTCAGCGTGCAACGCAGCGCCATGGTTTCCACCTGGCTCGCGGAAAATCCGCAATGCGGCTTTGAAGTTGCCGTCAACGATCCCCCGTACCGCGGCGTGCGCGGGCGCGGCACCGCGACCGTTGCGCCGGCCACGGACGACACCGTGTTACGCAGCCTGATCGATCGCTTTCTCGGCGATGACAACCCGGGCCTCGCGCGCTGGTTGCTGTCGCGCACGGCGACGGAGTTGACGCTGCGGGTTCGCCCGCAATGGCTCACGGCGTGGGATTACGGCAAGCGCATGGCGTGACCCCGCGACCGCCGGCTCACGACTGCCGGCTCTGCAGTTTGGCCGGCAACGCGATGCCCTCGTACTCGGCGACTTCGATCAGGGCGTGTTCGAAGATCTCGCGCGCCGCGCTCGTCGTGCGGCGCAGCTTCGCGTGCAACACGGCGTCCTCGTCGTTGCGGTTCTCACACTCCGCGCTGTACGCCTCGAATTGAGTCAGGGTGCGCACGATGTCCACGAGATGATGCGGGCATTCGCATTGCACCGCCGGCGCCGCGTTCGCCAGCATTTCCAGTAGCGCATCGTCGAGAATCCGCGGCACCACGGTATCGGGCAAGCCGCGGTCGGGCGCCGCGCGCGGCGGCAGGGGCCGCGCGAGTTCCCGCCCGAGCTGGTAGCTGTCGGCCGGCGAGCGCAACGTGACGATCCCGTCGCGCGCGAGGTCGGCGAGCACGTCGGCAGGCGCGAAGCCGTAAATCACGACCGTCCGCTTCGCCGCCGTCTGCGCATGCAGTTGCCGGATCTGTCGCGCGCGGTTGCGCAGCAATGCGGCGACGTCGATCACGAGCGCGTCGGGCAGCGTGCGCAACGCTTCGGCTTCGAATTCGGGCCAGCTGCGACAGTGCGCTCTCACGGTCATGTCATCGAACGACGGATGGCCGGCCGGCAGGAGCGATTCGCGAGACTCACTGAACACAACGGCATCGGCGATCCCGGGCGACGCGGCGGCGCCGTCGGTGTGCTGGTCCTCGTGATGCAACTGCGTCAGTTCATCGAGTTCCGCCCGGCTCAGATTCGCGACCGAACTGATCGCGTGACCGCTGCCAATGAGCCGTTTGATTAGCTTTAACCGCTCGACATCGTCACTGCTGTACAAGCGCGCCGCGCTGCCGGTGCGCTGCGGCGAGACGACCTGGTAACGGCGCTCCCACGCCCGCAGCGTGTCCACCGGGATCTGCGTAATGCGCGATACAGCGCCGATTTTGAACCGGGAACCGTCGTCCGGGTTTTCGTTCTCCGTGTCTTTGACCATGTTGTTCGTTTCCTCACGTTATCCGGTGCTGTCCGGCACTCGCGGCGGTGTACACCGCGAGTGCGCAGTCGCGATCAGGCGATTCCTCGCAGGGATGAATATAACGACCGAACTATTAATTGAACAGTGCAAAGCATTGACATACCGTTCGAGCTTGTCTATATTTTGCACTGTTCATAACATATACAAAAGGACGCGCACATGAAAATCGCTCTGCACACGACCCGCCTCAACATTGTCAGCCTCGTCGCGATCGCGCCATTAGGCGTGCTTTCGGCGTTCGCCATCGTCGGCACCCTGTAAACCGATCAAGAAATTTTCCCGGAGGAACCCTCAATGATAGACAAAACCCGTGCAACCGCATCGGCGACGACGCTTCGGTCGCGCCGCGACGCGTTGAAGAAAACAGCCGCCCTGGGTGCCGGACTCGTGCTCGGCGCCGGCCTCGCGACGCACCGCCGCGCCGCGGCGACGGAGCTGCCGCAACTCGCCGAAGACCATCCGCAGGCGATCGCGCTCGGCTATCGCCACGACGCGGCAACCGTCGACCCGGTGAAATATCCGACCGCCGATGCGGCGTCGAAGAACTGCGCGAACTGCCAGTTGTTCCAGGCCGACGGCGATTCCGCCTGGGGCGGGTGTCCACTGTTCGCCGGCAAGGCGGTTAACGCGCAGGGCTGGTGCACCGCCTGGGTCAAGCGGGTCGGCTAGGAGAGCAACATGGAACTGATTACGCCTGTTCGTGATTGCGGCGGTGCCGCGTGGCAATGGCTGCAGCGGCTCGCCGGCCCGCATGAACGGATCTGTCGCCATCGGGAGTGGACGAAGTTCGGCACGTACTCGGAGCAGATGCTGTGTCGTCTGCTCGATGACCTGTGCTGATCTGCGTCGCGATCGCAACCGTACCCCCCGTAATGAACCCATCACCCCGCACGGCTGCACCTCCGGTCACCGTCTACTTCGACGGCGACTGTCCGGTGTGCAGCCGGGAGATCGGCTGGTACCGGCGCTGCCGCGGGGCGGAGTCGGTCGCCTGGGTCGACATCCACGGCACTGCGTTCGCACCGGCTTGCGGCCTCACCCGCGACGCCGCGCTCGCCGAACTGCATGTGCGCGGGTCGGATGGTTCAGTCGTTACCGGCGTCGATGCGTTCGTCGAGTTGTGGCGCGAGTTGCCCGGCTGGCGCTGGCTCGCGCGCCTCGCGGCGCGCCGCGGGGTCAACCGGGTGCTCAAACGGGGCTACGCCGTCTTCCTGTGGTGGCGCCAGCGTGGCGACGCTACGGCGCCGGCATTTACCGCGCTTCCGACTCCGGTGCAGCGTGACTTGCGTTCGAATCACGCCGGTGAACTCGGCGCCGTGTGGATCTATCGCGGCATCCTGACGGCCAGCCGCGATGCGCAACTGCGGCACTTCGCCCGACGTCACCTGGCAACCGAGCAAACCCATCTCGCGCTGATGCGCGCACGTGTGCCGTTGCGCCGGCGCAGCGTCTTCGGGCCGATCTGGATCCTCGCCGGCTACGTCACGGGACTGCTCCCGGCGCTTGCCGGCAAGCACGCGGTCTACGCGACCGTCGCGGCGGTCGAGGCGTTCGTCGATGAACACTACCGGCAGCAGATCGAATACCTCGACAAGCAATCCGGTTGCGCCGATTTGCGCGCGCTGATCAACCGTTGTCACGCCGACGAGATCAACCATCGCGACGAAGCGCGCCGCGCAGCGGGCGCGCCTGCCGGGCGGTGGCTCGACGCGTGGATCAAGCTCGTCACAAACACCTCACGCATCGCGGTGCGGATCGCGCGCCGCGCGTAAACCAGCAGGAGCAGCACATGGCCAGTGTAGCGATAGCAGGCGCCGGCATCGCCGGTATCAGCGCCGCCCGGGCGCTGCGGCAGGATGGATACAGGATCACCCTGTTCGACCGCGGGCGACGTCTCGGTGGACGCGCCTGCTCGCGACGGACGGGTGGCGGTTACGATCACGGCGCGCAGTACTTCACCGTCTCCGACCCGGCATTCGCACGCGCACTCGCGCCGCACATGCGCAGCGGCGCGGTCGCGCCGTGGCACGGACGCGTCGTGCGCAGCGTCGGCGGGCAACTGCACGAGTTCGACGCGCGCCGCTATGTCGGGGTCCCGGGTATGGGTCGCCTCGCCGAAGTGCTGGCGCAAGACTGCGAAGTTTTGACCGACACCCGAGTCACCGTGGCTGAGCAAGGCGCACGCGGCTGGTCGCTCGTCGACGCGGACGGTTCGGAACTCGGCGAATACGATGTGCTGCTGCTCGCGATGCCGCCGGAACAGGCGAGCGCGCTGACACCGCGCGATTGCCCGTTGCGCGAGACCTTGCGCGCCTGTCGCTCGCAACCCGCGTGGGCCGCGCTGCTTCAATTCGCCGAGCGCCTGCCGCTCGATTTTGACGGCGCGACGTTCGATCGGCTCGACCTTGCCTGGGCGGCGCGCGACTCGGGCAAACCGGGCCGTGAACCGGGTGAACGCTGGGTCGTGCATGCCGCCGCGGAATGGTCGCGGGAGCGGTTCGGGGCCGCACCCGAGCGGGTGGCGGCAGAACTCGCCAGCGCATTGTTCACCGCCACCGCTCTCGATCCACGCGAGACGACAGCGATGTCCGCGCACCGCTGGGGCTTCGCGCGGGTCGGGAACGGACCGGCTTGTGGCGCGTTATGGGACGAACACCTGCGCCTCGGGATTTGCGGCGACTGGTGTGTCAGCCCGCGTATCGAAGGCGCCTGGCTGAGCGGGGTCGAAGCCGCCGCGCAAATCCGCGCAAGCGTCGGTCGGCCACGACGGCGAACCGCGAAAACCGCCGCCGTCACGCCTGGCGACGAGGCAGCGCTGACATGAGCAAGGCCGACACGAAACCGTTCTCCGCCAGCGTCGATATGAACGAAGTGGCGTACTACGCGCAGCGCGCGCACACGTGGTGGGACGAACACGGCCCGTTCTGGCCGCTGCACCGACTGAACGCGCTGCGCGTCGACTACCTGAAGCGCGAACTCGCGACCGCGTTCGATCGCAACCCCGATTCGCCACAACCGCTCGCGGATCTCGAGGTACTCGACGTCGGCTGCGGTGGCGGCCTGCTTGCCGAAGCGATGGCGGCCCTCGGTGCGCGCGTGCACGGTATCGACGTCGTCGAGGGCAATATCCTCACGGCGCGCCATCATGCCCGCTCCCGGCCGTACCGCATCACTTATGACATAACGACGATCGAGGAACTCGCGCGCGGGACGCAACGCTACGATGTCGTGTTGACGCTCGAAGTGGTCGAGCACGTGGCGGACCTGGCGGGCTTCATGGCCGCCTGCACGCGGGTCGTGAAACCCGGCGGTATCCTCGCCGTCGCCACGATCAACCGCACGTGGCGGTCGTGGCTGTTCGCGATCGTGGGCGCGGAATATGTCCTGCGCTGGCTCCCGCGCGGGACGCATCAATGGCGCAAATTCGTGCGCCCCCGGTTCCTGCGGCAATTACTCGACGCACACGGGTTCGAGGTGTTCGCCGCGCGCGGCGTGCGCATCAATCCACTGAACCGGCGGTTTTCGACCACGAGTGATCTCAGCGTGAACTACATGCTGCTCGCCACCCGCACGAACGCAGCGGTTTCCCCGATCGCAACCGGCACAACACAGTGATCCGGAATTCCCGAATGCACGTATGTTGAACAGTGCAAATATTGTTCACACGATTTGAACAGTGTTGCAACGATAAACCGAACCGGCCAATGCCGGCCCGGTACGCCACCTGGTCCTTAATGAATGGAGTTTGCGAGTCTGATGAAACTGAAAACCCTGATCACCACCGCGTTCCTCGCCGCCGCCACCGTGACGAGCGCCCACGCGGAAAACCATGGTCACCATCACATGGCGACCCCGGCGCAGCAGAACATCGTTGAAATTGCCGCCACGAACGACAGCTTCAAGACGCTTACCGCCGCGGTCACCGCCGCCGGGCTTGCCGACACGCTGCAGGGCGCGGGACCGTTTACGGTCTTCGCCCCGACCGACGCGGCGTTTGCCGCACTGCCGGCGGGCACGCTCGAGAACTTGTTGAAGCCTGAGAACAAGCAGCAGCTCGCCGCGATCCTCACCTACCACGTCGTGCCGGGTGCCGTCATGGCACAAGACGTCGTCGGCCTCAGTGAAGCGGCGACCGTCCACGGCAACAGTCTTGCCATCAGTGTGATCGACGGTGCCGTCGTGATCGACGACGCGCGGGTCGTGTCGACGGACATCAAGGCATCGAACGGGGTCATTCACGTGATTGACAAAGTCATGCTGCCGAAATCCTGATCTCCCCCAGCGAAGCTGAGTTGGGCCGGCCCGTTCGCCGGCCCTTTTTTTCGAGGATACCGTTATGAAATACCGTGACGTTTGGGTCCGGGCACTTGCACCGCTGTGCGTTGCGCCACTCATTCTGGGTTTGCTCCGGCAGCCGGCCAGCGCGCAGCAATTCGACGGCGCCGCCCTCGCGGCCAGCTGCGCGGCGCACGACTGGACCACGTATATGAACTGCCAGCGTGAACTGCTCGAGGTGCGTCGCGCCGGCGCCTACTGTGTGCCCGGGGCCAACAATGCCGCGCGCTACCAGCTGGAATTCGTGCGCTTTGCCCGCGACAACCCGGCCGCCGTGAACGGCATACCCGCCGCGGTCGCCGCCGCCACGTACTTCAGCCGCTATCACGGCTGCGGGTGAGCCGTGCGTCGCTGCCGTGACTGGCGTTGCTGCGGCGCAGCGGTATACTTTGAAGCCTATGCCGCCATGTTCCCGATCCGCCACGACACCCCGCGACGCAGTCCGGCACCCGCGTCCGGTCCCTGCCCTCCCCGGCGCCCGAATCCGCACCGCCCCGGATAGCACCTGGCGCTACCCGGCCACCGCCCAATGAGTTACATCGTCGCGACGGATGTGGGGGGTACCTGCACCGACACGGTGATCGCATCCGATGACGGCCACATCGAAATCGGCAAAGTGCTGTCGACCCCGCCGCAGTTCGCGAACGGGGTGCTCGATTCCGTGCGCACGACGGCCGCCGCGATGGGCCTGACGCTCGAGCAACTGCTCGCCGACACGCGGCTGTTCGTCCACGGCTCGACCGTCGTCGACAATATCCTGCTGACACACAGCGGCACGGCAACGGCGCTGCTGACGACCGCGGGCTTCGAGGATACGCTGCGCGTCACCCGCGGCGCCTACGGCCGCTGGGCCGGCCTGCCCGAAGACCAGGTGAAGCATCCGGTCGCCACGGACCGCCCGCCGCCGCTCGTCGATATCGCCGATGTCGTGGGGATCCGTGAACGCATCGATTACCAGGGCGCGGTGGTCGAAGCCCTCGATGAAGTCGCCGCGGAGGCCGCGATCCGCGAATTGCTCGCCGATGACCGGATCGGCGCGGTCGCGATTTGCCTGTTGTGGTCGTTCCGCAATCCCGCGCATGAAACGACGCTGCGCGACCTCGTACGACGGATCGCACCGGATTGTTTCGTCTGCACGTCCGCCGACATCGCGCCGCTGCCGGGCGAATACGAACGCACCTCGACGACCGTGATCAACGCTTACGCCGGCACGGAAACGCAGCGCTACGTCGAACAGCTGCAGGCGCAACTGCAGGCCGCGGGCTACACCGGGCCGCTGCTCGTGATGCAGGGACACGGCGGGCTCGCGAATGCCCGCGACGCCGCGGTCCGCGCCGTGTCGATGATCGAATGCGGTCCCGTCGCCGGTCTCATCGGCAGCCGCCATCTCGGCGAATTGCTCGACGATCGCAGCATCATCGCCGTCGACATTGGCGGCACGACATCGAAAGTCGGCGTGATCCGCGACGGCGCGCTCGAATACGCGCGCGAACCGATGGTCAACCGCTATCACTATCTCGGACCGAAAATCGAAGTCGCCTCGATCGGCGCCGGCGGCGGCAGCATCATCACGCTCGAGGCGGATTCGCTCGCGCCGCGGGTGGGGCCGAAAAGCGCCGGCGCGAGCCCGGGTCCCGTGTGTTACGGCCGCGGCGGCGAACAGATCACGCTGACCGACGTCCTGCTGCTCGCCGGTTACATGGATCCCGGGCAGTTCCTCGGCGGTCGCATGCGTCTCGACCTCGAGCGTTGCCGCAGCGAGTTCGCGCGCCAAATCGCCGACCCGCTCGGCATGAGCATCAGCGAAGCCGCGTTCGGGATTTTCCGGGTCGCGGCGTCGCAGTTGACGGATCTGATCCACGAGATCACGGTCGAACGCGGGCTCGACCCGCGCGATTATTCGCTGCACGCGTTCGGCGGGACGTGTCCGATGCTCGCCGGCGTGTTCGGCGCGGAGCTGAACGTCGCGCGCATCGTCGTGCCGTACACCGCGGCGGTGAACTGCGCGTTCGGCCTCGCCGCGTCCGACGTCGTGCACGAAATGGCGCTGCCGGTGCTCGTGCCGTTACCGGTCGATCCCGACGCGTTGAACCGGGAATTCGCGCCGCTCGTCGAACGCGGACGCGCGGCACTCGCGAGCGAGGGATTCGAGCCCGGGCGGATCCGCATCGAATGCGCCGCGGCGCTGCGCTACGGTTTGCAGGTGCACGAAATCATCACCCCGCTCGACGTCACCCCGCCGCTCGATGGCGCCGCGCTCGAGCGCCTCGCGGCGACGTTCGAAGCGCTGTACGAACAGCGCTACGGCGCCGGTTCGGCCTACCGCGAAGCGGGGATCGAAATCACCGGGCTGCGCGTGACCGCGCGCGGCTTGCTGGAACGTCCGCAATTCGTCACCCGCGACGTCGCCGGGCCGGATTCCACCGCCGCACAGATCGGTCGCCGCGCGATCTTCGTCGAGGCGGCCAACGATTTCGTCGACTCGCCGATTTACGATTTCACGCAGTTGCTGCCCGGCAACGTCGTCGCCGGCCCCGCCGTTATCCACACGCCGGTGACGACGATCGTCGTGCAAGGCGACCAGGTCGCGCGCATCGATGCGACCCTGAACACGATCATCGAACGGGCCTGAATCCATGGATCCGATCACGTTTTCGATCATTCGCCACCGCCTGTTCCGGATCGTCGACGAGGCCGTGATCACGCTGAAGAACGTGTCCGGCAGCGCGATCACGAACGAGGGTCACGACCTCATGGTGTCGCTGTACCGCGCGGACGGTTCGCTGCTCATGGGCGGGGTCGGATTCCTGCACCATCTCACGAGCGCCGCCGAGGCCTGCCAGTCGATCATCCGTCGCTTCAAGGGTCGCATCGAACCCGGTGACGTCTACCTGCTGAACGATCCGTACACCGCCGCGCTGCACACCTCGGACGTGTATCTCGTGGCCCCGATCCACGTCGGCGACGAACTCGTCGCCTGGAGCGCGTGTTTCGTCCACGTCTACGACATCGGGGCGAAGAATCCCGGCGGTTTCTGCCCCGATGCCGACAGCATTTATATCGAGGGCTTCAGCTCGCCGGGGATCCGCCTCGTGCGGCGCGGCGAAATCAACCGCGACGTGTTCGATACGCTCATGAACATGGTGCGCTCGCCGGAAATGGTCGCGCTCGACATCTCCTCGATGATCGCGTGCAACAACGTCGCCCGCGAACGCATGGTCGCGCTCGTCGAGAAATACGGCGCCGCGACCGTCGACGCCGCGTGCTCGGCCCTGATCGAGAATTCCGAAACGAAACTGCGCGAACGCCTGCGGAGCCTGCCGGACGGCCAGTGGCGCTCGCGCCAGTACCTGAACGTCGGCGAGGACATCTCGCGCATTTGCCTCACGATGACGAAGCGCGACGACGAACTGCACTTCGATTTCACGGGTTCGAGCGCGCAGAGCCCGTATGCCGTGAACTGCACGCAATGGGCCTCGCTCGGCGGCCTGTTCGCGCCGCTGTTCCCGCTGCTGTGTTACGACATCACGTGGAACGAAGGCGTGATCCGGCCGATCCGCATGACCGCCCCGGCCGGTTCGATCGTGAACTGCACGCGCCCGGCGCCGGTGTCCGTCGCCACGGTCGGCGCGATCCAGTCCGTGAACAATGCCGCGTGCGCGACGATCGGCAAGCTGCTCGCCACGAGCGATGAGTACCGGCGCGAAGCGACGGCGGTGTGGCATGCGAACCATTTCGCGATATTCAAATTCGGCCGCAACCAGCACGGGCGTGATGCGATCGGGATCCTGACGGAAACGTTCGCCGGCGCCGGCGGCGCGCGCACGTTCGCCGACGGGATCGATGTCGGCGGCGAGATCCCGAATCCGATTTCACGCATGGCTAATGTTGAAACGATCGAAAACCTGTTTCCGATCCGCTACCGCTATCGCCGCCTCAGAACGGATTCCGGCGGCGCCGGACGCTATCGCGGCGGCGCCGGTATGGAACTCGCGATCACGGCGCACGATGCGCCGGACGGCGGCATCCACTACGTCGTCTCCGGCAAGGGCGCAGCGTTCCCGATGAGCGACGGCCTCGGCGGCGGCTACCCGGGCGCGCCGAACGCGTATTACTGGCACGCCGCGGACGGTACGACGCAAGCCGTGGACTGGGGCGTATTTCCGCTGTTCGGCGAGGACGCGCTCGAAGTGCGCTGGAATGGCGGCGGCGGGGTTGGTGACCCGTTGCAGCGCGACCCGCGCGCCGTGGCCCGCGACGTCACGGCCGGCCTCGTGTCCGGCGATGCCGCGCGCGAGTTGTACGGGGTCGTCATCGCGGGCGCGGACGTCGATGCCGCGGCGACGACGGCGGCCCGGGCCGCGATCCGCGCCAGCCGGCTCGGCGGCACCGCACCGGAGGCGAACGACCCAGTCCCTGATGCCGCGATCGTCTTCGATGGCAAAACGGTTGCCTGCGCCGCCTGCGGGCAGCATCTCGCCGATCCGGGCAGCGCGTGGAAGACCGCTGCGCGGCAGGTCGCACGCACGATGTCCGGCGTGATACCCGCCTATACGACGATCGCGGCGGTGAGCTTGCGCGAATTCGTCTGCCCGGGCTGCGCCACCGTGCTCGACACCGAAACCGTGTGCGACAACGATCCCCCCTTACTCGATTACCTTGGAGTCATTCCCGATGCATGATGCCGATGTCGGTGCGGATATCGTCGAGCGCGTCATGGCGCGCCGCGGCCGCTACCATATTTATGATCAGATCGAGGCCGCGAAATCCGCCCTGATCGTCGTCGATATGCAGAACGCGTTCTGCAAGCCGGGCGCGCCGGCGGAAGTCCCGGCCTCGCGCGGTATCGTCGCGAACATCAACGCGCTCGCGAAGACCCTGCGCGGCGCGGGCGGGCAGGTGATCTGGATCGTCAGCGTGTTCGATGCCCGCAGCGGCCGCAGCGACTGGGAAAACTTCTTCAATCACATCGTCGCCGCGGACGTGCGCGAGCGCACGATGGCGAACATGGCGCCCGGCGGTGACGGCACGTTCCTGTGGCACGAAATGGACGACCACGACGAGGACAGCCTGATCGAGAAGAACCGCTACAGCTGTTTCGCGCCCGGCGCTTCCCAGCTCGAACGCATCCTGCGCAGCCGCGGGGTCGAGACCGTGATCATTACCGGGACGAAAACGAATATCTGCTGCGAGACGACGGCGCGCGCCGCGTTCGACATGGATTTCAACGTCATCATGGCGAGCGATTGCTGCGCGGCCCTGTCCGATCGCGAACACGTCGCCGCGCTCGAAAACATCATTCAGCAATTCGGTGATGTGATGACGAGCGAGGAGATCGCTGAACGCCTCGCGTAAGCGACGCCAGCGAATACGCGCAGCACCCGGCTGACGGATACTGCCGCGAGCCACGATCCGTCGTTCGCATGCGCAGCGCCACCGGGCACCCCGGAGTGCGCGGGCTCCCGACGCGGGGACAGGGCCGGCGCTTAAGAGCAACCGTGAAGTCACGCCGCCGTCGCCGCGCGGCCCGTCGCACCCGGGATCAGAACTGGTAGATCAGGCCCGTGCTCGCGCTCAGCTGGTTCGCATCGCCGAGCCTGGCGGTGAGCGGACTGTCCGCGGCGTCGCCGAGGAGACGTTCGTAATTGAGCACCGCCACGAGCGCGAGGCCGCGCCACAGCGGCAGCCGGGACGAGAGCGAAAAGCCGACGTCCCGGATCCCGGCAGTCGCCCGGAACGGCCGCAGGCCGGAACGCGCCGCCTGGCGTGCGGTGATCCCGAAATAGCTGCTCGTGTAATCCTGATCGGCCCACGTCGCCTTGCCCATGAGCAGGAACCAGGGGCGGTCGAACGGCACCTGCACCCCGGCCCCCATTTCGACCACGGCGCCATTGTGGCCACCGCCGACGTCGTGCACGGCGGTCAGGCGCAAGCGGTACGGGCCGGTTCGATAGCGCGCAAACCCGCCCACCTCGAGCGCGCGGTCGTCATCACCGAGGCCCCGCAGATCGTCGTTGTCATCCTCGTCGCGCCCCCCGCGCAGGCGCGCGACGGGACCCACGCTGAAGCCCTGCCGATCGAAAATCCGCGCACGGACGGAACGACCACCGAGCACGATCGTGTCTTTCCAGTTGATGCGGAAGTACGGCGCGAGGCTCGTGTCGTAGTCGTCCGAACCCGCGTAGTCGGGGTGGACAGCGCCGAGCAGGCCGACCCGGATGTCCCAGACTTCCGGCTCCAGCGGCGCCTCGATCCCCGGGGTATCGTCGAGTGGATCGACGTTGCGCAACACCGCAACCTGATCCGGATCGTCACTTGCGGTGCACGTTCCGGTTAGCAGCAGCAACAGGATCGGATAGTAGCGGCACTTGAAATTCATTCTAGAATTATTCTGCTTTAGTGATGCAAGCATCTGATTGTAATAAATTTCGCGTTACGATTCTTGTGCTACTTAAAGTTGATTCGAGCTTATTCAGGTACCCACCGGGGGCCCGCGGCGGCCCCGGCATGCAGAATCCCGCCGCCCGGGCTCCGAATCCCGGCACCGGCGCCGTCGCGGGGCCGGGCAGCGTTGGCGGGACCCGAGCAGGCATCGCCCGCTTGCTGCGGGCGATTCACGATTAATCATTCAACCCACTGATACTACGGGTATTCGCGATCGGGGTGAGCCGACACTTAACGTGTTTTCGAGATCGCGGGCTCAGCCGATCATCGTCAGTCCGCCGGAGACACTGAGCACCTGTCCGGTGATATAGCCGGCATCGTCACTGGCAAAGAACGCGACCGCGCCGGGCAGGTCACCGGGCTCGCCGAGCCGACCCATCGGCACGGAGCGGCGGAACGCTTCCCGCAACTTGTCGGGGTTGCTCACGTCGGCCATGAACGATTCGAACAGCGGTGTCTCCGTCGCCCCGGGGCACACGACGTTGAACGTGATGTTGTGCCGCGAGTGTTCACGCGCGAGTGATTTCGACAGGGCCATGAGCCCGGCCTTGCAACCCGAGTAGACGGCTTCGCCGGACGAGCCGCCACGACCGGCGTCCGAGGCGATGCTGACGACCCGCCCACCGCCGCCCGCGATCAGCAACGGTAACGCACTATGTAACACGTTCAGCGGCGCGCGGTAGTTGATATCGATCACGCGGGACCAGAAGTCCGGGGTCGTGTCGACAAACGGGATGAACTGATCCCAGCCGGCGTTGTTGATCACGATGTCGAGACCCTGTGCCGCATGGGTCGCCCCGATCGCGGCCTTGACCGCGGCGTGATCCGTCAGGTCGACGGTCACGGCCCCGGCGCGACCACCGGCGTCGCGAATCGCGGCCGCGGTGGCCTCGGCCGTGTCGCCGTTGATGTCGTAGATCGCGACCGCTACCCCTTCCTCGCCAAACCGTTTCGCGATTGCCTGGCCGATGCCGCTGCCGGCGCCCGTGATGATTGCCGATTTGCCGTCGAGTCCGCGCATGTTTTGTCCCCGTGTGATTCAGTTGATGTTGTCACGGTCATTCTAAAGACGCGTTCCGGCTTCCGAAACCAGCGGGTGGCGCGCGCGGATCACCGGTGACGTCGCCCGCGGGATTGCGCCCGCCCGGTTCGGGACAGCGCCGCCGCGGGATCCGATGACGGATCAGCCGCGCCGGTTCGTTCCGCGCCGGGCGCGGCCGGTTCGGCGCAGCGCTCAGTCGGAGTCGCTGAACGCCTCGACGAGATAATCGACGAAACTGCGGACCTTCGTGGCGAGAAACTCGCGATGCGGATACACCGCGTGGATCGGACGACTCGGCACGGCGTACGCGCGCAGGATGGCGACGAGGCGCCCGGCGGCGAGATCCTCGCGCACGATGTATTCCGGCAGGTGCACGATCCCGCGTCCCGCGATGGCGGCGATGCGCAACGCATCACCCTGGTTCGACACCATCGGGCCGGACACGCGCACGGTTTCCCGCGTACTGCCGCTGCCGAAACGCCAGTCGCCGTGGTTGCGCTGGACGCTTTCCGCGAACACGAGGCACGCATGATCGGCGAGCGCCGCGGGGCTGTCGGGCTCGCCATGGGCCTCGAGATACGCCGGCGCGGCGCACGTGATCATCGACGCCTCGCCGAGACGGCGCGCGACGAGGCCCGAGTCATCGAGTTCGCCGATGTGGATCGCAACATCGAAACCCTCGTCGATCAGATTCACGCTGCGATCGGTCAGCAGCAGGTGTACGTCGACGTCCGGGTACCGGGTCATATAACGCGCGATGCGGTGGGACAAATGAAACAGGCCGAACGAGGTTGGCGCGGCCACCGCGAGCCGCCCGGTCGGCGTCGTCGTCAGATCGCCCATATGGTTCGCGACCTCGGCGAGCGCTTCGAGCAGCGGACTCACCTCGCGGCGATACGCCGCGCCGGCATCGGTCAGGTGAATCGCGCGGGTCGAACGGTTGAACAGGCGCACGCCGAGCGTGGCCTCGAGCGCCTGGACGTGTTTCGACACCATCGCGCGGGACATGCCGAGTTCCTCCGCCGTGCGGGAAAAGCTCCCGTTGCGCGCGATGGCAAGGAAGACCTCGATACTGGTGATGCGGTCGAGCATGACTGTTTTCTCGCAGTAAACGGTGTGTTTCGTCGACGGCCCTAGATGAATTTCTCCGCGGCACTATATTTGATGCATCGCAGCAAAACTACCGCGCAGCTGCCGCAAGGTCACCATTTCAAGTCTTAGGAGAAACCCTGATGAACAAGCGATCAAGGCATTTCGTTGCCGCCGTGCTGGCCACAGCATCCCTCGCCACCGAGGCGACCGACTTCGGTTGTCCCGCCGGTGGTGCCGCCGAGCGCCTCGCCGCGGCGACGACGATCCGCTGGCTCGACGCCGCGCAAAGTGGCAACCCGCAGGCGCTGGCCGAACTGTATACGGAAAACGCGGTGCTGATGCCGCCGACCGACGAGACGATCGTCGGCCGCGCGCCAATCGCCCGCTACCTCGCCGAGGGCCCCGGGGCGACGAGCCTGCATGGTTATACCGTCGACATCGTCGGCTGTGATCTGCGCGGCGATACGCTCGAAATCGCCGGCGTGTGGGGGGTCGACCCCGCGCACCCGGATCCGCGGCCGGGCTTGCGCACGGGCAACGTGATGCGGGTGGCGAACCGCCAGGCGGATGGCAGCTGGGCGCTGAAGTACGAGATCTGGAACTGACCCGGTGTGCGTAAATCTGCAGCCCTGTGGCTTCGGGAGCGGAACCACGGTCTCCACCCCATCCCTTCCCCTCGATTTGAGGGGAAGGGTACCGGGCTCATCAAAGTCGGTGTTGCATAATTTTTGACCACGTATTCAGCCCATCGGGATCGCGCCGCCGGTGTCAGCGCCCGCGCGTGCCCGCCGGCCGCGTGCGCTGACGCAGCGTCGCAACGCCCGGGTTCGCGCCTTGCGGGCACGGGCTCGCGGCGGCTTACCCCGCCGCGGACGCCACGGGCGCACGACACAAGACCCCGGTCGTCGCGACTCGCGCAGCCGCGACGTCGGCGGACGTGCCCGGCCAGGCCCCGATGATTGCGGGATCCAGCCCGCGTCATTAGCATCGCCGCATGGACATCAAGCTCACGGCGGTCCGCGCCGTCGTTTTCGATCTCGGTCGGGTGCTGATCGACATTCAACCGCGCCGCTGCCTCGCCCACTGGGCGCGGCACGCGAACGTGGCCGTCGAAGAACTCGAGCGCGCGTTCGTCCACGATGCCGAGTACGAGCGCTTCGAACGCGGCGAAATCACGTTCCGTGACTACGCCGCGCATCTGCGCGCGACGCTCGCCGTGAACCTGCCGGACGACGTGCTCGAATACGGCTGGAACGCCCTGCTCGGCGACGCCTTGCCGCATGCGCGCGATGCGATTGCGGCGGCGACGGCGCGCTATCCGGGCTTCGTGTTCAGTAATTCGAACCTGACCCATGAAACCGTCTGGCGTCGCACGCATGCCGAATTGCTCGCACCGCTGCAGCAGATTTTCGTGTCTTCCACACTCGGGTTGCGCAAACCCGAAGCGCGCGCTTACCGCGCCGTCGCCGACGCGATCGGCGTCGCACCGGACGCGATCTTGTTTTTCGACGACCTCGCGGAAAACGTCGCCGCGAGCCGCGCGGTCGGTTACCAGGCCGTCCATGTGCGTAGCGCGCGTGATATTCTCGACGTGTTTTGCTGAACCGTCCCGGACCCCGAATTTTTCATGAATGACCCTGCCACGAACCCGAACCCGCGCATCCTGATCACGAACGACGACGGCATCCATGCGCCGGGGATCGCGGTACTGGAAACGATCGCGCGGGGATTTTCCGACGACATCTGGGTCGTCGCCCCGGATCAGGAGCGCAGCGGTGCCGGGCATTCCGTCTCACTCGCGCATCCCGTGCGCATGCGCCAGCTCGATGAGCGACACTTCCAGGTGTCCGGCACACCGACGGACTGCGTGCTCATGGCCGTGTGCGAGATCCTGCGCGACGAGCGGCCGACGTATTTGCTGTCCGGCATCAACAGCGGCGCGAACCTCGCCGAAGACGTGAGTTATTCCGGCACGATCGCGGCGGCGATGGAAGGCACGCTGCTCGGGATCCGCTCGCTCGCGATCAGCCAGTTACGCGGGCCCGACCGACAGGTGGATTTCGCCCCGTGCGAGCGCTACGCACCGGATCTGATCCGGCGCCTGCTGCATCTCGAACCGTGGCCGGCCGACTCACTCATTAATATCAATTTCCCGCATGCCGATCCGCACGCGATTTCGGGGGTGCGTCTGACGACGCAGGGCCAGCGGCCGCCCGGCTCGTTTTCCATCGCGCCGCGCACGGACACGCGCGGTCAGCCGTATTACTGGGTGAACGTCGAATACACGGACGGCGCGAAGGAGCCGGACAGCGATCTGCACGCGATCGCGGAGGACGCGATCTCGGTGACGCCGATCAAGATGAATTACACGGATCGCGCCTGGCGTGAGGAATTGCGCGGCCTCTTCGACGCCTGAGCGCGAGTCCGCGCTCGTGCGCGCTTATTGCCGCGCGGTCGTCCCGCCGTCGATCGGCAACACGACGCCGTTGCAGTAACTCGCTTCGTCCGAGGCGAGATAGAGACAGCCGTAGGCCATTTCCTCGGGGGTGCCGGCGCGTTGCATCGGCGTGAGCACGTCGGCGACGGCCTTGTCGTCGAACAGGTTCATCACGGGGGAGATCATCGGCGTGTCGGTATAACCCGGACACACGCAATTCGAGCGGATCCCGTCCATCGCGTACGTTGCCGACATCGCGCGGGTCAGGTTGATCATCGCGCCCTTGCCGGCGCAGTACGTATGCGCCGTGGTCATGCCCTGAAAACCCGAGATACTCGCGACGTTCACGATCGAACCGGCACCCTGTTTTTGCATGATCGGGATCACGCCACGGCACATGTAGAAACACGAGTCGAGGTTGATCGCCATCACCTCGGCCCAGTGCTCGGGGGTCGTGTTCGCGATGTCCTGCATCGACCCCGGACTCTGCTCCTGACCCCAGCTCCAGCCCACCCCGGCGGCATGCACGAGGATGTCGATGCGGCCATAAGCCTCCAGCGTCGCCGCGATGACCTTCTCGGCGCCAGCCAGGGTCGACAGATCACTCGCGACGACGAAGCCGTCGCCGCCCGCGGCGCGCGTTTGCGCCAGCGTGTCGTCGAGCGCGGACTGCGTCCGCGACACCCCGACCACCCGCGCACCTTCACGGCCGAACAACACCATCGTCGCCTCGCCGATCCCCGTACCGGCGCCGGTAATGATCGCTACCTTGTCCTGAACCCGTCCGCTCATATCGCTTCCTCGCTCGCTCGCTGTGACCGCGGTGGCGCGCCTGCTGTGGCAGGTTCACGCGTGGTGGTTGTGCCGCGGTCGTTTGCAGATAAAATTGTATGACAAAAATGTTTTGTGATGCCCCGGATGACGTCTGCTACGCACGCCACACCATTGTGACTTCCTCATCAAAACGTGTCAGCCGCATGAGTTCGCCCGACAGCGTCGCCGCGGCGCTGCTCGACGGCATCAAGACCGGGCGCTACGTGCCCGGCCAGCGACTCATCGAAGCGGATCTGACCGCCGAACTCGACGTCAGCCGCGGCCCCGTGCGCGAGGCGCTGAAACGGCTCGCCGCGGAAGGCGTCGTGCAGTTGATCCCGCATCGCGGCGCCTACATCCGCAAACTGACCCGGCGCGAAGTCATGGACATACTCACGATCCAGGAAGTCCTCACCGGGCTCGCGGCGCGCCTCGCGGCCGAACAAATCGACATTGGCGGCAACCGCGACCGCTTCCGCAGCGCGTATGAAAAACTCGTCGCGCTGCGCGACCTGCCGGACGCGGACGTCATGCTCGACGAGCGCGCGCGCTTCTACGAAACGCTCGTGACCCTGAGCGACAACCGCGAATTGTCGCGTTTCGTGCCGATCCCGCAGACAAACCTGCTGCGTACGCAGCTAAGCCACTACGCGGGCGCACGCGAACGCGCGCGCCAGTTCAAGGACTACGACAGCATCGCGAAGCACGTGCTCGCCGGCAACGGGCCGGGCGCGGAATCCGTCATGCAACGCCACATCCGCAACAGCCGCCTGAGTATCGATCGCCTCGGCGACGAAGCGTTCGCGAACGCTGCGCTCGCCTGATCGGCGCTCGCACAACAACCGCGCGACATTCCGCACCGCCGGCAACCCGCACGGCTTGCCGGCGTCGCCGCGGATGCCGCGACCCGGCTCAGACGATCAGTACGGGCCGATCGCTGAATTCGCCGTCGACATCGAGCGGCAGCACGTGCGCATTACCGCCGCGTTTGCTCGGGGTGTCGTCGTATTCACGCAGCTCGAGCCGCGCGAGCTGATTGCGGTGCACTTCATCGGGACCGTCGGCGATACGAATCAGACGGGCGTTCGCATAGGCGAATGGCAGTCCGTAATCGGTCGTCACCCCGGCCGCGCCGAACGCCTGGATCGCCCAGTCGATCACCTGGCAGGCCATGTTCGGCACGACGACCTTGATCATCGCGATTTCCTTGCGCGCGACCTTGTTGCCGACCGTGTCCATCATGTAGGCGGCCTTTAACGTCAACAGACGCGCCTGCTCGATCATGATCCGCGATTCCGCGATGCGTTCCTGGGTGACGGTCTGCTCGGACACCGGCTTGCCGAACGCAACCCGCTGTTTCGTGCGCCGGCACATGCGCTCGAGCGCACGTTCGGCGGCACCGATCAGGCGCATGCAGTGGTGGATGCGACCGGGCCCGAGGCGGCCCTGGGCGATTTCGAAGCCGCGCCCCTCGCCGAGCAGCATGTTCGATACCGGCACGCGGACGTTATCGAAATGCACTTCGGCATGGCCGTGCGGGGCGTCGTCGAAACCGAATACCGGCAGGATCCGTTTCATCTTGATCCCGGCCGTGTCCATCGGCACGAGCACCATCGATTGCTGTTCGTGACGGTTCGGGTTGTCGGGGTCGGTCTTGCCCATGACGATGAGAATCTTACAGCGCGGATCGGGCGCACCCGAGGTCCACCACTTGCGGCCATTGATCACATACTCATCGCCGTCGCGTTCGATGCTCGTTTCGATGTTCGTCGCGTCCGACGAGGCGACCTCGATCTCCGTCATTGCGAACGCGGAGCGGATCTTGCCGTCGAGCAGCGGCTGCAACCAGTCGCGCTTGTGTTCTTCCGTGCCGTAACGCGCGATGACTTCCATGTTGCCGGTGTCCGGGGCGGAACAATTGAACACTTCCGGCGCGAGCGGCGAACGACCCATTTCCTCGCACAGCGGCGCGTATTCGAGGTTCGTGAGACCGGCCCCGAGATCGCTCTCGGGCAGGAACAGGTTCCACAACCCGGCCGCTTTCGCTTTCTCTTTCAACTCCTCGAGCAGCGGGTACGGCGCCCAGCGATCGCCGTCGTCGATCTGCGCGAACATTTGCGCTTCGTTCGGATAGATGTGCTCGATCATGAACTCGCGCACTTGCGCGAGCAGTTGCTGGGTTTTGTCACTGTACTCAAAGTTCATCGTTTCGCTCCCCCACGGGAATTTGCTCCCGGTTATTACAATCGTTCGATCAATGTCGCGTTCGCCATGCCGCCGCTTTCGCACATCGTCTGCAGGCCATAACGGCCGTTCGTCTGTTCGAGTGCGCGGATCAGGTTCGCGGTGAGCCGGCCGCCGGACGCGCCGACCGGATGGCCGAGCGCGATCGCGCCGCCGAAGCGGTTCAGGCGTTCGGGATCGGTATTGAATTCCTTCTCCCAGGCCAGCGGCACCGACGCGAACGCTTCGTTCACCTCGTACGCATCAATCTGATCGAGGCTCAATCCCGCGCGTTCGAGCAGTTTACGGGTGGCCGGAATGATCCCGGTCAACATCATGATTGGATCGTCGCCACTGACCGCGAAATGCGTGACCGCCGCGCGCGCCTGCAGGCCGAGACGTTCCGCCATACCCGCTTCCATAACGAGCATCGCGCTCGCGCCATCCGTCACCTGGCTCGCGTTCCCGGCCGTCACGGACCAGTTGATGTCGGGGAAGCGCGCCGCCATGTCCGCGTTTTCGAACGCGGCTTTCAGCGTACCGAGCTTCTCCAGGGTCGAGTTCGCGCGGATCCCCTCGTCGCGCGCGACGAGCACCGTCGTACCGTCGCGCGCCGTTTCAATCGGCGCAATATCGCGCGCCGCATCGGCGCGATCCGCTTCCGCGCGCTGATGCGAGCGCAGCGCAAAGCGATCCTGGGTTTCGCGGTCGAGCTGCCAGCGCGCCGCGATCAACTCCGCGGAAATGCCCTGGCGCACGAGCCCTTCGGGGTAGCGCGCGTGAAAGCGGCTGCCCTCGTTATCCTTGCCCATGCGGTTCACCCGCATCGGTACGACGGACATCATCTCGACCCCGCCGGCGATCACGGCGTCATACGCGCCCGCGATCACGCCCTGCGCCGCGAAGTCGAGCGCCTGCTGCGCGGAGCCGCATTTGCGGTCGAGCGTCACCGCCGGCACGGACTCCGGAAAACCGGCCGCGAGCACGGCCTGGCGTCCGATGTTGCCGGACTGTTCGGCCACCTGTATCACGCAACCGCTGATCACGTCGTCGACGATCGCCGGGTCGATGCCCGTACGTTCAATCAACGCCGCGAGCACGTGCGCGTACAGGTTCACCGGGTGCAGGCTCGCGAGCGCGCCGTCTTCGCGCGCGCGGCCAAACGGCGAGCGCACGATATCGACAATCACGGCGCGGCGAGTCATCGTCCGCGCCCCGAGGTGCCGCGCGCGGCGGCGGGTTGAATGGTTTGTTCAGGCATTTTTTCTCAGCGACAATTCGAGACCTTCCGTTTTCAGCTGCACGACCGGCGAGTTCGCGATGTTCATGAGCCGCCGCACCTGTTCGAGTTCGGGGCTCGACAGTAGCGGATAGGTTTGTTTCACCGGGCCCGCGGCCCACATTTTCTTCAGATCGGCTTCCGGCACGAGCGCGCGCAGGATCAGTTCGTCGTCGTTGTCCGTGCCGTATTGCTTGCGCAGATCCTCGATGCTCGGTTGCGGCGGCGGATTCGCCGCGACTTCCTTTGCCCGCGACGAGGACATGATCTTGTCGAGGATATTCGGATCGATCGGCGCGGCCGGTTCGCCGTAGAACTTGCACGCATACTGCACGACCTCGTCCGGGACGACGGAGTAGCGCTCGCCGGTGACGATGTTCAGCACGGCTTGCGTACCGACGAGCTGGCTGAACGGGGTGGCCATGCCGGGATACCCGAGTTCGTGGCGCACGACGGCCGTTTCCGTCAGCACGTCGTCGAGACGATCCATCATGTTCTGCTGCGCGAGCTGGGCCTTCAGGGTGCCGACCATGCCGCCCGGCACCTGGTGCTGGATCGACAGCACATCGTATTCCGCATACTGGTTCACGAGAAAACCCGCGGCCTTGCCCACTTGCTCGAAATGCCGGGAGACCGGCGGCACGAGGCTCATGTCGACATCGTGCGTGTGCCCGAGCAGTTCGAGATTGCGGGTCATGATTTCGACCGATGGCACGGACGGCCCGTTCGCCATCGGCCGCACGGCCGTGTGCAGGATCGTGACCCCGAGGTCGACGGCGTCGAGATAGGCTTTCGCGGATTGGCCGAGCAGGTTGTTCGAATGGAACTCGATCGGTTTGCCGCGCGATTTTTCGATGATCGCCGGCAGCAGGGTCGTCAGGCGTTCCTTCTCCAGCACCCCGGCCGTGTCGTAGAGCAGGATCGTGTCGATGTCGGGACACACGGACAATTTATCGGCCTTGTCGGCGTAGTACTCGTCCGTGTGCACGGGGCTCAAGGTGAACATGATCGCGCCGGCGACTTCGGAGCCGAACTCCTTCGCGACTTTCGCGAGGCGATGCGTCTTGTCGTTATTGAACAGCACGTCGTAGACCCAGAAGCTGCGGCAGCCGTGCACGTTCAGTTGCCGCATCCACGCATCCATGAGCGCATCCGGGGTGACCCCGAACGTGACCGAGGCATTCGAGCGCATGCCCGCGCGGATCGGGGTGCGCGGCATCGCCGCGGCCATCAGGTCGAGACCTTCCCACGGGTTTTCCTGGCAGTGCCGGATCATCACCTCGAACATGGACGAGCCCGTCAGGTCGATCACGCGGTAGCCGCTGCGGTCGATCATCGGCGCCACGGGTAACGCCATGCCGGCCTGCATGCGCATTCCCCACAGACTCTGTTGTCCGTCGCGCATCGTTTCGTCGAGCAGTTCGATATGGGCCATTGCCGTCAAGCTCCTTCAGTTTGAAAGCCGCTGAGCACGCTTTGTTCGAGCCAGCGGGTAGAAATTTCGTTAGCCATAAAGTCCGGGTGTTTCACGATGTGCCGGAGCAGCGGCAGGTTCGTCACGATGCCGTCGATCGTGAATTCGTCGAGCGCCGCGGCGAGGCGTTCGACCGCGCTCGCGCGATCGTTCGCGGTGACGATCAGTTTGCCGATCATCGAGTCGTAGTACGGCGGTACGAGGTAGCCGTCGGCGCAGTGGCTGTCGACCCGGATCCCGGCGCCACGCGGCGGCTGCCACGACGTGATCCGGCCCGGGCTCGGGCGAAAATCGTGCGCCGCGTCCTCGGCGTTGATGCGGCATTCGATCGAATGCCGGCTTACCGTGATCGCCGACTGATCGAAGCTCACGGGCTCGCCACCGGCAACCCTGAACTGCAGTTGCACGAGATCGGCGCCGGTCACCTGTTCGCTCACCGGATGCTCCACCTGGATCCGCGTATTCACCTCGATGAAGAACACTTCTTCATGGTCGACGTCGTAGAGAAACTCGACCGTGCCGGCATTGCGGTATTTCAGCTTCGACAGCAGGTTCACCGCGGCCGCATGCAGCTTGCCGCGCACGTGTTCCGGCATGATCGCGCACGGCGCTTCCTCGATCACCTTCTGGTAACGCCGCTGCGTGGAACAGTCTCGCTCACCGAAATGCACGACCTGCCCGGTGCCGTCGCCGAGCACTTGCACTTCGACGTGACGCGCATTGCCGACGAAGCGCTCCATATAGAGCGTGCCGTCGCCGAATGCTTCGAGCGCTTCGGTACTCGCCTTGTCGAACGACCCGGCGAGATCCGCCGGGGTGCGCGCGATGAACATGCCGCGCCCGCCGCCGCCGGCCGACGCTTTCATGACGACCGGATAGCCGATGTCCTCGGCCGCCCGTTGCGCGCTCTGCACATCGGCGATCGAATCCGTGCCGGGCACGAGCGGCACCCCGGCTTCGGCGGCGATCGCGCGCGCCCGCAGTTTGTCGCCGAGCGCGTCGATCACGTCCGCATCCGGCCCGACGAATGTGATGTCGTGCTCGCGGCACAGGTTCGCGAGCGACGCGCGCTCCGACAGGAAACCGTAGCCGGGATGCAGCGCGTCGCAGCCCGTTTGTTGCGCCGCGTGCAGCAGCAGTTTCGCCTCGAGATAACTCTGTTTCGATGGCGCCGGCCCGATCACGACCGCGCGATCGGCGAGACGCGCGGCGGCGCTGTCGCGATCCGCTGCGGATAACACCTGCACGGTTTCGATCCCGAGCGCCTGCGCGGCACGAATGATGCGCACGGCGATTTCGCCCCGGTTCGCGACGAGCACCCGGTTTATCGGCATGCGCGGATCACCCCGTGGGTTTCGCGGCGAACGTGCGTTGGTCGTCGTTGCTGCATCGGTTCAGGCGCCCGGTTCGATGATCACGAGCAGTTGCCCGAACTCGACCATCTGCCCGTCTTCGATACAGATCTCGCGCACGACCCCGGCGGTCCCGGCGCTGACGGGGGTAAACAGTTTCATCACCTCGATCAGGCACACTTCCGTGCCCGGCTCAACGGCCTGGCCCACTTCGACGTACGGTGGCGCACCGGGCTTCGGCGCGCGGTAGAACGTACCGAGGTTCGGCGCGGTGATCCCGATCATGCCGTCCGGCACCGTGGCGGCAGCACTCGCTGGAGCAGCCCCTGCAACGGGCGCCGGCTCACCCGGAGCGGCCGCGGGCGCGGTGGCAGCGGGCGGGGTCGCGGCGATGGCCGCCGGCGCGGCCGGCGCCGCCGGTCCGCTCGCTTGCGGATCGTTCGACAGGAAAATTTCCAGCCCGTCCGTCTTTACATACAGTTCGTCCCAGTCGGACTGGTTGAACAATTCGACCAGATTGTCGACGTCTCGCGGATCAGGATTGGCCATCGGGCACGGTCCTCGTCATCTGTGTTTGAGCGTTTCAGGTTTGTTCACGGTGCAGTGCATACAGCAAGACCGGCAGCACATGGCCGGCGACGATCTGTTGCACCCCGGCAGTCAGCGCGGCGTCGAGTCCGGCATCGCTTTCGAGCGCGCCACCGGTGACGCTCTTCGCCTCGCCGATCAGCGCACCGAGGCGTTCCGGATCTTCGCCGCCCTCGAGCGTGTTCAGGTCGAGCGTGTCCGGCGGCACCCCGTCGGCTTTCGCGATCACGCGCAGCGGACACAGGCGACTCGCCCATGCCGTCAGCGTCGCGAGCGCCGGATCGTCGAATTCGTTCGGGTGCACGACCGCGAGTTCGCCGTCGTAGACCTTGCCACTGATCCCGTCCACCGTAACCGTGCGCTCGGCGAGTTGGGCCACGCTGCCCTCGCCGCAACCGACGATGCACGGCACCCCGAGCGCGCGGCTCACGACCGCCGCGTGGGACGTCGAACCGCCGTGATCGGTGACGACGGCGACGCTCGCAATCATGCCGTGCACGTCTTCGGGACTCGTACTCGGCCGCGCCAGTACCACCGCCTCACCGGCGGCGGCGCGCGTTTCCGCCGCGTCCGCGTTCGTCACGACGACCCCGGCCCCGACACCCTGGCACGCCGGTTCACCGCTTGCGAGCACGGTGGCGGCATCGGCCGCGCCAGGCGCGAGGTGTGGCTGCAATAATGTGCGCACCTGTTCGGCGGACACGCGCGACAGCGCCGTGGCTTCATCGATCAAACCGTCGGCGACGAGGTCGAGCGCAAAGCGCACGGCCGCGGCCGGCGCGCGCTTCGCGGCGCGTGACTGCAACAGGAACAACTGTCCCTGCTGCACCGTGAACTCGATGTCCTGTACGTCCGCGCCGTCGCGTTCGAGCACGGCGGCGGCGGCGAGCAGTTCGTCGTGCACCGCGGGCAGCGCCTCGCGCAGGCTCGACAGCGGCTCCGGCGTGAACTTGCCGGACACGACGTCTTCGCCCTGCGCGCGGTGCAGGTATTCCCCGTAAGGTTCGCGATCGCCGTTCAGCGGATTGCGACTGAACAGGACGCCGGTGCCGGAGTTGTCGTCGAGATTACCGAACACCATCGCCTGGATCGTGACCGCGGTGCCGAGGTTCTCCGGCAGATTGTGATGCTTGCGGTAACGCCGCGCGCGGCGCGAATTGCACGAATCGAACACGGCCGTCACGGCGTCGTGCAACTGCTCGCGCGCGCCGTCGGGGACGGACTTGCCGGCGGCGCGCGCGATCTCCGCGAGCCAGCTGGCCGGCTCGGCATCGGCAGCGAGCGCCGGCACCGTCGCCTTCATGACGATCCCGGCATACAGTTCAAGGAAGCGGCGGTGCGTGTCGCGCGCGAACGCAGCGCTGCCGGACTGGGCCGCGAGCGCGGCTTCCGTGTCGGCGTTAATACCGAGATTCAGCACCGTGTCCATCATGCCCGGCATCGAGATCGCCGCGCCCGAACGCACCGACACGAGCAGCGGCGATCCGCCGTGACCGAACGTGCGGCCGCTCTGCGCTTCGAGCCAGGCGATCGCCGTGTCCAGTTCTTCGACGAGGCCGTCCGGCATGGCCCCCGTGTCGAGATAGGCGGCGCACGCCTCGGTTGTGACCACGACGGCCGGCGGCACGTTCAGGCCGAGTTCGCGCATGCGCGCGATCGACCACGCCTTGCCCCCGATCAACTCGCGCGACGGCAGCGAGCTGCCATCGATCGTGACTATCCATTTTCCGCCTGGCGCCGTCATGCTCCCGTTCCTATTCGTCGCGCACGCGTGCGAGCACGCGCAGCAGGTCTTCGTGCAGTTCGAACCACACCGTGTGGTAACTCTCGATCGTCGCGTCGCTCACCCATGCCGGGTCGCCGTCTTCCGCGCGCTCGAGCGCGTGTTCGAGTTTCTCACCATAACGCGCGAAGCGCGGCGCGGATGCGGCGAACGTTTGCACGATCGGCTCGAAGCGCTCATGGATAGCCGCGAGCCGGTCGAGGATCGCCGCATCGTAATCGGGATCGCTGTGATCGTTCGGCATCGCCTGGCCGCCGATATCGACGAGCTGCCAGTCCGTGATCGCCTGTTTCAATTCTGTATTGATCAACTCGAACCGATCGTAAGCCGCGACGAACGCCGGATCATCCCGCAATGCCGCGCAACGCACGGGATACTGGCCCTCGAGGATCATGTGCCCGGCCGGGGTGAGCAGGTATTTGCCCTGCGCCGCGGCCGCGCGCCCCGTGTTGACAGCCCGTTCGAGCAGGGGCGCGAGTGCCGCCTGCGGCTGCCCCGTCAGTTCGGCGAGCGCGGCGGCATCGGCGTGTTTCTTGATCGCGATGGCGTGCAGCAGTTCGTGCATCGTGTTCATTCGCCGCTCCTGCGCAGGCGTTCGACGTCGTCACGCGAGAGCCCCGCGCCGGCGCCCTTGAGGCGCCGGGAGTGGATCTGATCGAGACCATACAGTTCGTCCGCGAGTGGCGTGTGCGCGTTGTACTTGACCCAGGTTTCACACAGGTGACGGTATTTGTCCGTGCACACCTGCGGCACGAACTCGCGCGCGCGGCGATTGTATTCCGCGAGCCCGAGCACCCCGGCCGAGGTCGTGTAGCGATCGATTTTCGGCGGCAGATGCGTGATCCCGGGCTGCAGTTCACCGCACGTGCGCGTGAAGTTGCCGTCGGCGAGGATCGAATACGGGATGTGCGAGTACACGCGGGTCGGCGCGTTCGAATGCTTCATCATGTTGTAGCCGTGCAGTTGCTGCGACGGGTTCGAGATATAGCCGACGAGTTCGCCGAGCACGGCGTTCGCGTACTCGTCATTGAACAGCGGCCGGAAACGCTCGGCGCGTTCGTCGACCATCATCCAGTCTTCCACCGCGTAGACCCCGGCGACGTGCGCGAGATCCTTGACGATGCCGAAGTACACCATCGCCCCGGCGTCGATCATCTGATCGCGCGACCAGCCGGCGATCCGCCGCCACAGTTTCGACGTCGCGTCTTTCACCCGCACGGTCAGATCCTCGAACGCCTCGGTGAGCGTTTCGCGGCTGTCCATGGCCACGGGGACGTAACCTTCCGTGAGTACATCGGACGTGTACAGGCCCACCCCGACGACATGGTGTGCCTTGAACTCGGGCTCCGATTCGAACGAACCCCAGTCGTCCATCAGGTAGAAATGACAGCCTTCGACGGCCATCGGCACGGTGAGGTTGTTGTACGGCACGTCGGCGGCGACGTCGTCGAGCCAGGGAAAGTCGCTCTCCGAAAGATCCATGTAATCGCGCACGATCATCTCGCGCGTGTCCGACAATTTATACGGCCCGGAATTATGCAGGCTCACCCGGCTTTCGCAGGAAATGAGGAAGCCGTACTGCGATGCCGCCGCCATGAACGCCTGCGCGGCGGTATGCAGGCGATCGCCCTCGCGGCATTCATACATATCGGCGTGAAACACCTGCAGCCGGCGTTCCGGCAGCAGTTGCGCGCGATGACCGTATTCGCTGTTTGTAATGTGACCGTCGTTGCGGTGCCAGGAGAGCTGAAAGCGCTTCCAGAAATCCATCACCGTAATGAGGTCTTCCACCGCGTCCGTCGGCCTGAGCAAGCCCATGTTCATGAGCAGTTCGCGCCCGAGCAGGTAGAACGACAAGCCCCAGCCCATGCTCGGGTTCTGGATCTTGATCCCCATGTTGCGCGCGCGATCGCCGATGTCCTCGGCCGGCAGCGCGCGATCGATTTTGCGCAGCAGCTCCGGGTAGCGATAGAACGCCATCATGTAGGACAGCAACATGTACGGCGACACGGGGAACAGTTTCGACTCCTGCACCGTGCGGGTGAGGCACAGCCAGTACGTCTCGTCCGCGAGTTGCTGGATCAGCGTGTTCGTCTCGAGCAGTTGTTCGTAGCTGATCCGCTTGTCGGTCATCGTCGGGTGCTCAGGCTTCACCGGCGCGCGCGTGACGCCAGATCCGCGCCGTCATCGCGATGCCCTGCTGGTAGGCTTCGGCCGTTTTCGCCGCCGCGGTCGTCTCCATGATGACCGTATCGCCCTCGATGATGTCGGCCACTTTCGCGTTCATGAAACACGGGATGCCGTATTCGCGGGTGAGGATGCCGAGGTGTGAGCGCACCGTGCCGCCGGCGCAGATCACCCCGGCGAACTGCTCGAGGATCGGCGCGGTTAACGTGCCACCGGAATCGTCGATGACGGCAATCGTGCCGGGTGGCACGCCGTCGCTCAGGTATTTCAGCACGCGATCGCTCGAGCGCAGGTAGCGCGCCGTGCCCGTCGTGTACTCGGGATAGCCGACGACGTTATCCCCGATCCCGCACAACACCCGGCCGTCTTCGTCGGTTTCCGGGGTCGGCGCTTCCGGGTGGGCAAAACTGAATTGCGTCGCGTCGTCGTCGAGCCCCTCGGCGGGCTTGTACGCCTCCGGTCGCTCGCGGACCGAGGCGAGCGCGGACCAGTCGTAGCGATGGCCGAGTTCGAGCAGGCGCGCATCGATTGCGCGCAGGGCCCCGGCGTCGATCACGGACGGCGCACTGCCGAACACGAACGCGTCCCAGGTTTCACCGCTCGTCGCGAGATGTTCGCGCACGCGGGTTTTGATGGCGGCATGGAAGGCCTCGACGATGGCGAATTCAGCTTCGTCGCCGTACTTGTCCCCATCGTTGTAGTGGCTCGCCATGGCATCCCCATCGATCCGCTTGAACCCGTCCGCCCGGCGCTGCTCGCGGCTCTTGATTGTGCGCGAACGGGGTCCGGCAGGATGTCGTAGTTTGGAATTCGTGTCAAACCTGATAGGACGATATTGTCCTACAATCCGGACCATACCGGGTGCCAAAATCGCCCGCCTCGCGACCCCGCTCGCACCGCTCCCGCGACCCTGGCCATGGCCATGAAGCCGGCGCACGAACGCCGCCAATCACCGCCGCCGGGTACCTGCCAGCCGCCCCGCCAGCGCGCGCGGGTACCGCCGTTGGCACGGGCTGCCAAAGCGCCGCGGTAGCGCCACCGGCCACCGCCCCGGCGCAACTTGAACGGCGCGTTCTTCGCCGTGAGAATAGGTGAGCGAAACTTCCAATGGAGATCGAGCACATGGCCAGCAGCGCCGCCGCAACCGCCAGCCCCGCAGTCCCCGTGATCCGCACGGATAACGCCGGGATCACGCAATTGATGCTGAACGACCCGGACAAGTACAACACGCTGTCGCGCGAAGTCATCGACGACATGCTCACGCATCTCGACAACATCGCCGCCGATGAATCGGTGCGCGTGGTCGTGATCGCGGCCCGCGGCAAGGCGTTTTGCAGCGGTCACAACCTGAAGCAGATGCACGCAAACCACGATCGGGCCTACTACGAGGCCCTGCTGACGGACTGCTCGCGCATGATGCAGAGCATTGTTGCGCTGCCGCAGCCGGTGATTGCCCGGGTGCAGGGCATCGCCACGGCGGCCGGTTGCCAGCTCGTCGCGAGCTGCGATCTCGCCATCGCCGCGGCGAGCGCCGCGTTCGCCACGAACGGGATCAACAACGGCCTGTTCTGCGCCACCCCGGCGGTGGCCGTCAGCCGCACGGTCGCGCGCAAGCACGCGCTCGAAATGCTGCTCACGGGCGATTTCGTCGACGCAGCGCGGGCGGCGGACATCGGCCTCGTCAATCACGTCGTCCCCGATGACGAACTCGATGCCGCTATCGACGCGCTCGCGGGCAAACTCGCCGGCCAGTCGCAGTATGCGCTGCGTCTCGGCAAGGCCTCGTTCAATCGCCAGTTGCACGAACCGCTCGACCGCGCGTATCGCGGCGCCGCGAGCGATCTCGTGTGTAACCTGCTCGCCGACGACGGGGTCGAGGGGGTCACCGCGTTTCTCGAGAAACGTAAACCGCGGTGGCAGAACGACTAGCAGGCCGGCAGCATCGAACCCGTCGCGTTGCGCGCAGAACATATATATAAAGACGCCGCGCGGCGAACACGACAACGCCGACAGCGCCGACAGCGCTGCCCCCGGCACCCGGGCGGCGGGGTCGCGGCGCTTATCGAGGACGTTGACGTCAGTCATCGATAATTTTTCCGGCTGAATGTCGCTCCTCGCGCCCAGGAATGCGTAATAATGGCTCCCGGCGCGAACCCATTCAGTCACCAGGATCGCCTCTACTAAGAAATCGGACCGACACCATGAGCACATCGACAAACATCTACGAACAAGACCTGCCGAAGGTTGAAGCGAACTACACCCCGCTGTCGCCGCTGAGTACGATCGAGCGCGCGGCCTCCGTGTATCCCACCCAGCTTGCCGTCGTCCACGGCGATCGCGAGTTCACGTGGGCGGAAACGTTCGCGCGCTGCCGCCAGCTCGCCTCCGCGCTGAGCCAGCGCGGGATCGGCCTCGGCGACACGGTCGCCGTACTCGCGACGAATATCCCGGCGTTCTACGAAGGCCTGTTCGGGATCCCGGCCACGGGCGCCGTGATCAACCCGATCAACATCCGCCTCGATGCCGAAGCCATCGCGTTCATTCTCGACCACGGCGAAGCGAAGGTGCTGTTCACGGATACGGAATTCGCGCCGGTCGTGAGCGAGGCGCTGAAAATCTGCAAAGTGAAACCGCTCGTGATCGACATCGCCGACGAAGCGGCGCATTGCCACGACCGGATCGGCGAGATCGAATACGAGGACTTCATCGCGGCCGGCGATCCGGAGTATCCATGGGAACTGCCGAAGGACGAATGGCAGGCCATCGCGCTGTGCTACACGTCCGGCACCACCGGCAACCCGAAGGGCGTGGTCACGCATCACCGCGGCGCGTACCTGAATGCGATTGGCAACATCATGGCGTGGACCCTGCCGCACAACCCGGTGTACCTGTGGACCTTGCCGATGTTTCATTGCTGCGGCTGGTGCTACCCGTGGTCGATCGCGATGCAGGGCGGCACGAACGTATGCCTGCGACGGATCGCGGCGGCGGATATCTACGACGCGATCGACCGCCACGGGGTGACGCATTTCTGCGGCGCGCCGATCGTGCTGAATTTCATCGTCAACGCGAGCGAAGAAGAAAAGTGCGTGCCGAAGACCCCGATCAACGTGATGACCGCCGGGGCCGCGCCGCCGGCGGCGATCCTGAAATCGATGGCCGATCAGGGCTTCAAGGTGACGCACGCCTATGGCCTGACGGAAGTTTACGGCCCGGCCGTGTTCACGGCGCACCAACCGTCGTGGGATTCGCTGTCGAGCCTCGAACTCGCGGAAAAACGCATCCAGCAGGGCGTGCGCTACAACGTGCTCGAGGATCTCGACGTGCTCGACCCGGAGACGATGAAGCCCGTGCCGCGTGACGGCGAGACGATCGGTGAAATCATGTTCAAGGGCAATGTCGTCATGCGCGGTTATCTGAAAAACCCGAAGGCGACGCAGGAATCGCTCGCGGACGGCTGGTTTCACTCCGGCGACCTCGGGGTGATGCACCCGGAGAACTATATCCAGCTGAAGGACCGCTCGAAGGACATCATCATTTCCGGCGGCGAGAATATCTCCTCGATCGAAGTCGAAGAAGTGTTGTACAAACACCCGCACGTGCTCGAAGCCGCCGTCGTCGCGCGGCCGGACGAAAAGTGGGGCGAGACGCCGTGCGCGTTCGTGGCCCTGAAACCATCGGCACCGGACGTGAGCGCGGACGAGCTGATCAAGTATTGCCGCGAGCACATCGCGCACTTCAAAGCGCCGAAGACGATCGTTTTCCGCGAACTGCCGAAAACCTCGACCGGCAAGATCCAGAAATTCAAACTGCGGGTTGAAGCCGACGAGATGGGATCGCTGTAACGCGCGACCACCCGGGGTGAATGCGGGCGCGACGTAAACCGCAGCGCCTGCAGGCCCCCCCGGGAAGACAACGCAACGTCCCCTCCCCTTCAACCGTGAAGGGGAGGAACTCCCCAAGGGTATCAACCCCGACACGAACCCGACGCCCGCCTGGCACGGCATCCGAACCGCGGCGTTAACGCTCACGAAAACCCTCGTCGCGGTAGCGCAATAACGGCGCGGCGAGGAATTCGATCAGGCGGCGGCGACCGAGTTTGATCTCCACCGTCACCGCCATCCCCGGCGCGAGATTCGCGACCCGGTCGGCGGTCTCGATCGTCGTGCGCTCGAGGCTCACTTGCGCCGGATACACGAGCCCCTGCTTCTCATCCGCGATCGCATCGTGCGCGACATGTGTAATGCGGCCGTCGATCGTGCCGTATTGCGTGAACGGGAACGTCTCGACCTTGATCTCCGCGTGCTGGCCCGCGCGCACGAAGCCGGCGTCGCGGTTCGTGACGAACGCCTCGACGACGAGCGCGCCATCGAGCGGCACGAGCAACATCAGTTGTTCCGCCGGGGTGACGACTCCGCCGATCGTATGCACGGAGAGCTGGTGCACCGTGGCCGCCTCCGGCGCGCGCAGAACGCGCTCCCGGATCTGCATTTCCGCCTTGCCGATCTCGGGTTCGATCGCGGCGAGTTCCGTTGCGAGCGTTGCCCGCGATTCGATCAGCCGCGAGCGTTCGCCGGCGGCGAGCGCGCGCAAACGCCTTAGCAAACCGGCATGCGCGGCATCGAGCGCGGCGAGGCGCGCGCCGACGATACCGCGCTCGCGCTCGGTTTCGAGTCGCGGGATCTCGAGTTCAAACCAGCTCGCGCGCGACGCGAGCGAACGCGCTTCGAGTTGTGCCAGCGCGTTCGCGCGTTCCGTGAGCAGCGGCAAGGTCGCGTCGAGCATGGCAAGACGCCGTTCGCTGGCGAGACGTTCCGCGCGGTTCTCCGCGGCCGCGTCCTCGAGTGCCGCGCGCTCGGCGTAATGCGCTTCGAGCTGGCTGTCGATGCGGCGCCGGATCGCCATCGGCGTGGCCGCGATCGCCACGTTCAGTGGATGCCCGGGCGCGCGATCGAGGTAAGCGGCCGCGGTCGGGAACGCCGCGAACGCGCGTAACTGCAATTCCAGTGCGCGCAGTTCCGCGGCCATCGCATCGCGCGCAACGCGCAGGCGGCGCAAGTCGGCGCGAGATTTCTCGTCGTCGAGCTGGATCAGCGGATCGCCGGCGGCGACCGTCTCGCCTTCGCGCACATGGATCGCACTGACCACCCCGGCCTCGAGCGGCTGCACCGTCTTCACCCTGCCGGTGGGGACGATCCGGCCTTGCGCGACGGCCACGACATCCACCCGCCCGAGCACGGACCAGCCGAGCGCGAACGCAAACAACGTCATCACGCTCCACAGGATCGCGCGCGACGCCGGCAGCGGCGGCGTGTGTTCCACTTCGAGCACGGCCGGCAGAAACGCGCAAGACTCACGCGAGCGGGACATCACTCGCCCCCTGGATGCGCGGCGTGAAGCATCACCCTGCGGGCTCGGCCTGCAGGCGCACGAGTTCAGCGTAATAACCGTCCCGCGACACGAGCTCCGCGTGACTGCCGCACTCGACGATACGACCGTCGTCGATCACGATGATCCGGTTCGCGGCGCGCACGCTGCTGAGGCGGTGCGCGATCAGGAACACGGTGCGACCGCCGCAGATCCGGCGCAGGTTACGCCGGATCACGGCTTCCGATTCGACGTCGAGCGCACTCGTCGCTTCGTCGAAAATGAGGATCCGCGGATCCGTGATCAGCGCCCGCGCGATCGCGATCCGCTGGCGTTGTCCGCCGGAGAGATTGCTGCCCTGTTCGCCGACGATCGTGTCGTAACCGGCCGGCAGATCGAGAATGAAGTCGTGGGCGCCGGCGAGTTCCGCCACGTGCATGATCCGTTCGAGCGGCAGGGTCGGATCCGTGATCGCGATATTCTCGCGCACGCTGCGGTTGAACAGCCGGTTCTCCTGCAGCACCACCCCGATGCGACGGCGCAACCACGCGCTGTCGACGAGCGCGAGATCGATCCCGTCCACGAGCACACGCCCCGCGCCCGGTACGTACAGGCGCTGGATCAGTTTCGCGAACGAACTCTTGCCCGAGCCCGAACGGCCGACGATGCCGATCATCTCGCCCGGCGCGACATCGAGCGTGATGTCGCGCAACACGTCCGGCCCGTCCGGGCGATAGCGGAACGTGACCGCCTCGAACGTCACCCGCCCGCGAACGTCCGGCAGCGAAGCGCGGCTCGACACGGCGGCGGGTTCCGCGGGCGCGTTCAGAATGTCGCCGAGGCGACGCAATGAAATCGCCGCTTGCTGGAAGTCCTGCCACAACTGCACGAGGCGCAGGATCGGTCCGGACACGCGCGCCGCGATCATATTGAACGCGACGAGTTGACCCACCGTAAGCGCGCCGTCGATCACGAGCCGCGCGCCGAACCACAGGATCCCGAGGATCATCAGCTTGTTGGTCAAACCCGCGATCTGGGCCGCCACGTTCGACAGGTTCGTCGCGCGGAAACTCGCGCCCACGTAGGCCGCGAGGCGTTCTTCGAAGCGCCGTTGCGTGGCCGGCTCGATCGCGCCGGCCTTCAGCGTTTCGATGCCGCTGACGGCTTCGACGAGATAGGCCTGGTTGTCGGCCCCGCGATCGAATTTCTCGTTCAGCCGATGACGCAACACCGGGGTCACGAACAGCGCGAGCGCGATGTAGCACGGCAACGTGGCCACAACGACGATGGTCAACATCGGGCTGTAGGCGAACAACACGGCGAAGAACACGAGCGTGAACGTGACATCAACAATGAGCGTGAGCGCGGAACCGGTGATGAAATTGCGCAACGTTTCGAGTTCGCGCACCCGCGCGACGACATCGCCCACCCGGCGCGCCTCGAAATACGCGAGCGGCAGGCGCAACAAGTGCCGGAACAGCTCGGCCCCGAGCGCGACGTCGATCCGGTTCGCCGTGTGCGAGAACACGTACGCGCGCAACCCGCCGAGCCCGGCATCGAACAGCGACACGACGAGCAGCCCGAACGCGAGCAGATCGAGCGTGGTGAGACTGCGGTGCACGAGTACCTTGTCGACGACGACCTGGAAGAACAGCGGCGTGACGAGCGCGAACAACTGCAGAAAGAACGACGCGAGCAGCACTTCCGAAAAATAGCGCCGGTACTTCAGGATAAACGGCGCGAACCAGGCGAGGTTGAACTCGCGCCGCCCGCTGGCTATCCCGGCGCGGCGGGTGAGCAGGATCAGCTCACCGTTCCACTGCGACTCGAACTCGGATTTCGAGATCTCCCGCGGCGCCGGATCGCACGGATCCCGGATCAGCAACCTGTCGCCGCCGATCGCCGCGAGCGCAACGAAGCGATCGTCGTCCAGGCCAACGATGCACGGACACACCGCGTCGTGGAGACGCCGGCGGGCCGCACGCATCCGGCGCGAGCGCAAGCCGAGCCAGCGCGCCGCGCGCACGATGTCGGCACTTGTGAAGCAGCGATCATGCGCGGCGAACTCGTGCTTCAGTTCATGCGGATTCGCGCGCACTTCGAGGAAACGCGCGATCAGCACGAGACTCATCAATCCGGTATCCGCATCCTGCGGAGTTGCGTGTGCCTCCATGGCCGATCCGTGATCCTTGCGTGCTGTTTGCAACGGGCGATCGTTGCGTGATCGCGCGCAACCCGCGTTCGAGCGGGCTGCAGCTTGCGTGGGATTGAATCTAGCGCGCCCCGTTGCGCGACGCCCAGACACGAGGACGCGTAATGATCGATGCGCGAAGCACGGTAATTAACTGAACACCCGACGGAATCACCCGGGCTCCCGTCGCGCCGGTACTGCCGCGCCGAACGCACAAGGACCAATTCCCGGCACCGGCCGTCGCAAACCCGCGCGCAATGATTGCCAGCGGGACCCGCACCGCCGTTCGCGGCACCCGGCAACCCGACGCGGCCAAACCGGCGCCCGTAGTTCCCGTAACACAAATTTTGTATGCTGCCAGCCCCATTCGCATTGAGGCGAACCGATGCTGGAAATCGATTTTTCCGGTCCCTGGGCGTTGCTGCCAAACGCCGACAACGTGCCCTACCTGCTGGCAGCACCCGCGGCGTGGGGGCCCGGTATCTACCTGTGGACGTTTCTGTTCAACCAGGCGCACCGGATGAACCGGATCGAAGCCGTGGGGGACAGCATCGCGGCGCGACACGAGGAAACCCTCGCCGCATTTCTCGCCGGCAAACGCACCGTGTATCGCGCCGCCGAACTCGACGCGGGCACGTTGATCCCGGCGTATTCCCCGACGGACGATCGCGACGCGTTCATCGCGGCCTACCCCGATGTTATGCATCACGTCTCGAGCCTGCGCGTGTTCTACGCGCCGTACGACGGCGACGATGCAATGCGCGAACGGATCGCCATCGCACTCACGGCGCACTTCCATCGCCTCGGCGGCAAAGCCATCGCGTGGCTGGAGAACGAACCGGTAAGTTACGATGCAAACGCTGACGCAAACCCGATAACGCTGCGCATCGGCAGACCCGCCTTCGTCGCCAGCCTGCCGGACGAAATGCACCTGTAATATGCGGCAACGACAATGCGCGCGTTCGCCACGCTGCGCGATAGTGATGAATCAACACGGGGAACGGCGCCTGTGATCCGCCTCATGATCCTGGCGCTCACCCTGACATCCCTGGTCGGCTGCACCAGCCCCCCGAACCCACAGCTGAACGCGTTCACCACGGACGGCTGCAGCAGCTTCCCCAACGGCACCCGCGATAACAAAACCCTGTGGCTGCACTGCTGCACGGCACACGACGTCGCCTATTGGCAGGGCGGCACGCGCGAAGAACGTCGCGCGGCGGATTTCGCGCTGCGTGAATGTGTGGGCGCGACCGGCGAGACGACGATTGCGAACCTGATGCTGGCGGGGGTGTGGATCGGTGGGTCGCCGTATTTGCCGACGTCGTTTCGGTGGGGGTATGGGTGGCCGTATCCGCGGGGGTATGGGGCGTTGGATGGGGAGGCGCGGGGGATGGTGGTGGAGTTGTTGGAGGCGTATCGGCGTAGTCGGTGACTCGGTTTACTTTCGTTGCGGGTGCTGCGAATTGGGACGATACGGATAGGCGCGGCGCGCCTGCATGCGGCGCTCGGCTTCGTTGAGCAAACTGCGGAGATACTTGCAGACGAAACCGCTCTGTGGGGCGGCTTTCATGAGCCGGGTTTTATCAGATGCTTGTTACCGGACTATGGATTAACGCGACGCAACAGCATCCCGCTGATCCCCTCCGAAGCTTCCCGAAACGCTGCATTGCAATATTTTCTGGCTCTTCAACTGCGACTTCTTGCAGATGAGAAATCCTGCTATCTTCTGTGCCAGTAGCGTTCCGGGATTGACGTGATATGCAGATTCTACATAGAGCAGCAGTACGTCGTTCTGCGTATTTCGAGTATGCGTAATTTCTCTAAACCGCTGTTAGGCGGTAGGAGCAGAAGTATTGTCGCGTAATAATCGTTACCTCCCGATACTAATGGGCTTTGGATCTTTTGCGCTGGCCATATGGCTTGCTATGGGTCATGTATCGTGGTGGAAAGCTATTCTCGGCGCCCTACTGCTTATGTTTGGTTGGGGTTCATTAAGAACGGGAATTAGCGCTTCGGATGAGGAAATTGAAGAATTGACCTCGCCGAAACCTTTATCTGAAAGTACGAGGAAAAAATTCGAAGAACGATTTTGAAACGAATGCAGCAGAGATGAATCCAGCATTATTGATAACAGCGGCCGGCCCTATTCTTGGGGCAATCGGTCTGTATGGGGGAATCGACTGGCTATTTTGGTCAGGAATAGTCATAGCACTACTAGCGTTGTTTCTGAATTTGGCTTCCGGAATATTGAAAGCACCTGTACTGCCCGGACTGTGCGTAGTCGTGGGTGCGGCGGCGATAACCCCCTGGTATCACGGTGCCGGAGTCGGGCTTCTAGTTTGGACGGCGTTGGAAACCGCCGGAGAAATTGTGGGCCTTCGCAAAGAAGGCAGACTATAAACGTGCCGCCTAAAAAACGCTGCAGTCCAACCCATTACAGTGCGCTTTTCCAGCGTACCTTCGGATTTTCCCGCTTCCAAAGCGCACTGCAACGGGCTGCATCGCGCGGCGTTAGATTACGCGCACACCTATGATTCTGCCTGACGTGACACGCGTCCTTGAATCCTTTACGGCGTCGGGCGAAGCTGAGGCTATCTCTATAACAGGCGATTGGGGCGTAGGGAAAACGTACTACTGGAGGTCATTCGTTGGTAGCTTGAGTCAAAGAAACGACCTTCAATTCACAAAGTATTCGTATGTATCTTTATTCGGGCTGTCATCCCTGCCCGAAGTACGTGACGCGATATTTGACAATGCAGTTCCTTCCGAAGAGATTTCGGCTGAGCCGTCGCTCTCTTCTTTCTTCGGAAATCTAGCTGCGATTACCGATTCCGGAGGCGCGCTTTTCGCAATCAAGGGCGTTTTCTCAAGAGCTCGGAAGCACTTAGGAACTATAGAGAAGGTGCCCGCAATTAGCAGGGTTTCTCCATTTCTACGAGCCGCGTCCTACTTCGCCATATCGAACTATTTGGTCTGCCTAGATGATGTTGAACGCAAAGGTGAAGGTCTCTCCGGCCGCGACCTCTATGGATTAATTTCCCACCTTAAAGAGCGGCGGAATTGCAAGGTTGTGATAATCCTAAATTCCGATTCACTAGATGAATCGGAGCGTAGCGAGTATGACCAGTTTCGGGAAAAAGTATTTGATATCGAGATGTCGTTCCGTCCTACCAAAGCAGACTGCATCAGCTTGGTTTTTGGAGATGGCTCAGATGTATCGGTGAAAGCCATCCGCTACTGCGGCGAACTTGGAATTAACAACATTCGGGTCCTGAAACGGATCCATCGAAATTTGAACTATCTGCTCCCGTTCACGGAAGGTCTAGACCCCCTACTAGAAGAACAGATCTTCCATTCAACGGTGTTACTAACATGGAGTTACAACAGCCGACAAGCCGACGCACCGGATTACGATTTCGTGAAGAAACTTGGCGTTG
The DNA here is from genome assembly GCA_963976285.1 of uncultured Gammaproteobacteria bacterium. Classification (GTDB taxonomy): domain Bacteria; phylum Pseudomonadota; class Gammaproteobacteria; genus UBA11873. The sequence continues at coordinate 74,602 of CAXBJY010000008.1, forward strand.
CGGATATGTTTTCGCTAGACGTCGAAACAACCGAGGACGACACCGAAGAAAAGGAATGGCGAGACCGACTTTGGAACTACAAATACACGTCATCGGATGAGATTGATTTAGAAATCTGTAGATTCCTCGAAAATGGGTACTTAGATAGCGATCTGTTTCGCACCGTGCTTAACCAAAAAAACAAAGAACTTACCCAGACTCATACCAGGAATAAGTTTGAGGCGGCATGGCGTTTATTTCACGATTCGTTTAATGATAATGAAGCGGAGTTTATTGAAGAGCTGTCGAGGGCGTTTCATGAAAGCGCGAGATGGATTAGCCGCGCTAATGTCGACGCCGCCGTCCGGATATTGCGCGACCTAGACCGATCTGAGCTAGCAGACAAATTCATCGCCCATTGGATCGACGTGCAATCTAGAGAAAACGCCTCATCTCTAACAGCAGAGCCAGATCATTTTGATCGGGAAATAAGAGACGAATCGTTGCGTGTCGCGATCGAGAACGCTGCCGATCAAAACATGCCGATCCCGACTCTCGATGAGATTGTTCCTAGGATTGCCGGTAATGAAGGTTGGGGACAAAAAGATGAGGAGTTCTTGTCAACTGCGTCCGTTGACGATTTCTACTATTACTTCAAAAGGACAGAAGATCGAAATCTGACGACTTACGTAAGGACATGTCTGAAATTTGGCCAGTTCCTCAATCCAACTGGGCCGATGCGAACAATATCGGGGAAAGCGATAGAAGCGCTCAGGCGGATAGAAAGTGAATCCAAGCTCAATGAACTGCGCATTCGTAAATTCGGGTTAGGCACCAAACCGGATGACGCCCGCGTCGACAAACAATTGGATTAAGCGGTCGTGTTTCAGCGCGCTTCCTTCCGCCGGATCCGCATTTTCACCTACACGAAACGCGCTGAAACACGCCGATTATCCAAGCGTTAAGTTTCTTTTGAGATTGAAATATGCGAGTTCTAGTTTTTGACACGAACGCCTTTGTCCAAGACTTGGGGCTAGAGGGTCATGCATTTCAGCTGCTGCTCTTGCATTTAAATGTCGTGACTGACCTAGTCGCGTTTCCGATTGTGGTACTACAAGAAACCTCGAATAAGTATGAGGAGTTCCTGCGCAAGGTCGTCTCTGATGCGAAGAAAGCGTCTGAGCGATTCGAAAGACTTACTGGAACGGCACTAGAGCCGCCCGACCCAAGAATAGTTGTTGAATCTATTTCTCAGTACCGCGCAAAGCTCATGTCGAAGTTTGGCGGCCTCGCTGAAGCATTCCCCTATCCGTCTATAGATCACGAATCTGTCGTTCAAAGGGCCATCCTTCGAAGGCGTCCTTTTCAAGATTCCGGGGCCGGGTACAGAGACACGATAATCTGGGAGTCGATTCTAGAAATTGCCGACAAGCCGGACATCGATTCCATTATTTTTATTACTAACAATTCGAAAGACTTCCTGGCCGAAGACCGGCTGGCACCAGACCTTATAGAAGACTTGAGAGAGCGGGGGCACCCAGACTCCTTAATTCGCACTTACGGGACGGTGAAAGCCCTCGTTGATGCTGAGATCCTGCCAAGCATCGAACAATTTAGTGAAGTAGCAACGCTCATAGAAGAACGCAATATTCCCGGCATTGATTTCGACGCTTGGTTGCAAGATGCCTTGTTCGATTGCGTGCCGGCGGCCGATGCAGCGCGGGCGATAGCAGGGATAGCCCCCGGTGATGCCGATACAGAGCTATCTGAAATCTATGAAATCAAAGAATTCAAGGTAGAGCATGGCTATCCGCTCCCAAACGACGAGCACTATCTAATTGTGTCCGTATTCGCAGGCGTTGGCGTGAACGTTTGCGCCAGCTGGGTGCAATACGGTGATTCGCTCGCGGTCACCGAATTGTTTGACTGTGAGGGAACGGGCCAACCAGCGCCTTACGCGTGTGTATATGCCGGAGAAGTTATTTGGATCACTTTATCCCTCGTGGTTCATTCATTAGTTCCGTTTACCTGGTCTGTTGAAATCATTTCCGTTGAGTCGACAGGAAGCGAGTCGGAAACCTAATAAATGGCTCAATATGCCGCGTTACAGCGCGCTTCCCTCAGGCGGATCCGTATTTTCGCCTCCCCAAAGCGCGCCGAAATACGCAGGTTATCTGAGCCTTAGAACTCTTGGCGGAAATTATGGCGCAATCAAACCGGAAGCAATACGGCGAAGCACAGAACGTCGCGCTGACTTCACAGGTCGGCGGCGTTTGCCCGCGCTGCGACGAGCCGCTTTTCTACAAGAAAATGGGCAAAAGTTTTAAAGCGTATGAGGTAGCGCACATCTACCCCCTAAACCCCACCCCCGAAGAAATCGAACACCTTAAGGACGAGCCTAGACTTAGCCAAGACGTGAATGATGAAGATAACCTGATTCCTCTCTGCAAGAGCTGTCATGGCAAGTTCGATAAGCCTCGGACAGCTGAAGAGTATCGGCAACTCGTCGAACTCAAGAAGCGCTACATCGCGCGTTCAGGCCAAGAGATATTGTGGTCTTCGCATCATCTTGAGTCTGAGATCCGCAGTGTCATCGAGGCGCTTTATGAGGAACACTTCATCGGGGCTTCAACCGCTGTAATTGAGTACGAGCCAGCTACAATCGATGAAAAGGTCGATGACTCGATAACGAGACCTACCGTCCGAAAGATCAAGAATAACGTCAGTGATTACTTCACGTTAATCAAGACTCATTTTTCTGAAATTGACAAGACCAATCCGAATTTTTCAGACATAGTGTCGCTACAGGTCAAGACATACTTTCTGAAGCAGCAACAGTTGGGGGTAGATAAACAAGCGATCTTTGACAATTTAGTTTCCTGGGTGCGTGTAAAAACTAAACCCCGAAGTATTGATGCTGCCGAGATATTGGTTTCGTTTTTCATCCAGAATTGCGAGGTGTTTTGATGATTGTTCCCACCAAGTTCACCTCCCTAGACAAGAGCGCCTTAGGCAAATCACCAATCGTGTTGCAAGCTTTCGATCGTCCGGTTTCGGCTCACAGCTTATACAAACTCGTAGACCGCCAATTCGAGGACGTTGGCGAATTCTTGTTTACGCTTGATGTTCTGTATGTCCTGGGATCGATTCGCCTCGACACAGCTACAGGGATGGTAGAAAAATGCTGAAAGCAATCTCGTGTATAAAATTTAGCCAGGAGACGATCAGTTTCAAACCTGGCCTGAACGTTGTTGTTGGCGATGATCTGGCGACAAATTCGATCGGTAAATCTACTTTGCTGATGGTAGTAGATTTTGTCATGGGCGGATCTGATTTCCTTGTTCACAACAACGATGTTGTGGCTGAGCTCGGCGATCATGCCTACCGCGCTGCGTTCGATTTTGTCGGCGAATCTTACTTTTTTCGCCGTGATACAGCGACGCCTGATGTAGTGGACCTTTGCGATAAGTCGTGGAAGGTCATTGAGGCGCTCACCATTCAGGACTATCGAGAGCGTTTAACTACCCTGTATGGCCTGAATGACGTCGGCCTAAGCTTTCGGCAGATCTGTGCTCCGTTTTCGAGAATCTGGGGAAAGCAGAACCTAAACCCTGCAAGGCCGTTAGATGCGCATCTCAAACAATCGGCCGCAGATTCGCTGTATCTAGCGCTCAAGTTATTCCAGAAATATGACGAAGTGGAAGATCTAGAGGGGGCGCTGAAAAGCGTTCAAAACAAGGCGAGTGCACTAAATTCCGCGTTTCGCGAACAGGTTGTTCCGAGGATCACCAAGAGGAAATATAACGACAACTCTAGAAACATTTCGGAGCTCTCCGAGGAGTTAGCAAGTATTCGCTCTGATCTCGCGCTGTACGCGACAAATCTCAGGCAGCTAGCTAACAAAGAAGTCGCCGAGATCAAATCTACAAAAGATGATCTGCTTGATGCGCGTACACGTGTCGCCAGCAGAATGCAGCGTGTATCGATCTCGCTGAAAGAAAATAAGCATATCCAGAGCAAGAACTTTGAGGCGCTCAAGAAGTTCTTTCCATCCATAGAAAGTGAAAAATTGGCTTCTGTCGAGGAGTTCCATTCGGATATTGCAAAAATTCTACGTAAGGAAATACAGCAAAGTAAACGTACTCTGAGCGAAGAACTGGACCGTATTGACGCAACACTCTTAGGTCTAGATGAGCGTCTTAGGGAAATTCTTGAAAATGTAGAAAATCCTGAGTTGATTGTCGATCGAGTTTACGACGTATCGAAGAAGGTGCGATCGCTACAACAAGAGAACGAGTACTATGATCAAAATGTCACATTAAGGTCTGAAGCTGGAACCTTGCGGAAAGCTTTGGAAGAAAAGCGTCTCTTGGCGCTTTCAAGAATTGCGAAGCTAATTAATGAACAGCTTTCCTCCCTTGGGAAAGCAATCTATCGAAATAGCCAAAAAAGTCCATACCTTTCTTTTAGCTCAAATAACTACGAATATAAGATCTATGAGGACACAGGAACCGGTAAGGCATACGGCAACCTTATCTTATTTGATCTTGCCGTGTTCACGACCACACGGTTGCCGTTCTTAATACATGACTCGCTTCTTTTCAAGAATGTCGAAAACAAAGCTGTCGAGCGAATCGTTGAGCAATACAAACACTTTGATCGTCAGTCATTTATCGCCCTTGATGAAGTAGGGAAATACAACGAAGCTACCGGCAAAGTAGTTGATCAAGCGGCGGTAGTACGCCTTTCGGATGACCGAGTTCTCTACATAAAGGATTGGCGTAGGCGTGGCGATCTCTAGATAATCTCTGTAGGTGACGTTTGACCCGCCACCTGATTTTGCTGCCGCAAAAAATAATCGAGCGTCGCCTCAAACGTACCTAAGCTCAGGCATTATGAATCACCCCGGGTTTGCCGGGGAGCTCTCATGTCGAGAGGATACTCCAATGGCGATTTCGAACGGACATTCTCGGGAAACCTGGGAAAATGCGGTATGTATGCTGCACTTGTAGCTATCCCGAACTTAGAGCCTAATCGTCGTAGAATCTTAAGCCGCGTGACAGATCCGGGAAATAAACCAAACAAACATCATGCGACATAAAGGAAAAATAACCGACTGGAATGATGCAAAAGGGTTCGGCTTCGTTGTCCCGCACGGAGGCGGCACTCGAGCGTTCGTTCACATCAAAGCATTTACCCGGCGCAGCCGCCGACCGGCGGAAGGCGACTTTATCACCTACGACGTAACACAAGATTCACGTAAACGGACGAACGCGATCAACATTCGCTACCCAAGCGATGTCGCGTCGAATACGCGAAACCCGTCGTTCGGGTACATACATTATCTGGCTGTTCTCGTGTTTGCAGCGCTGATTACCGCCTTGGTCGGATTCGGCAGGCTTCCGCTGCAAATTCTGTTCATCTATCTAACCGCTAGCGGTATCGCGTTTCTTGCATTCGCTTTCGACAAGGCCGCTGCCATGAACAATCGTTGGCGTACCCGGGAAAACACGTTACATCTCCTCAGCCTGATCGGCGGCTGGCCCGGTGCATTGATTGCGCAGCGAATGTTTCGACATAAAACGAAGAAGGACGAATTTCAAACCGTATTCTGGGTTACCGTTGCGGTTAATTGCGGAGCGCTGTTCTGGTTCACCTCTGTGGAGGGTTCGAAATTTCTGCACGCCGTTTTAAACCTGTGAATCAGGATGCGGACACCCTGGTTATCGGCCGCTTTTTCTCGCCAGCTGGATCGCAGCTAGCTTCATGAGCCTGGCCCGGTGTGTCGTGCTGAGATGAAATGCCCGCCGGGGCAAAAGATAAGTAAACTGTCCCCGGAACTCGACCGCAACGCGAGAACACGAACGGGTATCAAGCGATGACGACCCTAAAAACCGTAGCGTAAGCTTCCCTAAATAGTAGACCACTCCTATGTGGAGAATCTTGGCAAAATACGGCCAGGAGGTCGCCATGAAGAAATCGAAATACAGCGACACGCAGATCGTGTCGATCCTGAAAGAAGCGGAAGCAGGTCAACCGGTGAAGGAGATTTGCCGGAAGTATGAGATCAGCTCGGCGTGCTACTACCAGTGGAAGTCGAAGTTCGGCGGGATGAGCGTCTCGGAGCTGAAGCGAACGCGAGAGCTGGAAGCCGAGAATGCGAAGCTTAAGCGGATGTACGCGGATCTCGCGCTGGAGAATCATGCGTTGAAGGATCTGATCGAGAAAAAGCTCTAAGGCCGCCTGAGAGACGGGCGGCCGTCCAATACTTGGTCGATGCGCATCGATTGCCGATCCGCAAGGCGTGTGCAGCGCTGAAATTGTCTCGTTCAGCCTGGTATCGACCGGTGGTGGATTGGCTCGAGCGAGATCGTCCGGTGGCTGAAGCGCTGAGTGCGCTGGCTGATGAGAAGCCCGGACTCGGATTCTGGAAGCTGTTCCGTCGTTTGCGGCGAAAGGGTCACGAGTGGAATCACAAACGCGTGTATCGAGTGTATTGCCTACTGAAACTGAATCTAAGACGCCGCACGAAGAAACGACTCCCGACTCGCGATCCGATGCCACTACTTGTACCGGCTCGCCCGAACCAGGTGTGGTCGGCGGACTTTATGAGCGACGCCCTCTACAACGGAGTGCGCTTCCGAACGTTCAACGTGCTCGACGACTTCAACCGGGAAGCGTTGACGATTGAAATTGACACCTCGCTACCGAGCCGAAGGCTCGTTCGGGTATTCGAGCAGCTCAAGGCCGAGCGCGGATTGCCGGATGTCCTTCGCACCGACAATGGTCCCGAGTTCCTGGGCGATGTCTTCGTCGATTGGTGTGAAGCCAATGGGATCCTGATTGACTACATCGAACCGGGCAAGCCGAATCAGAACGCCTTCATCGAACGCTTCAACCGCTCCTATCGAGCTGAGGTGCTTGATACCTGGTTGTTCCGAAATCTCGATGAGGTTCGAGAGCTGAGCTGGGCCTGGATGCTCGAATACAACGAGGAACGAGATCACGATGGTCTCGGCGGGCTGACCCCAGCCGAGGTTCTTTACAACGCCAGAGTCTCTACTTTTGAGTTGTCCACTTGACGGGGAAGCTTACGGTAGCAGCAGTGCTGCTGGGGCTGCTCGTTGGCAGCGCCGTGAACATGGGGCTGATCATGCTCGGGTCGGTCGTTGTTCCGCCGCCGCCGGGCGTTGATAGCTCGGACTTCGAATCCATCGCGGCGTCGATGCACTTGTACGAGTTCAAGCACTTTATCCCGCCTTTCCTCGCGCATGCCCTGGGGACTTTCGCCGGCTCGCTGGTTGCGGCGCTGGTCGATTATCCCCGCAGCAAACTTGTTGCCGTGATTGTCGGCGCAGTGTTCTTCGCCGGCGGGGTCGCGGCCAGCTTCATGCTGCCGGCGCCTGCGGCCTATATTGCGATCGATCTCGTCGCGGCTTATTTTCCGATGGCCTTGGCGGCGTATTGGGTGGTCAAGCGGGTAAAGGGGCGTGCCGGGGAGTCGGCAACGGCTGGTTGACGATTCAGGGCGTTGGGGAAAGTTAACTTATCTCATTCACGGCGCGGGTACCCGACCGATGCAAGCGCAGCCCCGGGCCAGTGCGAAACGATCAGTAAACGGTCCCCGTAACTCCGCGGAGTCTTCGGATACTTGCGCAACCGGGGTGATGTGATGGCCGCGTAACGGTATTTCGCTATGCGACATACTTTGCGCGGTTAATGCAGGATGCCCCCATACCGGGATCAGAAAGTCCACAATAATGCACAACGCTGAAGCACGAAGACGTTCACTCGCTATCGCGGCAAGGATCGTCAGCGGCGAGCTAGACCCCTACGATGGTGCGATGACGATCTGGAAAACGATCCTGGAAACGTTGCCGGACCCGATACCGGACGACCTGTGGCCATTCAAGTCGTGCGCGAGCGCCATTGAAGACTACGTCTGGAATTTCGAGCAAGGCGGGGCTAACGCGGATGCCGAAATCATCCGCGAGAAGGAAGCAATAGTCCGCGCGGCGACGGCGTTAATTGCAGCGGCAAACATCCTCTCGAACAAACGGTAAAAACCAGGGCTCGTTCGTACGTCCCGGAACGGCCACTCCAATCTGATCAGGCGCATCGACGGCGCCGCGCGTGCGGGTAATTCGTCGTCGGCCACGCGAACCTTGAATTCGCTTTGCGTTACTTAACAACCGTCTTCATGTAGCGCTGGCTCGGGCAGTAACCGCCCAGGGTCAAGCTCGTCAGCCGCCTGCGTTTTTCGACCACGTGAACAGCAGCAGGCCCAGCGCGAGCAGCCAGAACGTCGCGGGCTCGGGGATCTGGCCGAGAGGATCCGGCACGAAAACCAGCGCGGAAATGCTCACCGCCGCTGACGGGCTGGGCAGCGATGTTCCCGCGCCTGCCGCGGTCAGCTTCTTCAGGTCTGCCAGCGAGTTGTAGCTCGCGAGAATCACGTTGTTCGGGCCGCCGGGGTCGGATTCCGTGATAGTTTGGGGTGTCTCTTTTCCAATCGCTGTGAACAAAACCGACGGCGACTGAGTTAGATCTTGTCTTTTAGGTGAGATTCACGGGCATTCGAAACTCGAGACTTCACCCTCGTGTTTGGTTTGACCCTCGTGTTTGTTCGGCTGACACTTTGATGAAGAGCCACAACGTCACCAAACTGTTCTTCAGCCACTTTCTGAATAAAGGTACTCAGACCCCTGTAAAAATTTCGCAAAGGAGAAGTATCGCGCCACGCTAGTGCATGTATACGATAAATATCCTCATCTTCAATACGCAGCACATGCAACTCATCCCGATCCCTGATTTCAGAACGAATGTATAGGGAAGGCAGAAATGCCACCCCCATTTCCATGTAGACCATCTGCCTGATCGCATCGAGGCTGGTGCCTTCGTAATCCCGTAACAGTCGCGCATCGAATTGAGTACATAAAGCCTCCACTTGTTCGAAAAACAAGTGATGTTCTTCGATGGCGAGAATATCAAGTCCTGCCAACTGATCAGCCCGAATACTATCGTTCACCGCCAATGGGTGCTCCGCATTCATAACCAGATAAATAGGTTCACGAAAAATCGGCACAACAGTTAAAGACGGGTCTTCAATCGGCAGTGGCGAGAAAATCAGATCGTGAACGCCATTTCGCAAGCCTTCCACCAGAACAGTGGCAACTGCCTCCCGAACGAAGAATTTTACGTCACGGTATTCATGGTGCACGGCCGGTAATATCCAGGGCAAGGTATAGGGGCCAAGAGAAGGTGATACCCCAAGACGGAAAGTTCCCGTTGGTCCACGGGTCGCAAACTGAGCGGATTCCTGTACGGTCTCAGCGGCATTAACTGCCATACGTACGTCTTCCAGCAACTCCCTGCCTACCGGTGTCAGAGAAATTCCTCCGCGCGAGCGCTCAATCAACAGCACCCCCAAAGCTTTTTCCAGCGCTTTCAACTGCGCACTGAGAGAAGGCTGAGATATCTTCAGCTCAAGTGCCGCCCGACGCAGACTTTTATGGTGCGCAGTAGTCAAAAAATACCGCAGTTGTCGCAACGAGAAATTCAGCTCTTTCATACCCGGCAATATTGGTAAGGGAACTCCGCAGGTGGAAGGATATTCCTATCACTAATTTAGTTTATGTCGCGGAATCTTATCACTTTAGTCAGGTCGTCTTAATTGCTTAATGCATTTTTTATGACTGAAAAGAAGCCACATGGAAAAACTGGTCTCCGGAATACTGAAGTTCCAACAGGAAGAGTTCGACACGCACAAGGAATTGTTCAACTCGCTGGCCAAGGGTCAGGATCCTGAAGTACTTTTCATCACCTGTTCAGATTCCCGTATTGATCCCGGTCTGATTACGCAGACGAAACCTGGCGACCTGTTTATTGCCCGTAACGCAGGCAATCTGGTGCCACCTCACTATTCGCAAGCTACCGGCGATATGGATGCCACTCTGGAGTTTGCTCTGAATGTTCTGAATGTGCGCGATATCGTCATCTGCGGTCACACCGATTGTGGGGCGATGAAAGGCGCCATGCATCCTGAATCAGTTCAGCACTTGCCCCATGTGCGCAACTGGCTGTCCAATGCAGAAGCTGCCGCCGCCAAAGTAAGAGCGCGGCACGGTGAAATCTCTCAAGACAACTTGCTGGAACTGACTCAGGAAAACGTCATTCTGCAACTCAAGCATCTGGAAACCCACCCATCCGTGGCTTCCAAGATTGCTACCGGCAATGTTCTTCTGCATGGGTGGGTCTACGATATCGAGCACGGCCAGATTTACTGTTATGAATCGAACACCGGCTCGTTTGCACCGGTTGCAGAACACTATGCCCACCTCCGCTCCCATGCTGAAAAACTCGGCAAGAATGTTGCCTAGTAATTAATTTCAGTATTTCTTAGCAGTTAAACCCAAACACTATGCCCAAGTTCAATATTTCCAACCTGCAAGGTGATTTTTACGGAGGTCTGACAGCAGGTATCGTCGCTCTGCCGCTGGCTTTGGCCATGGGCGTGGCTTCAGGACTCGGCCCGATTGCCGGTTTATACGGCGCAATCTTTGTTGGTTTCTTTGCCGCCTTGTTCGGCGGCACCGAATCTCAGGTGTCCGGTCCCACCGGACCAATGACCGTGGTGGTCGCAGGTCTGGCCGGCAGCTTGAGTGTAGCAACCGGCGATGCAGAAAATCTGGAATTGATTTTCACTGCCATCGTCCTCGCCGGACTAATGCAAATCGCCATGGGGATCTTTCGTCTGGGTGAATATATCCGTCTCGTCCCTTATCCGGTGATCAGTGGTTTCATGAGCGGTATTGGTGGCATCATTATCATCCTGCAGATTGCGCCGATCATGGGGCACCCATCACCAGCTGGCACCGTTGCTGCCCTGCTCAACACACCCGCGGTACTCGCCGAGATGAATACAATGGCCCTGGTCATTGGTGCAGTATCGCTTCTGATTGCATTGAAGTGGCCCAAGAAGCTGGCAAAATTTGTGCCTGGCCCACTGGCGGCACTGGTCGTCGGTACTCTAATGAGTGTCATCATCGGCGGCGTACCAATACTTGGCGATATCCCCAGCGGGTTGCCTCAGCTGTACCTGCCACAGGTTACCAGTAGCACGGTGGGCATGATTATCCAGGCAGGCTTCATCCTTGCTTTACTGGGTGCCATCGACTCCCTGTTGACGTCGCTGGTTGCCGACAACATGACCCGCTCCCGTCATAATTCAAATCAGGAACTGATCGGCCAGGGCATAGGTAATACTTTCGCAGGTCTGTTCGGCGGGATTGCCGGCGCCGGCGCCACCATGCGTACCGTGGTAAATGTGCGAACCGGCGGCAAAACCCGCATTTCAGGGATGATCCACGCCCTCTTCCTGCTTGCTGTTGTGCTGGGGCTGGGTTCACTGGCCTCCTACATTCCCAATGCAGCGCTGGCCGGCATCCTGGTCAAAGTGGGACTGGACATTATTGACTGGACCTATCTGACCAAAGCTCACAAAGGCCCACGTTGGGACCTGCTGCTGATGGTACTCGTACTGGGTCTCACCATCTTTGTCGATCTGATTACAGCCGTTGGTGTAGGCGTTGTACTGGCCTCATTAAGCTTTGTTCAACAGGTTGCCAAAGACCAGATTGAAAACCTGAAAAGCAAAGATGTTCTGGATGATGCCAGCCCGGTAGAACAAGCTCTCCTCAAAGAACTCGGAGATACGGTGCAGGTCTTTGAATTCCGTGGCCCACTCAGTTTTGGTGCAACAGCCGATCTTGGGCATCATGCAAGGACACTGTTCAGCAATACCGGATTACAAACCTTAATCCTGGACTTTTCACATGTCCCGTTTCTGGATGTATCGGCCATCAGGGCGGTGGAAACCATTGCCGAAGATGCTGCGCACAACAAACGGGCCGTCCACATCTGCGGCATGTCGTCGGCGGTTAAAGATGCCATCACCGCGCTGAATGCTGACAAGCATTTACATGAGCTTCATTACCATATCAATCGGGAAACCGCCCTGCAGGCAGTTAAACTTTCTGTTGATAATGGCAACCTGATCCCTGCTCCGGCCTGATCATTCATCTCGGTCTTGACCAGACGCAAAAAAGGGCCGGTTCCCCCGGGCCTTTTTTTTTAGCGAATGAAAAAAGCGCATCAGGTTTTACGTTTGTAGCAGGCCGCGTTAACGTCTATCACCAGATCTGACAATAACCGGATTTGCGTAAAGTCCGCTTAATTGGGATCCACCCGAACAGCATTCCCAACGCGGCGGCGAACGCAGAAATCATCGCAGGTAACGGCACCGAGCTTTGTGTACTTACGGTCCAGGTGCCGGGAGACAACGCCGTCGATGCTCTGTCCTCAAATGGTATTGAATCAAAGGGATCGCCGCAGCTTTCTCCGCCGGGCGCGACTACCGAGCACTCCTCAACGCCAACAAGATCAGCGTCTATTGGCAAGAAATTCGATGTGGTCTCAATACCCCAACGTTGGTCGCCCAGCATCAACGGGTTTGGAAACTCGGTCGAAAGGCGGATGTCCCATCCCGTAATATTGCCATTGTTGTCGGTAGCAACCCCGATAATACGAGGGGAAATGGCGTTCACGGCGTTAATGGTATTCCGCCCTTCAGTAAACTCGAATTCGACAATTTGGTCGGAGATATATGTGAGCGGCATTGATGCATTCAGCGGATTCTCTAATGCAAAGTAGCCGCTAACCCGCATTTCCGTTGTATAGGTTCCTGGCGTAGCCGGGTCATCGAAAATAAATTCGAAATTATTCCCGACGTACGTATAGATATACGCCGCGAAGACGGGTTGATTGAGCAGCCCAAGGCACACCGCTACGATGATGTATTTGAGATAAGGATTCACGATAGTCGGACTCCCTTTCAGTCTACTGTAGAGATATTTTTGGTCGCAGTCGCTGGAACTATTGTTATCCATAAGTGCCGGCAAGTCACACCAGGTGACACCCCATCTAACAAAAAGGTGTCAAAAAGGTGTCAGGCTCAATTACCGGTAATTTCCCCGGCGGAAATAAATCTGACACGATTTATGCGCGCGATTTTTGCGGCTTTTCCCACCCCCGTCAGCGCCCGGGTGGGATGCCGCGCCGGGCCCTGATACCGCATCGCAGCGGAATCACAACCGCCGTGGATAAACCAGCCCAGGCGACCCAGTCCAGCCAGCCATCGCCAATGAGCGCGGCGATCAGCCCGCCGATCGTGGCCAGTGCGATGACAAACGGGGTCGCGAAAACCCTCATGATCCCGCCCGACCATCTCGCTCGCCGGCAATCCAGGCGTCACCTCGCGCGCGAACGCGACCCCGGGTTTCGGACGTAACGACTTTCGCGCCGCGACGGACGAACCACAGGTACAGGCCGCTGACGAGGATAACCAGCGTGAATGCCGTCAGTGCCGCCCAGAGGAGTTTCAGCGGCAAGCCGCCGAAGTCGCCGAAGTGCAGCGGCTGTGACAGTGCCAGGGTTTTCACGTACCACGGCATGGCGCGCAAACCCTCGAAGCGCCCGGTGGTGGCGTCAACCAGCACGGGGGTGGCGAGATGCCTCGTGAGCGGTGAATTGCCGTGCAGAAAAATCGCGTAGTGCGCGTTCGTGGAGTAAGCCCCGCCGGGGAAGGCGACAAACTGCAGTGTCATGCGTGGCGCGGCTGCCTGGGCCGCGGCAACCGCGGCGTCGAGCGAACTGCGCTCACCCGTGGCGCTGGGTGCATCGCTCGCGGCAATCAGATCGGCAAGTTCCCGTTGCTTCCAGGTGTCGATGATGGGCACCGCCAATGAATTAACCACCCCGGTGATGCCCACCACGAGCACCCAGGCGACCGTGACGATCCCGAGCAGGTTGTGCCAGTCGAGCCATTTGAGCTGTGGCGACCGACCCGCCCGCACCGTCCCGAACGCATACCGCCGCATGAACGGTGCATACAACACCACCCCCGAAACGGTCGCGATCACAAACAATATGCCCATGAAACCAAGGAACAACATACCGCCAACACCAAGAAACATGTCGGTATGCAGTTGCAACAGAAAGTGCATCACCGCTTCACCGCGGTCCGCCGGCGGTACGAGGTTGCCGCTCGTGCGGTCGAACGACGCAAAATGCATGGCCGATCCCGGAGCGTCGGGGGTGGGTCCCGTGGTGACGTTGACCACCGGCCGGTCGTCGTCGAAGCTCATGAACAACGGCACTTCGCCCGGCCGGTTGGCGAGCGCGCGCTCGACAATCGTATCGAGCGCGAGCAGATCGCCGCCCGGAGCCGCCGCGGTCCACGATCCGGGATTCAGCGCCGCATCGATCTCATCGTGAAAAACGAGCGGCAAGCCGGTAACGCACAGCATCAGCAGAAACGCGGTGCACACGAGACTCGTCCACGTGTGCAGTCGCGACCACAAACGGATGGCAGCCGGGGTCATCGTCGTGTTCCGCACCGTTCGCGCCATGCCCGCGGGCACGGGACATTCTCAGCCCGTTGGCTGACGGTCGGGATAACGTCGTCGCGGCGCAACTAGAAATCCATCGACATCGACACGATGAACGTTCGCGGCGCACCCTGCACGAGATAGTTCGCGCCGGGAAAGCCGCCGGCGGATGCCCAGTAGTCCTTATCCCCGACGTTCTCCACCCGGCCACGGATCACGAGGGGCCGGCCATCCACGCGGGTGGTGTAGCGCGCGCCCAGATCGAAGCGGTGCCAATCCGGGATCGAGAACGTGTTGGCCGTGTTGATGTACTGCTTGTCGGTGTAAGTGACGCGGCCGTCCACGGTGAGACCCGGGACCATCGGCAGGTCCCATTCGAGATTGAAATTGAGCTGGGTGTCCGGAATGCCGACGGGCGTGTTGCCCTCGTCCACCCCGCCCGCGGTTTGTGCGAGTTCCGCATCGAGGAACGTGACCCCGCCGAGCAGGCGCACGCCGGTGAGCGGTTCGCCGAACACGCTCAGCTCAACCCCACGCGTCTGTTGTTCACCGGAGCTCGTAAACCGGCCATTGTCGACGATGGAGTTCGGCTGGTTCAGTTCAAACACCGCAATCGTCGCGCCATAGCTCTCGCGGTCGAGTTTCAGACCAAACTCGATCTGTTCGCCGCGAAACGGATCGAGCGCCTCACCGGCATTGATGATGGGCGTGCCGCCACTCTGCGAGGGTGCGATGTCTCCGGGTTGCAGGCTCTCGGCATAGTTGGCGAATAACGACAACCACTTGAACGGACGCACGACGAGCCCGCCAACCGGCGTTACCGCGTTATCGTCGTACGCCGATAACGGGGCGCCGCTGTTGAAGTCGAACGTGCGGGTTTCGATGCTTTGCCGACGCACGCCAACCGTCGCCAGCACCCGCCCGTCGAATAAGGACATCACGTCGGCTATCGCCACACCCCAGTTGCGCACGGCTTCGGTACGCAGCGGATCGGACAGCACGCCGCCGGCGAACACGCCTGTCGTTGGCAGCGCGGCGGCTGTCGGCACGTAGAGATTGTTGGCAAACGAGGTGAGATAGAATTCAAACGCGTTATCAGAATCCGACCGCAAGCCCGAAGCGGACACAATCACCCGGTGTTCGATCGGCCCGGTTGCGAATTCAACCCGCACGCCGCCGTCCGCGGAATACACCGTGTCCTCACGCGTGTTGTCAAAACGGGACGACGACGTGACCCCGGTAACCGTGGAATTCGGATTCGCGAGGCGATTCTCCTCTTCGCCATAACGCCCGCCGAACGCAAGCCACAACGTGACATTGTCGGCGAGATCAAATTCGCCGCGCGCGGCGCCGAACAGCTGCTTTTCGTCCGAGAATGTCCACGGTTGGGCATAGTTGTCCGCGGCGTCAGGCGCGCGCGGGGCTGCCCCGAGCGGCGTAACCTGCGGGCGCGGATTGTCGAGGTGATGATCCTGATAGCCGAAATCAGCGTACAGACGCAGGCGTTCGCCCTGATAATCCGTCCCCACGGAGACCACCTTCAGCGATCGATCCTGATCCTCGATGCCCATCTCGCCCTCGCGCCCGACGACATTGATGCGCACGCCAAACTCGTCGGCCGCGCCAAAGCGTCGGCCGGCATCGATTGCCCCGTAGAACTGGGCGTCGCTTTCAAACCCGAGGGTCAGGCGTGACAGCGGTTCCGCGCCAGCGCGTTTCGGTACCACATTGAACACCCCGCCCACACCGCTGCCGCCAGGCGCGGCGCCATTGAGGAACGAGTTCGCGCCGCGAAACACTTCGACCCGCTCGACGAGTTCCGGCGACAAGGTCTGCCGCGGCAGGATCCCGTAAAGACCGTTAAACGTCATGTCATCGGAAAACACCGGGAATCCGCGGATCACATACACTTCCTGGAAATTGCCGAAGCCCTTCGCGACCCGCACGACCGGATCATTCTGCAGCACATCGCCGATGGTTCGAGCCTGCTGATTCTGGATCAGTGACTGGGTATAGGCGGTGCCGGTGAACGGCAGATCCATCATGTCCATGTTGCCAAGCAGGCCGGCGCGCCCCCCGCGGGCAACCTGATCCCCGGCAAACGGATCGAGCAATTCCACCTGCGAGCCGGTCGCGGTGACGATCACTTCCTCGATCGGTTTTGTGGTTTCCGCCGCCAGGGCGGCGCCCGGCAACGTCATTACAACCGGCAGCACATAGGCATGAATTTTCAAGATGTTTCCTTTGTCACGGGCGTTGCTGATGTAAATATAATAATAAAGTTAATGCGAATCATTATCAATTAGATTCTATAATTATATTGCGCCGCGTCTGCCGGGCATTGTGGCTGGCAATGACGAGCGCGGGACCGCGACCCCGCCCTCGCCGATCGAAACGACCCTGGAACGGAAGCGCCCAGCGACCACGTTTCTGGTTTGAAGGCATTGCGGTCCAAAACAGGCGATCACGCACGACAGGGATCAGGTCTGGTCTTTCGCGTGCAATTCGTCGGTAGGCGAAACGCAGGCTCGGTGCCGCATGGCGAAATTTTCAGGGCCGTCAACGATCGGACCTGTCCGATGTTGTCGATCTGTTTTGCCGCGAAATCCGGGCCCACGTGTGGTGACGCGGATGCCGCGGTCACTGTTCCTTAACGCGCTGGCAATCGCGCTCCAGGATCGGGAGTGCACTGCCGCGCCGGCGTCGCACTCGGGGTGTCGCGCGCCGGGGTAATGAGGCGAATGGGCACATCCCGCATTGACCCGGTTTCGCGCGCTTCCGGATAACCCGATGAAATGCCTGCGCCACCCTGGGCGATACGACAAGCGACGCCGCCGGAATCCGGCGAAACCCACGCCGTTCTCAACGACCGCGCTTCCGGTTCCCGTCCCGCTTTAATGATCCAACCCATAGCAGCAGGACCCGACCGCGCCACCGCAGACCCCGCACCCATTCGCAAAGATAAGTAAACTGCCCCGGGAACCCGCAAAGCACTCGATCCACAGTTCATGATCCGACCAGCAACGCCATCCGATTTCGGAGAAATAGCCACCGTGATCAACGACGGCGCTTCGGCTTACAAAGGCATTATCCCGGCGGACTGTTGGCACGAGCCGTACATGTCCGAGTCCGAGCTTCACGCGGAAATCAGCGCTGGGGTTCAGTTCTCGTGTTATGTCGACGGTGAAGACGTTCTAGGGGTCATGGGGATCCAGGACAGAGGCCCCGTCATCCTGATCCGGCATGCCTATGTTCGTTCATCTGCCCGACGCCGCGGTATCGGCGCGGAACTGCTTTCAGCCCTGGTGCAGAAGACGTCCAAACCGATATTAATCGGAACCTGGAAGGCCGCGACCTGGGCCGTGGATTTCTACGCGAAGCACGGCTTTACCGTATTGCCCGACGCGCAAGCAAGAACGCTGCTGGATAAGTTCTGGAACGTTCCCGTGAGACAAATGGAAACCTCCGTCGTGCTTGCGAATGACGTTTTCACCGGAGCTCCTGGCGCCTGACCGCCGTCGAAAGCAAGCGAGGTTATTTGCGATACATCAGTTTCTCGTAAACGCGCGGCTCAACCGTGGCCGCGCCCAACATGCCCCCCGCCAGCGCCCCGGCGATTCCCGGGGTCATCACATCCTGGCCGGTTAGATAGAGATTGGGTACCGGCGTACGCACGCGAAACGCATCGGACAGCATCCGGCGCGGGGTTGTTTCGATGCCGTAAAACCCGCCTTTTTCGTGGCCGGTGAACCGTGCCGTTGCGAGGGGCGTGCCGAGCTCGCGATACACGAGCAATGGCATGAGCGCGGGAAATTTATCCGCGAAGAACGCCATGAGCTTCGACTCGACGTGTTCCCTGAACGCAGCCCAGTCCGCCGGGCGATCCGCTGCCCCGCCTTCGGCGAATTCGGCGACGGTGCGCCAGTCCGCCAATACCAGCAGGTCGCCGGTGTGTCGGTTCGCGGGGCCGGGCTCGTGGCCGGGGTCTTTCAGCGATGGAAACGAAACAAACATTGTCGAGATCGGTGCATCGGTCGCGCGCCAAACACCGTCGTTCGTGTCCCAGCTTTCATAGAACCAGTGATTCGATCGCGTCGCCCCGTAGCGAGCGATGTCGCCCTCAAATCCGAGATACATGTTGAAGTGACAGACCGAGGGTTTGAACGTGCTGATCTCCCGCGCCCAGTCGAGTTCGCGCATTTCCGCCGGCAGTAAACGCTTCACGGTTTCGCCGGCACCAATGGCGGAGAAGATGACCGGTGCATCGATGTCCTCCCCCGCGGCGGTTCGCACGCCAAGCGCTGCGCCATTGCGCACCCGGATCGCACTGACGGGAGTTGCAGCGCGTGCCTGTCCGCCGGCGGCTTCGATCACCGGCACCAGTCCTTTCGCGATTGCCGAGGCGCCCCCGACGGGATAAGCGGCGCCATCGAGATAGTGGCCCACCACGATCGCGTGAACGGCGAAGCTCGCCTCTTCGGGTATCCCGCCGTACGTTCCCCACTGCGCGGACAGGACGGCGGCGAGCCGCGGATTGGAGATGATTTCCCCAATCACGTCCTTCGTCGTACGGCCACACCAGCGCTCGATCCGGTTCCGGTTCCACCATCGCAGCGCGGGCAGCAGCGGCTCGGGGATCGAGCGCTCGGCGCCCAGCATGTGCGCGGTTTCTTCGGCCGCCAGTATGGCTTCGAAATACGCCTCGATTTCTCCGGCGTTGTCCGGAAACCGCTCCTTCAGTTCCAGCTTGTACGCGGCCGCCGGGCGCGCGATGGGTATGTTGACGTTATCGGGAAAGTGCAGCGTGTCGTAGACCGTGCCTACGGACCGGAAGTCGATCGCGCCGTCACTCAACCAGTCCAGGATCCGTCTCGCCGGCTGATCCGGCCCGAAAGTACCGCAGTAGTGAAGACCGACGTCCCAGCTAAAGCCGTTCCGGGAGAAAGAATGCGTTAAACCGCCGATCACGGGGGCCTGTTCGAGCAGCAAAACCCGGCGGTCAAACCGGGAAAGCGCGGCCGCGGTCGTCATGCCGCCCATACCCGATCCGATCACAATGACATCGTATTTGCCGGTCGAACGCATCACTGCCCCCCGGGCACCCTGGCTGCTGTTGGACCTATCCTAACCCCCGCCCCGAATCGCCAGTTTGATGCGGGTCAAACCGCGATCCCTGTACGGGCGGAAACCGTTTACTCATCGCGTGGGTTGATCTAATGTCGCAACGGCACGAACCCCGATCGGCCGCAGCGCAGCCCCGGGCCAGTTTGTCAGGATCAGGAATCTGCCCACGGAACGAAGACAGACAAGTTAACAGTCCCCGATCTTTCGAAATCCCGGGAGGGTACGACATGGCTTGCGATCGATGCGGCTATTCGAGCTGCTATAGCTATCACAGTTGTCCGATCTGTAATCCAAAGAAGCCAGACTACGCGGCTAATTTGCACCAGGCCCAGGCTCAGCAGGCGGCGATCGATTCCGCGTTTGAAGGCATTGTCCGGTTTTTGCTCGCGCTGTTCCTCCACCCCTGGTTGTGTTTTGTGGGTTTCTGGATCCTTTGCTGGAGTGCATTGATCCTGAGTGCGCCGCTTTTCGGCCTCGCGGATAACTGGGGTAATTCTTTGGAAACCGCGCCGGACTGGTATCGGTATGCGGCGCTGCTTATTCCTGTTGTGCTGGCCGTTGTGTTCAGAAAGTTTATCCGGCCGCTGATGAAATGGGTTTTGATCGTGACGGTGTCGCTGCTCGTTCTTTGGGCGGTTGTCGAGCTGGTGATCTATCTAATGAACCGTGAGTAATCCCCGGAGATCTCCACCCCGGGTGTTGCGGATCTCCACGGGACGCCCGCAAAGCGCAATGACGTTCGCCGAAACCGGCGGCGCATGAACCCGTCCGCGCCTCGGGTACGAACAGTGTAAATTTACCGGGTACCCTTAACCCTTGTTCCTTCCCAACTGCCAGCGGTGATCCCGATGTACGTCGAATACTTCTACTCTGCCCATTCCGCCTTTGCTTATCTCGGGTCGCAGCGGTTCATGGCCATTGCCCGCGCCGCCGGCCGTGAAATCCGGCATCGACCGTTCTATCTCGATCGTGCGGTGGAGACCGTCGGCGCCGGTGCGTTCGCCAACAGAACGCAAGCGCATGTGGATTATTACTTCGGCCGCGAGATCCGGCGCTGGAGCGAGTTTCGCGACGCGCCCGTGATGGACGGGATCCCGACGCATCATTTCAAGGATATGACGCTGGCCAATTGCACGCTGATCGCGGCCGACGAGTCGGGCACGAACATCGATGCGCTCGCGCATGCGTATCTCGAGGCGCATTGGCGGGACGATGCGGACCTGGCTGATGTGGCGACGTTGAGCAAGGTAGCTGAAACCGCCGGCTACGATGTGGCGCCTTTCATCGCGGCAGCCAACAGCGATGCCGTGAAAGCGATATACGAGCGCAACACTGCCGAGGCGATCGAACGCTCGGTGTTCGGGTCGCCGACGTATTTTGTTGATGGCGACATGTTCTATGGTCAGGACCGGCTCGAACTCGTTGAACGGGCGCTCGTGAAAGCGTTCCGCTGAGCGTTCATCACGAGTTCCGGGGGTAGTCGGCTTATCTTCTTCAACCCGCGCGGGACTGCGCTTACGTCAGTCGCTTCCCGAGCCATCCCGGTATTGGATTGACAGATGAGGCAGGTAAACTGCCCCCGTCCCCGCAGCGTGCCAAACGTCATCCCGTCTTATGCCCGAACCAGAACCCGCGAAGATACTCGCCTTTGCTACATCGAATGATCTCAGGCAGTGGCTCGAGGAAAACCACGCTGATGAAACCGAGCTTTGGGTAAGAATTTTCAAAAAGAACAGCGGCATTCGAAGTGTGGCCTGGGACGACGTTGTCATTGAGGCGCTGTGCTGGGGCTGGATTGACGGGATCAAGAAGTCGATTGACGACGAGTCCTATCTTCAGCGGATTAGCCCGAGGAAAAGCAAAAGCAACTGGTCTAAACGCAATACGGAGCATGCCGAACGTTTAATCAGCGCAGGACGGATGCAGGCGCCCGGACTCGTGCACGTTCGCGCCGCCCAATCGGATGGCCGGTGGGAGAACGCGTATAAGGTTAGTGACATGGCAGTGCCCGCGGATTTCCTTGCCGCGCTGGAGACGAGACCGAAGGCGAAGCTGTTTTTTGCAACGCTGACGAAATCGAATCGGTATGTCATTACGCATGGATTGACCAGCGCGAAGAAACCCGCCACCCGGCAGCGGCGGTTTGAAGCGTTCATTGAACGGCTCGAGCGTGAAGAAAAGCCGTAACAGACATCACAAAGCCCTGTTGTTTCGCGGACGGTTTACTGATCTCAATCATCGATGTGATGCCGATCCGGTTTGCGACTGAATTCCTGAGAAAGCCTGGCTCGGATCGTTCGATCATTTACTCACCCGGAACATTCCGTATCGGGCGGCTGTGTAAGGGCAGTCGTTTTCAGGCGCGGTGATTGATGGCACAGAAACCGGCTGACATTGGCCAGGACCCGGGCCGATGCGAAAAGACAAGTCAGCTGCGGGCGGAACTCCGCGGCGGTTTCCCGTTGCTGAAGATCAGGTTTCGATGCGATTTTGCGCCGAAGCAGTTCGTTCAATGGCTCCAGTGCGCTCGATTCGCGGGAACTCATCAATTGCAGCTTTCTGCAGATAAGAAATGCTGTTATGTTCGGTGCCGCTGGCATTCCTCCGGTTCGGTTGATACGCAGATTCCGCGTGGCACGAACGCACGGCATTGTGAAGGTCCTTCGAATTTCTCTAATCGCGTGTTAGGTGAATAAGGAGCAGGCATTGAACCTTTCGATAATTGGCGTGCTCAAAGGCGCGCTTGCAGAGACCAGCGAACACATCAAGCAACTCACTGTTTCGTTGTTGCTACCGGCCACGGCCCTTGCGTTGTTGGGCACGTTCAAACATGACATTGCAGCGGCAATAATAATCAGCGATGTCGGGTTCGGCCTGCGGGGTGCGAAGCTCCTGCCCGTCCTGGTATCGGGCCTGTTTTTCGTTATGTATGCGTCGACGATTCACCGGGTAATCGTGGTGCCCGGCGAACGGTTACCGAATCGATACGGTATTTATTGGACAGTTAGAGAACTCAAGTACTTCGGCTACCTGGCGATCCTCACGCTTGCGAGTTACCCCGTATTGGCGCTCGCGAGTTTTGCCATCGAA
Organism: uncultured Gammaproteobacteria bacterium; assembly: GCA_963976285.1. Classification (GTDB taxonomy): domain Bacteria; phylum Pseudomonadota; class Gammaproteobacteria; genus UBA11873. Next base: position 97,242 of record CAXBJY010000008.1, read on the forward strand.
CTTGCGGGTTCGAGTCTCTTCCGCGGTAATACGCTTGCCACTGTGAGCGGCGCATTGATCGTCATCGTTCTCGTGTTTTACGTATTAGCGAGAGCGAGCCTTGCTTTGCCAGCAATCGCGGCAGGTAACTATCCCGGCTTTCGAAAATCATGGGTTCTTTCGCAACGAAACGGTTGGCGACTCACAATTGCGCTGACCGTATCTCTCGTGTGTGTTGGCGTCGCAACTGCAATCATTTCGCAGGCCTTCAAGCTATCAGGCTTCTACGGAAGAATTTCGTCGATACTGCTAGCGCTATCGGAATGGGTCTTCTATATATTCGTTCTGGCCGTTCTTTCTACGGCATTCAGTCGATTGAATAGTTCGCAATAGATACACGTTAGCCTGATTGCGCACCCTGAAAGGACGCCCGATCATCGGCGGCAATGTCGTGGAAATCGCGCCGCATTACGACCCGACCTCGAATACCGCGCACTTCAGTGCGGCGATGCTGTTCGAACTGTTCGCGCTCGCCGCGTTCGCACGATCCGGCTGAGCGCATCGCGCCGCGGCGCTCAGGTTTCGAGATCCAGCAGCGCGAGTTCGTCGAAGCGATCGCCCGGCCCCGGATTCACCGCCAAACTGCGACCGCCAAATTGATGCACCACCTCCCATACGGCATTGAGCGCGGTTTGTACCGCGCCTTTGGCCGAGCCGTGGGTCGGAACATCGAGGTCGTCGGGTTTATATGAGACGGGGGCGGTTCGTGTTGGCGCGGCCCGAAACGCTATGCCGGTAACCGGTTTGCTGATCCGGATCCCGGGCAGCACGGACGGACCCGCGACGCACTTCGCCGCTTTTCACGCCGAAACGCACAGCGAATCGCGTTACCGAACTCGACCCGGGCCCGGGCGCAACGGCTGTTGCAACCGCGGACTATCACGATGTGTTCGGCGCGGGATGCCCCGAAGTCCGGCACCATGGTCGAGCGTGTGCGTTCGATGCCCTGCTCCATTCCGTGTCTATTTGAAATGCTGCGTTGCGAAATTCTAGCGACCAGTCAATTGCAGCTTTTTGCAGATGAAGAATCTTGCTATGTTCGGTAGCTCTGGTGTTCTCGGGTTGGGGTGATATGCAGGTTCTATCTAGCGCGGCGGTGAGGCGTTCCGGGTTTTGTGGTGTGTGTGGGATTTTTCTAATCGATTGTTAGGCGCCCCTCAAATGTCGTCAGCAAATTCAAAGCTCGGCCAACAGCTAGTAACCGGATACGAGGCCGGCCTAACGGGTGATCAGCAAATTCGACTCGCATTACAGCGAATCGCTGAATCTGGCGGAATGAGCCAGATGGGAGACCTCTACGCCGCGATTGAGGAAAAGATCAATCCTGCCGGATATACGCTATCCGACCAAGGTCGCGCTAGCCTTAGATTCTTTATAAACCGTGTCGCGGTTGAGGCTGGTTACGTCCATCCCCACGACAAAGATAGTCCTGGGTGGCGAATCACAGCGAAAGGACGCGAGTTACTAGCCTCGGAGGCCGAGGAAAGCGAATTAGCGATCGATGTCGATACGGGCATCGAAACTTCTGTTGCTTCGAATACTGCTCGAGGGGATGCGTTCGAAACCTATATCTTGAAACTTCTACGTGCTGCATATCCTAATTACGCGTGGTACCACCAAGGGCGGGATAAGCGTAGAGAACGAGGTGTCGATTTCGTCGGAAACCGAATTGGAGATGCACACGGAGAACCAGCGAGCATTGGAGTGCAGGTAAAGTTCCATGCTGCGCAAAACGCACCTACTGAAAGGGAATGGCTCAAATTCATGGCGGGTTGCTTTTCTCGCCGCCTCGATTCCGCAATATTCGTAACATCTGGAAAGCTAACCGGAGAACAAAGGCGAGAAGCTCAAGAAGCGCGAGTAGTCGTTATCGAAGGCCAGGAAGAAATATTGAGATTATCAGCCCAACACAATATCGAAAGATTTGATCTTTTCGATGAAGCGGCGCCTAACAAAGCGTGTATGGACTCCTCCCGCAAGTAGAGACGGAAGAACGTTGTAGA
>CAXBJY010000009.1:0-98894 GCA_963976285.1 uncultured Gammaproteobacteria bacterium
GCTGGCAAGCAGTTTCCTGATCGGCATGGGCAGCGAGTGTAGCCCGCCGGCCGCGGCAGCGGAACGTCTGCCCGGGGAACGCGGTTGCGTCGTCCATCAGCCCGGAACGGACCGCGACGTTGGGCAGGCCTTATACGTTGAAATCAAACGCCCGATTGTGCATCGACGTTTCGCTCCAGTCGGACACGTACAGCTTGAAATGCCCCGTGGCGAGGCAATCGAAGAAATCGTCCACCGTGGGCAGCAGAGCGGGCAACCACCACTCGTCGCGCGGGAAATCCTCGCGGGTACACCACGCACCGTCGCTCGCTTCGATGCCGAGGTTCAGATTCGCGCACGTCTTCAGATGCGTGCGGAACGTGACATAGATCTGGTTTGTCGATACGACGCTCGCAATGAACAGCGGGATCAAATCGTCTTCTTCGACCCGGATCCCGGTTTCTTCCTCGAGTTCGCGTACGGCCGCGAGCGTCACGGATTCGTCTCGTTCGACGAACCCGCCGGGCACCGCCCAGCGCCCCTTGTAGGGTTCGAGCGCACGCCGGATCACGAGCAGGCGATCCTCGGCCTCGACCGCGACGAGCACCACGACCGTCGGATTTTCGTAACGCACGTAGCCGCACGCGCTGCAGTTCCAGCGCTCGTGGTCGTCACCGGGCGGCACCGAGCGATGCATCGCCTTGCCGCATTGAAAACAGAATCCAGCCAATTCGCCGATGCAATCCGTCAGGTTAGTTATTCGGGCCGCAATCATAACGCTTTTGCTGCATCCTCGCGGCGGCGGCGTGCCGAAATTCGTGGTCCACCTGATGCAGATCATCACGCTTGCGGATCCGGCCTGCTAGTCTCGTTGCGCGCTGCGGTTGTCACTCGCGGTTGCCGGCAACGAGCACCGGCAGGTGCCGTTGCCACCCACCCTCGATCAACGCGGCTTCGCCCAGCAGGAGGAACGCGCAATGAAACGCTATGGTGAATTTCTGACCACCGACGAAGATCGCCTGTTCGTCGAATCCATCCGGCGCTACATCGACCACGAAGTGATGCCGCTGCGGACGCAGCTCGATACCGATCACAGCGTGTTCGAAACCGTCTACCAGGGCCTCGTCGAGATGGGCATACAGCGGCGCGGATTCGCCGAGCGCTACGGTGGTCTCGCGATTCGCTCCGCGGCCACGGTGTGCGCGATCACCGAGGAAATTGCGCGTGGTGACAGTGGCCTCGCGCTGCATACGCTGCTCATTCCGTGGACGATGGCCGCGGCGATGGGGGGGCAGAACCAGGAAGTCATGGATGCGTTCATTCCGATGTTTTGCGACGACACGCCGCGGGTCGGCTGCATGGCGATCACGGAACCTGCCGGCGGCTGTAACGTCGAAGACGGCGCGGAGAAAACCCGGACGATCCGCACGAAAGCCGTGCTCGATGGCGACGAGTGGGTGATCAACGGAGAAAAGATGTGGCCGAGCGCGGCCGGGGTGGCGGACGTTTACTGCGTCGTGTGCACGACGGGCGATCGCGATGGCGAGGACAATCTCGCGCTAATCTACGTACCGAAGGACGTCGCGGGCTTAAGTTTCGGTAAACCCGAAGGCAAGATGGGTATGCGGGTCTCCGACGTCAATGCCGCGATCTACTTCGACGACGTCCGCGTGCCGCAATCCTACCGCGCCGCCGGTCCCGGCACGGACTGGCGACTGTTTCGTGGCAATATTTCCTGGGGGCGGCTCACGAGCGCGCCGATGGCCATCGGTGCCGCACAGGCCGTGCTCGAGGAGGTGGTCGAATACACCGGCACCCGATCCTACGGCGGTAAACCGGTACGCAATCATTCGTTGCAGGGCGCGATGATCGCGGACATGGCGATCGGCATCGAGAGCGCGCGCGCGTACTACATGAGCGTTGCGAAGATGTTCGACAACCGGCGCGAGTACGGCAATGTCAACGAGGATTTCCTGCTCGGGCGCGCGAGCGCGGCGAAAGTGTATGCCTGCGACGTGTGTGAAATGGTCTGCAACAAGGCGATGGAACTGACCGGATCGTACGGTTACAGCACGCAGGCCCCGATCGAGAAATACCTGCGCGACTCGAAAATCATCCAGCTGTGGCTCGGTGGCGCGCAACTCGGGCGCCTCGACGTGGCACAGAGCCTGTATCCGTATACCGCGTCCTGACCGATGTCATCGTCGCCGCCGGGCGGCGAATACGTCGGGCGTCCGGGGGCGCGGCTAACCCCGCCCCCGGCACTGCCGCGCCTAATGCATTTCGAAGCCGGGATAACCCTTGTTCGCGACTTCCGCGCACTTCTGCCGATAGGCGCCGACTCCGCCGATGTAGGACAGCAGACGTCGCGGTTTACCCTCGATATTCGAGCCCATGTACCAGGAGTAGGTTTTCGAGACGAGCGTTGCATTCGCGATTTCGTCGTGGTGGCGCACCCACTCGTCCTCCGCTTCGCGCGATGCCTCGATCACGTGCACGTCGTTTTCGCGCAGGTGCTTGATGCAGTCCGTGATCCATTCCGTTTGCTGTTGCAGACACGTGGTCATGTTGCACAGCGCCGCGGACGGCGCGAGTGGCGCACCGGTAGTGAACAGGTTCGGATAGCCGTGAACCTGCAACCCCATCGTCGTCGTGATTTCCTTGCCCCACTGTTCCTTCAGTGAGCGGCCGTCGCGCCCGCGGATATCGATCCGGGTGAGCGCGCCGGAGCCGGCGTCGAAGCCGGTTGCCATGATAATGATGTCGAGTTCATGCACGGTGCCGTCGGCGAGTTCGATCCCTTCCGGCGTGATCCGCGCGATCGGGTTGTCCTTCACGTTGACAATACTCACGTGCGGCAGGTGGTAGGTTTCGAGATAACCACTCTCCAGCGGCACGCGGTGCAGACCGAAGCCGTAATCTTTCGGGATCAGTAAATCGCACAGTTCCGGATCCTTGAGCCGTTCGCGCATCTTTTCGCGCACGAATTCCGAGATCTCGTCGTTCACTGCCTGGTCGAAGAACAGCTCTTCGAACGAGGCGAGCCATAATTCGAGCGAACCGTTCTCCCAGCGTCGTTCGAGCTCCGCCCTGCGTTCCTCGGGTGTATTGTCCGCCCACGCGCCGCGTTCGTGTTCGAATTCGAAACCGCTGAACGTGTTTGGCAACCGCTCTTTCAGTAAATCAAACTTCGCGTGGTATTCAGCAACTTCCTTCGGGCCGTACGTCGGGTTGTTCATCGCGTTCACATACTGCGGGGTGCGGATGAAAACTTTCAGTTCGCCCACCTCGGGTGCGATCGTCTGGATCACCTGGATGCCGGTTGCGCCGTTGCCGATCACCCCGACCCGCTTGCCCTCGAGTTCGACATCTTCACGCGGCCAGCGCGCGGTGTGGAAGATTTTCCCCTTGAACGTGTCCTGACCCTCGAACAGGTTCGACAGCGGCGCGGACAGCATGCCGGTACAGCTGATGACGAATTGCGCATCGATGATCTGCCCGCTGTCCGTCGTCAGGGTCCAGCGACCACGCGCCTCATCATAATGCGCTGATTTGATCGTCGTGCTGAACTGGATATCGCGACGCAGATCGAGCTTGTCGGCGACGTAATTCATCCAGCGTTCAATTTCCGGTTGTTCCGGGAATTTCGAACTCCAGCTCCAGCCCTTGTACAAATCTTCCGAGAACAGGTACTGGTAGATGTAACTCGCGGAATCGAACTTCGCGCCAGGGTAGCGGTTCCAGTACCACGTGCCGCCTACGCCTGTGGCGGTATCGAATGCTTTCACGTTGAAACCCAGCTCCCGGAGCTGGTAAAGCTGGTAGAGCCCGGCGACGCCGACGCCGATGACGGCAGCGTCGAGCACGAGCGGCGTCGATGACGCTGATCCGGTTTTCCCGGTTGATGCAACTTCGGCCATGCAATTTACCCCTGTCATGCCTGTTGGTTTGCGTCCGGCGGCGAGATTGCCACGGTGCCGGAAGCGTTTTGGCCACAAAGGTTAACCCGTCTCGGTGCCGAGGTGAACAGTCGCCGGCCGGGAACGGGGAAATTCGCGCCGCCCCCGTTTTCGCCGCGATGACCCGCGGATTTCGGGGCCGTGATGCGGGTCGTGCATGCACCGCTTTTGTGCGCAGCGAGTCGCCGCCTTTCGATCTCGTACGGGTTCGAGGACAATCGTGCCGACGCGAGCCCCCACCGGGTTCGCCGCGCGGGTGCGCGCAACCATTTCCGACAGGCAGTTCACTATGAAGGCTTACCAAATCGTCTCCGACGACGGCATCGACGCACTGGCCCTGAACGAACTCGACGTGCCGCGACCCGGACCCGACGAGGTGCTCGTGAGGATCAACGCGTCATCGATCAACTACCGTGATCTCTCGACGATAGAACAGCCGGTACCGCGCGGGATCCGCTATCCACGCATCCCGAACTCCGATGGCGCCGGCGATGTCGTCGAAATCGGCGAGCGGGTTACCCGGTTCAGGCCCGGGGATCGCGTCTGCGGGATTTTTTTCCAGGACTGGATCGACGGTGAACTCACCGTGGCCCATACGGACAATATGCTCGGCGGCACGGCCGAGGGCATGCTTGCGGAGTATCGCGTGTTGCCACAGGCGGGTCTCGTGGCGACGCCGGGGTATCTGAGCGATGTCGAGGCGGCGACGCTGCCGTGCGCGGCACTGACCGCGTGGAACTCGCTCGTCGAGTTTGGCCGCGTTACCGCCGGCAGTACCGTCTTGCTGCTCGGCACGGGCGGGGTCTCGGTGTTTGCGCAGCAGCTGTGCAATATTCTCGGCGCGCGCACGATCGTGACGTCTTCGAGCGATGAGAAGCTCGCCCGAATCCGCGAACTCGGCGCCTGGCAGACCGTGAACTATCGAACGAATCCGGACTGGGACGCGGCGGTGATCGAGCTGACGCAAGGGCGGGGCGTCGACCATACGGTTGAGGTCGGCGGTGCGGGAACGCTGCAACGGTCGATGAACGCGACCCGTTTTGGCGGTTCGATCGGCGTTATCGGCATCCTCACGGGCGGTGACGTGGACCCGCTGCCAATCCTGCGCCGTTCGCTCACCCTCAGCGGTATCTACGTCGGCAGCCGGCGCATGTTCGAATCGATGAACCGCGCGCTCGAGGCGCACGCGGTGCGTCCGGTTATCGACGCGCAGTATGCATTCGGGGATGCGCGCGCCGCCTACCACGCGATGCGCGGCGCCGGACACTTCGGCAAACTCGTGATCGCGCAATAAGTATGGCCGGAAGTATGGCCGGATGAGCGCGCGCCGCAATCGTGCGCGCGGCGGCAATACCGCGACCGGCGCTAGTCCGCGATCAGCAGTGGTGCGGCGTCGATTTCACCCGCATCCATCATGCGCGCCACACGCTCGAGATTTTCGACAATGATGCGTTGCTCGCTCTGCGGCAGCCGGGTAAACCGATCGGAAAACAGTTCGTGCAGCAGTACCGGCGCACGCGACAGAGTGGTCCGGCCTTTACGCGTCAGCCGCGTATGGACGACCCGGCGATCGGATTCGCTGCGGTAGCGCTCGACGAAGCCGCGTTCGGACAGCCGGTCCATGATCGTCGTCACCGTGGCCGGGCTCAGGCTCACCTGCTCCGAAATGGTCCGGGTCGTTACTTCTCCGAGCGTCGCGATTGCGCGCAACACGACGAGTTGGGCGGTCGTCAGGCCGGTCTGTTTCGCGATTTCGCGGGAGCGCATGTCGTTCGCCCGGATGATACGACGGAGTGCTACGAGCACCCCGTCCGTCAGTGCGTTTTCGCGCGCTCGTCGCTTCGCGGCGTTCGTCATTTTCAGAATATTGCTCACAACGATAATCCGAGTCAATTATTAGCAGGTGGGCCTGCCGTCACGCGGCACGCGAGTGACCGATAGCGCTGAAGTTCGCGGCGACAAAATCCCAGTCGATGATCTTCATGAACTCCCCGAGGTAGGCGCCGCGATCATTGCGATAATCGATGTAGTAGGCGTGTTCCCACACGTCGCACGTTAACAGCGGAGTGAGTCCCGAGGTCAGCGGTGTTTGCGCATTATCCGTGGTCATGATCTCGAGCCCCGAGGTGTCGTTGAGCACGAGCCACGTCCAGCCGGAGCCGAACTGGGCCGCGGCGCGATTGCGGAACTCCGCGCACATCGTCTCGAAGGAACCGAAATCCCGTGCGATCGCCGCCGCCAGCGTACCGTCCGCGCTGGCCTTCGGCTCCGGGGTCATGCAGTGGAAGTAGAACTCATGGTTCCAGGCCTGGGCCGCGTTATTGAAGAACGGTTCGTCCGTCGCGCTGCAGACGATTTCCGTCAGGTTCATGTCTTCGTACGGCGTGCCCGCGATCGCCTCGGCAAGTTTGCGTACGTAACCGAGATAGTGCTTGCCATAGTGATACTGCAGGGTTTCCCCGGACAGATACGGTGCGAGGGCATCGTCTGCGTACGGTAGTTCGATTGCTGTCAGTTGCATTTGCACACTCCTTCGCGGTGGTTCGATGCGGGCCATCGTCCGGCCCGGATTGTGTGCAGCCTCACAGACATTTAGTTAGATGTCAAATTATTTGATATCTATTAGTACCATATGTAATAATAACGACTCCAAGGATAACGTCGTCGGGTGCAATAAACATGAACGAATCTGCTTTACGCGAAGCAGTCGCTCCGGCGCAGGCCGCGACCGCCGATTGCGGCTGGGGCAAGGTCTTGTTTGGCCGCACGTTCGCGCGTCGTCGTGAACTCGTCGAGGCGCTGCTCGCGGAACGCGCGGACGAACGTGACATCGCCTACAACGTGCCGGAGCCGCACGTCACCGTCGCCTTGGCGCCACAGGACTTGTTTGTCGACCCGTCCTACACGTACCGCCTCGATCTCGCTGCGCACGCCCGCGCCGGGGCCCGCGGTATCCGGGTTCGCCGCGCCACCGCGGCCGATGAGCCGGCGGTAAACCGGATCTACGCCGCGCGGCGCATGGTGCCGCTGCGCGCAGGCTTTCTCGCCGGCCTCGATCGGGCAACGGGGGTTACGGTTCTCGTGGCGCTGAATCCGGCCGATGACGCGGTTGTCGGTGTGGTCATGGGTATTCGTCACGGTACGGTGTTCGACGATCCCGAACGCGGCGCGAGCCTGTGGTCGCTCGCCGTCGACCCGAACGCCGGTTGTCCGGGGATCGGCCGTGCGCTCGTCGACGAACTCGCGCACGGGTTTCGCGTATCCCGTTGCGCCTACATGGACTTGTCGGTGATGTACGACAACGACGAGGCCGCGAAGCTGTACGAGAGCTTCGGATTCATAAAACGGGAAATCTATTGCGTGAAGAAGAAAAACACGATCAACGAACCGCTGTACATCCGGCCCGAGCCGCACGAAGCGCAGCTGAATATCTACGCCGCGATCATCGTGACGGAAGCGCGGCGGCGCGGTATCCGGGTTTCGATCACGGACGCCGCAAGCGGTATTTTCGAACTCAGTCACGGCGGCCGCACGATAAAATGCCGCGAATCCCTGTCCGAGTTGACTTCGGCGGTGGCGCTTTCGTGTTGCACGGACAAGGCGTTGACGTCCCGCATGCTGACGGAAGCCGGCTTGCGCGCACCCGCGCAACAACTCGCCGACGATGCGAAATCCGTACGCGAGTTTCTCGATCACCATGGCGCCGTGGTGGTCAAACCGGTCGACGGTGAACAGGGCCTCGGTGTGCACGTCGATGTAAGCGGCCCGGCGGAAGTCGAGTCGGCGATCGAAGACGCACGCCAGTATTCACCGAATATCCTCATCGAAGAATTCTGTCGCGGCATGGAGCTGCGCGTCATCGTGATCGGTGGTGAGGTCGTGGCCGCGGCGGAACGTCGCCCGCCAACGATCGTGGGTGACGGCGAGAGCAACATCGTCACCCTGATCGAAAAGCACAGCCGTCGTCGCGCCGCCGCCACCAGAGGAGAGAGCAGTGTACCGCTCGACGATGAAACCGCCCGCTGCATTCGCGCCGCCGGTCACGCATTGTTTGACATTCCGCACACGGGGACTGAGATCTGTGTTCGTCATACGGCGAATCTGCATACCGGCGGCACCCTGCACGACCGCACGGATCGGCTGCCGGGCGTTATTCGGGCAGCGGCGCTGAAAGCCGCCGAGGTGCTGGGTATTCCCGTCGTCGGGATCGATTTCATCGTCGATCCCGCCGATCCCGAACGCTACGTCATCATCGAGGCGAACGAGCGACCGGGACTCGCGAATCACGAGCCGCAACCCACCGCGGAGCGCTTCGTCGATCTGCTGTTCCCGGAAACCCGCCGGACCGAACGCCTCGCCTGAAGCGGATCCGAACACCCCGACCACGCGGCAAGCCTGATGATCCGGGGCGCGACGGTTGACGTAGACTGGCGGCACCGGATGAGGAACCCGCCATGTCGCTTGCCGCCAACCGCCCCGTCACCGAAACGATCTACGAACTGCTGACGAACCAGGAGGACGCGCGCACGTGTCGTGATATTCCCGACGAAGCCTGTCGGGAGACGCCGACGAATTTCGTCATCGTGCTCGCGAGCAATTTTCTCAGCAAACTCGGCGATGCGATCGCGAATCCGAAAACCGTCCTGACCTGGGTCATGACGAGCGTCGGCGCCCCGGTGTGGATGCTCGGTTTTCTCGTCCCGATCCGGGAGTCGGGATCGTTGATCCCGCAACTCGTGATCGCGAGCTACGTCCGCCGCCTGCCGGTCCGCAAATGGATGTGGGTGGCGGGTTCCGTACTGCAGGGCCTGTGCATGCTCGGCATCGGGCTCGTCGCCCTCGAGTTGACCGGCTTCACCGCCGGTGCCGCGGTCCTCGGCCTGCTCGTCGCGTTCAGTCTCGCGCGCGGTTTGAGTTCGGTGGCGGCGAAGGACGTACTCGGCAAGACGATTCCGAAAGGGCGCCGCGGTCAGCTGACGGGTTGGTCGGCAAGCGCGGCCGGTCTCGTCACGGTCGTGTTCGGCAGCGTCTTGTTCGTGACCCCGGACGGCACCGACGACAAGCCGCTGTTCGGCCTTGCCCTTGTCGGCGCCGCGGTGCTGTGGGGACTCGCGGCTCTGACCTACAGTTGCGTCAAAGAATATCGGGGTGCGACGGAGGGCGGTGCGAATGCCGTCCGCGAGGCATTCGGACGCTTGTCGATCCTCGTCGACGATCGGCCGTTCCGGCATTTCGTCATCACTCGCTCCGCGCTGTTGTGCTCCGCGCTGACGGCGCCGTATTTCGTCGCGCTCGGTCAGGCGAATCTCGGCGGTGATACGCGCGTGCTGGGTCTGTTCGTCATTGCGAGCGGTGTTGCGAGCCTCGTCTCGGCGCCCGTCTGGGGGCGCTTGACGGACCGATCCAGTCGCCGCGTGATGGCGTTCGCCGCGGGCTTGACGGCGTCCATCGGCGCCATCGTTGCGATCGTGAGTTCGCTCGCCCCGGGCGTCGCGCACACGCTGTGGTTTCTGCCCCTGGCGTACTTTCTGCTTGCGATAGCCCATGCCGGGGTGCGCGTGGGCCGTAAGACCTATGTCGTCGATCTGGGCGGCGGGAACCGGCGCACGGATTACGTTGCGGTGAGCAATACCGTGATTGGATTTGTACTCCTCGTCACCGGTGTGATCGGCACGATCGCGGCGCTCGTTTCGCTGCCCGCCGTGATCGCGGCCTTGTCCGTAATGGGTGCGTTCGGTGCGATGTTTGCGTGGCGACTGCCGGAAACCTGAGTACCCGCTGAACCGCACGACCGGGCAACAACAGCATCGGAAACGCGTGCATTGTAGACAAGTGTTAAAGCGCCCGCTCTGGGTCACAGTTCGCGCGGCCGGCGAGCGGCGGCGCGGGTGCAACGGCCTAAACTCGCTGCAACGATAAAATGCGCCCAACGAGACGATGCCCGTTACCGAACCGAAATTCCCGTGCCCGAACGCGGATGCTGTTGCCGAATCTGCCTTGCTCGCCGAACTCGCGGAACACCTCGACGGCGCGGGTGTGATCGTCGATCAGGCGCTGACGATTCTCCATGCGAACGCGCACGCCGGCATTGTGCTGAACACGCCCGCGGCTACGCTCGTCGGCGCAGCATTCGAGCCAATGCTCGCGCGCGGCTCCCACCTCGCGGACACGACTGTCGGCCCGCGCCTGAAAGCCGCGGTCCGGCAGCGCGAACCGCTCACCGCGGACGACGTATGCATTGCGACCGCAGGGCATGATTCATTCCGACGGATCAGATTGCGTGCCACGCCCCTGCATCACGCGCGCGAAACGGCCGCGACGTTGATCCGGCTCGACGCTGATGCGCCGCGGGCACCCGAATCCGACGTACAGCGACGCCTCGCTATCGCGCTGCGGCGTGACGGCAGCGGGGTATGGGAATGGGAACCCCGCAGTGGCCGGTTCAGCGAATATCGCGCCGGCGCGAACGGCGGGATCGTCGCCACGGCCGGTACGCTCGCGATATTGCTGGACCGACTGAGCGCGCCCGAGCGCGACGAAGCGGCGACCGCGCTGCACCGCTATGCTGACGGTGTCGCGCCACGTTTTTCGCTGCGCTGTCGCAGCGCGGATCCGGCCGCCGCCGCGACGGTGACCCTGATCGAAGGCACGCACCGGTATTTCGACCGCGAGGGTCGGATCGAACTCGTCTGCGGTACCTGCAGCGATGTGACGCAACTCGTGCACGCGGAAGCCCGTCTGCAGCAGAAAACGGCCGATCTCGGCACCGCGCTCGAAACCGCGCGCCAGGGACTGTGGGAGTGGGATGCCGTGGACAACCGCTTTCTGCCCTCGACGAACTGGTGTGAGTTGTTCGGGTACCCGTTGTCCCGGACGCGGAGCGGTATTCACGACCTCGCGGAACTCGTCCATCCGGACGAACTCGAGGCGACCCGCGCGAAACTCGCCGCGGTGCTGGCAGGAGAATCCGATGTCTACGATGCCGAGCAGAGCATACGGCATCAATCCGGGCATTATCTGCATTGCCTGATCCGTGGTCGGGTCACGCAACGCGATGCCGCCGGGCGCGCGCTCCGGCTCGTCGGCACGCATACGGACATCACCGAATTGAAGGAAGCGCGCGACGAACTGGCGGAGAAGAACCGCCAGCTCGAAACGGTACTCGAGAACTCGCGCCACGGCGTGTGGGAGTGGATCCCGCAAACCGACGAGTTCTCGGAATTCGGCTACCTCAGGTTCGCCAGTGGCCTCGGCGGGGACATCCGCATTACGAGCGGCCGGCAACTCGAGTCGCTGACGCACCCGGATGATATTCCGAAGAACCGTCTCGCGATGACGGCCTGTCTCAAGGGCGAGACGCCGCGCTATTCGATCGAATACCGCGTACGCAACAGCGATTCGACGTACCGCACGTTTCTCGTGCGCGGCGAAGTCTGTCAACGTAACACGCAAGGCGAGGTTACCCGCGTTCGCGGAACGCTGACCGACATCAGCGATACAAAAGCCGCCCACCAACGGCTCGAGCTCGCGCTCGAAAACGGGCGCCAGGGTATGTGGGAATGGCGTCCCGTCGGCGATTCCGTCGAATTCTCCGACAGCTGGTATGCGTTGTACGGTTACGAGCCGGGCGATATAAAAACCGTACGCGGTGATATCAGGGCGCTGATTCACCCGGAAGACCGGCCGCAGGCGCGCAAGGCACTCGTGAATATGCTCCAGGGCAAGTGCTTCGATTGCGTGGTCGAATACCGCTTCCGCTCGAAGAACGGTCAGTACATCTGGGTCATGGAGCGCAGCACGGTCATCGAGCGTGATGCCAACGGCCGTGCGACGCTCATCGTTGGCACGCACGTTGAAATCAGCACACAGAAGATGGTCGAGCAGGAGCTCGCTGAATCACAGCGCTTTCTGAAGCTCGTTATCGATACGATCCCCGACCGTGTGTACTGGAAAGACACGCACGGACGTTACCTTGGTGTGAACCGTCGCTTCGAGATCGAATCAGGCGTGTCCTGCAGCGAGGAAATCATCGGCAAAACGGATGCCGATTTACCCTGGGCGGATCTCGCGCCGACAATCCACGAAGAAGATCGGCGAGTGCTGACGAGCGGTCAGCCGCTGCTGAACCTGGAACATACGTACTGCGATGCCCACGGCATGCGCCACACGACGGAAACCGTGAAAGTGCCGTTGTTCCACGATTGTGGCATCACGATGGGCGTGTTGGGGATCTCGCAGGAGATAACGCAGAAGCGCCGGCACGAAAAGCAGATGAAGAAGCTCGCCGAATGTATTACGGCGGAAAACGACGGCCGCCTGCTCGACGCTCTCGCGAAGGGCGCGGTGGAGCTGTCGGGCATCTCCGGCGCCATGGTCGCGAAGCTGTCGGCCGACGGCAGCGTGGCGACCGTCGTGACGACGTATCCGCCCAACGAGGACATCAACGGTTTTGCCTACGATGTCACCGATACGCCGTGCGAGCGCGCCACGAACTGTGATTTGTGCGTTTATCCCGATAACGTGCAGGCCGAGTTCCCGCGCGATCGGCCGTTGCGCGACCTCGGTATCGTTGGCTACGCCGGCAAACGCCTGCTCGATCCGAAAGGTCGGCCGATCGGCATATTCGCATTGCTCGATTCCAGGCCCATGGACGATCCCGACTACGCGATCTCCGTACTCGATATCCTGTCGGCCACGGCCGCCGCCGAACTCGGCCGTGAACAGCGCGAAGTCGCGCTGCGCGAAAGCGAGAAACGTTACCGGACGATTTACGACAACGTTCCGGCGATCATCTGCACCGTCGACGCCGGGCACAAGATCATCGACGTAAACAACGAATGGATTGCGACCACGGGTTACAGCGTGGACGAAACCGTCGGCACGAACCTCGGGGACTATCTCACTCCCGATGCCGCGAAACGGTATCTCGCGCTGCCGCACGCGAGCCCGGGAACCCAGCGCATTGCCGGTATCCAGCTCGACTTTCGCTGCAGGGACGGGCGGATTATCACCGTGGCGTACAGCGCAACCCGCACCGTCGCCTCGGACGGCCGGCCGGTGACGGTGACGGTGTTCGAGGACCTGACGAACAAGCTCGTGACGGAGCAGGAGCTCAGGCTTGCTGCTACGGCATTTGAAACCCATGAAGCGCTGATCATCCGCGACGCGAACAAGCATATTTTGCGCGTGAACAACGCGTTCAAGAAGCTCACCGGTTACACCGACGCCGATGTCGTCGGAAAATCTCCGACCGATCCCTCCAATCTGTACGACGCGGTATTCGACCAGGCGGCGATCTGGCAGCGCGTGGATGTCGTTGGTATGTGGGAAGGCGAGCGCCTCAATTCGCGTGCGGACGGTTCTACGTTTTCCGTGTGGCAGACAATCACCGCCGTGGGCAATTCCAGTGGCGAGACGACGCACTATGTCGAGAATTTCACCGACATCTCGGAACTGAAACGTGCGCTCGCGGACGCCGAGCGGCTCGCGCACTACGACCCGCTGACGGAACTGCCGAACCGACGCTATCTCGCCGAGGAGCTGGCGCAGAATGTCGCCGCTTCGCGCCGTAACGGGACGAGCGGAGCGCTGTTGTTCGTCGATCTCGACCAGTTCAAGAACATCAATGATTCACTCGGCCATGCGGTCGGGGATGCGTTGCTCGTGCAGGTTGCCGGCCGCCTCGGTGAACTGATGCGGGGCGAGGACACGATTGCGCGGCTTGGCGGCGATGAATTCGTCATCGTGTTGTCGCAACTCGGAGATGATTCCGCGAAGTGCCGCGAACAGGCCGCGCAGGTTGCGGAGAAAGTCCGCACGGAACTCGGCAAGCCCTACACCGTAGAGCATCACGAGTTTACGATTACCCCGACGATAGGCATCACCCTGTTTCCGGAGCCCGGGCAAACGGTCGACGTCATCCTGCGTGAAGCGGATTCCGCGATGTATCAGGGCAAGGCGGACGGCCGCAACATGACGAAGTTCTACCATCCGGCGATGCAAACGGAAGCGCAGAGCAGGCTGAATCTCGAGCGCGATCTGCGCACCGCGATCGAAGGCGAACAACTCGAGCTGTACTATCAACCGCAGTACGACCGGCAGGGTCGTTTATTCGCGGCCGAAGCGCTGCTGCGCTGGAACCACCCCGAGAAGGGTCTCGTGGCCCCGGGGACGTTCATCCCGATTGCGGAGGAGTCCGGGTTGATCCTCGACGTCAGTAAATGGGTGATCGGCAATGCCCTGCAGTCGCTGCGGCGCTGGATCGGGAACGACGCGATGTTCATCGATCACGTCGCGCTGAACGTCTCTTCGCGGCAGTTCCGTTCACCGGATTTCGTCAGCGATTTTGTGCGCGATCTCGTCACCGCCGATGTCCCGACCGACCGGGTCGTGCTCGAAGTCACGGAAGGCACCGTCATCGAAAACGTGGACGAAACCGCGCGCAAGATGGCTGAGTTACGCGATATCGGCGTGCGCTTCTCCGTCGATGATTTCGGCATCGGATACTCGTCGCTGTCGTACCTGTCGCGTCTGCCGCTCGATCAGCTGAAGATCGACCGTTCGTTCGTCACGAACGTGCTGAACGATGCGAACGACGCCGTTATCGCCGAGACGATCATCGGCATGGGGCGCAGCCTCGGGCTGCAGACGATCGCCGAAGGCGTCGAAAACCCGGCGCAGCTGAAATTCCTGAAGGACAAGGGCTGCGAGGGTTTCCAGGGCTACCTGTTTTGCAGGCCCGTGCCGGAGGCGAAATTTCTTGCGCTCGGCAGTCCCGTGGCCACGGAAACGGTCGTCGATTAATCGCGCGGTGTGACCGCGGTCGCGTCGGCGGACGATGGCTTGCCGAACAGGTATCCCTGCAGCACCTTGCAACCGTGGTTACGCAGGAACGCGACCTGTTGCGTCGTTTCAACCCCTTCGGCCACGACGTCGAGGCCGAGAGACGCTGCCAGCGCCAGGATCGAGCGCACGATCACGTCACTGTTCGGGTGATCCCCGATGCCGCTGATGAACGTGCGGTCGATTTTCAACGTGTCGATCGGCAGGCGTTGCAGGTAGCTCAACGAGGAATAACCGGTACCGAAGTCATCAATGGCGATCTTCACGCCGAGGTCGGCGAGACTCGCGAGTTGATCGAGCGCCACCGCGGCATCGTCCATGACAACGGATTCCGTCAGTTCGATCTCTATATCCGAGGGATTCAGCCCGGTCTCATCGAGGCAATTGCGTACCACCGGAACGAGCAGCCCGGAATGCAGTTGCATCACGGAAATATTGATCGCCATGCGGCATCGATCCGACACGAACCCCGCATCGCGCCACGCGGCGAGCTGCGTACACGCCGTGTGAATGACGAAATCACCGATCTGTTCGATCAGTCCGCATTCCTCGGCCGCGGGAATGAATTCGAGCGGAGAAACAAAGCCGCGACTGCGGTCGGGCCAGCGAGCCAGTGCCTCGAAGCCAACGATCGTTGAATCGTGCGCGGTCACCTGTGGCTGATAGTGCACTTCGATCACGCCATGTTCGAGCGCAGCCGCGAGGTCGTGTTCCAGCGATTTTCGCCGCGACAGCTCGCCCGTCATGCCTTCGTTGTAATAGCGATAGCCATTGCGGCCACGGCGTTTCGCTTCGTACATGGCGGTGTCGGCTTTTTTGATTATCGCTTCCGGCGAATCCTCGTCGCCCTGGTAAATGGCGATGCCGATGCTCGTGAACGTGCTGACCCGCCGGCCGTCGATCATCATCGGGCGCGCGAGTTCGCCGAGCAGTTTCTCCGCTATCTGACCCGCGTTCGCGGCGTTTTCTATTTCGTCGATGACGACCGCAAACTCGTCGCCACCGAGGCGCGCAACGAGATCGCCCTCGCGTACACCGTGTTGCAGGCGTCGTGAGACCTCGCGCAACAGTTCGTCGCCGGCCCCATGGCCGAGTTCGTCGTTGACGGCCTTGAAGCGGTCGAGGTCGAAGAACAGCAGGCCCATGAGTCGGCCGCTGCGCTTCGCACGTGCCATCGACTTGCGCAGGGAATCACGAAACAGGGTGCGGTTCGCGAGCCCGGTCAGATCGTCATACCGTGCGAGCCGGATCAGCTGCTGCTCGACATTCTTGCGCTCGGTAATGTCGTTGAAAACGAGTACGCTGCCGGCATATTCGTGTTCATCATCGACGATCGCCGCGCACGAATAATCCACCGGGAAGCAGCTGCCATCGAGGCGAATGAAACGCGCATCCTCGCTGCGATGCTGCCCTTCCGTGGCGACGAGCTGCAGCACGTTTTCGAGTGCCTCATCCGCTTCACTGCTGTCGGCAAAGATCCTCGAAAGATGGAAGCCGGAAAGATTGCTGTCCTCGGCGTGAAGCAGCGCCTCGGCGGACGGGTTCGAAAACATGATGTGTCCGGAACGGTTGATCCCGAGGATGCCCTCGTTCGCGCAGTTCAGAATCACCTGGTGCCGGCGGCTCACGCGCTGCAGCTGGGACATCGCCGATTCGAGGCTGAAACGTTTGTGGGCGAGTTCGAGGAAGACGCGGACCTTGCTCAGCAGTATCGCCGAATCGATCGGTTTCAGCAGATAGTCGACCGCGCCGGCGGCATAGCCCGCCTTGATATAGCGATGGTCCGTACTCAGCGCGGTGACGAAAATGACCGGAATGTCGCGGGTCCTCGCGTGCTCCCGCATCAGGCTGGCCGTTTCAAAACCATCCATGTTCGGCATTTGTACGTCCATCAGCACGACCGCGTAGTTGTGCTCCAGCATCAGGCCCAGCGCTTCCTGGCCCGACATCGCGGTATGCAGCTCGCCGCCGAGCGGCGTGAGTATCCGTTTGAGCGTAAACAGGTTTTCCTGTTTATCGTCGACGAGCAGTAGTTTTGGCGGTGTTGCCAGCGGCTGCTCGTCCTGAGTCAGCGCGCCGTCGGCATCGTCGTACACGCCTGAACGCTGTTCCATGGGGCGCTCCTGATATCGTCCGTGCGTACCTGAACGGGCTTGTAGTGGATATTACGGTGGTTCAGGGTCTATAGCGGCCATCCGCGACAGGTGCTTGAGAGCCCGCGAAACCGGATCAGGCTGCCGCGATCGGCGAGGCAACGAGCGTGTCGAGCAGCGCTTCGGCGTTCAGGGGCTGACCGAGTGCACGCTTTATCCCGTCCGGCAGTTCGCCGTCCGGCAGTTCGCGCGTGTGGAACGCGATGACCCGGACATGCCGCGCGTGCGCTACGCGCAAAAATTCCTCGATCTCCCCGCACGCCGGATCGCACACATCGAGCAGCGCGATATCGAAATTCTCCCGCTCCAGCGTGGCCGCGGCTTTCGGGATGCGGTCGCTGATTTCGACGCCGGCGCCGAGATCCGAGAGGTTACGCGACAGCGTGAAGCTCTCGCGGTAATCGCGCGTTACGATCAGAATCCTGAACTCCGCGAGCACCCGGGCGCTCTCGTCGTCCGCCGGGGCGTTCAACTGCGAGCCTGGCGCGAGCCATTCCGAATCGAACGTTTCGTCCTCGCCGTCAACGAACCGGCTGTGCACCCTCGGGATCAGCACGGAGAACGTCGAACCCTTGCCCGGCGCGCTTTCGAGTTCGAAGCGCGCTTCGAGCAGCCGTCCGAGTTCGCGTGAAATCGACAGCCCGAGCCCGGTCCCGCTGTAACGGCGCTGGATCGTGCCGTCGATCTGCTGAAACGCCGTGAAGATCTGTTCCTGCGCGTGTTCGGGAATGCCAATTCCGGTATCGGATATGCGAAACCTGAACATTTCGTCACCGTGGGATCCCGCTTCGAGAACCACCTGGCCGGTCTCGGTGAACTTGAACGCGTTGGACAACAGGTTGCGCAGGATCTGCTGCAGCCTCATCGAATCCGTGGTTACGCTCACGTGTTCATCCGTTTGCTTGCAGACAACCTCGAAACCGAGGCCCTTCGTGCGTGCAATCGGCGCAAACTGATCCCTGAGCGCGGAAATCACGCCACCGACGCTCGTCGGCGCGAGGTGCAGCGACAGCATGCCCGCTTCGACTTTTGACAGATCGAGGATGTCGTTGATTAGCGCGAGCAGGTTTTCGCTGCTGCGATTAATGACCCGCGCGCACTCGACATCATCGTCCGTCAGCGACTGCGAGGAGTTCTCCGCGAGCGATTGCGACAACACGAGCATGCTGTTCAGCGGTGTGCGCAGTTCATGTGACATGTTCGCGAGGAACTCCGACTTGTAGTGGTTCGCCTGTTCCACCGCCCGCGCTTTTTGTTCAATCTCGTGTTTCGCCGCCTCGAGTTCGAGATTTTTCTCTTCGAGCGCCGTACCGCGGTCGACGAGATTCTGGTTGACGGTGTTGAGCTCCTGGGTTCTGCGCTTCAGTTCGAGTGCCTGCTCGCGACTTTCCCGCAGCAGTTCCTTCAGGCGTTCGCGATCGCTGGCGGAACTGAGCGCGACGGCCAGCGTATCTTCGACAAACTCGAGAAACCTGACATGGTTCGGGTGCAGGCCGCTGATCGTGCCGAGTTCGACGACGGCGGCGAGGCGATCTTCGCGCACGACGGGAAACGCGCAGCAGTATCGCAGCGGTATTTCGCCGAACGCGGCATGGACCTTCATGCTCGCGTTCTCGCCGGCGAGTTCAATGAACACCGGCTCGCGCTGTTTCGCGGCCCGTGCGGCGATGTCGGAGGGGGGTAATTGCTCGAGGTTCGCGTCCCCCGCACCGAAGCGCGCTAGCGCGACCAGCGGTCCGGTGCCCGCGGGGATGTACAGCGCGCCCATCTCGGCGCCAAGGTACTCACACAGGAAATCGAGCGAGAATTCGCTCACGTTCGCAACCGATGGATCGCCCTGCAAAGTGCGACTCAGTGCCGTGAGACCCGACTGCAGCCAGTCCTGTCGCTGCAGCAGTTCGTTACCTTCGAGGATTTCCTTTTCGAATTTCTTGCGATCGCTGATGTCGCGCACGAACGAGGTGTAGGAACGCTGGCCTTCGGAAACGATCTCGCGGATCGAAATTTCCATCGCAAACTCTTCACCGCTTTTGCGCAGGCCGGCGAGTTCATGGCCGCTTTTCGTCGGGCTTTTCGAGCGCTGGAGTTGATCCAGGTATTCGCCGGGACCAATCCTGTAGCGCATCGGTACGAGCATTCTCGCATCGCGGCCCAGCAATTCGTCCGCCGTATAGCCGAAAATTTCTTCCGTCGCCGGGTTGCACGACAAGATCAATCCGCCAGGATCGAGCGACATGATACCGTCGACGGCGTTTTCCAGGATCGCTTTCTGGTGGGCTTCGGACCGCAACAAGGCCCCGTGCGCCTCCACCCGATCGGTGATGTCTTCGACGAACGACAACACGGACGTTATGTTGCCGTCTTCATCGACGCGCACGGAATTGTGCCATTCACAGTGGATCACCGTGCCGTCACGGTGGTAGTTGCGGTTGGTCGCGCGGGCGCGCGCGATCCTCCCCGACGTCAGATCCTCGTAGAGCGCGACGACTTTTTCGTGGTCTTCCTCATACACGAAGTTCCAGCCGTTCGCGGCGTTCACGACCGCCTCTTCGCTGCTCCAGCCGAACACGCGTTCCGCCGCCGGCGACCAGTAGTCGATGGTGAAATTATTTCCCCACTGGATCACGGCCAACGGCGAATTCGCCATCTGGAACCGGAGCTCCTCGTGCGCGCGGCGCAACGCGCGTTCCGCGGCAATGCGTTCCGACACGTCGCGAACGATTGCGTGATGAATCGTGTCGTTACCCAGTTCCGAGCGCCACAACTGCATTTCCACGGGTATCCGTCCCGCTTCCGCACACCTGACGTACAGCTGGCCTTCCGGTTGACTGGCCCCGTCCGAACCGCCGAGCACGAGCAAACGTTGCCAGTCGATGGAGCCACCCGTTTCGTCACCGAACAATGCCTCGATCGGGCGTCCAATCAGCTCCGTTACGGTTAACGTTGTCATCGCGGTCGCGGCGGGGTTGCACGCGCGGATGACGCCGTCACTGTCAAGTTCGAAGATAGCATCGCGTGCGGTATCGATCAGGGTTTGCGCGCGCGCTTCGGAATGCTGAACCGCTGCTTCAAGCCCGACCATTTCCGTCAGGTCCTGCACCTCGCTGATATAGAACAACGGCGTTCCGTCCGTGTCGTCCTTGACGAGGGAAATGTCAACGAGGGCATGCAGCGTGCGTCCGTCCTTCGTGACATAGCGCTTCGACTGGGTATAGGAGGTCGCGTCGTCGTTGAGAAGACTGTTCGCGCGCAGGTTCGATTCGGCGCGATCGTCGGGATGTGTTACGGCGAGCCAGCCGAGCGCGAGCAACTCTTCTTCTTCGTAGCCAAGCATACGACACAGTGACTGATTCACGCGTACCCACTTACCGTCGACGTCGCCGATTGCCTTGCCGCTGCGGGCATTGTCGAACGCGCCGCGGAAGCGATATTCGCTCTCCAGGTGTCGCTGCAGTGTTTCCTGCAGACCTTGCGTGCGTTCCCGCACCTGTTGCTCGAGCGTATCGGCGAGATCGCGGTACCGTCGCTCGGAATCCGCGTGACCGCGAATTTCCTGCGCGAGTTTCGCGTTCGTCGCGTTCAGCTCGTCCAGGGTCGGCATTGCCAGCAGTTTCGGCAGCAACGGAAACAGCACCACCGCCGTCGCCACGGAAACGAGCGCAGTGGCGCCCTTGAGCAGGCCCTGCAGCGCATAGTCGGGGTTCCAGAACGTCCATATCGACACGATATGCGTCAGTCCGCACAACAGAATGAACGCGGCAAACATGACCGCGACTTTGCCGAACTGAAAGTCCGGCCGGCGCCGCACGTACAGCAGTACTGCAATCGGGATCGAAAAATAGGCGAGCGCGATCAGGGCGTCGGATACGACATGCAGCGCGAGCAGATCCATACGCCACAGCAGGCACATGCCGTGCGACATAAACTGACTTGAATCGAAGAACTCGAACATAGCCCCACCCCGCAAAGCACGGACCCGCATGGTTAATTATCGACCAGCGGGCGCCCGGGCTTGAGTCGCCGCGGCCGAGAATGCGGACGTTGCGACACGCTGACGGTCTGCGCAACCGACGCATTCACGTTGCAGCACGTCGTCGACCCGGGCATTCGCCGCCGTATGCCCGGGCCGGAAATGCCGCGGTCCGGGTGGATTCAGCGGGCAAAGCACGGCACCATTGCCGGCTTGTAACGTGAACAGAGCATGGTGATGTTGATCAACGGACAATGGCGTGAACCGACACGGACGGCGACGTTTTCAGTAACGAACCCGGCGACCGGCGAGACGATAGCGGAAGTGGTGGACGGCGGGCGCGATGATGCGATCGCCGCGGTCGATGCGGCGGCCGCGGCGTTTCCCGCGTGGGCGGGCGAAACCGCGTTCGCGCGCGCCGCGATCCTGCGACGGGCCTACGACCTGATGGTGGAGCGCAAGGAACATCTCGCGCGCACGATGACGTCCGAGCAGGGCAAGCCGCTGAAAGCCGCACTGATCGAATGCCAGTATGCCGCGGATTTTCTGCTGTGGTTTTCCGAAGAAGCGAAGCGCGTTTATGGCGACATCCTGCCGTCGCCGCGCGCAAATCAGCGATTTATGGTGTTGCGCCAACCCGTCGGGGTGGTCGCTGCAATCACCCCGTGGAATTATCCCGTGTCGATGCTCACACGCAAACTCGCGCCGGCGCTGGCAGCGGGTTGCACGATGGTGCTGAAGCCGGCCGAGGCGACCCCCTTGTGTGCGATTGAAACGTTCAGATTGCTGCAGGAAGCGGGGGTGCCCGATGGCGTCCTGAACCTCGTCACGGCCGCGGATCCGGCGCCGATCGGCGAGGTGTTCGTCACCGATCCGAGGGTGCGCAAGATCACGTTCACCGGGTCCACCGCCGTCGGCAAGCGGCTCGCGGCGGGTGCCGGTGAATACATGAAACGTATTTCGCTCGAACTCGGCGGCCACGCGCCGTTCATCGTGTGCCAGGATGCCGATCCGGTGCATGCGGCGAAAGGTGCGGCGGCGGTGAAGTTTCTCAATACCGGGCAGGCCTGTATCAGTCCGAACCGGATGTACGTCCACCGCGACGCGATGGCGCCGTTTACGCAGGAACTCGTGAAACGCGTCGCGCGCCTGAAGGCCGGCAATGGCCTCGAGGACGGGATCGGCATCGGGCCGCTCGTGAACGAGCGGGCACTCGACAAGGTCGACCGGCAGGTCGTCGACGCGACGGCAAAAGGTGCCACATTACTGCACGGTGGCGAACGCCTGCGCGACGGTGACCTCGCCAGGGGAACGTTCTACGCGCCGACCGTGCTTGCGGACGTGAACGAGTCGATGTTGATTTACCGGGAGGAAACGTTCGGACCGGTCGCGGCGATCGTGCCCTACGACGACGACGACGACGTCATCGCGATGGCGAACGACACGAACTACGGCCTCGCCGCGTATGTCTACACGAACGAACTCGCGCGTGCGGTGCGCATGTTCGAAGCGCTGAACTTCGGCATCATCGGGATCAACGACATCAATCCAACGGCCGCCGCGGCGCCGTTCGGCGGGGTCAAGGAAAGCGGTCTCGGCCGCGAGGGCGGACGTGAGGGGATCGACGAATACCTCGATGTAAAACTCGGGGGATTCGCGATCTGAATACGCGCTCCGGATTATGCAATACCGACCTTGATCGACCAGGTACCGTTCGCCTCGAGTCGAGGGAAAGGGACTTAGGACCGCTTCTAGTCAGCAGCAGCTGCAGCCCGGCGGGCTCGCCGGGCGATACGCCGTTTGCGACGTCGTTGCGCCGACGCCGCCGGCGGAGCCGGACCTGATCTGTTCGCCGGTGCCGCTCCGTTCCGAGTCGGTCTTCGCCGTGGCTGCCGTCGCGCCGACGATCCTGAACGTGCGCTCGTCGATGCTGGAATTGATCTCTATCGTATCGTCATCGACGACCCCCCAATCGCCGTACACCTCACCGTTACAGTAGACCGTGGCGGCGCCCGGTTGCGCTAGTTGCGTCACCCGGAAGCTCGTCGCCTGACCGCGCTCGGCCGCGGTTGCCGCATACGTCGTGACATGCAGTGCGCCATCGCCCGCATCGTTCGTCGCCGCCGAGATGCCGAGTTTCGGATAGTCGACCCCGACGACGGTCGGCAGGTGAAACTGCGCATTACGCGGACCGGTATAGACATTCGTCCACGCGCCCGGTCCGCCGATCTCACTGAGGATCAGCAAACCGTTCAGCTGTCCGCGCGGGTGCGGTTCCTCGAGCCCGAAACGCCACGCGAAGCGGTCTTCGTCGTCAGCGAAAAAATCCGGGCCAAACTGCGCTTCGGCGACGGCCTTGAGGCGGCGCTCCGTCGACACGTCGCCGATTTCGCGCGCAAGCATCAGGGTCATCGTGAGCCAGCGCGGATCGTCGAACGCCTGCAGCAGCGATTTCGAGCTACCGTCCCAGCCGAGATCCCGGATCCCGGCCTCGTACAGTTGCGTGCCGAATTCCGGAGCCTGGGGATACAGGTAAAACAGCGGCGCCAGCATCGCATAGCCACTCAGGCCCGGCGGGGGACAGTAGGCGAATTCCTCGATCGGATCGTAATAGAACGCGAAACCGCTGATGTCGCCTTTCGCGGAGCGGGTCGTGAAATGCTGTTTCGCGAAATCGATCCATTGGTCATACACCCAGTGCGTTTTCGCATCGAACACCTTGTCGTACAACTGCATGCTCAGGCCCGCGGCACTGACGCAATACGGCCAGATTTTCGTGTTCTCGCAATGCGCGCCCTGCGGCCGTTCGCTCCACTGGTCCTCGAGGAATTGTGTAATGCTGTGTTGCGTCCACTCGAACAAACGGTTCTCGTAGCCGGTCATCCTGAACGGGCGTTCCCACTTGTCGTCGCCCGAGACATACGAGTACGTGCCGAGCAGCAGATTGAAGAACCCGCGGAAGAACATATTGCCGTCCGCGCCGATCGGATCGGGTTGCAATCCCCACGGTTCGACCCCGTTCGCCGTCCAGCCCGGCGGATCGTAGCGCCCGCGTACGTGCTCGGGCAGATACACGAGCCACTCGGGCGGGTAGTTGTCCTGGTGCGGATCGTGGCCGATCATCGACAGCCAGTCGATCGCGGCCCAGTACGTCGTATACCGACCCACGAGTTCATCGGCGATACGGGTATAGACTTCGCGCCATGCCGGCGTCTGGTCGACCATGAGCGGCAGAATGTAGGACGTCTCGGATAAATCGAAACGGGGCAGCGCACACATCGGCGGAGTGGACGAGCGATCCCACCACGGCAGGGGTTCGCCTGCACTGCTCCAGTCTTCCTCGGTGGTCGCCTTGTCCCAGATGTGCCGCAACCAGCCGCGTGCGCGCGTGCCGACACCTTCGATATTGTTCATGCGGACTTCTCCTGTGCCGCTTGCGGGATATCAACGATGTGTTCGAAGCCCGGTACGCGGCCGTCCGATAACTCTCCCTTGCCAACCCGCCACATTTCCATTTTCCCGCGTTGCGTGTGCGCGGCCGTCCAGTCCGGATCGAGTTCCGCCTGCGGCGGTTCACGCGTGATCCGATCCGCGACCTTGCCGTGCAGATCCGGCACGAGATACGCATGCGGCGCGACGTGATACCGCTTGCGGCGCCACGGTACGTAGCCGAACACCATTTCATACAACCACAGGACATGGGCGGGCATGCCCACGAGTTCGATCTCTTGCGCACACAAACCACGAACGATGCGCAGCACTGCGTCTTCCGCGAGCAGAATGCGTGTGCCGGCGGCGGGCGAGGCAAACGTGAGAATCATGACGGCATCCGGGTCGTGGCCCGCATGCGAGGAAACGCGCCGATCCCTGAACACGTAGCTGCGGGCCGCGCCGCCCCGGGCGCCGAGTGTCACGATCATGTCGCGCGCAATCTGCGCGCGGGTACGTGCATGCACCCGGCTCGTAATCGCCAGCAATGCGCCGATGCTCCACAGGACAATCCGAAAGATCATGGTTGTTGTTCCTCGGCGGCGAATGCGACGGTGCACTGGTTCCCAGTGTAACCGGGTAACGGCGACGGTGTGTTCCGCCGGCGGCTGCAGGCGGCCGACCGCTCGCCGGGTGCTTCTCAGGCAGTCAGCGCCTGCTCGGTGACCGGATCACCCGCAATGCGGCTGTGCCACATGACCCGTGCCTGATCCATCGGCCACGGGGTCGCCTGGTGCATGAGCCGTCGATTGTCCCACACGACCGCATCACCGGGACGCCAGTCGTGGTGGTAGAGCCTCGGTGGCCGGCACGCGAACGCGAGGAGTTCGTCGAGCAAAGTTTGCGATTCGTCCGGCTCGAGTCCGACGATGTCGTAGGCGTGGCGACCGATGATCAGGTTTTTCCTGCCCGTTTCGGGGTGCGTCTTGACGAGCGGCCGCACGGATACGGGCCCGTCGTGAAATCCGTAGCCGCTGTATTCGCCGTTTTTCGTAAACCCTTTCCGGTGCGCGCTGCGCACCCCGGTGTGGCCGATTTTCGCCTGGCTGTGACGCAATGAATGATGGGCGCGCAGGTTTTCGATGCGCGCGCGCAGGGGCGCATCGAGTGCTTCGTAAGCCGCGTGCATATCGGCAAACCCGGTCGCTCCCCCGGTCGGCGGCACGATCTCGGCGGTGAACACCGCGCCCTTCGCCTGCACCGGCATGTACGTACTGTCGTGATGCCAGCCCATGTTGCCCTTCAGCACCTGCATCACATCGTCCGTGCCGTCGTCGGGTCGCAGGGAGCCATCGTCGAGTACGTTGCTCAAAGCGGCGATATCGAACTCGAGCGGGCCGAAGCGGCGCGCGAATTTCACCTGCTGCGGCCGGGTCATGAATTGATCGGAGAACACGAGCAGGGCGTATTCGAGCCACGCCGCGTACAGCTCGCGGAACGCGGGTTCATCGATACGCGCGAGCTGCACTCCCGTGACGCGGGCGCCAAACGTTGCATCGAGTGGTTCGAATCGGAGCGTGGTCGCCGGCATCGGCATTCTCCCTGCGATCGATCGCAGGGATCACGCTAGCCCCACTGCGCGCGACGATCAAGCGCGGGCGGGCGCGCGGGAGCCGCCGCGATGTGATCCGGGGATAGATCAGTCGTCGTGGCCGAGACGGCCGTGACCGATCACGGCCTGGATCCAGTAACGCATGCGAACCGCCGGGAACGCGGCCGCGAGTTGCGCGAGCAAACTGTCCGCTTCCGCCCGGTTCGCGCACTGGATCTGCAACTGTACGCGCCGTGTGTGGCCAACGATCTTTTCCGTCGTGCTCATGCGGTCGGGGTCTTCACCATGGCCGTAGGCGGGAACACACGTAAAGCCCCTGCCCGGCATATTCGTCAATAACCAGTCCACGACAATATCCTCGACCGCCGGTGCGATGACGATGCAGATCAGACAGGAATCGCTCATTGTTCGCTCACTCCACTGAAACGTCGGTAAAGTATCGGTAACAGCAGCAGGGTCAGTATCGTCGAACTGAACAGACCGCCGATGACGACGATAGCCAGCGGCCGCTGGATTTCGGATCCCGGGCCGCTCGCGAACAGCAGGGGCACGAGCCCGAGCGCGGCGATACTCGCGGTCATGAGTACGGGGCGCAGCCGGCGCACCGATCCTTCGCGGATCGCCTCGGTCAGCGGCATGCCGGCGGCACGCAACTGGTTGAAATGGCTCAGCATCACGAGTCCGTTCAGGACCGCGATCCCGAGCAGGGCGATGAAGCCGACGGAAGCCGGCACGCTCAGATACTCCTGCGCCACGTACAGTGCGAACACGCCCCCGATCATCGCGAACGGAATATTCGTCAGCACGAGCAAGGCGTAACGCACGCGCCCGAACGTCGAGAACAGGATCAGAAACACGAGCCCGATCGCGAGCGGTACGACCACGAGCAGGCGCGCGGCGGCGCGTTGCTGGTTCTCGTATTCTCCGCCAAACTGCACGAAGTAACCCTCCGGCAGCGCGACGCTTTCGGCTATCGTGGCGCGGGCTTCTTCGACAAAGCCGACGAGATCGCGCCCGCGTACGTTTGCCCGCACAACGGTAAAGCGGCTGCCCTGTTCGCGTTCAACCTTGACCAGGCCCGAGGTATGCTCGATCCGCGCAACGGTGGATAACTGTACGCGATGGCCGTCCGGTAACGTGATCACCATTTCGCCCAGCGCGCGTGAATCGGCGCCGTCGCCGCGTACGATTACCGGGGTGCGTTCCACCCCTTCGCGCACGATACCGGCACGCCGCCCTTCTATCTGCGTGCGCAGCACCCCCGCGAGCGTTTCCACATCGAGTCCGAGCCGGCCCGCCTGGTCCTGGTCGATACGCAACTGCAGATACTGCACGCCCTCGTTCCGCGCCGTGTAGACGTCTTCGGCACCGTCGATGCCGGTCAGTGCAGCAGCGATTTTCCCGGCATTTTCGTTCAATGCGTCGAGGTCGTCGCCGAACAGCTTCACCGCGACATCACCGCGCACCCCGGTGAGCATTTCCGATACGCGCATCTCGATCGGCTGGGTGAAGCCATAGGCGAGGCCGGGAAAGCCCTCCATCACGGCGCGCATTTTCGCGATCAGTTCGTCCTTGCTCGCGACGGTCCATTGCTCGCGCGGTTTGAGCACGAGAAAACTGTCAGTTTCGTTAAGACCCATCGGGTCGAGTCCGATTTCATCCGAACCGGCGCGCGCGACGATTCGCTTGATCTCCGGCACTTCGGCGAGCAGGGCGCGCTGAACCCGTTGATCGATCGCGATGGATTGTTCGAGCGAGACGGACGGAATTTTCTCGAGCTGAATGATGATGTCGCCTTCATCCATCGTCGGCATGAACGACTTGCCGATCTGCCCGAACAACAGTCCGCTCGCGACCAGCGCCATCACGGCGAGGCCGATCACGATGCGGGGACGGGCGAGGCACCAGTCGAGCAAGGGGACGTAGCCGCGTTCGAGCTGGCGCACGATCCACGGTTGATGGTGGTCGGCGCCGCGCAGCGTCCACGACGCCACGACCGGGATCAGCGTAAACGACAGCAACAGCGATGCGCCGAGAGCGAACACGATCGTCTTCGCCACCGGCGCGAACAGCAGTCCTTCGAGTCCCTGCAAGGTGAGCAGGGGAAGAAAGACGACCATGATAATCAGCACGCCGGAAAACAGCGGGGTCGCGACTTCGCGCGCCGCGCGATAAATGATATGCAGGTTCGGTCGCGTTTCCGCGAGTTGTTCATTACCGAGCCGCGACACGATGTTCTCGACCATGACGACGGCCGTATCGACGAGGATCCCGATCGCGATCGCAAGGCCACCGAGGCTCATCAGGTTTGCCGACAAACCGGTCTGGCGCATGAACTCGAACGTCGCGAGCACCGACAGCGGCAGAATTAACGCAACGGTCAGCGCGGGTCGCAGATTACCGAGAAACACGATGAGGAGCACGAGCACGAGCACGGTCGCTTCGCCGAGTGCCCGGCTCACGGTAGCGACCGCGCGGTCGACGAGATCGCCGCGATCGTAGAATACGTTGATGTGAACATCGGCGGGTAAGGCCTTTTCCAGTTCCGCGAGTTTTGCCCGCACCCCGGCAACGACCTGGCGCGCATTCGCACCGCGCAGGCCGAGCACGAGACCCTCGACGGCTTCGCGCACCCCGTTCTCGCTGACGGCGCCATAACGAGTGATCGAACCGATGCGAACATCAGCGACATCGCCAACGGTAACCGGCCGTAACGCCGACGGTGCGACAACGATCCGCGCGAGTTGCTCCGTCGTCGTGATCTGGCCTTCAGAGCGCACGAGCAGCGATTCCTCACCCTGGGTGAGTCGTCCGGCACCGTCGTTGCGGTTGTTACGTTCGATCGCCGCAATCAACGTTGCCGTCGTAATGCCGCGCGCGGCGAGTCGCACGGGATCCGGAATCACCTCGAAGACGCGTACGTAACCGCCGAGCGCGTTCACGTCGGCGACCCCCGTAACGCCGCGCAACGCGGGACGGATGACCCAGTCGAGCAGACGCCGGCGTTCCTGCAGCGACACGGTTTCGCTGTCGAGCGTGAACATGAACATCTCGCCGAGCGGGGTTGTCATCGGTGCCATGCCGCCCTCGATATCGGCGGGCAGATCCGGCCACACGTTGCCGAGACGTTCGGCGACCTGTTGCCGCGCCCAGTAGATATCGGTGCCCATGGCGAAATCGAGCGTGATATCCGTGAGCGCATATTTCGTCACGGAACGCAGCATCGTTTGCTTCGGCAGGCCGAGGACTTCGAGTTCGATCGGTACCGTGATCCGCTGTTCGACTTCGGCCGGGGTCATGCCCGGGGCCTTGACGATGATCTTCACCTGCGTCGGCGACACGTCCGGAAACGCGTCGATCGGTACGCTGAGGAACGCCCGGTAACCGAGCGCGACGATACCGCACCCGAGCAGCAGCACGAGCACGCGCTGGCCGAGCGCAAACCGGATGATCGCGGCGAGCATCAGCGCTGCTCCTGCAGCGACAACCACAGCGCCTTCAACGCCGCGGTGCCGGCCGATACGATGTGCTCGTCCCCGTTCAGGCCGTCACCGATGCGCACCCGTTCACTCGTGCGGCTGCTAACCGTGACCGGCCGCGCGAGCAAACCGGCATCCGTGCGTACAAAGACGTAATCCTGGCCGGCGTGACGGAATGGCGCCTTCGGCGGCACTTCGAACGTGCGACCGCCACTGCCCTGCCAGCGTGCCATGACGAACTGACCCGGTCGTAGCGCCGCCGGTGCGGTTGCGAACTCCGCACGTATGAGGATCGTGTTGTCCATCGTATCGACGTCGTAACCGATGTGGCTGATCGTCGCGGCGCCCGGTGTGCCGTCCACGAACAATTGTTGCGTATTACTGAATTCGACGGCGCGCTCGGCCGGTGCCCGTACTTCGAGCCACAGCCGGTCCGCGCGGGCAAGGCGGTAGATCAGGGTCATCGCGTCGACGCGTTGTCCGACTTCGGCGAATTTTTCGAGCACGTAACCGTCGTGCGGCGCGAGCAGATCGAGGGAATCATGTAACTTTCCGCTGCGCGCGAGAACATCGAGTTGCGTGTCCGTCATGCCGAGCGCCTGCAGCCGGGCGCGACTCGCCGCCGTGTTCACGCGGGCTTCGCGCAAGGCTGCCGAGGTCTCCTCGAGTCGCCGCTCGGCGATCGCCCCGACCGCGGCGAGTGCTTCGTCACGCGCATGGGCCGAGCGCTGCAGCGCGAGGGCCGCGTGGTGCCGGAGAAATTCGCCCTGCGCCGTAATCAGTTCCGGGCTGCGCAATCGCACGAGCGGCTCCCCGGCCGTCACGGACTCGCCGCTTGCCTTCCACAGGCGTTCGATTTCCGCCGCGAATGCCGCGCTCACCGCACTCATCGCCATCGGTGGCACGGTAACCCGCGCCGGAAGCGCGAGGTCCGCATCGCCGCCGACCGGCACTGCTTGTGCGAATTCGATGCCGAGACGTTCGGTTTCCGCGGCACTCAGCACGAGTGCCGGTTGCGCATTCACGGGTCCCGCGAGCAGTAAGATGCCAAACACGAGACACGCTATTTGAAAGTGGATATTCATCGGGATGGGGTCTCCGTGTAGCCACCGGGAATCAGCCCGATGGCCTGGTTATAACGAGCGATGGCTTGACCGACCTGGTCCTTCGCGACGACGGCGGCGCGCCGTGCCGCGCCCGCCTCGAGCCGGATGCGCAGAAATTCCGTCAGCGAGGTTTCCCCCGCCGTGAACGCGCGTTCGGCGATCGTTTCGCGTTCCGTCGCGAGTGTCGCCCACGCGTCGATGTTCTCGCGTCGCGCCCGCGTCGCGAGCAAGTCGTGCTCCGCTTCATGCAGCGCAAGTTCGAGTTCACGGCTCATAT
Organism: uncultured Gammaproteobacteria bacterium; assembly: GCA_963976285.1. Classification (GTDB taxonomy): domain Bacteria; phylum Pseudomonadota; class Gammaproteobacteria; genus UBA11873. Next base: position 30,807 of record CAXBJY010000009.1, read on the forward strand.
TCCGTCGCGCGATCAGCGCTTCGGTGACTTCACGTTCGGCGGTGGCGGTATCGAGTGCACTGTAAGGCGCGGAACCGAACGGCAGGCTCAGCTCGAACCCGAGCGAATCCGCGAAAGGGTCGCTCGACGCGCCGCGTTCCCAGCGCGGACCAATCGCGAGTTGCGGCGCCGTGCGACCCGCGTACCGTTGTACGCCAACGTTCTCGCGCGCACGTGTCAGGTGCATGTCGGCGGCGAGCAGCAGCGGGTGCTGTTCGAGCCCGCTTGCGGTCTGCTGTATTTCGTCGATCGATGCCGGCACTTCGTCCAGGCCCGTGAGCGCCGTGTAACGCCGCTCGACGTCGAGCAGGCGTACGCGCGCGGCTGCGAGGTCCCGCGCGCGCGCAAGGCGCTCGGAATCCGCGAGCAAGCTGTCGCTGCGGGCCAGATCGCCGGCGGTGTAACGCGCGGCGACGTTGCGGGCGACGTCTTCGGCGAGCGTGAGTGCGCTGCGCGCTGCGTCATGTTCGTCCAGCGCGGTTTGATACTCCCACAGTACTTCACGTGCGGCGCCGGCAATCCGCCAGCGGCCAGCCGCCGAGTCAGACGTGGCCAGGGTCGCGGCGATATCGGCGACGCGATGCTGGGCCGCGCGCAGACCCGGCCATTTCAGCGCCATCATCAGCCGCGTTTCGATTTCGTGCAGGCCGCGGTCCTCGCCCGGCGCGTCGCCGTTATAGCGGACGGACAGGCTTGGCGGCGCGTTCAGCGCGAGACTTGCCTCGCGCGCCATCGCGTCGGCCTCGGCGAGTTTCGCCGTGAGCAGTTCCGGTGTGCCGGCGCGCACCGTAGCCTCGCGCACGACGTCGCTCAGGGTCAGATTATCGGATACGACGAGCGGGTGATCGGGGTGATCGCTGTCGAACGCATTCGCGCCAAAGGTGGCGAACAACGCCACGAGCGCAACGTGGATTCCACGCACAGGGATTCTCCATGCCAGACTGATTAACGCATGGCTTCCTTGCGGAAGCCGGGTCGTGAAGCGGGATCAGGCGGTCGGAGGGCCGCGCCGGTGCGGCAGGAAACAGGCTTCCTGGTGGTGGTTTCGAAGCGAGGCGTCGATTGTCGGCGCCGGGACCCGGGTGCGCAGCGGCAGTGCGATGTCGTTGAAGTTCGAACTCAGCGCCAGAGCAGGGGTCGCGTCCGCGTCACCGGCCTGGGGCGAGGCGATCCTGCAGGCCCGTGAGACGAGCGACAGCGCGACACCGACGATACGTCCCTCGATCGACTCGATGTCCGCGCCGGCAGCCGCGGCGTGTCCGTGCTCGAGGGGATTGTGCAGATGTGCGCCATCGCCGTAATGCTCGCCGCCAACGTGAGCGTGCAACGCAGGCGCAATCGCCTGCGAGAATGTCAGCAGCAATACGAGTAAAAAACGCACGCCGGGACTATAACGCCGTCGTCGCCGCTGCGCCATGGTCCGTTGTCCTCGGTGTGCCGTTTACTGCTCGCTGCTTGATCCCGATCAAACGATCGTCCGTTTGTGTGCGCGTCAGGCAGGCGGGTAACTTACCCGGCGTCGCCTGTTCCGTCGCGGTCCCCGCCCGGCACGGAACCGGGCCACGCAATATGCAGGTCGCGTTGCGGAAACGGGATCGTGATACCGGCTTGCGGCAGCGCGCGTTCGACTTCCGTGAGAATGTCGTCGGTCACGGGTAAACGATCCATGAGCTCGTTGACGTAAATCCTGAGCTCGAAGTTCAGTGAACTGTCCCCGAGTTCGCGGAAGAAAATCTGCGGCTCCGGGGTCTCGAGTACCTTCTCATGTCGCTCGGCGATGCCGAGGATGATTTCGCGTGCCGCGCTCGTGTCGTCACCGTAGGAAATCCCGATCGGGATAACGACACGCGTCACGGCATCGGTCAGGGTCCAGTTGACGACGCGACTCGTGAGAAATGTCTTGTTCGGAACGATCACTTCCTTGCGGTCGAAATCCGTCAGCGTGGTTGCGCGGATCCGGATCCGCTCGACCGTCCCCGTGACATCGTCGACGGTGACGAGGTCACCAACCCGGATCGGCCGTTCGAACAGGATGATGATCCCGGAAACAAAATTCGCGAAGATTTCCTGCAGGCCGAAACCAAGACCAACGCCGAGCGCGGCCACGAGCCACTGCACCTGCGACCACGCGAAGCCGAGTCGGGAGAAAACGACCCCGACCCCGATCCCGACTATCAGGTACTGCAGCAGCGTGCGGATCGCATAGCGGCTGCCGGGGTCGAGCGACAGCCGCTGCAGGATGCCGATTTGCAGCACCGTCGGGATGTCGCGGGCGCCCAGCGCGAACAACAGGGTCAGGCCGATCGCGACGAGCACGTCCTGCAGGGATACCGCGAGCATCGCGGCGCCCGTCGTCGTCGCCCCGGTGTAGTGCCACAGTTCAATATTGCCAAGCGCGTCGAGTGCCGGCAGTACATCGCGCCACAGCAGCCAGAACGCGACGAGCGACAGTACCGCGACGAATACGCGCACGAGCTGCCGTGAATTCGCATCGACCTCCATCAGATCGATTTCCGGCTCCGCGCTGGCTTCTTTGTCGCCGGCTGCTTTCGCCGCGGCCTGGTTCTCGAGCGCGATTTTCAGGCGCAAGCGCCGGCGCACGACCGCGACCCAGCGCACCGCGAGATCGAACACGATGCGCGCGCCGAACGCGACGCCGAACGACGCGAGATAGCGCACGAACAGGATATTCGCGGCGTACTGATAGCCCGCGGTTGCAGCTATCGCGAGCGCCGCCGGCAACGCCACGAGCAGCCAGTACCAGACGTAGCGGAGGTTGTCGCCGATGCCATCCGCGTGGCTGCTCAGATAATTCGCCGGTACGCCATCGCGCGGGTTGAACACAATTTTCACGAGCAGCGCGGTGGCGGCCGTAACAACGATGAGCAACATCCGGCCGAGGCTTTCGAGGTGGTCCGTATCCGGCTGGTGATCGAACACGACGTAGACGAAATAGAGCGCGGGAATCATCGTCAGGGCGATCCGCAGGTAGTGGTGAAGCAGTGCGCGCGGGTGTTCGTCCCAGTTGAAATGCATCGCCGCGATGCCGCCGCGCCGGGTGATCCGGCACAGGAAGTAAATGACGAACACGAACGGCGCCGCTGCTTGCAGGGCGGTGCCCACGGCGACCACGAAATCGGTACCCGAGACGTGAACTTCCAGGCGCCAGCCGATCCCGAGCAACACGGCCGGCACGACGGCCGCCCGCAGCGCTTCGATCGAGACGGCTTTGAGCGTATGGCGGAAACGGTCCGTTCGCGGGCGTCGCACGCGCACGCCGAGTTCGTCGACGAGCGTCTGCAGGCGCCCGCGCAGACCGCCATACGCGCCGAGCGCAATGATCAGCAGGCAATACGGCACGAGGTGCGGAACCACGTCGGCAACCAGCGCGTCGACGATTTCACGCCAGTTCGTCGCATCGACGAGCCATACGGCGGCACTCCACGCGCGTTCGGCGGTATCGGTATTCAGGGTGCCGGCGCTCGGCAGCCATAACAAACGCTCGTCGAGAAACGCCTGGTAGGATTTCAGCACGTCGACCATACGATCCTGGCTGAAGTTGAACTTGCTCAGCACGACGAGGTATTCGCCGTAGGCCGCCGCGAGTTTTGTCAGCAGTGCGCGCCGCGTGTCCACGATTTCCTGTGCCTTCAGCGTCGACTCAGGGGTGTCTTCGGCGCCGCGCGCCAGCAGCTCGGCACGTAGTTCGGCGAGCATTTCAGCCGCATCGGTGCGGAGTTTGTCCGCGATTTCGATCTGGCGAAAACTGATCGTATTGATCTCTTCGGCGCGTGCGCGCAGACGCCGCTCGATCACCCGGTAATTCGGCAGTCGCTGGCGTTCTTCGCGCAGCAGCAATGCGAGCGCGGGGTTCGTGCCGGCGATATCGGTGCGTTCGCGCGTCGAGGCAAAGCGATCCTCGATCCCGGCGAGTTGTTTTTCGGCCGCCACCTGACGTTCGCCGTTCGTTTGCGTCCGTTCGATCATCCAGACGAGTTCCTCGGCGAGGTCGGCGTTGTGGCGCATCTCGTCGGCGAACGGCGCGGTGGCGTCTTTCATCGCCTTGCGTATTTCGGCGAGATCGCGCCGGCCGCTCTGAGCCTGTTTGCGGTTGGCCTCGTCGACGAGCGCGTGCGCTGCTTCAAGCGTCGTTGCCGCCAGCGCCTGCTCGGCTTCGGCGAGCGCGACTTCCTTTTCCAGCACCCGGCTCCGCGGTTCCAGTGTGGACAGTTCCGTGCGCAGACTCGCCAGTTGCGCCTGTGCCGCTTTCAGTTGCGCCAGCTGCAGAATTCTCGTTGCCGCGTATGCCGGGGTGCTCGTGCTTGCCGGATCATCACTCGCGAGAGCGGCATCGAGTGCGGCAATTTCACGTTCGACTGCGGTGATATCGTCCCTGATCCGCACCGGCGCGGAACGCATCGAAAGCGCGCGTTGTTCGAGCTCGGCGACGGCGCTACGGCGGATCTCGAATTCAATCTGGGCATCGACGAGGGCCTGGGCCGCGCCGGCCTGGCGGGCCGCGAGTTTGCGGCTGATCGCCGTCGCATCGTTCTCACGCGCAAGGCGCGCGATGGCCGTGTCGAGCTCGCGAACGCGCCGGTCCGCGCCGTTCGCGGCAGCCGTGAATGCCGCCGTGTTCGCCGCCGCGCTCTCCGCGCGTGCGAGTGCCTCGCGTGCGCGCAGATAATGTTTGCTCATGACCTCGCGCAGGTCATCGGGGATCGCGTCGTTCAATTCGAGCGCGGTCATGCGTTCGTCGACGACATCGACCGTGATCGTGTCCGCGCGCAGGGGTTCGGCCGCGTGCACCGCGAATGCGGTGCACACCGACAGCAGCGCGAACAGGAGGCTCGGCACTACCCCGCGTACGCCGGGGCGTGCAGGCTTTCGATTTTCGCGCGTTGTCATGTGAGGTGCTTCATCCGCAGTTGTAAGCGTCGGCGCCGAACCCGGCGGTTGCGACCACCCGCGCACGAAGCCTCCGCACGGCGCTGCGCCGTTCGTGATGGCCTGGCGAGCGTACGGTTCAGGCAGCCGTTCGCTTGCGCGCGCTGCCTTCCGGGATCGGCGTGCCGGCGAACGTGATCCCCGCATAGCCCTCGTCGCGCACCCCGGTGATCCGTTTCACGTACTTCGGGGTGCCGCCGTTGTAGACGAAATACCGCACTTTACCGTGCTCGTGGCCGGGCACGTTCGAGTTGTAGCCGGTAAACCAGGATTTCGCCTTGCGCATGAGCATCGTCGAGTACATTTTCGTTACGTGCTCCGTCCAGCGCTGTTCCGCTTCGGCGGTCGGCTCGAAGCGGGTCGCGCCCTCGGCACGGACATGCTGCAGAAACTCCGTGCACCAGTTCACCCCGGTTTCGATCCCGCGCGGATAATTCGTCGACGCCGAGCCGCTTTGCGGACCCGCCGGCATGAGCATGTTCGGGAAGCCGTGGACAAACATGCCGAGGAACGTCGCCGGGCCGTCGTGCCATTGCTCACGCAGGGTGCGGCCGTCGGTGCCGTGGATCTCGATGCGGTCGTAGGCGCCGGTGATCGCATCGAAGCCCGTGGCGTAGACGATCACATCGAATTCGAAATCCTCCGCCGAGGTGCTGAGACCCGTTTCCGTAATGCGCGTTATCGGGGTCTCACTGATGTCGACGAGGTGGACGTTGTCGCGGTTGTAGGCTTCGTAGTAATGCGTTTCCAGCGGCACGCGCTGGACCCCGAAACCGTGATCTTTCGGGATCAGTTTCTCCGCCACCTGCGGGTCTTTTACCCGCTCGCGGATCCGCCCGGCGATATATTCCGAGATCTCCGCGTTCGCCGCCTCGTCGGTGAAGATTTCGGCGAAATTCTGTAACCAGATCCCGAAACCCGGTTCGTCGTAAAGCCGGTCCCACAGCGCGATGCGCTCTTCGCGCGAGACGTCGTAGAAACCACGCCGGTCGGGCTCGTGTTCGAAACCGCCCGGGGTGCGTGCGCACGTCGCGAAGATGTCGTCGTAGCGCGCGCGGATCGCGGCCATTTCCGCGTCCGAAATTGTCGAATTGTTCAACGGCGCGGCCCAGTTCGGGCGGCGCTGAAACACGGTGAGGTCGCCGACCTTGTCGGCGATTTCCGCGATGATCTGGATCGCCGTGGCGCCGGTGCCGATGATGGCGACTTTCCTCGCGGACAGGTCGAGCGGCTCGTGCGGCCAGTGATAGGTGTGAAACGACCGGCCCTTGAATGAATCCATGCCGTCGAAGCGTGGCGGGGTCGGTGCGGAGAGCAGGCCGAGTGCCATGATCACGAAGCGGCAGCGCAGTTCGCGGCCGTCGTCGAGCACGAGCCGCCAGCTGTGCGTGTTGTCGTCGTAATGCATCGCCTGCACCCGGCAATTGAACTGCATATGGCGGCGTAAATCGAACTTGTCGGCGACGAAATTCAGGTAGCGCAGATTTTCCGGTTGACTCGAGAAACGTTCCTTCCAGTGCCATTCGTCGAGCAATTCGCGCGAAAACGAATACCCGTAGGTATAACTTTCCGAATCGAAACGCGCGCCCGGGTAGCGATTGTGATACCACGTACCGCCGAGATCCGCTGCCGATTCGAGTACGGTGGCGTTCACGCCGAGGTCGGTGAGCCGCTTGATCTGATAAATGCCGGCGACCCCCGCGCCAATTACGATCACTTCGTAGTCGAGTTCGTCACGCGTAGCCACATAATTCTCCTGTCGGTAGTTTGTCCGGTCGATTATACCGTTGGCCGCAAGCGTCCTCGCGCCGTGACGCTTACTCGCGCGGAGTAAGCCGGAACAGGTAGACCTCGGCGACGTTTTCGTTGCGCGGGCGGCGATCGTATTTTTTCTCGTACGCGTCACTGAAGCGAGCGAATTCCTCCGCGTCCCGCACGCGCGTCGCCCGCAGTGAAAAAATCTGCTCGCCCGCCTGCACGCGCACATTCGGATCCGCTTCGATATGTTCGACCCAGGTCGCGCGGTTCGCGCCGGCGTGGACGTAGATCGCCGCGTCCACCCGCGTGATCCAGATATTCACGGAATAGGGATCAGCCGGCCGTGTTTCCAGCTGAATCGTGGCGATCGCATCGGTAAACGCCCAGCTGTCCGGCGGTTCGCTTGCGGTTCCGGACAATTCACCGCCCGGAAAAATGAGGAACGGTCCAAAGCCGCCGAGCAGCAGCGGCGCGAGCACTGCGAGCATCAGCCGGGCGGTCATCGCGCGCCGACCTGTTCGTCGAGCCAGGCGTCGAGCAGCTCATTCGTCGCCTGCGGATGGGATTCCATGAACCAGTGCGACGCCGCTTCGAGACAATGTGTACGACCACCGCTCGCGGCGACCGTGTCGAGCCATTGCGGGGTGTGAAACATGAGCGGCTTGTTGCCACCGTACACATACATTACGGGGCAGCGCGGGGTGTAGTTGCCGAGCAGACGCTTGCGCGCCCACGGCAACAGGTTCGAACGCCAGAAGTAGAAATACGGATAATTGCAGCGCGAGCGCAACGTCGAAGCCTGGCGTTCCGGCACATGCAGGGCGCGCGCGAAGCCGCGGGTCAAGGCGGTGCCGAGCGGCGGCACGAGCCCGCCGAGCAGCCACAAGGCAACGAGCGTCCACTGGTAGCCGACGAACATCGCGGCCGACTTCAACGAAGACGGTTCGAAATGTCCGCCGACATCCATCGCCACCATCGAACGCACGTTCTCCGGGTGACGCTGCTCATACAGATAGCCGATGTAGGCGCCCCAATCGTGCGTGACGAGGGTTACGGGCTCGGTGCTGGCGGCGGAAATCGTCGCATGCAGACGACTGACGATATCGGGAAAATCGAGGCCGCCGGCTTCGTGCGGCGTATCACCGAAGTTCGGCAGGGTCGGAACGACACAGCGGTAGCGTTCGGACAAGGCGGCGACCTGGTGCCGCCACATCGTTGCCTCGTCCGGCCAGCCATGCACGAAAACGAGGGTCGGCGCGTCTTCAGGGCCGGTGATTTCGGTGCTCAATTCATGCGCAGCAGTTGGGTTCATCGCGGACTCCTGTTGCCGATCACACCGTGGCGGTGCGGGCAAGCTTAGCAAGATCGCACGACGCCGCGATCGATTTGCACAATAATCGACGCGAAAGACAACACGAAAAGGAGCGTAAAACGTGGAATTCAACGACAAGCGGGCGGTGATCCTCGGTGGTACGTCCGGGATCGGGCTTGCAACCGCACTGCGCCTGCAACGGCACGGGGCACAGGTCGTCGTCGCCGGTCGCAGCGAAGACAAACTCGCCGCGGCGCGCGAGCGCGGGCTCGAGGCGCACCGGCTCGACGTGCTCGACCGCGCGGCCATGGCGAACCTGTTCGCCGCGCTCGGCACCATCGATATGCTCGTCGCTGCGGCGACCGGCGGCGGACGCGCGCTCGGACCGTTCCTGTCGATGGATCTCGACGCCTATCAGGGCTCGTTCAGGAAACTGTGGGGGTATACGAATGCGGTACAAATCGGCGCGCCGCACGTCGCCGACGACGGTGCCATCGTGCTGATCAGCGGCGCCCCGGCACGGCGCCCGCGACCCGGGCAGGCCGCGCTCGCGAGCGTCGGCGGTGCGGTCGAAGCGTTCGTACGCGCGGTCGCGCCGGAACTCGCGCCGAAACGGATCAACGTCGTCTCCCCCGGGGTGATCGATACACCGCTCATTGCCGGCAGCGGCGATGAACGCCATGAGCGTCTGGCCAAAGCAACCGCGAACAATCCGATCCCGCGTGTCGGTACTGCCGCTGAAGCGGCCGACGCGGTTGTATTCGCGCTCGGCAACACGTTCGTGACTGGCACGACGATCGATGTCGATGGCGGCTGGCTGCTCGTGTGATGGCGGGTGCCGTCAGCCGCGCCCGTTAAGACGAAGTGAGTGCTTACATGCTGCGCAGCTCTTGGCTGTGAAGGCCATGCGCGATGCGGCCTGTCGTGACATCGGCACCGTCACGGCGTAGATTGGTGCGCGTGATCCACGTCAGCTTCCGCCGCCGCGTACGTGGCGCGGGCCGAACGCAGGTTTCGCACGTAAACGGAGCCGGGGTTTGTGGGCGCGCAGATCCCCGGCTGCCAGAAAACATTTTCGTCGTGCGTCGTCGGGACGGTGGCGTTGCGCGGCCGGCGCCGGAGGTGCGGAGCATGGCCACGGGGAATTCGCGCGCCGTTGCACCCGTGCGACGAACCGGCGAAGACCCGCTGTCGTGTTATTAATGGAAATCTCATGCCTGTTCTGATCGATTACCCCGAACCGCAGATCGCCGTCGTGACGATCGACAATCCGGCGAAACGCAATGCGATGAGTCGCGAAATGATGGCGCAACTCGCGGGCTACTGGGACGAGCTGGAACGCTCCGATTGTCGTGCCATCGTGATCACCGGCAGCGGCGAGAAAGCGTTCAATGCCGGGGCCGACGTGAGCGGCGATTTGAGCGCGAGCGAGGACATGGCGCGCATGATCAACCGCGCCTTGCTGAAAACCTCCGCGTACCCGAAACCGATCATCGCCGCGGTGAACGGCGTGTGCGCCGGCGGCGGGGTGGAGCTGATGCTGTCGAGCGACATCCGGGTCGCGGCGCCGCATGCGCGCTTCGGGCTGCCGGAGGTGAAGTGGGCGATCTACCCGTTTGGTGGCGCGACGGCGAAACTCGTGCAGCAAATCGGCTACGTGCATGCGATGAAACTGTTGCTCACCGCGGAGATGATCGAGGCGGAAGAAGCCCTGCGGATCGGCCTGATCAACGAAATCGTGCCGGCCGCGGAACTGCTCGAGCGGGCACTGGCGATTGCGCGAACGATCGCCGCGAACAGTCCGGTCGCGGTGCAGGCCGTGAAGCAGCATATCAGCGCGGGTGTGGCCGCCGCCGCGCTCGCGCGGGAAGCGGAAGAACAGGCACACGGCGATCGGGTGCGCGCGAGCGAGGATTTCACCGAGGGGGTCAGCGCATTCCGGGAGAAGCGCGCGCCGAAGTACTGAGCCCGGGTGGCGCTGTCGTGCGCGCGGGCACGGCGCGCCGCAGGATCCGGTAACGCCGTCGAATGTGCAGGAACGTGATATGACAAAAACTGAGTTCACCGCGGCCGACGATCAGTTTCATTTCGCGCTGATGGGCGACGACTGGTGGGCGACGGAAACCGCGTGGTATTCATTTCACGTGCCGGAGCGCCGGCTCGGTGGCTGGTTCTACTCGATGTTCCGACCGAATATCGGCACGGTCGCGGGCGGTTGCTGGATTTGGGACGACACCGCGCACCTGCCGTGGGAAGTGCCGTACAGCGCGAACTACACCGCGCTCGAACTGCCCGCGGCGACCGACCTCGCCGATTGCACGCTGCCGAACGGCGTAGCGATGCGTGTGCTCGAACCGGGTATGCGTTACGCGCTCGGCTACGACGACGGTGATCGCCTGCGTTGCGATCTCACGTTTGCCGGGATCATGCCGCCGGAACCGCTCACCGGGCGCGATTCGACGTTCGGCAAGGCGAGTCACTTTGACCAGCTCGGCCGGGTGGCGGGCGAAATCGTTCTGCATGGTGAAACGATTCCCGTTGATTGTATCGGCATGCGTGATCGCACCTGGGGCCGTCGTCCGGAAGACCGGCCACGCCAGGCGGCTTATGTCACCGCCGCGGCAGACGAGCACACGGGCTTCCTCGCGATCACAAACGTGCGGCCCGAAGGCGATCGGGTCGCTTACGGCTTTCTGCTTTGCGATGGCCGCGCGGCGACGCTCGTCGACGGCGAGCGCCGCCTCGAGCGCGATCCGGCAACGGGCTGGGTGACCCGGATCGAAATCACCGGCGAGGATGCCGACGGCCGCGCGCTGAACGCGAGCGGCATCCCGGTCAGCCGGATCATCGTGAACCGGCACACGTTCATCGATATCAATTCGCTCATCCACTGGGATCTGAACGGCCGCGAGGCGTGGGGTGAGGACCAGGACATGTGGCCGGTGCATCGCTGGGCGCGAACCCGGCGCGCGGCGCGCTAGTTATCCATGGTCGAACTCGCGTCCGTCATCCTGCCGCCCGAACGGACCGCGGACATGGTTGCGGCGGGGCTGTGGCCGAATCGATTACTGTGCGATTACCTGGACGACGCGCATGCCGCCACGCCCGACGCCGTTGCGATCGTCGAACGTCGCACCGCGACGGGTGCGGACACGCGCGTTACGGTGCGCGACCTGCACGCTCTGTCGGTGCGGTTCGCCTGCGGCCTCGCGCAACTCGGGGTCGCCCGCGGCGACGTCGTCGCGGTGCAGTTGCCGAACTGGTGGCATTACGCCGCGCTGCACGTCGCGTGCGTACGCATCGGCGCGATCATGAATCCGCTCATGCCGATCTTTCGCGAGCGCGAGCTCGAATTCATGCTCGGCTTCGCCGCGGCCCGCGTGCTCGTCGTGGCGCAGGAATTCCGTGGTTTCAGTTACCCGGACATGGTCGCCACGATCCGGCCCGCGCTGCCGCACCTCGAGCACGTGCTCGTCGTCGGCGGCACCGATCCGGCAACGTCGTTCGAACGGGTCCTCGTCGGGCGCGCGTGGGAGACGGAGATCGACCCGGCGGCCCTGTTCCGCGATCGCCGTCCCGATCCGAATGACGTTACCGAGATCATGTATACGTCCGGTACGACGGGGCAGCCGAAGGGGGTCATGCATACATCGAACACGTTGTTGTGCAAGGCGCTGCTCGCCGTGGAGTTGTTCACGCTTACCCGCGACGACGTCGTGTTCATGGGCTCGCCGCTCGCGCACCAGACCGGTTTCATGTACGCGCTCGTGTTGTCGATTTTCAATCACAGCAAATGCGTGCTCCTCGACGTGTGGGATCCCGCCGCCGCGGCGCGCCTGATCGCGCAGGAACGCTGCACGATCACGCTCGGCTCGACTCCGTTTTTGAGCGACCTCGTGGAACATCCCGCGGTGGCCGGATTCGACCTCGGTTCGTTACGCCTGTTTCTGTGCGCGGGCGCGCCGATCCCGCGCGTGCTCGTGCAGAAATCCCGCGACCGGCATCCGCACATGCACGTGATGAGCGCCTGGGGCATGACGGAAATGGGCATTGCGACCGCGACGTACCCGGACGACCCGCCAGACAAGGTCATCGACACGGACGGCCGCGCACTGCCACACCAGCAGGTGCGGGTTGTCGACGCGGCGGGCGCCGCCGTGCCCCCGGGAACCGAAGGTCGGCTGCAGTCGCGCTGCGTGACGACATTCGTCGGGTATCTGAAGCGACCGCAGGACTACGGGGTCGACGACGAGTTCTGGCTCGAAACGGGCGACAACGCGCGCATGGACAGCGACGGCTTTATCCGGATCACCGGCCGTTCGAAGGACATCATCATTCGCGGCGGTGAGAATATACCGGTCGTCGAAGTCGAAGAACTGCTGTACCGGCATCCGGCGGTCGAGGATGCGGCGATCGTGGCGATGCCGGATGCGCGTCTCGGCGAGCGCGCCTGCGCGTTCGTGAGTTTGCGCGACGGCGCCGAACTCACGTTCGACGACGTCATCGACTACCTGCTCGGGTGCCGGCTGTCGCGCCAGTATCTGCCGGAACGCCTCGAAATTATCCGGCAATTCCCGCGCACCCCGAGCGGCAAGATTCAGAAGTTCAGATTGCGCGAACAGGCGCGCGGTTTGAGCCCGATGCGTTGACGCACCCACAGGAATACCGATGACCAACAACGATATGCTCGACCGACTCGTCGCGACCCTGAAACGTGACATCGCGCCGGCGATCGACGACGAATACCTGAAGACCCAGGCGTTCATGGCGTCCGTCGTCGTCGCGAAACTCACGCGCGAACTCGCGCTCGAATCCGCGCACCGCGCGGCCGCCAGCGCGGATCTGGACGCGCTCGTCGACGAACTGCGGGCAGGCCTCGACGGCGACGACGAGCCGGCGTTGCGCGCGGCGTTCACGCGGCTTGCGGAGCAGCGCGAGCCCGGCGCCCTGTGTGCGTTCATCGAGGCGCTCTACGCGGCCCGCGCCGTGATCGGCGAGTCGACATTCGAACGTCTGCGCCGCTGCGTGCGCGCCTGCCTGCGCGCCGATATCGACCGTCGCATGGAGTACGCGAAGTGAACGCCGGGCTCGATGACAATGCCGCGTTCCTCGACCGTGTGCGTGATTACCTGGGCACGCGTATGCCGGATGCCGACGATCTCGTCATTACGAATGTGCAGCGGATCGCGGTCGGCTGGTCGCACGAAACCTGGCTGTTCGATCTGACTTATCGCGAAAACGGCGAAGCACGCGAGCAGGGCCTGTGCCTGCGCCGTGATCCCGGCAACGCGCTGCTGCGGCACCTGTCGGATCTCGAAGAGCAGTTCCGCGTGTTGCAATGTCTCGAAGCAACCGCGCTGCCGGCGCCGAAAGTGTTCTGGTACGAATCCGATCCCGCGATCCTCGACGCGCCGTTCCTCGTCATGGAGAAGGTGCCGGGCGAATGTCCGAATCCGTGGGGCCGTGCGGGGCGCAAGTTTTACGCCGAAGCGGCGGCGCGCGGCACCCTGCCGGCGAGTTTTACCGCGGCGCTGGCAACCCTGCACACGCTCGACTGGGAAGCGGCGGGTCTCGGTTTTCTCGGGGTGCCGGACCCGGGTGAAGGCTTCGCCCGGCGCGAGATCGCGAAATGGCGCGAACTGATCGACGCGAGCGAACACCCGCCGGAACCGATTCTGACGGATCTGATGTGCTGGCTGGAAAGTAGTATTCCAACGCCCGCGCGCTGCACGCTCGTGCACGGCGCTTACCGCACCGGCAATCTGCTCATCCACAACGATCGGATCTCGGCCGTGCTCGACTGGGAACTGCAGGTGATCGGTGATCCGATGTACGACGTGGCCTATGTGCTCAGTGATTTGAACCGCGAAGGGACGCCGTTGTTGTCGAACCTCGTCGATCGTGACGAGTTCATCCGTGACTACGAGGCGCAGACGGGTTTCGACATCGATTTGAACGCCTGTCGTTACTACGACGCGCTGTACGCGATGCGTTCCGTCGCGTTCTGGATGAGTGCTTCGGGCCTGTACCGTAGCGGTCGCAGCAACGACCTGCGGCTCGCGCGCACGACGTGGTCCGTGCCCGTCGTGCTCGAGCGGGCGGCGCGCGATCTCGGGTATTGAGAGGATGGGCGCGCCCGACCGGGTCGGTCGGGCGCGGGTGACAAGGCGCTAGGCGGCGAGCGTTTTCGCCATCCCGAGGCCGCGCATTTCCGGCCTGACCCCGGCGAAGGTCTGCGATCGTTTGCCTAAGCGCCCCTCGCGCCGCAATGTCCACCCGCGCCCGCGACCTATTTCGCGAGAACCGGATCGTCGATCAGGCTCGGCGTTTGTTATTGACAATAGTTTCAATAAGCTTATTCTTCTATTGAAACTGTATTCAATAACGCGGTCGACCGCTACCAGGACGAAACCGATGAGCGCAATCCGGACCCACGCAGACACCATCACCGAGGCGGCCGCGGGCTATACCGACTACCACCCGATGAGCGCCGCGGTGCGCCGCGACCCCTACCCGTACTATGAGCATTTGCGGGCGCATGAGCCGGTCAAATACATCGAGGATTTGAATGCTTACGCGATCGCGCGCAACGAAGATGTGCGCGCAATGCTGCTGAACCATGAGCGGTTTTCATCCGATCCCCTGATCCAGCTGGCATTCGGCGAAGGCAATCCCGCGCCTGACGCGCAATACATGATCGCGTGCGACCCGCCCGACCACACCCGCCTCAGGACGCTCGTGAACAAGGCGTTTTCGCGCCGCATGCTCGAATCGCAACGCGTCGAAATCACGGCGATTGTCGATGGCCTGATCAACGACGCCGCCGAACTCGGTGAGTTCGAATTCATCGAGGCGATCGCCTCGCCGCTGCCGGTGCAGATCGTCGGGCAAATCATGGGTATCGAAACCTCGATGCGGGCGACGTTCAGACGCTGGTCGAACAACACGACCGCCGGCGGTAACGGCGAAACGCTGACTCCGGCGCAACTCGCTGCGATCAAAAGCGACGCGAACGATTTCCGTGAATACTTCGAAGCGCGCATCAGCGATGCGCGGCGTACCCCGCGCGAGGATCTGATCAGCGCGCTCGTCCAGGCCGAAGCAGAAGGCGACAAGCTGTCAGCCGACGAGGTGCTCGCGTTGTGCGTGCTGTTGCTGATCGCGGGCAATGAAACCACGACGAGCCTGCTCGCGAACGCGTTCGTGTGTCTCGCGCAGTTTCCCGACCAGGAACGGCTCGTGCGTGCAAACCGCAAACGCGTCGCGCAACTGACGGAAGAAACGCTGCGCTACCTGTCGCCGATCCAGGTGTTGTTCCGGCGGGCGACCGCGGATACCGAGATCGGCGGCGTGAAGATCCCCGAGAACGCGATCGTCATGCCGATCTACGGCAGCGCGAACCGTGACGAGCGTGTGTTCGCGAACCCCGATCGTTTCGACGTCGAGCGTACCGATTTGCGTCAGCACATGGCGTTCGGCTGGGGTATCCATATGTGCGTGGGCCGCGCGCTGGCGCTGCTCGAAGGGGAACTCGCGCTGAACCATCTGTTCGACCGTTTCGCGACGATCGAGGTCACCGAGGATTCGATCGAATGGTGTGACGCGTTTTATCTGCGCAGCCCGAAAACCCTGCACGTACGCTGCCGGTGAGCGACGCGTGAACGCGAAATCAACAAACGCCGCCACCACCGCGCGCAGCGGCAATCCGCGCGCGAGCCGCATGGACCCGCAGGCGCGGCGGCGCCACCTGATCGCGGCGGCATTGCGAACGTTCGCCGCGCGCGGGATCGGCGAGGCGAGTCATTCCGCGATTGCGCGTGAAGCGGGGGTCGCGGTGCCCACCGCGTTCCATTATTTCGAATCGAAAGAAGCGCTCGTCGAGGCCGTACTCGACGAAGTCTCGCGCTTCCTGCTTGACGATTTACTGGCCGGCAACGACGACCCGGCCGAGAGCGCACCGAACGTCATTGCCAATATCCACATGTCGTTTTGCGACGCCATCGAATCGCATCCCGACTACATCCGGGTGTGGCTCGAATGGAGCGTCTCGATCCGCGACGGCTTGTGGGATTCGTATCTCCGATTCTACCGCGGCGCGCTTGCCGGTATGCGCGAGATTATCGAGCGCGGGCAGCGCGACGGCAGTATCCGCGCGGACATCGATATCGACGATGCCGCCCGCGTCATCGTCGCGCTTGCGCACATGACCGTACAGATGAAGTTTTCCGGCGCCACACGCGAACAGGTGGAGCACACGCTGCGTTCGCTGATGCAAGGCTATCTGCAAACCGTTTAGGAGGAACCGCGATGCACCTCGGTTATCTGAATCACGCGACGACCCCGGACCGCGCCCGCCGCGGTTTTCTGCACACGCTCGGCACCGCCACGCTCGGCGCCGGGCTTGGCATCGCCGGCAGCTACGCCGGTGAACCCGGGCGGGGCTTCACCGGCAGCGGCCGCATGGACATGAGCACGGGTGAAGACTGGATCGATACATTTTTCACCGGCGGCGCCGAGGCCATCGTGCATTACTACGCGGACGAGTTCGTGTTCGAGGACGTCACCCTGTTTCAAACGATTGATAACAAGGACGACCTGTACCGCGCGTTTCTGCCGTTCAACAACAACGGCCCGGATTCACCGGCCGGGGTGCACCAGTTCGACGTGATTCGCTACGACGGCGGTCTTGCCGGTGACCGCCGGGGTGTGCAACGCAGCGCGCCGCCGGAAAACTACACGCCGGAACTGTGGCAGCTGTGGAGCGGCGATGCGCTCGCCGGCGTCGATCTCGATTACGACGAGTGGGCAGTGATGAACTGGGTGTGGAAAGCAACGCACAACGGTGATTTCCTCGAACTGCCGGCGGCGGGAAAAACGACGCACGCGCGCGGGATTACGTTTCACCTGTATCGCGAACGCAAGGTCGTGCGCGAATTTACGCACTGGAATTTCCGCAGCGTCGCGATCCAGCTCGGGGTGTTCAAACCGCAGGAGAAATTCTGGCTCGAAGGCTGGACCCCGCCGGCACCGGCGTAGCGCGGTCGGCGTCGCACCGGTTCCCGCATCGGTCAGGCCCGGTCTAGGCTGCGCGCGTAATCCGGTACCCGGCGCGCGGGTAATGGACGGCAATGTTGCCGAGTTCCGGATCCTCGCGCACGACCGTAATATCGTTCACGCCGATATGCGTGACCCGACCCGTCGTTGTTTCCTGGCCGTAGTCGTCGGCGACTATCGTCACGCTGTCGTCGAGCGAGAAATCCGCGCTCGTGCCTGCGTCATTAACGATCGCGGCCGGTTCGGCCGCGCGCGCGGTCTCGAGTGCCTCGGCCGCAGTCATCGCCTGCACCTCACCGGCACCAAAACCCGTGATCCGTTCATGCCACGCGGCCAGCGCCGGGCGTAATGACAGATCGGTGGCCAGCGACGGATTGTTCAACATGAAATTGACCGGGTGAAAACACGCGGCATCGGCGAGTGTGAATGCCTCGCCAAGCAGGAACGGGCTTGCGCCGAGCTGGCGATCGAGATCGTCGAGCGCGTGGCGGAGTTGTTCGAGCGCATGCGGTGCGGATCCGATGATCGCGTCCTTGCTGAACGCCGGGGTCATGGCCTGGCGATCGTCGAGAAAGCCTGGCGGCAGCGCGTCCATCAGCGCGACCAGGGTTGGTGGCACGGCAAACATGAACAGCCGGTGATCGGCCCAGTCCTCGATCAGGCCGATGGCGCCGGCGAGTGCGGCCGGGAGTACCGGCGGTTCCGGATGTCGTGCTTCGAGCACACGCGCGATCAACGCCGTGTCGCAGTAGATATCCGCGCCGATCTGCATGACGGGAATTCTGCGATAACCGCCCGTCAGCGGGGTCAGGTCCGGCTTCGGCGCCATGATCGGCTGCTCGACGGCATGCCACGCGAGCTTCTTGTACGCGAGCACGCGGCGGATTTTTTCCGAGAACGGCGACAGATCGTAGTGATGCAGAATGATGTCGGTCATGATGGACTCCGTTCGTCACCCGGCGTCGGGTGACGGGTCACGTTTGCTGGCGGCTTACGCTGTTTCAGGGGGTTTTCGCGGTCTCGAACGTCCTGTCGATATCGCTCGCGTCGTGCCGGTTCGGTACGCGTTCTTCTTCGGGGCCCCAGGTCTTGTTCACGCGCCGACCGCGTTCGACCGCGGGCCGCGCATAAATCTGCGTGGCCCAGCGAACGACGTTCTTGTACGACGCAACATCGAGGAATTCCGCGGCGTCATACACATTCATGAGCACGAGCGCGCCGTACCAGGATACAACCGCGATGTCGGCGATGTTGTAGTCGTCGCCACACAGATACTCGCGCTGCGCTAGATTGCGATCGAGGACGTCGAGCTGGCGTTTCACTTCCATCGCATAGCGATCGATGCAGTATTCGATCTTCTCCGGCGCGTAACTGTAGAAATGACCGAAGCCGCCGCCGAGAAACGGCGCGCTGCCCATTTGCCAGAACAGCCACGACAGGCATTCCGCGCGCGCGGCGGGTTCCGTGGGCAGGAACGCGCCGAATTTTTCCGCGAGGTAGACAAGTATCGCGCCCGACTCAAACACCCGGGTCGGGGGTGAGGTGCTGCGATCGAGCAGCGCGGGTATTTTCGAATTCGGATTGACCGCGACGAAACCGCTGCCGAATTGTTCGCCCTCGCCGATGTCGATCAGGTGCGCGTCATACTCGGCGCCGGTTTTGCCGAGCGCGAGTAATTCCTCGAGCAGGATCGTGACCTTGACCCCGTTCGGGGTCGCGAGCGAATACAGCTGCAATGGGTGTTTGCCGACGGGTAGTTCCTTGTCGTGCGTTGCCCCGGCGACCGGCCGGTTGATTTTCCCCCACGTGCCACCGATCTCTTTCGGTTTCCAGACTTTCGGCGGGGTATACGGTGCAGAGTCGCTCATGTTTCGGGGTTTCCTCGGTGTGAACGTGGGTCAGATGCGGATTACTGTGACACCAGATCCTGCCGCGATCCAGCGTCGCGCCCGCGGGGATTATACGTAACGTCCTGGCGACGGCGCGCAAATCCGCAAACGCCATGGCTCACCGCGCGGGCTCGCGCGCCGCACGTGAACCCCGCAGCCAGGCGGACGGCGAGCGGCCGAATTGCGCCGAGAACGCGCGCGACAAGGCGCTCGCGGATGCATAACCGACCGCCTCGGCGACAACGTTGATCGCTTCGCCACGCAGCAACAGCGATTGCGCGAGTCCGAGCCGCCAGACCGCGATGTAACTGCCCGGGGTCATGCCAACGACGTCGCGGAAGCGGGCGGCAAACCGCGCCCGCGACATGCCGGCGGCCGTGGCCAGCGTCGCGAGCGTCCAGTGCTTTGCCGGTTCGGCATGCAGCGCCGTGATCGCTTTCGCGAGTTTCGGATCGGCAAGGCCGGCGACCAGCCCGAGTTTTAATTCGCACCGCTCCATGAGTTCGCGCAGGAATACGATCAGACACACCTCCATGAGCCGGTCGAGGATCGCATCGCGGCCGCAATGATCGCCGTCGGCTTCAATGAACAGGCGCTTGGTGACGTTGCCGAGATCGCCCGCCTCGTCGAGTCGCAACAAGGTCATTTCCGGGAGTGCGTCGAGCAATGGATTGCCGCTGCCCAGTCCGAATTCGAATGCGGCGCACACCATCGAAACGGTGTCGTCGGCCGGTTCGAGCGCGTGCGCGGCCACGCCCGTGAACAGCAGCGCGCACGGCGCGGCAACGATGTGCTGTTCGCGGTGGCCGTTTGTGATCCGCAGGCGACCCGACTCGAGCACATGCAGGTAACCGATACCGGGGCGTGGCGGGTAATCGCTCGCGTGGTCGAGTGTACCGGCCTGGAAGACGTGTGCCCTGAGTTCGAAACGTTCGAGCAAAGTGACGAGGCGATCGGTCATATTGATACGATAAGTAAGGTTTTCGATATTAAATGATACGCATAGTATCTCAAGGTTCGCCAGACTCCGCAGCGTTCTCAATCGTTGCAATAACGGAGTTGACTCATGAACAAAATATTCTTGACGGTTTTCGGCGCCACCGCGCTGTTCGCCACGTTCGCGGCCGTGGCCGCGGACGCCTACCCGGATGTCGTCAACGACCCCGTGTTCGGTCCCGACGGCCAACTCGAACAACCACAGGGGTTTCGCCGCTGGGTGTTCATCGGTTCCCCGCTGACCCCGAACGCGCTGAACGATGGCAGCGCGGGTTTTCCGGAGTTCCACAATGTCTACGTCGAACCCGCTGCGCTCGACCACTACCGCGCCACCGGGGCCTGGCCCGAAGGCACCGTACTCGTGAAGGAATTACAACTGACCGCGCCGGGACGCGACAGCGATGGTTCACGGGTCGAGGCCTCGGGTCGCGGTTACTTTCCCGCGGCGCTGAACGGGCTCGACGTGTCGGTCAAGGACTCGCGACGGTTCGCTGACACGAACGGCTGGGGCTTTTTCAATTTCGGTCATCACGCGCCGCCGTATGCGGCAACCGCGGCCGCGGCGCCGCGCGAAGCCTGCGTGGCCTGTCACGCCGCGGCCGGACACGAGGACATGGTGTTCGTGAACTTCTATCAGCACTTGCGCAGCGTGCCGGCGGCAGCGCGCTGAGCGTCCTGATAAACGCCGAGCCGGCAGCGCGGTGAAACTTGCGCGTTTCGGAGGCGGCGTCGCGACGCTGCCCCGAGTCGGGTCGCAGGCGTCGCTTGCGCACCGGCCCGGCGGCACTAACGGCAATCGAAATAGTCGAGTGCAACCGGCCAGACGATTGGAAAATATGTCTCGATGCCCGGTACCGCGATCGCGGGCGCATTCTCGGGGGTCACGTAGCAGGAAAACCGCGGCAGATTATCGAAATCGGACGTCACGATGCAGCTTGCGACGGTTGCGACATCACGCTGGTCGTAGCGGAATTCGATCGCGCGCAATTCGTCGGCGCCGCGCAGGACTTCGCGACCGAACCCCGTCGTGTGGCGGCCGTCGATGCAGCGGTCCATCTCGATTTGTCCGCTTTCGATCGCGAGGCGCACCCAGCCGCGATACACGCCGTCGTTGTCGCCGGCGCTGCGACCGATCATTTCGTAAGCGCCGTAAAGGCTGTCCAGCGGGAGCCCGTCCGTGGCCGCGCCGACTGCGGACCCCGCGGGCAGTGCGACCAGCACGAGTACGGGCAGTGTGTTACGCAACGCCGTCGTGGCCGAACGCACGTTCGCGTACCACATCAGCAACATTTGCAGGGCTCGTCGGGGCATGGCGATCAATCGTAGTGAGCGCCCGCGGTCGATGCAATGTATCCGCGTTCCGTCGGTCGGACGAACCGTTTGAGCCGCGGGCGCGAATCGCGTCAGAATGTCCCGGTACGCGGAGGCACGAGCGTGTCCGCACTGCCGGGATTACGCGCACGCGTGCGCCCATACCGCCGTGAGCGGCCGAGAACCACAGACATGCATGAGCAATCGCTGTTCGTTGACCCGACCGCGCTCGAGATCCCGCTCCGCGATGCGGTGCTGACATTTCACGCGCACGCATTCAACAGCAGTGAAGCGGATCACTACCTCGACGTGCTGTTGAAAACGACGCCGTGGCGCGCGGATACGATCACGATCCACGGCAAATCGATTCCCCTGCCGCGTCTGCAGGCGTGGTACTGCGACCACGACTGGCCGGTGCATTATTCCGGCATGGAAGTGTCGGCACTCGCGTGGACACCCGTGCTGCGGTCGATCCGGGCGCGCGTGCGAGAGTTGAGCGGGCGCGATTTCAACGGTGTGCTCGTGAATTGTTACCGCGATGGCAATGACAGCGTCGGCTGGCACAGCGACGACGAGGCCGAGTGGGGCCCGAATCCGGTCATCGCCTCGGTCAGTTTCGGCGCGACGCGCGACTTCGTGCTGAAACATCGCCGCGACAGAGCCGTCAAACCCGTTACCTGCCCGCTCACCCACGGATCACTGCTCGTCATGGGCGAGACGGTGCAGAACACGTGGCAGCACCAGTTGCCGAAGCGTCGACGGGTGACGGCCCCGCGGATCAATCTCACGTTCAGAAACCTGCTCGCGCCGTAACCGCCCGTCGCGGCCGGCTTGTCGCGTGCCGGGGCTGGCTGTCGCCGGTGCCGGTGTGTAGGGTGCGGTAACGTCACACTGGCGGATTTCGCAGGAGCAAAACGGTTGAGCAAGATTCATGACGATCCGCGCATCGACCCGCGGATCAAGAAAGTTCTCGGCAATATTCCGGTGATGAGCCGCGGCGACGTCGCTGATCGCGAGCAGTTGCTCGCCGAGGTCAACCGACCGGAGGCGCTCGCCGCGAGCGCGAAGATGGCGCAAATGCTCGAGGTGTTCGACAACGAAGACGTCGCGCCGTCCGCGGGTCTGGCGACCCGCACGTTCGAATTCACGTCACAGCCGGATGACAATACGGTCAAGGTGCAGTTCATCCGGCCGGACAGCGACGCGGTATTGCCCTGCGTTTATTACATCCATGGCGGCGGCATGCAGTCGATGTCCGCGTTCTACGGGATCTACCGCGCGTGGGGCCGGATCATCGCGCAGCAGGGCGTGGCCGTCGCCATGGTCGATTTCCGTAATTGCCTGACTCCCTCCTCGGCGCCGGAAGTCGCGCCTTTCCCGGCCGGACTGAATGACTGCGTGGCCGGCCTGAAGTGGCTATGTGGCGCGGCAGACGCGCTGAAAATCGACCGCGCGCACATCATCGTCGCCGGTGAGAGCGGCGGCGGCAATCTGACCCTGGCGACGGGCCTGAAGCTGAAACATGATGGCGATCTCGGACTCATCCGCGGGCTTTACGCGCTGTGCCCGTACATTGCCGGCGCCTGGCCACAGCAGCAGTATCCCTCGTCGAGTGAAAACAACGGTTTGCTCATCGACATCCACGATAACCGCGGCGCGATCGCTTATGGCATCGACGCATTCGAGGCGCGGAACCCGCTCGCGTGGCCGGCTTTTGCAAGCGTCGAAGACGTTACCGGACTCGTGCCGACCGTGATCAGCGTGAACGAGTGCGATCCGCTGCGTGACGAGGGGATCGCGTTCTATCGTCTGCTGCTGCGTGCCGGCGTGTCCGCGCGTTGCCGGCAATTGATGGGGACTATCCACGGGACCGAGATTTTCGCGCTCGCGTGCCCGGACATCAGCCGCGAAACGGCCGCGAGCATCGCGCGGTTCTGTCGCGAGGTCTGAGCGCCGGCGGCCCGGATTCGCGGGAGTGGATTCAGCCGCGCTGGCGGCGGGATCTGAATGCGCCGAGCAACAAACCCGCGGACACGAACAAGGGCAGCGCGGCGGGCACCGGCACGACGGTCCAGCCGACGTCGCGCAGCGCGGCGACATCGACGTTCGTCAGTTCGAGCCGGCGTACCGTGCCGGTGAAGTCCGCGCTCGGTTCCATGAGCAAATCCTGCGGCGTCCCGAGACCCACCGTGCCGGTGAGGTTCGGATCGCCGGAGGCGAAAATCAGCGAATCGTAGGTGTCTTCGGCCCAGTGCGGATTCGCGGCGCCGACTTCGCTCAGGGTGGTCAGACTCGTGCCGTTGTCCGCATTGTAGGCGGCGACGGCATTCGCGCCGGTATACACGCCGCCGGCGTCATCCGGCCAGTCGTCCCAGCTCGTCGCGAGCCCGAGCGCGTGACCGATTTCGTGCAGTGCGATCGAATAGAAATCCGTCGTGCCCCCGGGGGCCGCCAGCGTGTGATCAAAATGCCAGTTCACGTCGCCGTCGTTATCGAACGTGATCGCGCCGCCCCACACGGGCAAATCACCGGGTCCCGTGGGTTCCGGATCGCGGAAGCCGCGGTTTATCACCGAGGTTGGGCTGTCCAACACGCTCGTGAAATTCAGGCCGGTGCCGGTACCACCGACCCCGGCGGCGTTTACGAGCGAGCGCCCGCCGGCGTACAGGATCCACTCACCCTCGCCGATCGACCACGCGCCGCGGTACTCGTCCGCGATGTCCGATCCTGCGATCGCGTCGCTCGCGGCACTGGCCGCGGAACTCACGTTCCAGCTCGCGCCGTTGCCGGGATGGGTAAAGCCGATCCGCTGGTCGAGGTTGTCATCGACGAGGTTCACCGCGTTCAGCGAGGTCGTGATGATCCGGCTGTAGCGATCCGCGGCGGCCTCCAGGGCGTCCCGTTTTACCGTCGTATCGAAAAAATTGTTCGTGTCGTACTCGTAGTCGACCACGATCGTCAGCGCCGGCGCGGCGCCGACCCAGAGCGACGACATGGCGAGTGCGAGCAGCCACGTTCGCGGTCGGGTAAAACGCTGCAGCGACGAGCCTGCGGGATTCGTGGGGCTGGGTAGTGCCATGTCGTTCTCCGGAAGTTGCAGCCGGCGCGACGTCATGTCCCGCCTCGTGACCATCCTACAAGCCACATTGCGTGCGGGCAAAAATCGCAGCCGTCGAAAACGCGATCGGTGCGTTGAAAGCGGAACAATTACCGCAATTATCCGGCGGACCCCCGTCACGTGCCCGTATCTCGCGGTGTCGGGCGCCCGCAGGCCGACGTCGGCCCCCGGGCCGTGGCGCTAGCCGGCGATGAACGGCGCGGGATCGCGGGTCAGGGCCACCGCGACGATGTAGGTGACGCTCGCCAGCGCGATGCCGGCCGCGAGGCCGCGCCCGTGGCGGGTTCGCGCGCGTTTCAGCGCGAAGCTGCCGGCCACGATGTACGCGACGAGCGCGACCACCTTCGCCGTGAGCCAGCCGTGCACGAACGGATACTGGTGCAGGATCGACGCGAGCGCCACCGCGCTCGCGAGCAGCACGGTGTCGATCACGTGCGGCAGGATCCGCACCCACGCGCGTTCGAGCCGGGCGGGAGCGGCCCACGACCACACGAGGCGCATGCCGAACAATCCGAGCGACAGCACGACGCTCGTCACATGAATCGTTTTCAGGGTTGCGTACATGTCCGGGATGAGGCGGGGGCAGTCCGTGCGCGGCGCCGGCAACAGGCGTCCGATCCGGTTTATTCCCCGGCCGCTTGCTGCTGTACGTCGAAAATCGAGGTATAGCCGCCGGACCAGTCCGGCGCGACCGGCACCGTGCGGCCATCGATGGCCGTGTACGCCGGCCGTGTGCCGCGCACGACCGTATTCGCATACGCCCCGAGCCCGTTCGTACCCACACTCTGCAGCGGAAACGAATCCGCCGCCGCGTAGGTCTGCAGCAACAGGGGGCGTACCCGGGAAGAATGATTCGGCGACGAACCGTGTACCGCGCAGCAGTTGTGCACGGTGACGGAGCCCGCCGGGCCGCGCAGATAGTCGGCGCGTTCCGGCTGTGCCTCGGCGAGTTCCGCCGCGCGGATGGCGCCGTTCCACGCGCCGTGTTCATCGCACAGATCGTAGAGGCGGCCCTTGTGGCTGCCGGGAACGATGCCCATCGGTCCCATCTCGTCATCGACATCGGCGAGGTAGATGCCGATCGTCAGCGGCGAGAAATCCGTGTGCGGCCAGTACTGGATATCCTGGTGCCACTTGACCGCTTCACCCCCGCCACTCCATTTGAAGTTCAGTTTCGAGTGGTGGTAACACACGTTCGGACCGAGCAGGTCTTCGGCGACGTCGACGATCGGACTGTCGAAAGCGAGTTCGCGGTACACCTCGTGGTGATCGACGGGAAACGACAGTCGTCTGAGCTTCGGCGCCGCGGCGCTGTGCGCGGGTTCGAGGTCGAACTTCGCATTCGATGCGGTGAGCGTGCGGCTCTCTTCGATGAACGCAGCCGTCACCGCGTTCAGGCGGGCGAGCCATGCCGGCGCGAGAAACGCGGGCAACAACACGTAGCCGTGGTCGAAATACGCTTCGCGCTGGGCTTGCGTCAGCACTTTCGCCGGGTGGGCAAGAATTTGTTCCGGGCTCATCGCGCGTCCCTCCGCGGGTTCGGTGCCCGGCGCCGGCCGGGACGGCCGCGGATGATTCTAAAGAACGTGCCGCAAACGGCAACTACCAGAAGCGGGGTCGCCCCGTATCGAGGTGGACAAAATTCGACTTCGGGTAGTACCCGACCCCACCGAGGCGCAGATCCGCGGCCGCCTCGCGCAACTGCTTCGTCGGCACATCGACGATGCGCACGTCGATCGCCATGCCCTGCATGTGCAGGCTGCGCTTCGCGACCCCGTTACTGCGCTGGCGCAACATATTGTTCGTTTTCGGCGAGCGGTAGCCGCCGATCACTTCGAACGGCGCGTTCGTGCCGAGTTCGGCTTTGACCGTGGCGAGCAGGTCGAGCAGATTCTGGGCGATCGGGTAGACCTCGCCGGTGCGGAAGTCGCGCAGGATGCGATTGATCGAGGCCAGCGCAGCGCGGTCGTAATCGCCGTCCGACCAGTACGTTGCCGCGAGTCGTTCATGCGTGTGCAGGTGATGGAATTCCAGTTCCCGCGCCGCGACGGGCGCGGCTTTCGCCAGGGCGACCGGTGCCGCGCTCGCGAGCGCGAGGGAGCTGCCGAGTGCGCGCAGAAAGCGTCGCCGGCCGTGGGTCTTTGATCGTGTCTCGTCCATGCCTTTGTCCACCTTTGTGTCCGCGACGGGGGCCCGGGGGGAGTTCTGCGTCACTCCGGCCACGGCAGCCGGCGTGTGCACCGTGCGGATGCCCGCTGCGTACGGTACCGGCGGTCGCCGTGACGCGTCGTGGCGCTCGAGGCCCGGACTCGCGCGCCATGATTTGTTCAGTGCTGCCCTAGTATAAACTCACCGGATGCCGCGATGTTTACCCGTGATTACCGTATTGGCGGCCGTTTTGTTCGCAACAATAGCCGCCGCATCGCCGATCCCGACGATAGCGGACTTGCTCGTTCGCGATCCTGATCACGATCAAGCGCTGCGGACGCTCGGGGTTGCGCGCAGCGAGTACATCAGTGCGATCTACGCGTTTGGTGGCAACGCGCCGCTGTGGACCCGCTCCGACCGCGTGCAGGAACTGCTCGATGCGCTCGCCGACGCCCCGCGTCATGGTCTGAATCCGGACGACTACCACTACGCGCGCCTGCGCCATCTGCGCGAAGACTCCGGTCCGGTTCCGGCGACGCTCGATATCCTGCTCACCGATGCGCTCGCGCGCTACGCCTATCACCTGCGTTTCGGCAAGGCGAACCCCGAGCAACTCGATCCGCACTGGAATTATTCACGGGCACTGCAGACGCAGGACCCGGCGCGCTGGATGTACGACGCCATCGTCGGACAGGGTATCGCCGCCGCGCTCGATGGCCTGCGCCCGCATACCCCGACGTATACGGCTCTGCAAGGCGCGCTCGCCCAGTATCGCGCGATCGCCGATGCCGGCGGCTGGCGGCCCGTTCCGGCCGGTGAGAGTCTGAAACCGGGCATGCGCGATACCCGGGTCACGGCCTTGCGCGAGCGTCTCGCGGTAACCGCCGCGGGCGTATCCGCGGTGACCCCCGGGAGCACGTTGTTCGACGCGGAACTCGAACGCGCGGTGCGCGACTTTCAGCGCCGTCATGGCCTCACCGAGGACGGGATCGTCGGTAAACGAACACTCGCGGCGCTGAATGTCACCGCGGCCGCGCGGGTTGCGACATTGCGCGTGAACCTCGAACGGATCCGCTGGATCTTCCGCGACATCGAGGACGAACTACTCGTCGTGAACATCGCGGCGTTTCAGGCCGCGTACCTGCGCCGGGGCGAGATCCGGTGGCGTGCCCGCGCGGTCGTTGGCCGACCGTATCGGCAAACGCCGATCTTCAAGGCGCGCATGACCCACGTGATCACGAACCCGACCTGGACCGTGCCACCGACGATCCTGCGCAAGGATGTATTACCGGCGATGGCCCGCGATCCGGCGTATCTGCAATCCCGGCATCTGCGCGTTTACGATCGCGTCGGCAAAGCGGTCGACCCGGGCACGATCGACTGGCAGCGCACGCTACGTGACGGGTTTCCGTATGTATTGCGACAGGACCCGGGTCCGCACAATGCGCTCGGCCGGATCAAGTTCATGTTTCCGAACCCGCACCTCGTGTACCTGCACGATACCCCGAGCCGTGAGCTGTTCGCGCGCGCCGAGCGCACGTTCAGTTCCGGTTGCATCCGCGTGGAGCGTCCTTTCGAACTCGCCGCGCTGCTGCTGCGCGACGATCCCGCGTGGCAACCCGAAAAAATTGCCGGCGAGACCCGGCCGCGGCGCTTCAACCTGGACCACGCGGTGACCGTCATGCTGCTGTATCTGACCGCGTTCGCCGAGGTCGACGGGGAGGTACAGTTCCGTCGGGATGTCTATGCGCGCGACCCGGCAGTGCTGCGCGCGCTCGACGGGCCGTTTACGTTTTCGCCCCCGCGCGGTTATCGCGCGACCGACTGACCCGCGCGGGGCGGCCCGTTCAACGGACGGGTACGACGTAGACCGGGACGTTCGCGTGGTGCAGTACGCCTTCACTCGTACTGCCGAGCAGCACGCGCTTGACCACGCCTTTCCCGTGCGAGCCGACGACGATGATATCGGCGGCGACTTTCGTCGCCTCTTCGAGCAGCGTGGTAACGGTTGCGCCCTGGACGAGCAGGGCGACGCAGTCGAGGCCGTCGTTACGCAGGTCCTGTGCGAGCGCCTGCAAATCCTGGTGTTGCACGTGATAGCGTTTCGCGACGACGTCGCGCATTTGCGGGGAATCGGCCTCGTAGCCGACGAATTCGGGATCCGGTTCGGCGACGTGGAGGAGCCAGATCTTCGCTTCGAGCCCACGCGCGAGCAGCGCGGCGGCCTGCGTGATCCGGTGCGAGGATTCGCCGAAATCGATCCCAACGAGAATATTCATAGCCAACTCCACATCCAGCCCGCCGCGGCACGCACGTGACGAACGGGGAAGCGCGATCTTAACCGGTCCCGGCGGGGCGGGCCATGTGCTGCGTGTGCAACACGGGCGCGCGATCCGCCGGGCCCGCGCGGACGCCGGTGACGATTCTTAACATTGGCGGGGATGGAATTGTGATCGCGGCGCGCGCGGGTGACGCCTTGTGGCGGTACGCTCGGGAAAGCTGAATCCGGCAGGTACCCGACGTGTTTCGATTGTTGACGCATTTACCCCCGATCCTCGTGCTGGCGCTCGCTGCCGATGCGGCGATGGCGATGCCGTTTCGCTCGCTCGACGGTACCGGCAACAACCTGTTGGACGGCAGCGCCGGCAGTGCCGGTACGGCGTTGCTCCGGATCACCCCGGCGGCCTACGCGGATGGCGCCGCGGCGCCGCGTGAAAGCGGCAGCGCGGCCCTGCCCGGCGCCCGCGCGGTCAGCAGCGCGGTCTCGGCCCAGTCCGCCGCGGTGCCAAACCGCCGTGGTGCGAGCGACTGGCTGTGGCAATGGGGCCAGTTTCTCGACCACGGCCTCAGCCTGACGGAAACCGCGCACGCCGGCGACCCGTTCGATATTCCGGTGCCGAGCGGAGATCCGTACTTCGACCCGGGTATGAGCGGCACCGCCCGGATCGCGCTGCAGCGATCACTGTATGACGTCGACGGCGCCGGCGTGCGGCAGCAGACGAACGAACTCACCGCCTATATCGATGCCTCGCAGGTCTACGGTTCCGATCCGGCGCGGGCCGCCGCGCTGCGCGGCCCCGACGGCACGCTGCGCATGACGCTTGGCGGCAACGGTGAGGTCCTGCTCGGGCAAAACACGGGCGGTTACGCGAACGCCGCGATGGGACCAACCCCGGCATCGGATTACTTCCTCGCCGGCGACGTGCGCGCGAACGAGCAGCTTGGACTGACCGCGGCGCACACGCTGTTCGCGCGCGAGCACAACCGTCTCGTCGACGAATTGACTGCGCGGATCACGGCCGGTGATGCGGTACTTGTCGCGGAACGTGATGCGGCGATCGGCGATCCGGGCAACGGCATTACGAACGAGGGCGATTTCGTTTTTGAGGCGGCGCGAAAAATCGTCGGCGCCGAGATCCAGAAAATTACCTACACGGAATTTCTGCCGACCCTGCTCGGTGTCGATCTGACCCAAGCGTATACGGGTTACGACGAGACCATCGACGCCGGGATCAGCAGCGAGTTTTCCACCGCTGCGTTTCGGGTTGGTCATACGATGCTGTCGCCGGAATTACTCCGGGTCGACGACAGCGGGCCGACCCCGACGGTGACGAGCGTCGCTTTGCGCGATGCGTTCTTCAACCCGGGCGAAGTGTTCGCGAACGGGGTCGACTCGCTGCTGCTCGGACTCGCGTCGCAGCGCGCGCAAGCCATCGATACGCTGCTCGTCGACGATGTGCGCAATTTCCTGTTCGGCCCGCCCGGCTCAGGCGGATTCGACCTGGCCGCGCTGAACCTGCAGCGCGGTCGCGATCACGGGACCGGTTCCCTGAACGCGGTACGCGATGAGCTCGGTTTGTCACCGTATGCGAGTTTTCTCGACATGACCGGCGGCGATTCCGTGCTCGCCGGTGCGTTCGCGTCCGTCTACGCCGCGGTCGACGATGTCGATCTGTGGATCGGTGGGCTCGCGGAGCGCGCCGCCGGACGCAGCATGCTCGGCGAGACGTTTACCGAAATTCTCCTCGACCAGTTCATGCGTTCGATGCTCGGCGATCGATTCTTTTATCTTGCCGAGATGGAAGCGCTGCGGATTCTCGACGAGGACTTCATGTCGACGACGTCGTTATCGGCGCTGATTACACGCAACAGCGCAGTCCGGTCGATCCAGGCGAACGCGTTTTTCGTCGTGCCGGAACCCGGCAGCGCGCTGCTCGGCGCGCTCGCGCTCGCGTTACTGTGGCGGGCCCGCCAGTGCCGGGGCCATGCGCCACCGGGAGGCTGAGACCGGCGCGCCGACGTAACGGTGTACCCTGCCCTGAAACACCGATAGCCCGCGCCTATACTTGTCGCAGGGCGGTGCGGATGTGATAGCTGTCGATGCAACCGATTAAATCGAGGATACCTCTGCAGGCGACGCTGGAATTTCGGCGGATCAAGCGCGCGCTCGTGCGTGAACACTGGTTTATGGGCAGTTGCCGCGGTGAAGCGGAGGCCCTGTATCTCGAACTCGAGGACAGGCGCTGGGTCGAACTGCGGGCCGATCCGGTAAATGCATGCTGGGTGCTCGGCAAATCGGACGCGGCGACGGCCGGCGCGACGTTTGGCGACGGCGACTCGCATTATCCCGTGCGCGATGCCGGCGCCGACTATGCGCTGACCGGGGCGCGCATCAACCGGGTCACCGAGCGACGCCTCGGTGAACGTATCGAGGTGTGCCTCGAGTTCGTCAATGCCACCGATCTGACGCTGCACTACAACCTGATCACGCACGAATCGTCGCTGTATTTCACCCGCGACTAGCAGCCTGTCGGACTTAGGCAATCGTAGCGAGCCAGGTGGGAGAGCGAGTGCAAAAAGCGTGCGATTTTGAGGAGCATAGTGGTGCTACGTGACGAAAAATCGCGCGTTTTTGCGCCGCTGTCCCGCCGGCGCAGCAGATTGTTCGTCAGTCCGACAGGCTGCTAGCACCGTGCCACGCCGTCGCCGCGGGCTCGCGGTGACGGGCCCGCGCGGGTGGATTATTCGCGCCGGCGGCCGTTACAAACAGGTAGCCGTTGTGCAAACGCCATGGGACTCCCGTTTGAAAGCTGTCACTACGAAAGCCCGTGCGCCCGAGCGGGGCGCTGACGGGCCGCCTGTTGCGGACGAAAGCCGTCTGTATCGCGAAGTTGTCGACAATGTCCCGGGGGTCGTCCTGTACTACCTGCGCCGGCCGGACGGCACGCACGAACTCCAGTTTGCGACCCCGGGCGCCGCGCGTTTGTGGAAAATCGCGGACGACGCTACGGACCTCGACTTCGACGCCTTGTGGGCGCGTGTATTCGCCGATGACCTTCCGGGGATGCGCGCCTCGATCGAGGAGTCGGCCAGTACGCTCGCGAAATGGCATCACGAATGGCGCATCATCTGCGATGACGGTGACGTGCGCTGGCTCGAAGGCATCGGGCAGCCGGAACTCCGCGCGGACGGTTCCACCCGCTGGGTGACGTTCCTGCACGATGTAACCCAGCGCAAAACCGACGAAGAGCATCTCGCTATCGCCCTGCGCGCGTCACGCCAGGGGATCGCTGAATGGTGGACCGCGACGAACGGTCTCGTCCTGTCGCGGAGCTGGCTCGAACTGACGGGTTACGGCCCCGACGACATGCGCACCGTCGCGGATCTGTTTCGCAGCGGGCTCGTGCATCCTGATGATATCAACGGGGTTGCCGCACACCTCGAGGCGATCCGCCTCGGCAGGGTTAGCGAGATCGAGTTCGAATGCCGCGCGCGACCGAAACACGGCGGTACGATCTGGGTTCTCGGGCGGGCCGCCGTACAGGAGCGCGCCGCGTCCGGTGAACCGCTCCGGGTTACCGGCACGATCATCGACATCACGCCGCTGAAGCGCACCGAAGAGCAACTGAAGGTTGTACTCGATACCGCGCGCCAGGGTTTATGGGAATGGGAGCCGGTGACGGACCGGCTGACCCCGCTCGCGAACTGGCTCGAAATCACGGGCTACGCGCCCGGCGAAGTGACGAGCATGGAGCAATGTTATGCCGAAGGTATCGTGCATGCCGACGATTGCGCGGCCGTAGTCGCTTACCTCGAAGCGTTGCGCAGCGGCGCGGTGCGCGAAGCCGAGATCGAATTCAGGATAAAAAAGAAATCCGGTGAGATTTTCTGGGCGATGACCCGGGCGGCGGTGACCGCGACGAACGACACCGGCGAAGCGCTCGCGATCATCGGTACGAACATCGATATTTCCGAGCGCAAACTCGTCGAGGAACAACAGCGGGTTGCGGCAACGTCGTTTGAATCCCACGGCGCAATCGTCATCACCGACGCCAGCGGGCGCATCGGGCAGGTGAACCCGGCATTCACGGAATTACTGCAGTACGCCGACGCCGAGATCGTCGGACAAAACATCACGGTATTGCACAAAACACCCGTGGACAGCGTCGCGCTCGACAACGTCGCGAGCACCCTCGCGCTGCATGGACGCTGGGACGGCGAGGCGTGGAAGCGCCGCAAGGACGGCAGTGACGTACCGGTGTGGGAAACGATTACGACGGTCCAGAATGAATCCGGGCAGGTGACGCATTGCGTGTCGAGCATGATCGATATTTCCGGACGCCTGCTGGCCGAACAGGAGGTCGAACGCCTCGCGTTCTACGATGCCCTGACCGGACTGCCGAATCGCCGCTTTCTCGCAACCCGGATCGAGCAGGCGATCGCCACCGCCAGACGCACGCGAACGAGCGGCGCGGTGCTGTTTCTCGATCTCGATCAGTTCAAGAAGATCAATGATTCGCTCGGCCATTCCGCGGGTGATGAATTGCTCGTGCAGGTGGCGCGACGCCTGCAGGCGCTGACCCGCCAGGACGATGTCGTGAGCCGGCTCGGCGGCGATGAGTTCGTTATTCTGATCGCGAACGCGGGTTCGGATCCGGTGCGCTGCAGTGAATTCGTCAGCCGGGTCGCGTCACGGATTGAAGCCGAACTGCGCCGGCCGTACCAGGTCGAGGG
This sequence comes from uncultured Gammaproteobacteria bacterium, assembly GCA_963976285.1. Classification (GTDB taxonomy): domain Bacteria; phylum Pseudomonadota; class Gammaproteobacteria; genus UBA11873. The sequence goes on from CAXBJY010000009.1 coordinate 64,393, forward strand.
GCGCGTTGTGCATATTACCGGCACGATGGGTGTGTCGATCTTTCCGCGCGATGGTGACAGCGCGTCGGACTTCCTGCGTTACGCCGACACCGCGATGTATCGTGGCAAGGCCGAGGGCCGTAACAGTGTCCGGTTCTACCACCCGGCGATGGGCGAGCAGGCGGGCGAGCGCCTGGCCATCGAGGAGGATTTGCGGCTCGCGATCGACGGCGACGAGTTCGAACTGTATTTCCAGCCGCAAATCCACGCGACCCGCGGCCCGATCGGCGCCGAGGCCCTGTTGCGCTGGCAGCATCCCACGGAAGGTTTCGTCGCGCCGGACAAATTTATTCCGGTTGCCGAGGACAGCGGCCTGATCGACCCGATCGGGCGCTGGGTGATCGAAACCGCGTTCCGCTCGCTCGCCGGCTGGCTCGCGGATGACACGATGCCGGTGCTCGATCACGTATCGATCAATGTGAGCTCCCATCAGTTTCGCGGGGACGGCTTCGTCGCGTACGTGCGTGATTGCGCGGCCGGGTTCGCGGTGCCGCCGTCGCGCATCGTGCTCGAGTTGACGGAGCGCGCCGTGATCGAGGACATCGACAATGCGTCGAGGAAAATGGCGCAGCTGCGCGAGCTCGGTTTCAGATTTTCGCTCGATGATTTCGGCGTGGGCTATTCATCGCTGTCGTACCTGCGACGCCTGCCGCTTGACGAACTGAAGATCGATCGCTCGTTCGTCGCCGATGTCACCGCGGACGACAATGCCGATGCCATCGCGCAAACAATCATCGCAATGGGTCGTCACCTCGGCTTCGCGATTATCGCCGAAGGGGTGGAAACGCAAGCGCAACGGAATTTCCTGCAAACCCGGGGTTGTACGACGTTTCAGGGTTATTACTTCTGCCGGCCGCTGCCGTGCGCGGGCTTCGAGGATTATTGCCGCAACTATTCATGACGGTCGCGTGGCAGGACGCGAACACCGGTCCGCGCCTGAACTGAATACGTGCTCCAGATTGTGCAACACTGACCTTGACGGACCGGGTACCCTTCCTCTCAAATCGAGGGCAAGGGAGGGGGTGTAGACAGTGGTTCCGGTCCCGAAGCCACAGGGTCCCGGATTGACACACACCGGTTTGGACGTATGAGCGCAGGCGCTACAGGGCACGACACAGCAACCGGCGCGGTGACGCGCGAACGCGGCGCGTTGTGCATCGTCGGCGCCGGGATCGCGGGCCTGAATGCGCTGTTTGCCGCGAGCCGCTATCTCACCCCGGCCGATCGGGTCGTGCTCGTCGACCGCAACCTCGCGGCCGGCGGTATGTGGACGCAAACGTATGATTACGTCCGTCTGCACCAGCCGCACCGCATGTTCACGGCCGGCAATATCGACTGGCAACCGGTACGTCCTCCCGCCTACCTCGCGACGAAAGCGGAAGTGTTGCGCCACATCGCGGCGTGTTTACGGCAGTTGCGCGAACGCGTCACGCTCGTCGAGTACTACGGCTACGAACTCGAAACCGTCGCAGAGTCGGCCGATTCGGTCGTGCTCAGGTGTCGCGCGCGCGAATCCGGGCAAGCGCCGCTCGAAGTGACGGTGCAGCGGTGCATCAAGGCGTTCGGGTTTCGGGTGCCGAAAAATCCCGCCTTGCCGCTCACGAGCGCGCTCGTCACCTCGATCTCCCCGGGCGACGAGACCTTCGATGCCCAGCTCGCGGACAACGCCGACCGGCCGGTGTATGTCGTCGGTGGCGGCAAGACCGGCATGGACACGGCTTACCTGCTGATCACGCGTTACCCCGCACGCGAGGTCAACCTCATCGTCGGCCGGGGTACGATCTTCGCGAGTCGCGACAAGAGCTTTCCCGCGGGTTTACGTCGCTGGTGGGGCAACCCGACAACGCTGGGCTATTTTCTCGATCTGTGCAGCCGCTACGACGGCAATAACGCACCGGCTGTGTTCGAAGAATTCAAATCCGCGCGCGCCGTGCATCTGCCCGGTACCGGGGCACAATATATGTTCGGCATTCTGTCGCAGGCGGAAAACGATCGGATCGCGGCCGGCATGAACGACTGTATCAACGATTATCTCGACGATGTCGTCGACACGCCGCAAGGGCCGGAAATCGTGTTTCGCAGCGGGCTCCGGCGGGCGCTGCCGCGCGGCGCGATCGTCGTGAATTGCACCGGCTATGTGATGCGCCAGGACTATCCGTATGAACCGTTCCTGTCCGCCGGCGGGCGTGTCGTATCGATTCAGCCAACGTCCGGGATCCATTTTCTGACGACGTTCGCGGCGTATTTTCTCGTCCACCTGTTCTTCCTCGGCGAACTCGGGCGGCTGCCGATCTACGAAATGGACTACCAGGCGCTGCTCCGCAAAGACAAAGTCGCGTTCCCGTTCGCCGCGATGACGCAGGTCCTGTACAACATCATCGTGATCATGGAGGCGGTGCCGGGCCGCGTGATGACGGAATGCGGTCTCGATTTCGACCGCTGGTATCCACTGCACCGGCGCCTGTTCGGGCTCATGAAGCTGAAGCGACATGCACCGGCTTACCGCGCGCAATTCCGCGCAACGCTCGACACGATTGCGCGGACCTACGGGATCCGGTGCGGCCCGCTCGCACGCAAGGATGACTGAACAGGGCGCGGCGTTGCCGTTTTGCCTTACCCCCGCGGACTGGATGACAATACGACGCTGGTCATTCGCGGCCACTCGAATCAGGAGCAACAGGCGATGGGGCGACTACAGGACAAGGTTTGCATTATCACGGGCGCCGCCGGCGGGCAGGGCGAGGTAGCCGTCGATTTGTTTGTACGCGAAGGCGCGCGCGTCGTTGCGAGCGACCTCGCGAGCGAACCGGGCAGCGCCATCCGCGCGCTCATGGAACGCGAGCCCGAACGCGTGTGTTACACCGGCGGTGATGTCACCGCGACATCAACGCTCGACGCGATCGTCGCCACCGCGGTCGAGCGTTTCGGCCGCATCGACGTGTTGTTCAACAATCACGGGGTGATGGTCGGCAGTCCCCTGCTCGAAACGACCGAAGCGGAACTCGATCATGTGCTCGACATCAATGTCCGCGCCACGTTTCTGCTCAGCCAGCGGGTCGCGCGCCGCATGGTCGAACAGGGCGGCGGGGGCTCGATCATTCACAACAGCTCGGTCGGCGGGCTCGTCGGGTTTCCCGATATGGCGGCCTACGGTGCGTCGAAAGCCGGGGTGGCGCAGCTCGCGCGTTCGATGGCGAACGATTTGAAAGACCACGGGATCCGGGTCAACGCGGTTGCCCCGGGTGCGATCGACACGCCGATGCCGCGCAAGTATGTCGAGAAGTTCGAAGACCGCGCGGAGATCTGGAAGGCGATGGAACAGGCGCACCTGACCGGCCGTCTCGGACGCCCCGAGGAAGTGATCTGGCTCGTTATATTTCTCGCCTCCGATGAGGCCTCGTTCATGAACGGCGCCGTCGTGCCGGTCGATGGGGGTTATTCCTGTGTCTGAACCGCGAACGAATGACCACAGCCGCCAGCTGCCGGGCATGATCCCGGCGGCTGACAAGCGCGCGGCGCTCGCGGATCGGATCCGCCGCCGGGAACTCGTCGTCGCACCGGGTGTATACGACATGATCTCGACCCGCATCGCCGATCGCCAGCACCACGCCGCGTTGTACATGACGGGCTACGGCACCGTGGCCTCGTATCTCGGTTTACCGGATGCCGGGCTCGCGAGTTCTACCGACATGGTATTGCGCGCCGGTCACATGGCCGGCGGCAGCAACACGCCGATCATTGCCGATGCCGACACCGGTTACGGCGGACTCCTGAACGTGCAGCACACGGTGCGCAGCTACGAGGCTGCCGGGGTCGCCGCAATCCAGCTCGAGGATCAGGAATTTCCGAAAAAGTGCGGCCATACGCGTGGACGCAGGGTCATCGCGCGGGACGAGATGGTGAAAAAGATCCGGGTTGCGTGTGAGGCGCGGCAGGATCGGAATTTTCTCATCGTCGCACGCACCGATGCGCGCACCGGGCTCGGGCTCGACGAAGCGATCGCGCGGGCGCTGGCCTACCGCGATGCGGGCGCCGACATCCTGTTCGTCGAATCGCCGGAATCCGAGGACGAATTCGCCGCGATCGCCGCTGCCATCGATGCCCCGCTGCTCGCGAACATGGTTGAAGGCGGGCGCTCTCCGCTGCTCCCGCGCGCACGGCTCGCCGAACTCGGCTTTGCGCTCGCGATCTACCCCGGCAGCGGTATGCTCGCGGCCGCCGCCGCGCTGGAACGCACGTACGGGTGTATCGCCGAGACCGGGTCAACCGCCGCGGGCGATCTGCCCATGTACGAACTCGACGACATGAACACGCTCATGGATTTCGCGAGCGTGTGGGCATTCGACGATAAATGGGCTGAGTAGTAGCTCGCGGACTTCCCCCGGGGCGCGGGCTCAGCGCGGCCAGGTCGCAACCGTGCCGAGTTCGTCGAGCGGGCGCGGCGCGGCGATGTGATAACCCTGCACGAAGTCGACCCCGATCTCGCGCAGTACGTCGCACGTCGCCTCGTTCTCGACGAATTCCGCGATCGTCATCAGGTTCATCAGGTGACCGACGTTGTTGATCGATTCGACGAGCGCGCGGTCGATCGGATCCTTGATCATGTCGCGGACAAAGATACCGTCTATTTTCAGATAATCGACCGGCAGTGATTTAAGGTAGCCGAATGAGGACAGGCCGCTGCCGAAATCATCCAGCGCGAAGCGGCAGCCGAGCAGCTTCAGTTCCGCGATAAACGCCCGTGCTTTCGCGAGATCGGCGACCGCGGCGGTTTCCGTGATCTCGAAGCAGATATGTTCCGGCGGTACGCCGTAATGCAGGATCTGCGTCTTGATGTTGTCGAGAAACTCGCGGTTCGTGATCGAGGCGCCGGACAGATTAATCGCGAGGTAGGGGCGCTCCGAACCCACCGATCCCATCCATGCGAGCGTATTGCGTACAACCCAGCGATCAATCGCCGTCATCAGGTCGTAGCGCTCGGCAGCGGGAATGAACGCACCCGGTGAGACGAGTTCGTTGTTTTCGTCGATCAGGCGCACGAAGATTTCGTAATGGGTGCGCAGATCATCGGCACCACTGAGCGGAGTGATCGGCTGGTAATACAGCCGCAAGCGATCCTCGTCGATAGCCTGCTGGATGCGCGATGCCCACTGCATTTGGCCGCGACGTTCGAGCGTGTCGTGATCGTCGGGTTGATGCAGATGTACACGATTGCGCCCGGCATCCTTGGCGACGTAGCAGGCGGCGTCGGCCATGCTCATGATCTCGGCGGAGTTCATCGCATGGGACGAAATTCCGATCACGCCGATGCTCGCGCCGACCGAGAAAATTCCGTCGCCCCATTTGAACCGGAAATCCTCGATCGCTTCACGCATGTTCTCGGCAAGCGCGATCCCGCGCTCGGTCGTGCAGCTGTTGAAAACAATGCCGAACTCATCGCCGCCGAGGCGCGCGAGCACGTCGCTCGAGCGTAATTTCTCCGTGAGTATGCCGCTCAGTTGCCGCAACAATTCGTCGCCGGCGTTATGGCCGCACGTGTCATTGACGAGTTTGAACTGGTCGAGGTCGATGTAACACAACACATGGTGACTCCGGTCCGTGCGCGCCTGGATGATTAACTCGCGCAGGCGGCGTTCGAATTCCCGGCGGTTGATCAGGCCCGTCACCTGATCGTGCGAGGCCTGGTAGGTGAGCAGCCGTTCGAGTTCACGTGCCTCGCTGACGTCTTCGAACACGACGACGGTGCCGACCCGTTCATACTCGCGATCGCGCATCGGCGCGGACGTGAGTTTGACGTGGGTGACGCTGCCGTCGCGGCGCGCGAGTTTCACGGAGTCGTGGCGTTCGAGCGCGCTCGACCCGGCTTCCGAAGTGACGAGCCGGATCGCATCGCCGGTGTCATCGCAAACGAGGCTGAGCACATCATCGAGCGGCAGCCGTACCGCGCTCGGCAGTGAATACCCGGTGATTTCCTGCGCGACCGGGTTCAGGTAAGTGATGTTCCCGTACGCATCCGTCGTGATCACGCCCTCGCCGAGCGATTCGAGCGTTACCTGCGCGAGTTCCTTTTCCTTGAACAGCTGATCTTCGAAACGCCGCCGTTCGGTGACATCCCTGAGCAGTGCCGTCATCGATCCGTCGCTGCCGGAAAGACCTTCGAACGTCGTCATTTCCAGCACCGTGTGTTTGCCACTGTGCGAGCGTCGTTCGATGATACGGGTCTGACCCTCGCCGCCGGAACCGCGAACCCGCGCGAGGTCCGTCGCATGTTGATCGCTCAGGTCGACCCCGCTGTCGCGAAATACCTGCTGCAGGGGGTTCCCGATCGAGGTCAGGGGGTCGAGGCGCAACAATTTCTCCGCGCCGGAATTCAGACTCGTCACGATGCCGTCGGGGGTGAACGTGATGATGCCGTCGCGGATATCGTCGACGATCCGCTTCGTCTGCGCTTTCGTCGCTTCGAGGGCCTGCATGACCCGGTTGTAGCTCGCGGCAATCTGTCCTACTTCGGTGAACGGTTCCACCGGCGCGCGCAAACTCAAGTCGCCGCTTTGTTTCTGGCGATCCATCGCCTCGAGCAGTTCCAGCATCGGGGTTCGTGCACCGTGTTCCGCAACGTTCAGGCCGATCTGTTCGGCGTCAGCGGAAACGCGGATCGGTTTCCACGGTTCGCGCAGCCGGAGCAGGACATAGGCAATCCCGAAGGCCCACAGCCCGCACGCCCCGACCCCCTGCAGCTGGACCACGATCTGTTCACCGCGGCTCAGCCCGGTACCGAGCGATACCGGATCGCCGAACAGGCCGACCGCGAGCGTGCCCCAGATCCCCGCCGCGAGATGTACCGGGATCGCGCCGACGGCGTCATCGATCTGCAGCGCCAGCAGGGTTCGATCGCAGACGATCATCGTTACCGCACCGATCGCGCCGATGAATACGGCCTGCATCGCATCGACTGCATGACAACCCGCGGTGATCGCGACGAGTCCCGCAAGTCCGCCCGCGATCGGCGCCGTCGCCGGATCCATTTTCGGCACGATCGCGCGGCGTACGATCGAAGCGGTCGTGGCGCCAACGGTACCGGCGAGGATCGTGTTCGCGACGATGCCAGGTATTGCCGGCGACATCGCGAGCGTGCTGCCGCCGTTGAATCCGATCCAGCCGACGAAGAACAACAGCAAGCCGAGCATGCACAGCGGGAGGTTCGACGGCGGTACGGTCTGCGGCTCGCCGTCGATGAAGCGATCGCGGCGCGGGCCGACAACGATGACCGCGGCAAGCGCCACCCAACCGCCTACGCTGTGCACGACCGTCGAACCGGCGAAATCGACGAACCCGCGAGTCGCGAGCCAGCCCGCGCCGCCGCCATGAGCGCCGCCCCAGGCCCAGTGTCCGAACACGGGATAGATAAACCCGGTAACGAGTACGGTGATGAAGATATAGGCATCGAAGCGGGTGCGCTCGGCAATCGCGCCGGCGACGATCGTTGCCGCGGTCGCGCAGAACATCGTCTGAAACACGAAGAACGTCGCCAGCCACGGATCCCCGGCACCGACATCGGGCAGAAACCCGGACCACCCGACGATGCCGGCGTAATCGACCCCGAACATGAGTCCGAACCCGACGAGCCAGAACAGCACAACGGCGAGGGTCAGGTCGATGACATTTTTCATCGCGACGTTGATCGCATTCTTCGTGCGGGTCATGCCACTTTCGAAACACAGGAAACCGCCCTGCATCAGCAGTACGAGCACGGCCGATACGAGAACCCAGAGCATGTCGAGTTCGGATTTGTTCATACAGGAGTCCGCGAAATAACTAACGTCCAGTTGCGCTATCGGTCTGTGTCATACAGACCTGAGCGGTTTTTCGGCGTGCGTGGCGTTCATTTCGGGTGCGCGCGAAAGTGGCGCCCATATGGTGCAATTTCCGCTGTCAGGATCGGCTGCCGCACCAAGTTCGATCACGCCCGGGCGACTGTGCGAAGGCTCGCCGCACCTCATAGCGTGACACCAGTCAACGTTATACGGGCGCTGCCGGGTGCGCTTGCGCGCGATCGCGTCGTCGGGGTCGACGTCGTTGTGCGGGGGCGCGGCGGCGCGCTACGTCCGACGGCCGTCGCGGCGGCGGATGTGGATTAATCCGTCGCGACGAATTGCTCCGCGATGATCTGCGTCGACGGCAGGCCGAGTTCGAGCAATCGCTGACGCGCCGCGTCGACCATGGCCGGTGGTCCGCACAGGTAAGCGGTCGTGCCGGGCGCGACAACGTCGGCAGGCTCGAGGTGCGCGACCGGATTCCCCGCGAGCACCCCGGCAGCCGGATCCGCGTGGGTATCGGCCGTGATCCGTGTGCGCAGTTTTGGCAGCATGTAGGCGGCGTCCTCGAGCGTGTCGACGCAGAATACGTCGCGCCCGTCGGCGCAGCCGAAAATCAGTACGAGCTCGGGCTTCGTGCCGGAATACGTGCGGATCCGATCGAGCATCGACAGGAACGGCGCGAGTCCTGTGCCGCCCGCGACAAAAATATGCGGCGCCTTCGATTTTTGCAGCTGAAACGAGCCATACGGACCTTCGAGTTCGACGAGATCCCCCGCTTCGGCTTCATCGCGCAGGTAGTCGGACATTACTCCGTGGTCGAGGACCCGGATCAGCAGTTCGAGCGTCGGCATATCGCCCGGACCGGACGCCATCGAATACGAACGCCAGTGCTCCGTACCGGGCACCCGCACCTGCACGAACTGCCCGGGGACGAAGTCGAACCAGTCATCGTCCGGCAGCGCGAGGCGCAGGCGAACGACGTTCGCGGCGACCCATTCGATGTCGTCGATATTGCTCTCGTAACGTTCCGGTTCCCGGGTTCCGGCTACGCTGTCATAGGCGAGCGCAAACTCGCAGTCGCCGCGCGGAATGCACCGGCACGTGAGACGCAGGCCCTCCGCCGCCTCGGAAGGCAGCAGTGAGGCACCACTGCCCTCGAGCATATCGGCATTGCCGGCGACGAGGCGCGCGCTGCACGTGGCGCACGCGCCGCTCTCGCACTGGAACAGCAGCGGAACATCGGCGCGCCGCGCGGCCGCGAGCACGGTTTCTTCGGGGCCGCAGTCGACGCTGTAACGTGCCCCGTCGGCGAACGAAAAACTCACGCGCATCGCGGTGCCCCGGTATGGCGCGCGGTCACAGGATCTTTGGTGCTTTCCTGACGCGGTAGGCGGGCGCTTCGCCGGCCGCGGTGTCGCGCATCTGCTGGCTCGTCGCTTTCAGCGCGCCCGCGACGCCGCGCGGCTTGGCCGCGATGCCGCGCGCGAATCGCGACGCCTGCTTGCGCCACAGGATTACCGACGCATCCATATCCGCGAGCTGTTCGTCGTCCCAGCCGGTGCCGTCGGCATAGAAATCCTGCATGTTGTCGCGCGCGAACAAATCGCAGTTATTGAACCCCTCGAGGAACAGCGGTTCGTACAGATAATCGAAGCGGTACCGGAACGCCTCGCGCTCGGCCTCGCTCGGGCACACCCGTACGAGCACTTCCCAGTACTCGTAAGTGTCGTCCGTCACCGGCACATACCATTCGTACTGCACGACGTGTTCTTCGGGCCAGTTCTCGACCATGAGCACTCCGGGCACAACGACGGACGTGCGGTACGGCCGCCCGGCCACCCCGTCGACCTTCATATCGAGCACTTTGTTCTCGAGTACCGGGACGAAGTGGTCCGACGAGTAGAAAAGCTGCAGAAATCCCTTCGGCCCGTCGTCGTCCTCGATCGGCACCATACCTTCCGGGTTCGTGCACTTGATACCCATTGGCAGCGACATGTCTTTCGCCAGCGTGATCGGGTTGTCCTTGTGGATCAGCAGATGTCCCGCGTCGAAACCGTTCTCCACGGCAATCCGCCAGTTCGAGAATCCGGTGCGGTGGATCCCGAGACAGACCGCGTTATCGTCCAGCACACTCGGGGTGTCGGGCCACAGCGGGTGGGGAAACCGTTCGTTGTTTTCCGGATAACGGATCGGCAGATCGCTCGCGAGTGGTGGTATGTCTTCATCGAAATCGTCTTCTTTCACGAACACGAAAATCATGCCGTTCACTTCTTCTACCGGGTAACTCGTTATCCCGGTCGTACCGATGATCTTGTCGTCCGGCGCGGCGACGATCGAGACGAGTTCGCCGCTTTCGAGGTCGAACGTGTAACCGTGATACCAGCACGTGATCGTGCTGTCGGACAGGCACAGCGGTTTTTTCGACAGGCGGACGCCGCGGTGCAGGCATTGATCCTTCAGGGCATAGACTTTGCCCTTCGCCCGACGCAGTACGATCGGGATGCCGCAGATTTTGATCCCTTCCGCATCGCCGTCGGCGAGTTCCGTGCTGAACAGCGCGGGATACCAGTGGTTGATGAAGCCCCACTCGGCATCCTTGTAGTTCTGGTAGAGCTTTTGCTCGCGTGCACTGTTCGCGCGGTTGCCTTCGAGCGCGCCGCCGCCGAGGCGCTTTTTCGATCGTGCTTTCGCCTTGCGATCGCGTTTCAGGTCCGCAGTGTCGGGTTTTGTTGCGCTCATAGTGTGGCTTCCGTTATCCGTCTGTCGCAAAAAGCGTAGTAGAGATTAGTGCTGGCCGTGCCGGGCACGACATGGTTCGTTCAGGCTGGCTGTCGATTCGCGATGGCGCGGCGGGCGGGTAACGCCATCGTGCACGCCGGCTCGCCGTCCGTTCAGTGGAGATCCGTCGCGCTGTCATCAATCTGCACGATCAAAGTGCCCTGATTGGAACCGTCAAACAGGGCCCGAAACGCACCCGGCAGATTCTCGAAGCCGTGTCGCAGATCTTCGCGATAGACGAGTTGGCCGGCTTCGGTCCATCGCTTCAGCGCCGCCCTGGCCTCGTCAAAGCGCGCGGCGAAGTGACCGCAGAGAAAGCCCTGCATGCGGACGCCGCCGTAAATGAGGCGCATCATGTTGCGCGGACCTTCGGGTGAGGCATGGCCGTCGTAGCTCGCAATCTGCCCGCACAACACGATCCTGCCGAACGGCGCCATGTTGTCGATCGCGGCCTGCAGAATCTCGCCGCCGACATTGTCGAAGAAGATATTGATGCCGTGGGGACACAGTTCGGCGAGGCGCGCCGCGACGTCCTCGGATTTGTAGTCTATCGCCGCATCGATCCCGCATTCGTTTGTCAGCCAGGCGCATTTTTCCGCGCCACCCGCGATCCCGATCACGTGCAGGCGCTCGATTTTGCCGATCTGGCACACGGTCGAACCGGTGGAGCCGGCGGCGCCGGAAACGACGAGGGTTTCCTGGGCGCGCGGCTGGCCGATCTCGAGCAAACCGAAGTACGCGGTCATCGGATTCAGGCCGTAGCGACCGAGTCCGTCGAGAAACGAGATCCCGTCCGGCAGGCGGCTCGGCGGCCGCAAGCCGCCACCGGCGACGACCGCATAGTCCTGCCAGCTCGACAGCATGAATACGCGTGAACCCACGGGCAGCGAATCCGCCGCTGACCGCACGACCCGACCGACCGCCGGCGCCATGACCGGCTGCCCCAGCGGAATCGACGGGTACAGGCTGTTACCGGGCGGGTCCATCCAGTTGCGCATCGTTGGTGCGCACAGAAACGCGACGTTGCGCACGAGTATCTCGTCGGGTTTCAGCTCGCCGGAAGGCAGTTCATGTTCGACGTATTCGAAGTCGGATGACTTCAGCGCGCCATCGGGCCGCTGCTTCAACAGCCATCTGCGATTGACCTCGCCCATTGCGGTACTCCTGTTCGGTCGTGAGTCCTAAGAGTCACACCGATAGTACGGAGAAGGCAAGTGCGAATGGTCCGTTCGCCGGATTCTGCACCCGCGGGTTCGGACTACGGGGAAAAAAAATCGTGGCGCGGTTACGCCGCGGTGGGGAAGTTTCGGGGGAGAGCGGAAGAAAAAAAAGCATCGGCTATACCGGCCGGGCTCGCAGCCGGACGGTATAGCCGATAAGCAGGGGGTGATGGAGAATTCAGAACGCGTAAGTTACGCGCACGAAGATTTCGTCATTGTGGTCGAGCGACTGCATGATGTTGTCGTTGTCACTGCCGCCACCGGCGATGATGTTCGCGTAGACATCCCATTGCCACGCGGCCGACGGGCGGTAGCGCACGCCCGGCTGGAGCAGGAAGCCACCGTCGACGTCGGCGAGGACCGTGAAGTCCGCGCGCCAGATCAGATCCGGAAACGGCTGCTGGATTGCGAACGCGACGTAATCGGCGCTGCTTTGCCCGGTCGGCTGGGCCGTGCCGGCGACTTGCGCGCTCGGGTCGATCGCGCCCGTGGCGGGGTCGACATAGGACTGGAAGCCGCGGTTCTCGTTACCGCTCAGGTGCCGTCCGAACAAATCGGATTCCGTGCGGTGCATCCATTGCGCAACCATGTACGCGGCCGGGAGTTCGAGCGAGAAATTATGATATTTCTCGACGATCAGCGCCGAGACGACTTCCGTTTCCTTGATGAAATTCCGGCTCAGCGAGAGGTCCGTGAACTGCTTGTCCGGGGTGACGGACACTTCGCCGCGAACGATCAGCTGGTCGAGAAAACCACCTTGCTTACCGCTGAAGATGTAGTTACCGCCGAGCATGAAGATGTTTTCACGTTTGAACTCACGCGTGATGTAGCCGCGCAGCGGTCCGAACCCGGTATAGAACGCATCGAGGGTCGAGATCCCGTCGAGCGCGGACACTTCGTTGCCGAGCCCGAGGATCGTGCGCGCGGCGAACGCGGAGGCGGGTGCTTCGTTGATCGAGGTCATGACCCCGGCGACGGGATTCAGGCGCGATTTGCCGGCCGTGTAAAACCACTCCGCGGCCGATGCCGTCGCCGTGGAATCCGCCGAGAAGAACGAACCGCATTTGCCGCCGAGCGAGGCGCGGGTCGGCGCGCCGGGTATCGCCGCGAACGGATTGTTCGAAGCGCCGGCACAGAGCGGGTTCTCGGAGCCGAAAACCGTATTCGAGTTCGGATTCGTCAGCGGCGCGTCCGTCCAGCGCACGATACCGTCGGGATTGCGGCGATTCGTGAACGCACCGATCAGCGTGAACGAATCCGTCAATGGTGCGGTAACGCGGGCGCCAAAATTGATCGAGCCGCGCGCATCGTCGAACTCGTCATCTTCGTCCCACGTAAACGCTGCCGCGGTAACGCTGTACGGGGTGTTGACCCCGGGCAGTACGGTCGGGGTGAACATCTGCGCGAACGCATCGAGTTCCCAGTCGTTGTCGAAGCGGTAGCTGACCCGGATGCCGGGTGAGGCGATGCGCTGGTCCTGGAATTCTTCCGCGGCCGGGCCCAGGGTCAGGTGGCGCCGCAGATCGAGGCCGTTCGCCGTGTCCATGACGCGGAAGAACAGCGCTTCGCCCCAGGCGATTGTCTGCTGGCCGGCGCGGATCCACAGCGGGCCGCGGTTGTAATCGAGGTACAGCGCGGGCAAATCGAAGGCCATGTTGTTGCCGCTGACTTCGAGCGGATTCGAGCTGCTTTCGCCGTGCCAGAACGGGTTGCCGAACGTATCGCCGGTGCGACCGTCGGTGAAGTTAGAGGTGGCGTCGTACATCGCGCGGACTTTCATCGTGGCCGCGAAGCTGCGGTTGAATCGCGCCTGGATGTCGAGGTCGAGGCGGGTCGTGAACAGGTTGAAGCGATACTGGTCCTCGAGCGCCGCACCGGCCCCATTGGTCACTCCGGCTGCCGGGCATCCGGACACGGTCTGGAACTTGCAGGTGGTCGGTACGGGGGTCGTGTTCGCGCCGGCCGCGATGCCGTCGGTGCGCAGCAGGCCCGCGTTCAGCGGGTTGCTCGTGAGAACCGGCACCGACATGCCCTGGAACGGGTTGCTCATTTCGTTGAATTCGTTGTCCTCGGACGTGATCGAGACCCCGATTTCCTGGCGCACGGCGCCGGTGATATTCCAGTCGATCGCTTCCGCGGTGACGCTCGTCGCCAGCAGCAGAGCTGCTGCGCCGGCTTGTATATCCCGTGATTTCAAACTCTCACACCTCTATAAACCTGCGAAACAGCTCCCGCGTGCCAGCCCTGCTGTGCCGCCGTGCCGTTTTCGAATTAGTATGTTTCTAGAAATTAGAATGAATGCTCATTCTAATTAGGACGGGCATTCTAGAATGATTGCCCGAACGTCGTCTACAATATTTTTCCGCATTGACTCGGGGGAGTGTGGATGAGGGGAGCGAAGCGCGGCGATGCCGTCAGTTCACCGGCGGTCTATGCGGCCGTCGATCAGGGGCCGTACGGCACGGCACCACAGACGGCGATAGCCGTCGCGCGGCGCGAGGAAATTCTCACCGCGGCGGCCGACTGTTTCGGTCGTGATGGTTTCCATGCAACGAGCATCAGCAAGATCTCCGCGGCCGCGGGGATGAGCGCCGGGCATATCTACCATTTCTTCCCGAACAAGGAAGCCATCGTCGTCGGCATCGTCGAACGCTGGGTGCTCGAATGGGGCAATGTGCTGGAACGCTTCCAGTCCGACGATATCCATGCCGAGTTTGTCGAGCGCATTTATACCGCGCTGGACAAGCGTACCCGGCCTGATTTCGTCGCCATCTGGCACGAAGTGCTCGCGGAGACCGCGCACAACCCGAACGTGTCGGCGTACGTGCGTGAAATCGACCGGACAACCCGCCTGCGCGTGGTGGAACTCGTCGCGGCCGTGCGCGAAGCGCGTGGCGTGAAGACATCGACGCCGCTCGACGTGATCGCGGATCTCGCGTTATCGCTGTTCGAGGGCTTGAGCAACCGGGTCGTCCTGAACCCGGATCTGGACAAGGAGTTGATCAAGCCCGCGCTCGTGGCCGCGACGTTCGCGATTATCGACGCCTGAGGCGGGCCGCGGCTGCGCTCAGCCACTGCACCCGCACGCGCTACACCCCCGGGATAGCGCTGAAATCCGGCGCCCGCTTTTCCGCGAACGCACGCACTGCTTCGAGGTTTGCCGGGGCGCCGAGCAGTTCGGCGTAGATCTGCATTTCGCGCTCGTGCGCCGCCAGGGCTCGCGCGGGCCGGCCACCGTCGAGCATGAGCCGTTTCGTCGCGACGAGCGACGGGATCGGGTTCGCGGCGAGTTCATGCGCCACGGCGAGCGTTGCGTCCATCAGTGCCGGCGCGGGGATCACCCGCCACACGAGCCCCATGTCGCGGCATTCGTCCGCGCTGAACCAGCGGCCGGACAGCAGCGCGTAGGCGGCATTCTGCCAGCCCATGCGTTCGGCGAACGTGATGCTGCTGCCGGCTTCCGGGGCGAGACCGAGCTGGGGAAACGGCGTTCTCAGTTTCGCGTCGTCGGCCATGAATACGAGATCGCAATGCGCGAGCAGGGTCATGCCGATCCCGACCCCGAGACCGTTCACCGCGGCGAGCAGCGGCTTGCTGAAGTTGGTCAGCGCTTCGAGCATGCGCGGAAACTCGTGGACGTCACCGCTGCCATCGAGCATCGCCTGCATTTCCGTCAGATCCTGACCGGCGCAGAATGCGCGGCCGGCGCCGGTGATCACGGCCACGGCGGTATCGTCGGCTTGTTCCGCCGCGCGCAGCGCATCGGCAACCCCGGCAAACATCGCATTGTTCATCGCGTTCAGTGCGGCGGGGCGGTTCAGGGTGATGATGCGGACACGCGCAGCGGTTGTGCTGCGCACGGCTTCGGTGTCATTCATACGGGCTGCGCCGGCTGTGGAGTCGCTGCAGTCTACCGAATTACCGGCGCGAGGCGGCCGAATTTGCTGCCGGCGGGACGCAGGTGCGCGGTGAATTTTCCGCGGGCGCGGGGCGGAATTCGGTACACTGTCGACATGATGAAACGTGACGCATTCCGCCGGGCCGCGCTGGCCATGGCAGGCTCCGGGTTACTCGTCGCGGCGGCCGCCGCCGCGCCCGTTGACGACACCCGCCTGGCACACGCCGCCGCGGAGCCGGAGAACTGGTTGTCGTTCGGGCACAACTACACGAACCAGCGCTACTCCGGCCTGAGTCAGATCAACCGCGCGAACGTCGGCCGTCTCAAGCCGCGCTGGACTTTCCGCTCCGGCGCGAAGGGTCCGTTCCAGGTCCAGCCGCTCGTCGCCGACGGGGTTATGTACGTCACCTTGCCCGGCAACGATGTCGTCGCGCTCGATGCGGCAACCGGCAGTGAACGCTGGCGTTACCAGCATGTAAACCGCCACGCCGAAATTCAGGGCAGCCCGGCGAACCGCGGCGCGGCGCTCGGCTACGGCAAGGTCTTCGAAGCGACGAACGACGGTCGCCTGATCGCACTGGACGCCGCAACCGGCGCGCTCGCGTGGGAACGGATCATCGCGACGCCGGCGCCGGGTGAGCTCGACGGGCTTACGCCGGAGGCGCAGGCCGCGTTGCGCAACAACATCGACAAGCTGCCGGCGAAAATGCCGCCACTCGTCTACCGCGGCAAGGTGATCGTCGGGGTCACGTCCGCGGGTTACGGGATTTATTACAACCTCGGGGTGAAAACGCGGGTGGGCCCGGCGCCACCGCGCGAGCATTTCCTCGGCCAGCGGGGTTATGTCGCCGCGTTCGACGCCGCGACCGGCGAGGAGCTGTGGCGCTGGCACACGACCCGCGCGGAAAACTGGGAAGGACCGTTTTCGGCAACCACCCCCGTGGGTGAACCGCTCGGACGTGACATTGCGCGCGAACGCGTCGACGCCGAGACCATCGGTGACAACTGGCGGGTCGGCGGCAGCTCGACGTGGTCGACCCCGGCACTCGATCCGGCGCTCGGCCTGCTGTTCGTCGGTACCGGCAACGCGTCGCCTAACGACGTCCCGAGCTTGCGACCGGGCGATAATCTGTACGCGAGTTCGCTTGTGGCGCTCGATGTCGACAGCGGTGAAGTACGCTGGCACTACCAGCAGGTGCCGCAGGACGTGTGGGGCTACGACGTCGCCAGCGCCTCGATCCTGTTCGACGTGATGGTCGACGGCGCGACGGTGCCGGCCGTCGGGGTTGCCGGCAAGACCGGCTGGTTCTACGTTCACGATCGCCGTAGCGGCGCGCTGATGTTTCGCTCCGAAGCGCTCGTGCCACAGCGCAATCTGTTCGTGCGTCCGACGATCGACGGCGTGCTGATCTCGCCGGGTTCCTTCGGTGGCGTGTCGTGGTCGCCCGGTTCCCTAGACCCGACGAGCGGACTCGCGTACTTCGCCGCGATCCATCGTCCGACCCGGCTGACCCGCCGCTATGCGCAGGAAGCCGACGGCAGGGTCGCGTACACGGCAACGGACATCGCGAGCAAGGAGCCGAGCTGGGGGACCCTGTCCGCCGTCGACACGCGTGCCGGCGGTCGCCTGCGCTGGAAAGTAAAAACGCCGCAACCTCTGATCGGGGGCGTCCTCGCAACCGCCGGCGGGCTCGTATTCGTCGGTGAAGGCAGCGGTATGTTCGCCGCATTCGATGCCGCCAGCGGCGAGCGCCTGTGGGGGCACGAGCTGACCGCCGGGGTCAACGCACCACCGGTGAGCTACCAGGTCGGTGACACCCAGTTCATCGCGGTCGCCGCCGGTGGCAGCCGGTTTTTCGGTTTTCCGCCCGGAGACATTCTCACCGCCTATGCGTTGCCGCAATAGCGCGATCCGTTTGCCGTGCGACTTGGCCTGACCCCGTGGAATTTCGCCGACCTGTCGGCCGCGAGCCTGACGGACCAGGCCGCGTTTGCCGAGGTGCACGGTTACGATTCGTTCTGGTTGCCGGAGAATCATTTCAACGCGCGGGCGATCCCCGATCCCCTCATGTTGCTCGCCGGCGTTGCCGCGGGCACGACGACGATCCGGCTCGGGACGACGTCGTACCTGTTGCCGCTGCGTCATCCGCTGCTCGCCGCGGAGCAGGTCGCGGTACTCGATCAGCTCTCCCACGGACGCGTATTGCTCGGCATCGGTCGCGGTTATTCGCATCCTGTGCTGCAGGCTTTCGACGTCGATCCGGCGAGCAAGCGCGTGCAGTTCGAAGCGGTGCTCGCGACGATGATCAAAGCCTGGTCCGGGCACGCCGTGGCGGGCGAGGGCGAACAACGGCTCGTGCTCGATCCCCGGCCCGTGCAGTCCCCGCATCCGCCGCTGTGGGTCGCCGCGTTCGGACCGAAGGCGCTCGCGCAGGCCGGTCGCCTCGGCCTGCCGTATCTCGCTTCGCCGATCGAGACGCTCGCGGAATTACGTGCCAACTTCGAACGCCATCGCGACGCCGTCGCCGCGGCCGCGCAGTCGCCGCCCGCGCGGCGGCCGATCATGCGCACGATATTCGTCAGTGAACGAACCGCACTGACCGCGGCGCTGCGCGAGCGGCTCGGTCGCGCGAAAACGGCAACCGGTGGCAAGCCGCATGCCGGCGTGGATGATTGGGCGATCATCGGCGACAGTCAGTTCGTCAGCGACAAATTCGCGGAGTACCGCGAGGCGCTCGCACCGACGGACCTGATCGTGACTCGCCTGCGACTCGATGACATCGAGGAACGGGACCTGCGCGAATCCGTCGCGCGGCTGGCGGAACTGTTCGGCTGAGATCGGATGAGACCCGCGCGACAGTTTCACGCTCTCGTCGCCGCCGGCATCGCGTCGTGGCGGCTCATGCGCGCGGCGCCGCTGCTGGCCGGCCTGTGTGGCTTGTCGGGCCCGCTCGCGGCGGGGGAGCCCGATCCGGAGGCCCTGGTCGCGCGCGCCGTCGCGGAGTTGCGCACGATGACGCAGGTCCACGAAAAAACCTGGGGCATGGGCAAGGCAGCGAACGTGAAAGTCGATCAGGATGCCGGCAAGATTGTGTGGACGTTTCGCGACGGGCTCGTCGTCGAGGCGCCGGTAGAAATCGTCGGCACGTACAACCCGGCCAGCGCGAGCTTTTTGTGGTCGTGGGCGAACCATACGATCCTCGGCCGGCTGCAGGGCAGCGCGAATCGGGTCCGCGCGTATGGCGAAGCACACGGGATCGAGGATTTCACCTCGCGGCTGGTCACCGTATCGCCGGCGCGCGCGTGGGAATTCGCGGCGCTGGCGAACCACCTCGCACAAGCAAAGGGCGCGTATCGCGCGAACGCCGGCGGTATCGTCGTCTACGTAACGTTCGGCAGGATCCGCCTGCGCAGCGAGCCGCGCTAGCGCATAATTCCGCTGGCACGCAGGGAACCGACAGGAGGGATGCACGTGAAATGTCCTCGTTGCGGCTTGCACATCGAACTGAGCTGGTCACGCTACCTGCGATCCGTGTCGGGTCGCCACACGTGCCCGGCGTGCGCGACGACGTTCCGGTTCAGGCTCACGAAAACCTACCTGCTGTTGTGGCTCGACATGATTGCGTTCGCGCTGCTGACGGGCGCGATCGTGCACATCGTGTTACAGAACCACGACGTCTATGCCGCCGGCGATCCGCAACTGCTCGCGCTGTCGGTCGTGATCCCGGTGGCGATCTGGGGCAGCGTATTCCTCGCCCTGAACCGGCGCGCGCTCGAACGGCTCGACACGAAATTCGCGCGCGGCGGACCAGGCCGGACGGGAGCAGCCGAGGAGCATCGACCGGTTGGGCATTGCAGCGCGTCACGCACACCGCCGGCGTGAGCGCAAACGCACATCCGGGCGATCCGCCGTGACGCGGGAACGCGAAGCGGGCAGGCATTACGGGCGCGCGCGGCGCGGCTCGTCCCGAGCCGAAACCCCCGCCGTCGGCGGTGCAATCTACCGGCAGCCTGCCGCCGAACACGTCGCGTCCCTGCTCGAGTCCGCCGGCCTGCCGGGCGACGATCTGAGCGCGGCGATGCTCGCGGATTTTTTTGCCTGCGGTGATCGGAACGCCCCGGTCGGCGTCGTCGGGCTCGAGCTTTATGGCAGCGAGGCATTGTTGCGTTCGCTCGTCGTGCGTGACAGTGAACGAGGTCGTGGCGCGGGGCGCGCGCTCATCGCCGCGGCGGAAACCCACGCGCGGGACGCCGGCGTTTGCAGCGTGTATCTGCTTACGGAAACGGCGTCCGCGTTCTTCTCGTCACTTGGCTACCGTACCGTCGCACGCGAACGTGCCCCGCAGGCGATCCGCGCCACGGCGCAGTTCGCGACGCTGTGCCCGGATTCCGCTGAACTCATGTGCAAGGTGCTCGCCCCGCGCCCGGGGCTGCCGGCGGATCCGCGTTCACCATAGGCACTTCGCGCCCCGCCACGCGTCGACCGCGGTCCGGGCCCGCTCAGGGCTGTCGTTGCGGGCGGATGACGATTTCCGTCGGACAACACGAAAACGACGGCGTCGGCGATATCGTCCGGCCGGATCATGCGCTCGCTGGCTTTGCCGAGCCGTGCCGTCATGTCGGTCGCGACGAAGCCCGGCATGATCGTGGACACTTTTATCCCGTGCTCGCGCACGTCCTCGAACAGGCAGCCACTGAAACCGTTCAGCGCGTGTTTCGTCGCCGCGTAGATCGCCGAACCGGCATTGACGTGGCGGCCGTTGATCGAGGAAATATTGATGATCGCGCCGGCGCCGCGTTCAAGCATGCCGGGCAGTACCTGGCGGGTCAGACTGGCCGTCGCCATGAAGTTCACCTCGAGCAGATCGCGCCATGCATCCATATCGGCATCCTGCACGGGACCATGGACCGCCGCCCCGGCGTTATTGATGAGCACATCGATCGTGCCCATGAACGCGGTCGCGTCCCGGATCGCCGTGGCGATAAACGCCGGGTCACGCAGGTCGCCCGCGATGGTCGCGGCGCTCGCCGGTGGACAGGCCGCGGCCACCGCGTCGAGTGCGGCGCGGTCACGACCGAGCAGAAACACACGGTAGCCACGGGCCGCGAGTTGCCGCGCAACGGCGCGTCCGATCCCGCGGCTCGCCCCGGTGATCAACGCGTTGGCATAGGTCGGGGGGGCCGGTTGATCGCTGGTTGTCCGGGTCATACTGTGATTCCTCGAGGTTCAATTGGCCGCACGTCCGCGCCGGCAAGCGCAATGTTCGCGGGTGATTCTGTCACGCGGATGCCGCGGTCGGTGCGTGCGGGCTCGCCGTCGTGCCGCGATACTGGCAGACTCGGGGTTTCAAAATCCACCCCGCGCTGAGCGACCATGCAAACCCGACAGTTCCCTTTCATCGCGCTCGGATTCGGTATCGTACTCGGGGGCGTGTCCGTCGCCGGGGCCACGATGCTGCCGCTGCTCACGCGGCTCATCGTCGCCGAGTTTGCGTTTTTCGTGACCGCGATCGGCGCGTTCATCGCGTTCCGGGAGATCCGGGACCACGGCATGCAGCCGTCAAAACTGTTCACCGGGATTGCGTGCGCTGCGCTCGCGGTGTTGTTCATGCTGCGCGGCATCGCCCTGTGGCCGCTGTAGCGCGACGTCCGGGCGCGGAGCCCGGGTATGAACCACGATGAAGGAGGCGGGACGATGATCCTGGAACTTGCGCTGCTCGACGTGATCCCCGAGCGCGAGGCGGAATTCGAACGCGCGTTTGCCATCGCGCAGACGATCATCGCGGCCCAGGCCGGCTATATCGATCACGAGTTGCAACGCTGTATCGAAAATCCGCACCGCTATGTACTCCTCGTTCGCTGGGAAACGCTCGAGGCGCATACCCGGGGCTTCCGTGGCGGACCCGATTACGCGCGCTGGAAAGATCTGCTGCATCACTTCTATGAGCCGTTCCCGAGTGTCGAACATTACACGGCCGTTTTGCCGTAACCGTGGCGCGGAACTGCGCGCGATGACCGGCAGCCGGTCGTGGACGATCAACGGAGACCGCAAATGCTTGAATTGAGACCCACGTGCGAGCACTGCAACCGGGCCCTGCCGCCGGCGTCCACCGAGGCGCTGATCTGCAGTTTTGAATGCACGTTTTGTCGCCCCTGTGTCGAACGGCATTTCGGCGACTGTTGCCCGAATTGCGGCGGCAATCTCGTCGCCCGCCCGGTGCGGCCGGCGACGGATCGACGCAACGGTAACTTTCTCGGCAGCTATCCCGCGAGTACGACGGTGATCCACCGGCCAAAGGATCTGCATGCCCACGCAACGCTGCGCGCCGCGGTCGGGCACGTGCCGCCGCAGGAGCGATGAACCGCGGGTGACAGAGGGTGGAGCTGCGTAGCGATGTCCCGCGGCAAACCGTCTGGCAACGTCTGACGGAACTCGTCGACGGACCGGTCGGGGGCAGGCTCGGCCTCGGCGGACGGGTAACGACGCACCAGTTCGTCGTCACGGTCACCCGCGCCCGCTTTTCGATCCCGTGGCGGGCGACGTTTCGCGGCACCGTGCTGACAACGAAAAGCGGCACCGTGATGACCGGGAAATTCGACAGCGACTGGTCGCTGTATTTTCTCGGCTACCCGGTAGCGCTGGCCGTGTTCGCGAACGTATTGCTGAATGTCCTTGCCGGGCGCGCCGCCGGCAGACTCGGTGAACTCAGCATGCTGTGTGCCGGCGCCGCGGCATTTTGCGCGGTACTCGCCGCGAATCACCGCCGCGATCAGACCCGCATCGCCGAGACACTGCACGCCATCATGACCGTGCCGCGCACGCCGGGCGCCGGGCAGCAATCCGGGATCGGTTCGTGCTAACGTCGGCGGATGGATTCGTCGATCGACAAGCAGAACCGCAGTGTCGCGCGTATCGCGATCGACGGTTACGTCGTCATCGACGATCTGCTGCAAGCCGATGAAATCGATCGGGTCGATGAATCCCTGCGCGGGATCGACGTCGCGGCCGAGGGCGATCGCCGCTTCCTCGATCGCGAGTGGTGTCGCTTGCTCGCCCATGTAATCCGCCACCGGCTGTTGAAGCTGCGCTTGCTGTATCTCGCTTCGCGGCCGGTTTTGTGCACGTACTTCCGCAACGAGGCCGAATCGAAGCGGGCGCCTCGCCTGCATCGCGAACTCCACGTCCCGCTGGCCGCCCGTTGCGACAGCGCGCAATTTTCGAACTGGACGGACCGGCAGGGTATCGCGCATGCGCGCGCAACCCGCGAGTTGCTGACCACGATGCTCGTGGTACGCGTGCACATGGACGACCGGGCGAACGGCGACGGCGGATTGTCCGTCGTGCCGGGATCGCATACCGGCGCCGATGTCGACGCCGAACGCGTTACGTGCAACGCCCCGCGTGGCGGCGCGATCGTCTTCAGTCCGTTGTTGTTACAGGCCTCGCCGCCGTCGGATTCGGCGCAGCCGCGTCGCGTCCTGCAGTTCCTGTTCGGTCCGAGCGACCCGCCGGACGGCGCGCGCTGGTATTACTGAATTCGAGTGCGTCAAACCGGGAAACCGCGACCGCGGGACCGGCATCATGTGCCAAACCCGAGCCTTCGTCCGTGCCCCGCGGTTTGAGAACAGCGGGACCGTGATCACTAGCCGGCCTTCTTCTCGACGAGGACCTCGCGGTAACGGTTCGGGCCGCCGTTACGCGCCGAGTGCGTGGCCGGTATGCGCTGCGACTCGTTTCCGATCACGACGAGTTCGTCGCCTTCGAGACGCAGCGGCACGACGTCACCGTCTTTCACCTCGATCGGGCCGAGGTATTTGTTGTCCGCGTCGAACACTTCGAGCGTAGTGCCGTCGATCACATAGAAGATGTAATCCATTTCGTGCGTGTGTACGGGCGTTTGTTCACCCGGTTCGAGATTGAATTCCCAAACCTTGATTTTGTCGTCTTCGAAGACAACCCTGGAACCGACTCCGGCCATAAGAATTTCTCCTGTTCAATCGATCATGACTACAACTTTGCCCATCGCGCGGCGCTCCGCGAGATCGCTGATCGCGCGACCGGCTTCGGCGAGCGGATAGCGCGCGGATACGTACGGCCGGATTTTCCCGTCGGCATACATCGCCACGAGTTCGGCACCGTTGCGCTGGTTTTCCGCCGGGTCGCGTTCCGCGAACGCACCCCAGAACACGCCGACGATCTGGCACCCCTTGAGCAGCGCGAGATTGAGCGGAATACTCGGGATCCCGGCGGGAAAGCCGACGACGAGGAAGCGACCTTCCCACGCGATCGCACGCAGCGCGGCTTCGGCATAGGCGCCGCCGACAGCGTCGTACACGACATCCGCACCGCCACCACACGCCTGCTTGAATTCATTCGACAGCGCTTTTGCCGTATCACGATCGAGCGTGCCGGTGGGGTAGACGATGCCGGTATCCGCGCCGTGTTCGCAGGCGAGATCAACCTTTGCCTGTGACGAAGCCGCGGCGATCACGCGCGCCCCCATCGCCGCGCCGAGTTCAACCGCGGCGAGTCCCACACCACCGGCCGCGCCGAGTACGAGCAAGGATTGTCCCGGTTGCAGCGCCGCGCGCTGTTTCAACGCGTAGTACGACGTGCCGTACGTAAAGATGAATGCCGCGGCTTCGTCGAACGGCATGCCGGCGGGCATCGGCAGGCACTTCGAACCCTGCGTTACGACATATTCGGCCATACCGCCCCAGCTGACGAGTGCGATCACGGGATCGCCGACTTTGAAGCCGGTGACGTCGGCGCCGATCGCGTCGATTTCTCCCGCGGCCTCACCACCCGGTGAGAACGGACGTTCGGGTTTGAACTGGTACTTGTCCTCGATGATCAGGGTGTCGGGATAGTTCACGCCGCATGCCCGCACGCGGATCCGGACTTCGCCAGGTCCCGGCTCGGGTACGGCAACATCCTCGAGCACGAGGGTGTCGGGTCCACCGGGGGTATGACTGACGAGTGCTTTCATATTCGAAACTCCTTGGAAAATAGTGCGCCGGGGGCGGGATCATTATGCACAAGCCAGTGTAACCGGAAGCCCGCGGGCTCGCGCGTTCCCGCCGTCGGAAATCGCAGTGCAACATACGAGTCCGTTGCGGAACCGGCGTTCACGCGATCGTGCAGGCGCGGGTATGCCGATGGTTTTGCGCGGAGGCACCCCCTAGAATGTTGCGCTGTTTTCACGACCGCGGTTCGAAGGAGCATATAGCCGATGGCGCAGCGTCTCACTCAAATGTTCAGCATGATGTTTTTATTGGCAGCGAACCTCGTCGCTAGCGCCGACGAGGATCGCGCGATCGGACGCCATGCGTTTGAGCGGGTCTGCAGTAACTGCCACAGTGACAATCCGATCCCGCGCGCGATGACCCCGGCGCAAATGTCGGAACTCCCGCCGGAGACTATTTTCAAGGCGCTGAGCGAAGGCCTCATGGTCATGCAATCGGCGGCGCTCAACGAAATTGAAAAACGAGCGGTCGCGATCTACGCCTCGAAGATCGAGTGGGGCACGGTGGCCGAGCAGAAGCGTGCCGAGAGCCTGACGCAATGCGCCGCGTCACCGCCGTTGCCGGGAGACGCGCTCACGCAGCCACACTGGTCGGGCTGGGGGCTCGATCTCGACAACACGCACTTCCAGCCCGGCGATCGCGCCGGCCTCACGGCCGCCGATCTCGGTAATCTCGAACTGAAATGGGCGCTCGGTTATGCCGGTGCGACGACGGTGACGACGCAACCGGCCGTCGCCGGTGGACGCATCTACGTGGGCGGACCGAACGGTGGCATCTACGCGCTCGATGCACGCACGGGCTGCGCGCACTGGAAGTTCGACACGGCCGACGCGGTGCGCGGCGCGATCCTGATCACCGAGCTCGACGACGGCCGTTTCGTGTTGCTGGCCGGCGATCGCAAGGCGTGGTTCTACGCCGTTGACGCGAACTCCGGTGAGCTCGTGTGGAAAGACAAGGTCGACGACCACGACTGGGCGCTCGTGACCGGTTCGCCGAAAATTTACAACGACCGGGTCTATGTCGGGGTCGCGTCGTTCGAGGAACTCGCCGGCGGCTCGGTAACCTACGAATGCTGCACGTTTCGCGGCAGTGTGCTCGCCTACGACATCGCCTCGGGTAAACGCGTGTGGAAAAGCTCGACCGTACTCGAGCCGCTCGTAGCGACGAAGAAGACGACGACCGGGGTGCAACTGTGGGGACCGTCGGGGGTAGCCGTGTGGTCGCAGCCGACGATCGATCCGCAAGCCGGCGTGTTGTATGTCACGACCGGCGACAGTTATTCCGCACCGGCGTCGAAAACGAGCGATTCGATCATCGCGATGGATCTCGAGACCGGCGAAATCAAATGGTACGTACAGACGTTCCCGGATGACGCATTCACGGCGGCGTGCACGGCGCCGAACGCCGACCCGGTGGCGCAGGAAGGTTGCGGGCCCGATGTCGATTTTGGTTCGTCGGCGATCCTGCGTACGTTGCCGGACGGGCGTCGCGTGCTGCTCGCGGGCCAGAAATCCGGCGTCCTGCACGCACTCGATCCGGATAAGCAGGGCGAAATCCTGTGGCAGAAGCGCCTGTCGCCCGGCGGGGTGCTCGGCGGTATCGAATGGGGCTTCGCCGCCGACGACAGGCACGTCTACGTGCCGATCTCCGACGTCTGGGAAACGAAAAGCACGCCCGGTCACGCCGGCGGGATCTACGCGGTGAACATCGCCGATGGCACGGAAGTGTGGAACACCCCGGCGGCGGAACCGGACTGCCTCGAGCTGCCGGGTTGCAACGCCGGACAACCGGCCGCCGCGACGCTGATCCCGGGCGTGATTTTCTCCGGTTCCATGGACGGGCACATGCGCGCCTACGATCCTGCCGACGGCAAGGTGATCTGGGATTACGATACGAAACGCGCGTTCGAAACCGTGAATAACGTTGCGGCAAAAGGCGGTTCGATTAAGGGCGCCGGGGTGACCGTGGTCGATGGCTGGGTTTATTTTGGCTCTGGTTACGGTTTGTGGGGGCTGCCGGGCAACGTGTTTCTCGCTTTTGGACCGAAATAGTCGCCGCTTCGGCGCACCACAAACAGGAGCAGCATTATGAGCAGACAGGTATGCGCGATCATCGGCGCGGGTGACGGTCTCGGTCAGTCGTTGGCGCGAAAATTCGCCGCGAACGGTTTCGACATCGCGCTCATGTCACGCTCCGAAACCGGCAGCGCCGCCGCCCATGCGGCGGCCCGTGAAGCGGCGCCGGACGCCGTCGTGGAATTTTACAAGGTCGATGCGATGCAGCCGGAAACGGTGGAGCAGGGTCTGCGGGCCGCGGCTTCGGCAATCGGGCCGATCGACGTCCTGATCTACAACGTCCGCGGTGGTATGAATGCGAAACCGCCGCTCGATATGACGTACCAGGAGATGCGTGATATCTACGAAATCGAGGTTGTCGGTGCGCACGCCGCCGCGCGTGCCGTGATGCCGGCAATGATCGAGCGGCGCGCCGGGACCGTGATCTATTCGAGCGCGACGGCGGCGCTGCGCGGTTCCGGTACGAATCCCTTGTATGCGATCGGCAAGTTTGGTTTGCGCGCTCTCGCGCAGAGTCTCGCGAAAGCGTATGCGCGCGACGGTGTTCATGTCGTGCATGTACGGCTCGATTGCGCGCTCGACGTACCGCTCGTGCGACAGTACTACGGCGACAAGATCAAGCCGGAGCAGATGTCGAACACCGATGACGTCGCGGAAAGCTATCTGTGGGTCCACCGGCAACCGCGTTCGGCCTGGAGCAACGAGATCGAGATCCGGCCGTACACGGAAGAGTGGACGTTCTGAGCCGGCCCCGGTGAGTAACTCCGCCGAAAACGCGGCCGTCGCGACGGCACGGGAGTTCGCAACGAGCGTGATCGCGCCGAACGCGGAACACTGGGAGCGTCTCGGGCGCGTGCCGTATGACGCGTTTGAACGGGCCGGTGACGCGGGCCTGTGCGGATTGATGGTGCCGCTTGCACACGGTGGTCGCGGTCTCGGGGTCGGCGGTATGGCGGCGGTGATGGAAACGCTCAGCCGTGCGTGCATGAATACCGCGTTCGCGCTCGTCGTGCACAACAACCTCGCCGCGTTTATCGCCACGTTCGGTGAGGCCGCGCAGATCGAGCGTTATCTCGACGAGATGATTCGCGGGCGCAAGGTAGGCGCATTTCTGCTGACCGAGCCGAATGCGGGCAGCGATGCCCAGGCGATCGAGACCGTTGCCGTGCCGGACGGCGACGGCTGGCGTCTCAGCGGCGACAAGGCGTGGATCAGCAATGCGATGTCGGCCGACGTGCTCAGCGTGTATGCGCAGACCGAGCCCGGCAGCGGCGCGAAGGGTATTGCGGCGTTCCTCGTCGACGCGGATGCGGACGGGATCCGGCAATCCGATCCCTATGATCTGATGCGTGGCCATGCGCTCGGTACCGGGGCATTCCATTTCGATGGCTGCCGCGTCACGCGGGAGCAAATGATCCTCGCGCCCGGGGCCGCGTTTCGCGGTGCCATGGCCGGTATCAACACGGCGCGCATCAATGTCGCCGCGATGTGTTGCGGCATGTTGCGTGAAAGTCTCCGCATCGCCGTGAGCTACGCCGGTGAACGCCAGGCGTTCGGTCGTTCGACCCTGGAATTTCAGGGATTGAACTGGCTGCTCGCCGAAGTCGCGACCGATCTCGAAGCCGCCGCCGCGCTCACCCGTGATGCCATCCGATGCGCGGAGCGCGGTGACGATCCGACACTGGCGGCGGCGCATGCGAAAAAATTCGCGACCCGTGCCGCATTCGACGGCGTCGCCGAATGTATGCAGGCGATGGGCGCGGCGGGGTACGATGCCGCGTATCCGTTGGCGCGCCATCTCGCGGCGGCGAAAATGGCGCAGTTCCTCGATGGTACGACGCAAATCCAGAATGTCGTGATCGCACGCGCACTGAAGACGCAATACGCCGACCTTTAACGCACCCGCAAGCGTTCATCGCGCGAGCCCTCGCGCGTGGATCCGGGCTATCCCGAATCAGCGGCCAGGCGTTGCCGGCGCCGGGTCAGCAACATCAACAGTCCCGTCATGGCGGCACCCGCGAGCATGATCAACGTGACGAAGGCGAAGTAGTGTTGATGCCCGGTCACTCCCGGGCTGCCGTCGATCAGACGACCGCCGATGGCCGCAAAAAAGACGTCCGGTGTATAGCCAACGAGCGACACGAGACCGACGGCGGTCCCGGTGACGTGCTGCGGCACGTGCGTCTCCTCGAGGAGTGCGAAGTACACGCCACGCAGGGCGTAGACGCCGGCAAAACTGAGCAGGATATTGGCCACGATCACGCCGCTCGCACCCGGCTCCGGTACCGCGACCGACAGCGGACCAAAGCTCAAACCGAGCAGCACGAACAGCGCCAGCATGACCCGGCTCGCGCTGCAGCGGTCGGCGATGAAGCCGGCGGCGACGGCACCGAGCGGGCGCAGATAAGCGCAATTCGCGGTGAACGCGGCGCTGTCGACTTCGCTCATGCCGAGCACGTCGACAGCATACAGGGAGTAGTTGTCGAGCCCCTTGTAGCCGCAGTAAGCACACACGACGATGAGTGCCTGCGCCCACACGAGAGGATTCGCCATCACTTCGCTTATGTTCGCGAGCGGCGAGGCCCGCGCGATCGCGCGCTGGCTCGGGCGCGGGACGAACCAGTACGCCAGTGCGCTGACGACGAACGTCACCACCGTGTAGAACGTGATGACTTCGATGAACGCGGCGCGGCGGGTCGCGGGATCGACAGTGGTCGGATCGGCGACATGCGCGCCGGCAAAAACGAGTACCGCGATGCTCGCGAGTGCCGCGGCCGCAAGTCCGCGTCCGCCGTCGAGGATGCCGAATGCGCGACCCTGGGCGCGGTCGCCGCCCCATTCCCGGGTACCGCGGATCAGCGCGGCCCAGAACAGCAGAATCGACGTGACGCCCCAGTACGCGAACAACACGGACAAACCGCGGTAACCGGGTATCGTGGCGAGATAGATGCCGCCGAGTGCGGTCGCGAACAATGACAGCGACATGAGCTTGTGTGGCGGGTAGCGATCGGCGATCGCACCGCCGGGAAAGTACGCGATCATCGCAGTCACGCCGTACACCGCAAACACGTCGCCGAGGTCCGCGTTCGACAACGCGAATACTTCGAGCAGGCTCGCGCGAAAGAAGCGCGGAATATGAAACGGCAGGGCGAAAATCACTTCGCCCGCCAGGATCAATACACCGATAGCGAGGACCGGGTGACGCATCAGCTGGTTGCCGTGCGGCGGCCGCTGTTCAGTCGTCGGCGTAGTGCGCGGGACGTTTTTCCTTGAACGCGCTGATCCCTTCATCGAAGAAACCGGCGCTCGCGCACAGGATCTGCCCGCGATCCTCGAGTGCCACGGCGGCGTCGAGACTCGGCGCGTCGATCGCGAGGCGCAGACCTTCTTTCGTCAGGCGCAAGCCCATCGGTGAGGTTTTCAGCATGTCCTCGGCCATCGCGCGGCCGGCGTTTTCGAGTTCTTCGGCTGCGACGATTTCCGAAACGAGTCCAAGCTGCAGCGCGCGGGGTGCTTCGATGAAGCGGCCCGTCATCATCAATTCGGCGGCCACGGACTGGCCGACCGCACGCGGCAGGAAGTAGCTGATCCCGACATCGCAGCCCGTGAGGCCAACCTTGACCATCGCCACGTTCATCTTTACGTCGGGGGTGACGATACGCACATCGGAGGCGAGCAGGAACGCGAGGCCGCCGCCCGTCGTTGCACCGTGCGCGAGGCAGATAATCGCTTGCGGAGCACGTTGCATACGCAGGTAGACTTCGCTCACCTGTCGCTGAAAGCGCATGCCGGCGACCGGGCCGGCGCTGACTCCGGCGGCATCGTTCAGATCGTAGCCGGCGCAGAATGCGCGACCGGCACCGCGCAGCATGACAACCCGCACGTCGTGGTTGAACTGCAGCGAAGCGAAATAATGCTGCAGTTCATCGCACATCGCCGGATTGATCGTATTGAGACGATCGGGCCGGTTCAAGGTGAGCCAGTCGACGGCGCCGTCTTTTTCAATGTTGATCGTAGCGTAATCCATGGGAGTCTCCGTTCGTACCGGCCGGCGCTCATGGCGCCGCGTTTCATTTTGCGTTCGTTCTACCAGCAATCCGCCGCGAATGACAATCCCGGCCACGGTTCACGGCTCGTGCTGGCCCTGCCGGTGCGCGTCGGAGACCCGGACCGTTGTGTTCGTCGACGCTGAACGAGCGACGCCGGAAAGCCGCCTCCCCCGAAAGCCGGCCGCGCCGTTCACCCGCTACCACTAACCGTTCCACGAACGCATGGCAGCACGAAGTTCAGCAGTTCTCCGCGGACTTTTCCCCGCCGCAGGTAAATTTACGACTAAACAAATTCGTGGCGTGTCCGAAAACATGTTCAGGACACTGGAGATCTGATCACCGGGGAAACGATGAAAAAACCGACCACAATAATACTCATCTTCATGCTGGCAGGCTGTGGCAGTGGCGATGATGCCGCCAGCGCGGGAGCCTCCGGCGGCAGTGTGTTCACGGCGACTGTGGGTACACGCGAAATCGAACAAGCGGTTACGTGTGAAAACGCGGGTGACGCGGCTGAGTTCGCGTTTTCGAAATACGCGGGGAAAGAACCCGGTGACATCAATGTAAGCGGTTTGAGGTCGGGCAAGCAGACATTCTTGCTGACGATCCATGAAACGACGGCTGAAGGTTATCTGGATATCTCGGCGGAATTCGAGGACCTCGACCTTACTCCGGGTGGGGCCACGGCGAGCGGCATGTCCGACAGCCTGGTCAAAGGCAAGTCGGGGACGAAGCGGAATCCCAGGCGTGAATCGATTACGTTCGAGGTGGTATGCCGCTAGACCATGTAACCCGGGAGCGTAGTTCTCGGGAGCCCGGGGAACCCGGTATCGGGCGCGAAAAAATCCGGGTCAAAGCGTGGGCGACTCCGCCGACGCCGATCAAGCTTTGCTTGTGAATAACCGCTAACGTCGACAACGAAACGGTTTCATGTCCGGGGGACACGAGCAGATGTCGGAAAGAATTCACGAAAGTACCGCGAATGCGCTGTCCGGCTGGATCGCGCTGCCGTTATGGCTCGGGTTTGCATTGTGGACCGGCTGGTCGATCATGGGGCCCGTAATCGTGCGTGGCGCGGAGCCGGGGGTAACGGGAATTCTCGCCGTGCCGCTCGTGTTCTTCCTCGTAAAAGGCTTTCTCGTCCTCGAGCCGAACAAGGCGGCGGTGATGACGTTCTTCGGCAAGTACGCCGGCAGCGTGCGCCAGGACGGATTCTTCTGGGTCAATCCGTTCTACAGTAAATCCCGGATCTCGCTGCGCGCGCACAATCTGACCACCCCGACGCTGAAGGTGAACGACCTCGCCGGGAATCCGATCGAGGTTGCGGCCGTGATCGTCTGGCGGGTGTACGATACGGCGCGGGCGACGTTCGATGTCGAAGACTATATCGACTACGTGACGATGCAGAGTGAATCCGCGGTGCGACAGGTTGTCAGTGAACGTTACTACGACGGCGATGAAACCGGCGGCAATTCGCTGCGCGGCGATCTCGACACGGTCGCGCGCATGCTCGTCGAAAGCATCCAGGCGCACTGCGCGCTTGCCGGCCTCGAAATTCTCGAAGCGCGCATTTCGCACCTTGCGTATGCCTCGGAGATCGCCGGCGCGATGTTGCGGCGGCAGCAGGCCGTAGCCGTCGTCGCCGCGCGCACGCAAATCGTCGAAGGCGCGGTCAGTATGGTGAAGCTTGGCATCGACCGGCTCGAATCCGACGGGGTCGTTGAATTGTCGCCGGCTGATCGGGTGCGTCTGATCACGAACCTGATGACCGTGCTCGTGGGCGACTCGGAAACCCAGCCCGTCGTTTCGGTAGACGGCGAATGAGTCGCGTCGGGCACGCATCCTCGAGCGCGGATCCAAAAGCTGCAGCCGTGACGTTCCCGCTCATGGGTATCGGCTTGAGCACGGTGGCGATGCTGTTTCTCGGTGCCGGCGCGCTCGCGCTGCTGCAACCCGGGACCGTACCGCAACTCACCTCACCGGCCGTCGCCTGGTCGCTGATCGCGGTGGGCATCGTGCTCGATGTCGCGGCGATAATGATCGTGCTTCGCGCACGCAATTCCCGCGCGCGCCGGGGCGACTAGGCAGCCGTCTTTACGCGGCGGCGCCGGCCGATCGTCGCGTAACCCCGAGGGTCACGAGCGCGGCGGCGAACAGCCAGGCCGCCGGCGGTAGCGGCACGGCGCTGACGCTCGTCGCCGTCAGTCGCACGATATCCTCGCTGATCCCGTCGACGATCAACACATCGAACGTGGCGAAGCCGGCATCGATGCTCGAATTCGCGAAGTTGTTCGCGATGGATGCCGCAATCAGGACATCGAATGACTGGCCGACCGCGAACGTCGGTGCCCCGAGCAGGTCGACCGCGATCGTGCCGGCGAGTGACGCGGCACCGGTGATCGCAAGGACATCGAACTGCCCCGGCGCGGAGCCGGCGATCTCCACGAGCAGGGTGCCGCCCGGTGTTTGCGTATAGTCGCCGTCGATCGTCAGGGTGCCGGGGGAATTGCCCGCGTTCACGCTGCCGCCCGAGTTGTTCACGTCGCCGATGATCGTGCCGCTGCCGTTCAGTTCTCCGCCTTCGAGCCGCAACAGACGTCCCGGATTAATTCGCATTTGCGTATCCACGGTGGTCTCGCCGGCGCTCTGGCGGAAGTCGTCGATACTCGTGAGCCCCGCGCCGCCGCTGACGATGACGCGTGCGCGATTCTCGAAGCCAAGGGCATTCACGTTGATGAAGAGTGCGCTGCCCGCGCCATCGGCGATAAGCGTTCCCTCATTGACGAAGCCACCGGTATTTGCACCAAGCTGGCCGGCGCCGCGGATGGTTGTGTTCGCGCCGATCGTCGTGATCGTGTTGTTGTTCAAGATCCGGTTGTTCGTGTGACCACTCATGACGATCGTCGCGTTGCCGCCGATTGTCTGCGCACCGGTGAAAGCCAGATCCGTCAGTGCACCGGCGCTGGCGAGCGTCCATGTGCCGTTCAGGGTCAGCCCGTTCACGATTGTGTTGCTGATACTGTTCGCGGAGAACACGTCACCATTGATCGTGACCCCGTCGAGCGTCGTGCCTCGAAGATCCGCTGCGACCCCGGCGCCGAGGTTGATGAGTCCGCCGTTGATGCGCGAGCTGCCGTCGACGAGCAGCGCGGAGCCGCTATCGATGTCGATCGCGGTGTTGTTCGCGAAGACGGTGGCGCCGGTGATGCGCAGGCCGCCGGTACCTTGCGCATTCAGGCTCCCGTTGTTCGCGAACCCGAGTGCGTTCACATCGATCACGAGCGCGCTGCCGCCCTCGGCGAGGATCGTGCCCTGGTTATCGAAACCGCCCGAGTTCGCGCCGAGCTGGCCGGCGCCGCGGATGGTCGTGTTCGCGCCGATCGTCGTGATCGTGTTGTTGTTCAAGATCCGGTTGTTCGTGTGACCACTCATGACGATCGTCGCGTTGCCGCCGATTGTCTGCGCACCGGTGAAAGCCAGATCCGTCAGTGCACCGGCGCTGGCGAGCGTCCATGTGCCGTTCAGGGTCAGCCCGTTCACGATTGTGTTGCTGATACTGTTCGCGGAGAACACGTCACCATTGATCGTGACCCCGTCGA